>NZ_CABROP010000040.1:0-29848 GCF_902472605.1 uncultured Bacteroides sp.
ACACCGATTCGGAACTAATTCACAAAAATTGCAACGTGGTTTACCGAATGCTTACTCTTGGTATTCTGAATGAACTAACTGTGGGTTCTTCCGGTTCCAGTAGCTTCCTGAAAGTGACCAGAAAAATTCATGGACAGTCCGTTTGTAAGTCAGGTAAAAGGAGTAAAGCTGATCCTGTAACTCTGGAACACGGGGTGAAAAGGAAACCATGGTCCGGTAGTTCTGCCAATAGGAATACGGGTAGTATGCGGTGACTTCTTCGTTCTTTTGTTGGAATTGGGCGCGGGCGGTCAACTTCCAGCGTGGGCTGAACTGCCAATATAGTGAGGCCGTCGGACTGATTCGTAGGTCTGTATATTGTGGATTGGTTTTCCTTAGATAAGCCGCATCGGCAGATACGGTCAGACGGAAGGCGTTTCGTTCCCACATCCACATCGGGATGGCATAGAGCTTGAATTGAGGACTGGAGAAATTAGCTGTCTGGTGCAGAAACAACCATTCTCCTTGGACGCCTCCGGTAATTCCAAAGGTCATTCCGTTCTTTTTCCATTGGTAATAACCTTGGTTGTCCATATAGGCCTGCTGGAGTCCGAACGACTGATTGACTTGTGCAAATTGAAGTGTGGTAGGCTGGTAGGTATAGCGGAAGAAAGAGCGAAAGCCGGAGGTGGCGTGCTCATGGGTAGTCAAGAGATTCATTTGGTTAGTCAGCTGAAGCCTGTTCGTTTGCAGGCGCTGGGTCAGTTCCCGGTTGCCGTGCAGGTCTTCCTGACTGTGACTCCAAACTCCGTGGGCTTCCAGTAGATTACGGAAGAAAGACCGTGTGCCGTTCCGTTCGTAGTTGTAGGTGGCTTGCGCCTGATGCGTGTACAGACTGTAATTTTGTGCTTGTGCGATATGGATGGTATCGGTAGGATAGTAGTAAATTTCCTGGGTTCCTTGGTTACGGTGTTGTTCATCGTACAAGTAGTGGAAGGTGAAACGGGACTGTTGTTCCTCGTTTTTTCGGTAAAGACGATTCACTGATGCCAGATGGGTGGTATTGTCCATCAACCGTTGTTTTTCCAAAGGAAAGGAAAAGGTGGGCTGGTCGATAAAGGTCGGAACATCGGCCGGCGTGAGAAAGTTCTGGTTGTCGGAAGCCAGTTGTTGCAGTTCGGTGGAAAGGTCTTTTCCGGTATGATCAGCCTTATACAAATAGATACCTTGCCGTTCACGAGCTAGCTGTAAGGCATTGAGCTTTCCGTTATACAACATTTGGTCGCCATACCCGCCGGCTGCTTGCAAGGTAAGCAGCCAGCGGGAACGGATTTCCGGTTTCAGTTTCAGATTCAAAGCCACTTTGTCACTCGGCATCTTGTTGCGTAAGGAACGGATGGGCTGGAAGTGCTCGATTACTTCGGCTTTTTCCACTGCATCTGCTTTGAGATTCTCAGTGATTTGGTTATAGCGTCCTCCCGACACATCCATTCCTTCCACGGTAAACTGACTGATGGCTTTCCCGTTGTATCGGATTTCCCCACTTTGTTCGTTTACGTCAATTCCCGGTAGTTTTTTCAATGCCTCCTTGATGTTCTGCTCTTTTCCGGAGGTGAAACGGGACAGGTCGTATTTCACGGTATCTTGTCGTCCGTAGATACGTCCTCCTTTGATTTCTACTTCTTTTAAGGAGATAGCTTCCGGTTTCAGCTGGAAGGTCATTTCTTTTCCCTTTTGCGCAGGCCGGCTTTCTTTCTGGTATCCCAAGTAGGTGACATGTACCGTCCATGCAGCGTCTTCGGATACGGAGAACGAGAAACATCCTTTCGGGTCGGTCAAGGTATACTTGTAGACGGTGCTACTTGAGTCGCGGGTGAGGGTGACCGCAGCTCTTTCCAGCGGTTGGTGCGTTTCGTTGTCAATGACTTTCCCTTTAATCAGGGACTGCGCTTGCATCTGACAGGTGAAAAGCAGGAAGAAGAAAAAAATCAAGGATTTCATACGGCAGAGGATTATTCAGACAGTTCAATAGGGTTATAAGGTATGGAGAATGATTTCATCGGGTTCCCGTGTTCGTCGGTCACACTGACCTTTACATTGGGTGCAGTCGAAGCGATGAAACTCATCGGGTCTTTGGCCATCCGTTCGTACATCTTGTTTAAGTTGGGGCGGGAAACCTTTTCCCTTCCTTTGAGATTGATCAGGATGGGTTTCGGAGTTTTGCATTGTTCTATTCCGGTACAGCTGAACGTATAATGCTTTTTGTCATCTTCTGCTTTGATAATCAGTCCCGGCAATCCGTACAGTTTCCAGGGCCCTTCTGAGATAGGAATTTCCATCGTGTACCAGGCTGTATAATTTCTGCCTTTAAAGCGGCAGGTAGCCTTTTGGCAGGAATAAGAAAGAATAGTGGCCGTATCAGGGAGAACCGTCCATTCCGGCATTTCCTCTTTCTCCTCACACAAGAAATTGGTGGTTGCTAGACGGTCGAGCGTGGTGACTTTGCCTGCTGGGTAATGTTTGAATATTTGGTAAGAGATTCGAGAGTCCCCAATCGCAGCGGCGTGTTGTAACATGGTTTCCTTCGATGCTCCTGCCTGGGCGTCGGCAATCAACAACGAGTCACGTACATAAAAGTTATAACTGTAGCATTTGCTGTACTGTTTGCCGATTTCCAGCATCAGGGTTTCTCGGCCGGGTTTGGCGTCTTCCGAAACCGTGTCTTGCAGATAGGTCATCTCATATTGCACCTTGATGCGTTGGGTATCAATGGAGTCTTGGTTAAAGATGGAACTTGTATTCACCACAAAGAGTTGTGCGTGTGAAGAGAGCGCAGTGTACAGGCAGCCTAAAAGACTGAGTGTAAGAAATAATTTTTTGTTCATATTCCCGTAATTTAAAGTTTTCTGATGCGACAAAGGTAAACGGTGGTGCGGCGAGTAATGGAAAAAAGTTATTACTGAAATATTATCCTCTTCAAATTGGGAGGATGGACATACCTTGTAAATCGCATAAGGTTTTTATTTTTGTGGAAAAGAATTTGAAAGATGGGAAAACAAATCAAGCTGGTGTGGATATTGACAATCGTAACCGCTTTGCTGGTGATTGGCGGGCAGGTGTATTGGTTGTACCAACAATATACCTATACGGCGTTGGCCTATATGGCCCGGTTGAATGATACCCTGCTGGTACTTCAGGATAAGAATTTTACGTTGGCACTGGATGCCAACCATACCATCAAGATGGTGGACGCGAACCGGGCAACGAAAGATTCTGATTTGGTCAAGCTGGGATATTCCCTGAAAATGAATTTTGAGGAAGGGAAGGCTGAATCGTATGTCAGATTTTCTAAATTATATGATGCGGATTCGTTGGGGAATTTGCATCTGGTAGACTCATTTAATGTCACCGGTTTGTCTCTTGACGAGGTTGTGAATGCAAGCTTGCATTACACAAAGTATGCAGACCGACCATTTGATTTGCAGGCGTTAGATTCGCTCTTCACCAGCCACCACATTCATGCGACGGATTGGCAGCTGGTCAAACTTGACTCCTTTCTTTGGCGGGGGACGTATGTGGTGGAGAAATCATGCATGAGGTATCGCATGAAATTTATTTACCCCTACAATCCTTTTGTCCGCGATGCGGTGACGGGCTATGTCGACCTGCCGACAAACCCGTTGTTGAAAGAGATGGGGTGGCAGCTGGTCGGTTCGCTGATACTGATTCTGTTGTTGATTTTCTGTCTGATTTATCAGGTACGGACCATCTTGAAACAATACAAGCTGGATGAGCTGAGGAAAGGTTTTGTGAATACGATGATTCACGAGCTGAAACGTCCGGTGCAGACTTTGAAAATGTGTGTGGCGTTCTTGAACAACAAGCGGATGCGGAAAGATGAGCAGATGATGGATGAGGTGGTGAAAGACTCCATGTTCGAACTCGATAATCTTTCGGCTTATCTGGTGAAGGTACGTGAAATGACACGGGCGGATGATGAGCAGACCCCGCTCTCAGTGCGTTTGTTCAATTTGAGCGAGACCTTGGAGAAATTGTTGAGGCTGACCGTAATTCCGACTGACAAGCATGTACGTTTTGAAACCCGGCTTACTCCTAATCCGTTGTGGGTAACTGCCGATCCGGTACATCTTACGAATAGCATTAGCAACTTGGTGGAAAATGCCATAAAGTATTCGGGTAATGAGGTCTGTATTCGTATCAGTGCCTCGCTGGCAGAAGGGAAACTGGTGATACGGGTAGCCGACAATGGTTTCGGTATTTCCCCCCAAGACCAGTTGCACATTTTCGACAAGTTCTACCGTTCGGAGCAGATGGTCGGCCGCGGTTTGCCGGGAATTGGCCTGGGGCTGAGTTATGTAAAGTTGATGATGGAAGCCCATGGAGGAACTGTGGGTGTAGAAAGTATATTGGGTAAAGGTTCCGTTTTTACCCTTGAAATTCCTCAATCAAAATGACGATGTATGAAACACTTGAAGATTCTTTTTGCAGACGACGATTTGAAATATGCCCTGATTCTGAAACGTTTTTTGGAAGCCGAGGGATATGAGGTGTTCTATGCCGGCAACGGACGGATTGCCTTGGAGCAGTATCCCGAAGTGAAGCCCGATCTGGTGTTGCTGGATATCAATATGCCCGAAGTGAATGGATATGAGGTGGCCCGACAGATTCGGGAGCATGACCGGCATGTGTTGATTTTCTTCCTGACCGACCGTTCCGACAAGACGGATCGTCTGGAAGGTTTTAAGGTGCGGGCTAACGATTATCTGGCTAAACCTTTCTATCCGGAGGAACTGATTGCCCGGATTCAGGAGCGTTTTGGGGAGGTGGAAGATACGGTGGATAAGGAAGTATATCCGTTGGGGCATACCACTTTTGATTACACGAACAATGAATTGCGTACCCAAGCCAATAAGGTGATGATTACTTCCCGCCAGGCAGAAATTCTCCGTATGCTGATCAAGAACCGAGACTCTGTGGTGAGCAGAGAGCAGTTGCTGGAGCACGTATGGGGAGACACTTCGTATGCGAACTCTTTGGCTTTGAACGTACAGATTACATACCTGCGCAAGGCGTTGAAAGGAGATTCATCGGTCAAAATCGAATCTGTGATGAAAAAAGGCTATGTGCTGCGAGGATAGGCTGAAGGGGTTGGGGATAAACACAAAAAAAACGTAGGAGGCCTCCGCATTTGCGGAAACCTCCTACGGGGTTGCTTATATCTTATCAGCTGGCAGCGCGCAGCTGGTTGAACAAATCTTTTTGTTTTTCGGTCAATGAAGTCGGTATCTTCACGTTGTACGTGACAATCATGTCGCCAAACTGACCGGATTGTTTGTAGACCGGGAATCCTTTGCCCCTTAAACGTACCTGAGTACCGTTCTGTGTGCCCGGTTTTACTTTCAACCGGACCATACCGTCCATGGTTCTTACCTGTACTTCTCCACCCAGTACGGCAGTGTACAAGTCGACATCCACGTGGGTATAAAGGTCATTGCCTTCCCGTTCAAAAGTAGCATCCTTGTCAATCACGAAGGTGATGTACAAGTCGCCGTTTTCAGCTCCGTTCATGCCCTTCTCTCCGTAGCCTTTCAGCCGGATGGTCTGCCCGTCGGCTACTCCCGCCGGGACGGTGATACGGATGTTTTCACCGTTGACGCTGAACGTCTGCTTATGGGTGACGTATGCTTCACTGAGTGACAGATGCATCTGGGCCTCTATGTCGCCACCCTTGGCCCGCATGCTGTATCCTCTACGGGCACCGCTTCTGTGTCCGAAGAGTTGTTCGAAGAAGTCTGAGAAACCGCTTGCGCCTGCTCCTCCGAATCCTCCGCTGAACTCGTCGCCATTCATGGAGTACCAGTAGCCTGAACCGCCGTTCTCCTGCTGGGCCCGACTGTATGCTTCACGTTCCTGCTTGAATTCATCAGCGTGTTTCCAGTGTTCCCCATATTCATCGTATTTCTTTCGCTTTTCCGGATCGCTCAATACTTCATGGGCTTCATTCACCTGCTGGAACTTTCCTTCCGCCGATGGGTCATCCTTGTTCAGGTCAGGATGGTATTTCTTCGCCAGCTTCCGGTAGGCTTGCTTGATTTCATCCTGTGTGGCATTACGGTCAACACCCAATATTTTATAGTAATCAATAAATGCCATATATCAATCGTTTTTAGTGGGTTCCAGAATAAAAAACTCTCGCCCGCAGGTAAGTGCAGACGAGAGCTTTTCGGTTAATTGTTATGATTAATGTATTTCAATCACACGGTTGACCTTTGCTTTTTCTTCCTGAGAATACTTCGGCAATTCAATTGTCAACACTCCATTGGCCACGTTTGCACTGATTTTTTCTTTATCGACGTTGTCAGGCAAATAGAGTGACTGTTGGAATTTTGAGTAAGAGAACTCGCGTCTCAAGTATTTCTTGTTTTCTTTGTTCTCGTTTTCGGTTTTCTTTTCCATTGAAATGACGAGTTCGTTTTCTTCACCCAAATGAATGTTGAAATCGTCTTTGGTCATTCCCGGAACTGCAACTTCTACCTTGTAGTCTTTGTCGCTTTCCACTACATTGATTGCAGGGGCAGTAGCGTTAGCTTTCACCATCCAATCGTTATCAAAGAAATCATTAAAGATACTTGGTAACCAGTTCTGATTGTAATATTTTCTAGTCGGCATCATAGTTGTAATCTCCTATATTTTATTTTTTTATTATCAATTTGTTTCTGAACCCGAGCTCCTTGAGGTCTTTCAACTTCTTGAAGTTCAAGTTCACTTCTCTATTTGCAAAGGCTGTGCCACAAACAGGTGCCATAGTTGCCTTTTTTCTGAGGATTTTATGTAATTGTCTTATTATGAGTAGATTATACATTTATTTCCTTTATTCGAAAATTATGGTTTTTGCATGCCATGTGGAAAATGGTAACAAATTGTCATTTAGTTATAGATAGATTCCGACAAAAAGTCCATTTTGTTGACATATTGTCACCGATTCTTGCTTTTTCTAAGAAAAAGCCGGGTAAAAGATAGGGGTATGGATTGTTTTTGAGGATGTCAGGATGTTGTTGAGGAAATGTCAGTTCTATTTTTATGTCTCCCTGCCCGAAAACGTACGTTTCCCGTGGCGGAAACATAGGTTTCCCTTATGGAAAACGTACGTTTCTCTATAGGGAAACGTAGAAAATGCGGTGAAAGTATCCTTTCTTTGGCAGGAGGTTTTCTCTTTTAGGAGGAGGTGAAACCACCTCATTGCATGCCCAAGGTTGCCCGACAAGGAAGAGGAATTTGCCATCGGGTAAAATATTTTGTCCGTTTTGTAAGAAAAATTTGTATAATTATACTATATTTGTCCCCGAATGGTTCCGAGTGTCTGTTCAGGCCCTCGGATGAAAAGGGAATCAGGTGCAAGTCCTGAACAGTCCCGCTGCTGTAAGCTCCATTCAACCTGCTGGAAAAGACTTATGCCACTGATGACTGAACACAATCGGGAAGGCTCCAGGAGGGGAGTAAGTCAGAAGACCTGCCATCATACATGTTAACCACGCTCGTGGGATTAGGTGGTTAAAACGATTTGGATTTTCAATTAGTACGGAAAAAGTATGGGTAGACGGAAGTTTCTGTCTGTCATGCTGGGGGGTATTCTATGCCTTGGGAATACTGTGACCCTTCGTTCGCAGAGCAGGCTCGACAGCTTGCAGCATTTGGACGAAGTGGTGGTCACGGTACGTGCGTTGCCCAAGGAAGTGATACCCGTGCAGCAGCTGACGGGTGAACAGCTCAGTCGGCTGTCGTCGCACAGCGTGGCAGATGCCCTGAGGTATTTCTCGGGTTTGCAGATAAAGGATTATGGCGGTGTGGGCGGTCTGAAGACGGTCAACATCCGGAGCATGGGCACGAACCATGTGGGGGTGTTCTACGACGGTGTGGAGCTGGGGAATGCCCAGAACGGGACGGTCGATTTGGGACGTTTCTCGCTCGACAACATGGAATCTGTCACCTTGTACAACGGGCAGAAGAGTGCCATTTTCCAGCCGGCCAAGGATTTCGGTTCGGCAGGTTCCATTTATTTGCAGTCCCGGGTGCCTGTGTTTTCCAGAAAAGAATTGCAGCATGTCAAGGCGACTTTCAAGACGGGTTCGTTCGGGCTGGCCAACCCTTCCCTGCTGTGGGAGCGGAAGCTGACGGAGCAGGTGAGCACGTCGTGGAGTGCGGAATACTTGTACACCACGGGAAAATACAAATTTTCCTACCGCAAGCAGGACGGGTATGATACCACTGCCGTGCGGCAGAACGGTGATGTGAATGCGTTGCGGGTGGAAGGAGGTTTCTATGGAAAGCTGCCGCGGGGCTACTGGCGGGCGAAGTCGTACCTGTATCGTTCGGAACGGGGATATCCGGGAGCGATTGTCCGCAACAAGTTTTCGCACGAGGACCGGCAGTGGGATACGAATTTCTTTACGCAGGGGGCGTTTAAGAAGGACGTGGCCGACTGGTACAGCCTGATGGCGCACGTGAAGTATGCGTATGATTACCTGCATTACCTGGCCGATCCGCACAAGGATGAGTCGTTAATGTACACCAACAATCATTATTACCAGCAGGAAGTGTATGCTTCTCTGGCCAACCGCTGGGTGCTGACCCCTTTCTGGGAGGTCAGTCTGTCGGCGGACTACCAGTTCAATCTGCTGAATGCCGACCTGACGGATTTTGCCTATCCTCGCCGGCATACGGAAATGGTGGCTGTGGCTACGGCCTTGGATTATCACGGATTCAAGTTGCAGGGCAGTCTGCTGGGCACGTTCGTGCAGGAGCGGGTGGAGGGCTCCGGAAGGGCGGCTCCCCACAAGCGGGAGTGGACACCGGCGGTGATTGCTTCCTATCGGCCTTTTCAGAAAGAAGATTTTCACCTGCGGGCCTTTTACAAGCGGATTTTCCGGATGCCTACGCTGAATGATTTGTATTATACCTTTATCGGCAATGTGGATTTGAAGCCGGAATTTACGAACCAGTTTAATGTGGGGTTCACTTACGGCAAGTCGTGGACCGGCAGTTGGCTGCGTCATCTGGAACTGCAGGTGGATGCGTATTACAATGAGGTGGAGAACAAGATTGTGGCTACTCCGACTTCCAACTTCTTCCGCTGGACGATGGTCAATCTGGGACGGGTGGAAATCCGGGGTGTGGATGCGGCGTTGCAGAGTGTGTGGCAGTATGGTCGGCATACGATACTGACCGCCCGGGTGAACTATACTTACCAGAAGGCACAGGATTTTACCGACCCTACAGCGGAGTTTTACGGGGGACAGATTCCGTATATTCCCTGGCACAGCGGTTCGGCGGTGCTTAATCTCAACTGGAAAAAATGGGAAACCAACTATAGCTTTATTTATACCGGCGAGCGATACACCTCGCAAGCCAATATTCCGGTCAATTACCAGCAGCCGTGGTACACGAGTGACTTCTCGGTGGCCCGCCGGCTGGACTGGGGGCCGGGTGAGCTGAAGATGACGCTGGAAGTGAACAACCTGTTCAACCAGCAGTATGAGGTGGTGACGTGTTATCCCATGCCGGGAATCAATTTCAAGTGTATCGTGCAATATAGCTTTTGAGACTTATGAGACGTAGATTCTTAAGATATCTGTGGGTGGCGGTTTGTCTGTTCCTGTGTCTGGCTTGCCGGGAAGACCTTCCGGTGCTTCGTTCGGAAAGCGAGACCGTCAGTCGTCCGGGTAGTCCGCATGAGATAAAGGGAATGTTTGTCCTGAACGAGGGCAACATGGGAAGCAACAAGTGTACCCTCGACTTTCTGGATTTCCGGAGCGGTTTCTACACCCGCAATATTTATCCGGAACGGAACCCGGAGGTAGTGAAGGAACTGGGCGATGTGGGCAACGACCTGCAGGTGTATGGCAACCGGCTGTATGCGGTCATCAACTGTTCGCACTATGTGGAGGTGATGGATGTGCGTACGGCACAGCACATCGGCAGTGTGAATGTCACCAACTGCCGCTATATTGTTTTTGCGGGCGACAAGGCTTACGTGAGTTCGTATGCCGGTCCCGTGCAGATTGACCCCAATGCCCGTCCGGGAAAGATTGTGGAGTTTGATGTGAACACTTTGCAAATCACCCGGGAGGTGGTGGTGGGCTACCAGCCGGAGGAGATGGTTATCAAGGACGGACTGCTGTATGTGGCCAACTCGGGAGGTTACCGTTTCCCCAATTACGACCGCACGGTGTCGGTGGTCGATTTGGGTACGTTCGAGGTGGTGAATACCATTGATGTGGCCATCAACCTGCATCGGATGAAGCTGGCGCCCGACGGACTGATTTACGTCAGTTCCCGTGGGGACTATTACGGTACGAAGTCGGACGTGTTTGTCATCGACCCGGAAGCACAGCGGGTGGTGGGCCGGTTGGGAGTGGCCGCCAGCGAGATGTGCATGGACGGCGACGAACTGTACCTGATCAGTGTGGAGTGGAGCTATGTGTCGGGAAAGAATGAAATCCGGTACACGTTGTACGACACCCGAAAGCGGGAGATTCTCCCCCGGAATTTCATCACGGACGGTACGGAGAAGGATATCAGTATTCCTTACGGGCTTGGGGTGAATCCGGAAACCAAGGAGATTTTCGTGTCGGATGCCACGAACTATGTGACGCCCGGTTATTTGTATTGTTTCTCTCCCGAAGGAAAGTTGAAATGGAAGGTGCGCACCGGGGACATCCCAGCACATTTCGCCTTTACCTCGGCGGACTTCTATTAGGAAGTGGAAAAAGAACCTTGTGATAATTATAAATAAGATATGAAGAAAAAAATCATTTGTCTGGCAGACCGTCTTCTGTGGATGGTACTGCTATGCGGGGGCCTTTTGTCGGCCTGTCGCAACGAGAAAGAAGACCCGGTGGAGAAAGGGCCGGAAGTGCCGGCTACTCCGTACATTACGAAAGTGTTGGAGTTTGTGCCCTGTCCGGGGCAGTTTGTCAATGTGTTGCCGGAATTTAAGGAGGGCGACACGCCGGAAACCATGAACCAGAAAGTGCTGGAACTCATTGGAAACAACAAACGGGGATTGGTCTCATTGGGCGGTTTCGGCGGTTATGTAGTGGTCGGTTTCGACCATACCATCGAGAACAAGCCGGGGAGCCGGGATTTCCGGGTGTTGGGCAATGCCTTCAACGGCAATTCTTCGGCGGCAGCCAGTGGTACGGCTAAAGGAGGAAGCTATGAGCCCGGCGTGATTTTAGTGGCCTACGACAAGAACGGCAACGGGAAACCGGATGCCGACGAGTGGTACGAGATTCAGGGCAGTGCCCAGAAAGGAGAAGTGGAACCTTGGTATGCCGAAGCGAAGGAGGTAGGGAACGATCTGCATTGTTATTCCGATTACGAGATTACTTATTACAAACCGAAAGTGGAGCCGAAGACGCAGGAAGAAGAGGCGCAATACATCCGCTGGACGGACAACAAGGGGGGTGAAGGGTATCTGCCCAAGAACGAATACCATCGTCAGCCGTATTTCCCGCAGTGGATTCAGTCGGACAGGCTGACGTTCAAAGGAACCCGTCTGCCGCAGAACGGACTGAACCACGGAACGGAAGAGGCGCCTTATTTCGTGCTGTTCAGTTTTGCCTACGGTTATGCCGACAATGCCGTGAACGATACGGAGGGAGCCTGCATCGACATCGACTGGGCAGTGGATGCCCACGGGAATGCGGTGCATTTGCCGGGCGTGGATTTCGTGAAGATTTATACCGGAGTACATCAGGTGAATGGCTGGCTGGGAGAGTGTTCCACGGAAGTGATGGGGGTGGAAGACTTGCATCTGCTGAAAAACTAACCAACGTAACATACATTCTATTTTAAACCAAAAGTAACATGAAACTAAAGGACTTATTTAAGGTGAAGAATGCCGGTGCCGCACTTTTGCTGTTCGTGGCTTTGCTGGCAGGCAGTTGTAGTAAAGAGAAAGGAATCGGAAACGGGGACAATCCTCCTCCTGCAGGGCAACCCGCTTCTTTTGAGTTGAAAACTAAGCTGGACAGCGTGCAGCCGGTGATACTGGCTCCGGATTCGGTGTTCAAACTGGAATATGCGGCGGAGCATGTGAAATCGGTGAGTGTGGCCGATGTGCCGACGGGCTGGACGGCCGATTTGGATGAGAAGGCGGGTACGGTCACGGTGAAGGCTTCGGCGGAGGCGGTACAGAAAGCGAAAATCACGCTGAAGGCTGTGGGCGAAGATACCAAGGAAGTGACGAAGGCGGTGGAGTTTTACTGTCTGAATTCATTTACCGACCCGAAGGGAATTTTTGTGCTGAACGAAGGAAATATGACCACCGAAAATGGCTCGCTCACTTACATCACGCCCGAAGGCTATGTGGTAGGAGATGCGTATAAGGTGGTCAACGGTACGGAGCTGGGAAATGTGGCGCAGGATATGGCATTCTATAACGGCAAGATTTATGTCATCACGCAGAACGGCGACCAGAATCCGGAGGGTACGAAGTTCGTGAACGACGGGATGCTGATTGTGATGAATGCCAAGACGTTGAAGAAAGAGATGGCACTGAGCAAGACAGAGCTGCAAGGGCTTGACTGGCCCACGCACATTGCCGTGCTGGATGAGGCGCATGTGTATCTGCGTGACAATAGGGGAATCTATCGTCTGAATCTTCAGACTAAGGAATTGAAACTGGTGAGTGGAACGGAAAAAGCGCCGAAAAGTCAGTTCGTGGTGATGAACGGGAAAGTTTATACGTATAAGACGGGGCTTATAGGTGGTATTCTGGAAATTTCCCCAGAAAGTGACCAGGCCAAGACCATCCGCTTCCCGTTCAAGGTGCCTTGTCCCATCAATACGGTGTTGGGTATCAAGGCGGCCGACGACGGAGATATCTGGCTGATGTCCACCGGAAATGGAAAGATGGCGATTGGTAAATTTAATCTGGCTTCGAAGACCATTATCCAGCGTCAGATTAACGTGGTTCCGTTTGTAGGGTCTTCGGGTGTGGCTTTTGCCGTGAAGGGAAAAGATATCTATTATACGGAGGGCAAGAACACCGGCATTTATCGGATGACTTTTGATGACAACAAGGAGTTGGATTCAGAATCGGGACTGAAAGCCGAGAAATTGCTTTGTGAGCTGAAGGAGATTGACGACAACGCCGGTCTGCTGTATAACGGTATGGCAGTACACCCTGTGACGGGGCATGTGTTTATCAATACCATCAAAGGATATGCCCAGTTCACCACGAATCAAATCTGGGAGTTTGACTTTAAGGCCAATGCAGAAACTCCGGTAGCCAAGTATGAAAATTATACCCATTTCCCGGCAGGTTTCTTTTTTGCCCCGAATAATAACTGATTGAATAGATGGAAAGGATGAAAAAACACGTATTTTATATTGCATGGATGGCCTGTCTGTCCTTGTGTGTGCTTCCCGGTTGTAAAAAGGAACAGAAACTGGAACAGCCGCCGGCTGAAACCCCTTCGGAGGGTACGGGAGAAAAACCTTCTGAGGGAGGAGAATCTTCGGGAGAAACCGTGTATTTGGGAGGATATGCCCGTCCGGATGGAGTCTTGATTCTGAACCAGGGAGCACCTGCCGTTGAAAACAGTTCCATTACTTATTTGGCTCCCGACGGGACAATAGAAGAAGGAGTGTATCGGAAGGTGAACGGTACGGCGCTGGGTAACGGTGCACAGGATTTATGGATGGACAATGGCAAGCTTTACATTCTCAATAATGGAATTTATGCGCCGGGAGGAGAAGAAGGAGATGGCAGTCTGGTGATAGTGGATGCCGTGACCCTGAAACGTGAGAAAACCTACAAGCTGGATGAACTGAAGTTTAAACGTCCGGAAGGAAGTCTGGATAAGGATGAATGGATTAGTTTGTCTGTTCCTTTTGAAAATATTGCCGTGTTGGACGAAAAGAATATTTTCTTCGCGGAAGGACAGGGCTTTTTCCGCCTGGATGGCACGACGGGTGAGGTAAATGTGGTGGAAGGAGCCTATCATTTCGGTAACAAAGGGAATACCGTGGAAGCTGTGGCGATTCCCCGAGGCATTCTCCGAGTGGGCGATTGCCTGTATTGTGGGGGAGGAGGCTTTTGGGAGTCTACCCGTTTGCTGGAGTTCTCGAAGGGAATGAATAAGGTGAGCCGGGTGTTGCCCGATTTGAAAGGTGAATTTATCAGTGGGCTGTTCCAGACCGGTGAACGGGAAATCGTGCTGGCTACCTGCGGCAGAGGCGGAGAGAAGAAGAGTTATCTTCAGTTTGTCGACCTGGATGCGTGGAAAGTAACGAAGACAAAGCGGATTTCGGAAGATATTTCTGCCGAGTTCTTCAACACTTCCGGAGTCACGCTGGCTGGTGATTATCTGTATTATGCGGCTGGAAGCACCACGGTGAAACGCTTGTCGTTGAAGACTTGGAAGAGTGAAGAGTTTATCGATGTGCTGAAAGATGCGCCCGACGGGAAGCATTTGAACTGTAACGTGATTGCCGACCCGACCAACCAGTATGTATATGTGGCAGTATCCAACGTGTATCGGGAGAATGTAAGGCCTGATAAAAACTACCTGCTGGTGTATGATTGCAGCGGAAGTGCGCCTTCGCTGGTGCAGAAGATTGAAAACAAGACAGACTATCCGATAGGGATTTATCCTATGCGGAAATTCTATAAATAACACTTTTTCTTGGTAGGTGACTGCAGGCCTTTGGAGCAATCCGGGGCTTGCAGTTCTTTTTATCCGCTATTTCGGTTGAGAAGGATTGGGCGTATGCCGCAACTTGATGGCATGGGTGGCCAGTCGCTTTTCCAGCATGGCGGGAGGAATGAGGATTTTCAAGGTATCCAGTACGGCATTGACCATCCGCTCGCGGATAAAGTCGTCTTTTATCAGAATGGAAATGCAGCGTTGGGCCGGCGGATTGAAGGGCAGCGGCAGGATGTGGGCCCGCTGTTTCTCCGTGAGCGACTGGATATGCAGCTCAGGAATGATGGTATATCCTCCGTTGCGGTCCACGATTTTAATCAGCGTCTCAATACTGCCGGCCTCGTAGATGTGGTTGCCGATGTCCTTGTTTTGGCAGAAGTTCAAGCCGTTCTGGGGCATGCAGTGTCCTTCTTTCAACACCCACATCTGTTCCGGTGGCAAGACACCGTGGCTGAGGCAGTTTTTGGTTTGGTCACATTGCTCGGAAAGGTAGGCCACGAACTTTTCGGTATAGACCGGTATTTCCAGGATGCGGGCATCTGCTTCTTCCGGAGAGGTACTGAGGGCCATGTCCAGGTTGCCGTACTTGAGTTCCTGCAGCAGGGCTTTCTTTTCTCTTTCATCGATGAAGAGACTGACGTGGGGATAGGCTTTCCGAAAATGATAGATGAAATCGGGTACCAGATAGGGAGCTACCGTGGGCAATACGCCGATGCGCAGGCTGCCGTTCATGCGGTCGGTTTCGTCGGCCACCACTTCCTTGATACGCTGGGTCTCGTTCAAAGCCATCTGTGCCTGCCGGATAATCTTTTCCCCGATACGGGTGGGGGAGATGTTTTTCCGGTCGCGGTTGAAAATCTTGACGTCGAGTTCTTCTTCCAGCTTTTGAATCATGGCACTGAGGGTGGGCTGTGTCACCCCGCAGGCTTCGGCGGCAAGGACGAAGTGGCGATATTTGTCGAGGGCCACGATGTATTCCATCTGTTGTAAAGTCATGGTTCAATAGATTTTATCAATACAAAGATAGGAAAAATCTGTTGTGGGGTTAGTGGTTTCCTCGTACTTTTGTCTCAGAAACCAAGAAAAAAAGTGTTGACAATGAAAAGATTATTTCGCAATTGGGATGTGCTTCGGGTGATACGCCTTCTGGCCGGAGCGGTGTTTGCAGGGTATGGCATCTATGCCTTAGATTCCCTGATGATCATATTGGGCGGGTTGTTGATGCTGATGGCCGTAGTGAACTGGTCCTGCTGTGGGACGGGAGGATGCGGCACTTCTACCGGAAACAAGGCTTTGTATAAGGACTTCGTGAAACCTTATCGGGCAGAGAATAAATAACAGAGATAAATATAAAAGTGTAAAATCTAAAAAACAGAAGAATATGAGTGCAGTACATTTGAACAAAGCAGATTTTTTGACGAAAGTAGCCAACTATGAAACGAATCCGAACGAATGGAAGTTCTTGGGGGAACGCCCGGCATTGATTGATTTTTATGCCACTTGGTGCGGTCCTTGCAAGATGCTGGCTCCGGTGCTTGACGAACTGGCTGATGAATATGCCGGACAGGTGGATATCTATAAGGTGAATGTAGACGAAGAGGAAGAACTGGCAGCCCTGTTCGGTATCCGGAGCGTACCTTCACTGCTGTTTGTGCCGATGACGGGTACTCCGCAGATGGCGCAGGGGGCATTGCCAAAGAAAAACCTGAAGGATGCCATTCAGAATGTGTTGTTGAAAAATGAATGACGTAATTTGTCAGGTGGTATATGAAAAAAGGGAGGGCTGTTACAGCTCTCCCTTTTTGATGGCTTCCATGATATTGGCTGGCGGGCGTTCGGCCAGCAATTCTTTTTTCATATAGTCCATGTAAGGAGCCACGTGCTGGAAGAATTGATGGTATCCCTTGCACAGATAATTCAATCCCGGTTCGCCGTCGGCGGTGTGGGTGAATCGGTTTTTCGGGCACTCGCCGTTGCAGGCAAAAAGGAAGTCACATTCCTTGCACTGGCGGGGCAGGGCATCTTGTTTCATCTGTCCGAACTGGAGCTGGCGGTCGCTGTACATCATTTCTATCAGTGTTTTCTCGTGTATGTTGCCCAGCTTGTATTCTGGAAAGACAAAGTGGTCGCAGGAATACACATCGCCGTTAAATTCCATGACACCGGCATGTCCGCAGGTCTTGGCCATCGTGCAGATGCCCGGTTGCACGCCGACCCAGTTGGCCAGGGTAGAGTCAAACAGTTGGATGAAGAATTTGCCCACGTCTTCACGTACCCATTCATCGAACAGGGTGCAGAGGAAGTTTCCCCATTGTTCCGGCGATACGGAGAAGTCGGCCAGTTTCTCTCCTTCTTGCAGCGGGCTGGCCAAGTGACGTCCGTCGGCATGGGGACTGATACGTTCCACAATCGGAGTGAACTGGATGTAGCGGCAGTCAATCTCCTTGAAGAAATGATAGAAATCCAGCGGATAGTCGGCATTGAAGTCGTTGACCACAGCCAAGGCATTCCATTCTACTCCGTGTTTCTTTAGCAGCTGGAGGCCTTGCATCACCTTGACGAATGATGGGCGTCCCTGACGGTTCTTGCGGTACTCGTCGTGAAACTCCTGTGGACCGTCAATCGACACGCCTACCAGCCAGTTGTTCTTGCGGAAGAATTCGCACCATTCGTCGGTCAGTAACGTACCGTTAGTTTGGATGCAGTTGTCGATGGTGTGTCCGCCGGCATACTTCTGTTGCAGTTCCATCACTCGTTTATAGAAACTGAGCGGGCGCATCAGGGTTTCTCCCCCGTGCCAGGTGAAGAGTACCTGTGGCATGGTTTGGGAACCGATGTATTCACGGATGAACTTTTCCAGCAGTTCATCGCTCATCACGTGTTTGGAGATATCTTTATACAAGTTCGCCTTTTCCAGGTAGTAACAATAGTCGCATGCCAGGTTGCAGACCGCTCCGACCGGTTTGGTCATCACATACAGTGGGCGGGCAAAAGGCGCAATGGTTTGGTTCATGGTATTTCTTATTTAGGTAAGTGATTCAAGTTATTTTTCAGCGGTTTCTTTGTGCTCGGGAGTCTCTGTTAAGTGTTCCAGCAATCCTTGGCAGGCATCTTCCAAAATGTCGAGCACATTTTCGAAGCCTTGTGCCCCTCCATAGTAAGGGTCGGGCACGTGGTCGATGACCTTGGTACGGCAGAATTCCGTCATGCGATGAATTTTCTGTTCGCTCTCCAAATCGGGTGCTTTCTCGCGGAGGGCATCGATGTTGCGGTCGTCCATCCCTAAAATCCAGTCGAAGTGATAGAAATCCTCCGTACGGACCGGGCGTGAACGGTGCGTCAGTTCATAGCCTCTGCGGAGGGCGTGTGCCCGCATGCGGGCATCCGGCAGTTCTCCTTCGTGAAAGCCGATGATGCCTGCGGAATCAATTTCAAACTCTTTTTCTCTTCCCGCCCGGCGTACCAAGGTACGCATGATTTCTTCGGCAGAAGAGGAACGGCAGATGTTGCCGAGGCAGACAAAAAGTATGCGTTGTTTTTTCATTTGTCGAGGTGTAAATACTGTTTAAAACGGGCTACATCGGTGTTCAGGATGAGGCTCTCCGGAAATTCGGTTTCCTTGACCAGCTCCAGGGCATGGTCGTAGGTAGCGATGTCGAACGAGATGTGGGCGTCGCTTCCCAGAATGACCGGTACTTCGTATTGCTTGCAGAGGCGGAGTATCTCCAGGTTGTTGGGGCGTGCTTCCATTTTCTTGCGGCAAGGCTTCAGGGAACTGTTGTTGATTTCCAGCAGCGTGTGATTCGCCTTGGCTGCCTGTACAATCGGTTCAAAAAGCAGTTTGGCGGTTCCGTCGCCCGGGTGACTGATGATGTGCGTGTACGGATTCTCAATGGCTTTGATCATGCCGTGGGTGTTCTCTTCGGGAGTGCCCGGCGTGTAGCATAAAGAGTGAATCCCCGCAATCCGTAGGTCCAGCAGGTTCATGTGAAACTCGTCCAAATCAAGCGTACCTTCCGTGTCGAGGATGTTGATTTCCGCCCCGAGCAGGAGTTCGATACCGTACATCTGCCGTGGCACCACGTGCAGGTTGCGGAAGTAAATCAGGTGGCAGCTTCCGGGGATGCCCGGTGTATGTTCCGTGATGCCGAGCAGCTTCAGTCCCTTGTCGGCGGCTGCCCGTGCCATTTCCTGCAGACTGCTGAACGCATGTCCGCTGGCGATGGTGTGCGTATGTACATCTAATTCTATCTTCATTGTGATATGGTTTAAGTAGGGTCTACATCATAATATACCATGAGCGAACGGAAACGCTCGTCTTCTATCAGACTCCGTTGTACTTGGGTCAGGTAACGGCGCACTTTGCTCAGCGAGGCTTCCTGTTCTATCTTGATGACAATCTTCCGGATGAAAAGCGATTGTATCCGGGCCACCGGTGGCTTGTCCGGTCCCAGTATCCGTTCGCCCATGCCTTGGCGCAGACGGGCGGCCATGAGGTCGGCTGCCTGCGTCAGAATGTCTTCTTTGCGGTGCTTCAGGTACACATAAATCAGGCGGTAGAAAGGGGGATATTTGAACAGTCTCCGTTCTTCCATCTGCTCTTGGTACAACCGGGCATAGTCGTTGGCCATAATCTGATGGATGAGTGGGTTTCCCGGCGATTTGGTTTGGAGTACCACCAGTCCCTGTTTGTTCTTTCGTCCGGCCCGTCCGGCCACCTGCGCCATGAGTTGGAAGGCCCGTTCATACGAACGGAAGTCGGGATAGTTCATCATGGAGTCGGCATTCAGAATGCCCACCACACTCACCCGGTCGAAGTCGAGTCCTTTGGAAATCATCTGCGTACCAATCAGAATGTCTGTTTTCCCTTCCTCAAAGTCGCTGATGATGCGTTCGTAGGCCGTACGGGTACGGGTGGTGTCCAGGTCCATCCGGGCCACTCGGGCCTCCGGGAAAATTTGTTTGATGTCGTCTTCAATCTTTTCTGTACCGAAGCCTCGGTTCACCAGTTCTACTCCGCCACAAGCCGGACAGGCCGTGGGTATAGCGTAGGTATAGCCGCAGTAGTGGCACGTCAGTTGATGGAGTACTTTATGGTAAGTCAGACTCACGTCACAGTTCTTGCAGCGGGGGACCCATCCGCAGGTGCGGCATTCAATCATCGGCGCGAAGCCCCGTCGGTTTTGGAACAGAATGACCTGCTCCTTTTGCTCCAAGGCTTCCCGTATCTTCTGCAACAGCAGGGGAGAGAATTGTGCCGTCATCCGTTTCTTCCGGGTCAGTTCCTTGATGTCCACCAGTTCGATATGCGGCAACTGGATTTGCTGGTGACGCTCTGTCAGTTCCACCAGCCCATATTTTCCGTTTCGGGCATGGAAGTAACTTTCCAGGCTGGGAGTTGCGGTGCCCAGCAACGTCTTGGCTCCGTACATGGAGGCCAGCATAATGGCCGCGTTCCGGGCATGATACCGCGGGGCAGGGTCCTGCTGCTTGTAACTTGTTTCATGTTCCTCATCCACGATGACCAAGCCCAGTCGACGGAATGGCAGGAACACGGACGAACGGACACCCAGTATCACATCGTAATCTTGCTCGGTGAGTTGTTTCTGCCAGATTTCCACCCTTTCCGCATCGGGAAACTTGGAATGATACACTCCCAGCCGTGCCCCGAATATCCGTCGCAACCGTTCGGTAATCTGGGTGGTGAGGGCTATTTCCGGGAGGAGGTAAAGCACCTGCTTACCGGCTTTCAGCACTTCCTCTATCAGGTGGATATAGATTTCAGTCTTACCACTGGCGGTCACTCCATGCAGCAGACAGACATTCTTTGTTTGAAAACAAGTCAGAATCTCATAAAAAGCTCGTTGCTGGGCGGAACTGAGGGTATGTACGGGGACGGTCTCGGTCTCTTTGTTGGTCAGGCGGCCGATTTCGCAGAGGTAAGTCTCCAGAATTTGCTTGTCTACTAAATTCTTGAAAACGGATGGAGCTTGCCCGGATGCTTCCAGCAATTGTTTCTTGCTGACTTCCCGGATATTTTTTCCTTCGGCGTTCCATCCCGACAGTTCCAGGTATTTCATCAGAATGGCTTGCTGTTTAGGAGCCCGTGCCAACAAATCAAACTGGATGTGTAAACGATGTTCGTTCTGTAGGGCCTCTGTCAGGCGGACCCGTGTTTCTGTACGCGGTTTGTAGTTCCGCTTGATTTCTTCCTTGATGCAGATGGCTTCTTTTTCCAGCAGTGATTTGATGACCGGCAGTAGATTCTTCATTCCGCTGGCTTTCTCCAACTGCGTGACACATTGTTCCGGGTCGGCACTGAGCAAATCTAGAATACGTTGTTCGCGGGGAGGAAGCGGTTCCGAAGCCACAAAGTCCGGATTGTATTCCACCAGCGTTTCACTTTCCAGTTTCATTCCCGAAGGCAGAGCTGCCTTGTATACATCGCCCAGTGTACAGAGATAATAGTCGGCCAGCCATTTCCAGAATGAGAATTGCCGTCCCAACAAGACGGGACGTGAATCGAGTATTTCGGAGATGTCCTTGGTTTCATATGCCTCGGGAGCCGTTTCATGTACCTTTGTCACAATGGCAGTATAGAACTTCTTCGGTCCGAAGGGTACGATGACCCGACAGCCCGGCTGTATACCCTCTTCCAGACTTTCCGGAAGGGAGTAAGTATATTGGCTGGCAATGGGCAGCGGAACGATGACATCTACGAACTTTTTCATACTGCAAAGGTATAAAAAGCCCCTCACATAGCTGGTTCCCATCTGAAACTTTTATAGCTTTGTGTCCTGGTTTTAATATTTAATGAAAGATGAAAATTTACAATATCGGAATTATCGGATGTGGCGGGATTGCCAGCAAAATGGCGGCCACCCTTGGAGGAATGAAAGGAGTGAAACGGTATGCCGTGGCTTCGCGTACGTTAGAGAAGGCGCAGGCTTTTGCCGGCAAGTGGGAGTTTGCGAAGGCCTACGGAAGTTATGAAGAACTGGCCTCCGACCCAGAAGTCGACTTGATTTATATCGCAACTCCTCATGCCATGCATTACGACAATGCCCGCATGTGTATCGAAAAAGGAAAGCCTGTGTTGTGCGAGAAGGCTTTCACCGCCAATGCCCGTCAGGCTGCCGAGCTGCTGAAGTTGGCCGAAGAAAAGAAGGTATTCCTGACTGAAGCCATCTGGACCCGTTACATGCCGCTTTCACTGAAGATTCGGGAATTGCTGGAAGAAGGTGTCATTGGTACGCCTTATACGCTTTCGGCTAATTTGGGGTATGTGATTGACCGGAAAGAACGCATCCTGCGTCCGGAGTTGGCAGGAGGTGCATTGTTGGATTTGGGAGTGTATCTGCTCAACTTTGCTGCCATGTATTTTGGTAAGGAAGTGGCTTCTGTCCATTCTGTTTGTCAGAAGACCGATACAGGAGTCGATGCGCAGGAAAACATCACCCTGCTGTTCCAAGATGGAAAGATGGCGGCTTTGCAGGCCAGTATTCATGCCGTGACCGACCGTATGGGAGTGATTTCGGGCGATAAAGGTCATCTGATTGTAGAGAACATCAACAACCCGCAGTCGGTTCGAATCTTGGATGCGAAATATCAGACGGTAGCGGTATACGAAGCCCCACAGCAGATTACAGGTTACGAGTACCAGGTATATGCTTCTTTGGAAGCCATCGAGAAAGGTTGGTTGGAATCTCCCTATATGCCGCATGCCGAAACGCTTCGTATCATGCAGCAGATGGATTCCCTCCGCAAAGAATGGGGAGTGGTATATCCTTGTGACCACGAATAAGCGTATATTACAACAAAAGAAAACCTCCTTTAAAGCGGTTCTGAACAGGCTTTAAAGGAGGTTTTTAAAATATATATACTTAACGACTTTTCTTAACTACTTAGAAAATGTAAGCTACTGACACTTGCCAAGTGTTTTGCTTGAAACCAGTAAGAGCTTCTACATCGTAAATCTTTACGTTATCTTTCAAGGCAAAGTTGTAGTTTGCGCCTACCTGCAGGTGGCTGAACATTTTCAAACCTACTCCCACATTGAAGCTGGTGGTATTTTTCTTGAATTCGCAGAGGTTTTCGAGACTCGTAAACAAGCGGTCGCCCACATTAAATCCGAATTGCGGACCTACGGCTACGTATGCGCCTACCAGACTGCTGAAGCCGATGTTCCATTTCAGGTTGATTGGGATTTCAATACTTTTCTTGTTGGAGGTGCCTGTTTCTGATTCTACGCCAAACTGGTTGTACAATAGAGAACCGTCGATGCCCAGTCCTAAGATAGGTAAGGTAAATTCAGCAGTTGGTCCCACAAAGAATCCAGCTCTGTTGTCTTTGCTGACGATATCTTTAGAGAGATGCAGTTTGGAAACATTCAGACCTGCTTTTACTCCAAAATGTATTTGGGCTTGCGCCGGAATGGCAAGGGCCAGACAGGCCATCACCATCAGTGTAGATAATAATTTCTTCATAATTTTCTTCGTTTAGAGGTTTTTACAAAGTTAGACATAAATTGGAAATTACAAAGAAAGCGGGACTGAAAAGTGCATCTTACTTTTAAATATTTATGGTATGACAAAAGTACTCAGCGTGTTATAGAGTGCGGTAAGTCAGTTACCGAACCGTGAAGTATCCACTTCTTTCACTTCTTTTTTCTTGTATCCGCCAAAGCGGTAACTGAACGACAGGGTGACGCTTTGCAGGTAGCTTTTGGTATTCATGTCGAGATACTGTGCCCCGTTCCGGACCCTGGTTTTGGGGTTCATGGTGTTGAAGATGTCACTGCCTTTCAGTTGGAGCATGGCCCTGTCTTTGGCGAAAGTATAGCGCAGGGCGGCATCCACAAAGCCTACAGGTTGGATGTCGTAACTTCCCTGTATGGATTTGGTCTGTCCGAAAGCGGTGACTTCCATTCTCAGGTTGGGACGACGGCACAGCTGGAAGGTATTTGTCCACTGGCTTACTCCCACCCATTGCTGTTGGTTGAAAGGCGCATCATAGTATGCGCGGGCCTTGTCGTGCTTTAAGCTTGCCTGCAGGGTGAGTCGGCTGTCCCACCAGTTTCCTACTTTGAAAGGAAGGATGGCTGAAAAAGCGAGTTCTTGGCTGTAATCCCAGTTTTGCCAGTTGTAGATGGCTTTCAGACGGTCGGAATCCAGATAGACGGTCTGCATGAAATAGTCGGGTATATAGCTGTAGCTTGCCTGAAAGATGTACTTGCTTTTCAGAATGTAAGTCAGGTCGACATCATACTCGGTATAAGGACGAAGAAAAGGATTCCCGACACTCTCGTTGTAGCCGTTCAGGTAACTGGTGGCCCCGCTCAGTGTCCAGTAATCGGGATAGGTCTTGTCGGAACTGAAGGACAGCTGGAGGATGTGGGAAGCCGACGGCATGTAATTTAACTGGAGGGTGGGATAGACAGCCCATTTCCGGTAATCCTGCATCTGATAGTATTCCAGTGTGGCAGAAGCGCTCAGCGTCCATTGGGAGTTGAACGGCTTGTCGAATCCGGCATAGACGTTGTAGGTATATTCACGGATGCGGTTGTACAGGTTGTTATCCTGCATTTCCGGCAGGTCATAGTCCTGTATGTTCCGGTTGTGCACGTAGGAAAAGGAAGTCCCATAGTTCAGTGTCCAGTCGTGCGGCAGTGAATGGCTTTGGTCGGCATAGATTTTCCAGCGGTCGATGTGCTGGTCGGAACGGCTTATGAAACGGGTTTCCACTTCTTCCGGGCTTCGGTCGAAGAAATCTTGGGTGTCGGTCGAAGTGAAGTAGGTATAGTCGGCGCCGGCCCGGAAACCGAATCCGGAGGTGTAGTTCAAGGCCGCATTGTGCATCTGATGGTGTGTGCGGGAATCATTGAACGATTCGGAGATGCTGCCGCTGGAATGGCTGTGGTGCTGGCTGTTAGGGCTGAACTGGGTGGTGTACGACAATTCGAGGGAATTGTCGGCATCGAACTTGTAGGTTCCTCCGGCCCGCAGGGTATGTGCCAGGCTGCGTCCTTGGTTATCGGTCACCTGATTCACATCATATACCTGCTCCTTCATCGTATGATGCGCGAGGAAGTCGATGTAACCGCGGGTGTAGCTGCTTTGAAGGTTGTACATGAAATCCAAGTCGACTTTCGGAGAAGTATAGGCCAGCGTGACGCCTCCGTTGCCCCCGACTTCCTTCTGCTGTTTGTATTCACCGCGGATTTCTCCTTGTAGCCCTCCTTCCCCGGGCTTGTATCCTTTTAGTACGAGGTTGATGGCGGCCCCGCGCACGTGGTATTGTGGAGGAGCGCTGTACATCACTTCCGCTTTTTCCACACGTGAAGCTGGCATCCCCTTTAAGAGCGTGATGAGTTGTTCATAGGTCATGGACGAGGGACGGCCGTTCAGTAGCAGACTGACGCTGCCTGCTCCGGCCAAGGTCAGTACGTCGTTCTGTTCAATCACGCCCGGAAGCTGTTTGAGAGCCTCGTAGGCGTTAGTGACCAGCCGTTGGGAAATCAGCTGCGGCATGTCGTAGCTCAGACGGCTGCCTTCCACGGTGACCAGCGGACGCTCGCCTTCTACCACGACCTCTTGAAGGGCATAGTCTTTCGGCTGCAATACAAACGTACCGGCATCTCTTCCACTTCCCTCTTTTTCCAGGGTTTTATACAGCAGGTGCTGGAAGAGCAGACGGTAGCGTGTTGGCTGGTGATTCAGCAGAAAGGTGCCGTCAGTATTCGTGATGGTGGCTTCTACAAATACAGAATCAATGGTTTGGAGTACGACCGTGGCTCCGTCAATGGGCTGATCAGACGGGTCGGTGACTTTCCCGGTGATGGTTTGTGCAGTGGCTGTGCCGAGCAGCGTACCGAGCAGTAACAAGATGCTCACTAAAAAATACTTTTTCATATCGTTCGTGTCTTTATCTTTCATTATCTTTGACACTGCAAAACTAAAAAGCCCGTTTCGCTTTTTGGGTTAAGGCAAGGTTAACGCTACGTTAACGGCTTTCGTTTACGTGAAGAATATACGGTTATGAAGATGAAACACATTCGCTGGATTGCGGTAGTGGGACTGATTGCGATTGTCGAACTGCAGTATGTCTGGCTGGTCAATACTTACAAGCTGACACGGGAGAATGTCATGCGGCAAAGTCATGAGCTCTTCAAGGATGCGGCGCTTCAGGAAACTTTCTGTCGGATGAGCCTTTGGAAACAACTGTATGGGAAGAAGGATTCCACGTATACTTATCAATTTAAACTGGAAGAAGAGGTGGAGGACAGCGATACGCTGCAGTCTTCCACTCCGGAAACGCGTCAGTTCATCGAGTCGGCAGTCTTTATCGCCCTGCAGGAAGGGGTGTTGAATACGTTCAAGATGGATGTGTCCTTGCATCGTTTGGATTCTATTTATACCCACTTGCTGGATTCGGTCGGTATCTCGGCCAAGGTGTCGACTTGTATGACGGATTCGTTGGGGAATGTGTTACGGGCCTCTTCTCCGCAGGCAAAGTGGGAAGGACAGCAATACTTGAAGACGCAACCGATAGCTCTCGACATGGCGCATACTCGCTATCTGCAAGGGGTGATTCTGAATCCTTATTGGGTGATATTCCAGCGCATGACGCTGTTGCTGATTGCCACGGTGCTGATTATGGCGTTGGTCATTATTTGCATTGTGTATCAGATACGGGTCATTATCCGTCAGGACAAGATTGCCAAGGTAAGGGAGGATTTCTCGTATGCTATGATTCACGACATGAAGACACCACTGAGCTCCATCCTGATGGGAACGGAGATTTTGGAAAGTGGGCGTTTGGACGGACAACCGGAAAAGAAGGAACGGTATTTCCGGATTGTGAAGGAGGAAGGAGAGCATCTGCTGGCACTGACCAACAAGGTGCTGACGCTTTCCAAATTGGAGAATCATGCACTGAAATTAGAGCAGACGGATTGTTTGCTCCGACCGATTCTGGAGGATTTGGCGGAGAAGTACAAGGCGAAGGCAACCAAGCCGGTGACGTTTGTCTGGCATTTGCAGGAGGAGATGCTCTGGGCAGACGAGGAATTTCTGAAAGAAGCGCTCAGCAATCTGATAGACAATGCCTTGAAGTATTCGGGTGAATCGGTGGAGATTACTTTCCTTTCGGAACGGAAAGCGGATGGGAGCGTCTGTGTGACGGTGGCCGACAATGGCTTCGGCATTCCTTTGAAAGACCAACGGAAGATTTTTGAGAAATATGAACGGGCGGAAGCCAGTGTGCGCAGCCGTTCCGGAGGCGCTCCCGGCTTCGGACTGGGACTGAACTATGTGCTCCGGATTATGGAGGCACACGGCGGTCGGGTGACATTGGAAAGCATGGAGGGCGAATACAGTCGGTTTACGTTGGTTTTCCCTCCGGAGAGTGCCATGGGCGATAAAAAAGAAGAACAATAATATGGAAGAACAGATAATCAAACTGCTGTTGGTGGAAGATGATGCGAACCTGTGTTATATCATTCAGGGAGGCTTGGAGGATATGATTGGCGGGTATAAAGTGCTGACGGCATCCAATGGCGAGGAAGGACTGGCGGTGTGGAAGGCAGAGCATCCGGACGTCATCGTGGCCGACATCGAGATGCCGGTGATGGACGGGTATGAGATGGTGAAACGTATCCGGGAAGAGGATGAGCATATCCCCATCTTGTTTACTTCCGGACGGGTCTCGCCGAAAGATGTAGTGAAAGGTTATGAACTGGGTGTGAACAACTATGTCAAGAAACCGTTTCTGGCCGAAGAACTGCATGCGCATGTCACGGCTTTGTTGAAACTGACCAGGGGCCTGCAGGTACAGAAGGAAGTGCCGGAGGTACCCATCGGACAATTGTTCTCGTTTGATATCACACGCGGAGTCTTGAAGCAGAAAAGCGGAGAAGAACGTATGCTGACAGTACGGGAGGCCGATTTGTTCCGTATGTTGTGCGAGCACAAGGGACAGGTTGTGCGACGGGAGGTTATCTTGTCGCGCCTGTGGAATACGGAGGAGGATTATTTCGCCTCGCGCAGCCTGGATGTCTTTGTGTCGCGTCTGCGGAAGTTGCTGGCAGCCGATGAGACGGTGGAGCTGAAGACCGTGAAGGGCGTGGGGCTGATTTTGGAAGAAAGAAAAGTCTAATTTAAATACAAAACGAATATGCAATATTTTAAAAGTGATTACATGGAAGGAGCGCATCCGCTGATTCTGGAGCGCTTGAGTCAGACGAATATGGAAAAAACTTCGGGTTACGGCACGGATGAGTATTGTGCTTCGGCCCGTCGGAAAATCGCGGAGGCGTGCGGCTGTCCGCAGGCGGAAGTGCATTTCATGGTGGGTGGTACGCAGACTAATGCCACGGTCATCACGGCAGTGTTGCGTCCGTATGAAGGGGTGATTGCGGCTGTAACCGGTCACATCAACCAGCATGAAGCCGGAGCGGTGGAAGCGGGAGGCCATAAGGTACTGGCTTTGCCTCACCACGAAGGGAAACTGGATGCAGCGGAGGTAGATTGTTATGTGACAGCCTTTTATCAAGATCCGAGCTGGGACCACATGGTGGCACCGGGGATGGTGTATATTTCGCATCCGACGGAGTACGGTACGCTGTACACCTTGGACGAACTGAAGGCTTTGTCTGCTGTCTGCCGCAAGCATAAGATTCCGTTGTTTTTGGATGGGGCCCGTCTGGGTTACGGACTGGCAGCACGGGATACGGATGTGACCCTGAAGGACATCGCTGCCTTGTGTGATATTTTCTATATCGGAGGAACTAAGGTGGGAGCGTTGTTTGGAGAAGCCGTGGTGATTCCACAGCCCGGAATGATTCGTCAGTTTGATACCATTATCAAGCAGCGGGGCGTATTGCTGGCCAAAGGACGTCTGCTGGGCTTGCAGTTCGATACCTTGTTTACCGACGGGTTGTATGTGAAGATTGCCCGTCATGCCATCGACATGGCAGAACGGATTGTAGAAGGACTGAAGGCATACGGTTATACATTTTTCATTCGTCCGCAGAGTAACCAGTTGTTTGTCACGCTCGAAAACAGTTTGTTTGAGAGACTGGTACAGCGCGTGGGCTTTGAAGTCTGGGAAAAACGTGCCGACGGAACGACAGTGGTACGTATTGCTACCAGCTGGGCTACTCGGGAAGAAGATGTGGCCGAATTGCTGGAAGAGTTGAAAAAGAAATAACCGCTGATAAATAGTGGAATTAGGCAGTCGGCCCCGCAAAGCCATCGGTTTACGACCTTGGGCTTTTGCGGGGCCGGCTGTTTTATTTCGCTTCTTCTTCCTTGAACCAAGAGGCATACATCAAGTAGCCGTTGGCAATTTTCTGGTTGAGTTCCTTACTTTGTGCCGGGTCGACTTTTTTGATGAACTTGGCCGGAACGCCTCCCCAGAGGGTGTGGGGCTCGATGACGGTGTTCGCCAATACCAGGGCACCGGCAGCCACGATGGCTCCTTCTCCCACTACAGCGTGGTCGAGTAGGGTAGATCCCATGCCAATCAGGGCGTTGTCGTGTACGCAAGCCCCGTGAAGTGTCACGTTGTGGCCGATGGATACGTCGTTGCCGATTTCTACCGTTGATTTTTCATACAAAGTGTGGAGTACGGTGCCGTCTTGGATGTTCACCCGGTCGCCGATACGGATGGAGTTTACATCCCCCCGAAGTACGGCATTGAACCATACGCTACAGTCTCGTCCCATTACTACGTCGCCAATAATGGTGGCGTTGTCGGCCAGATAACAGTTCTCGCCGATTTGAGGAGTAAATCCTCTGACAGATTTTATAAGTGCCATAAGTTTGTTTCATTTGATAGAGTGGCCTAAGTTAGTAGATTTTTGGGAATTCTCTATGATTTTTGTAGGTCTTGTAGCAGCTTTTCTGTAGAGGTTGAATACTGGCAGGGCTGATTCTTCCAGGGAAGGGACTATTTTTCAGAAATGCTAAGACGATAACTCTCTTTTTTCTATATGTTTTCTATGTTTCCGTCAGGGGAGACGTATGTTTCCCTGCCGTGAAACGTACGTTTTCCACGGCGGAAACATACGTTTCCCGAAAGGAAAACATAGAAAATGCCGGGAGTCTCTAGAAAAAATGTGCTGGCGGTGCGAG
>NZ_CABROP010000041.1:0-28795 GCF_902472605.1 uncultured Bacteroides sp.
CCTGTGTCAGTGTACTTGCCTTCCCGTTCAGAATCACCGTCACATCCTTTGCCCCCACCAGCGAGAGTTTGCCGTTCCTGTCCTGCACGCCCGGCAACTTGCAGATAGCCTCGTAGGCATTGTTTACGATATGTTTTTCAGAGATGGCTGAAATATCATAATTCAGCTTCCCCTTTTCCACGGTAACAAACGGGCGTTCCCCCTCGATTACCACTTCCTCCAGATTATAGTCTTTCGGCTCCAAGGTAATGATACCAATATCACGGGCCTGTCCCTTAACCTGCCTGGTCTGATAAAGTAGATGCTGTACGATGAGCTGGTAACTCTCCGGCTCGGGCTCAAGTATGAACGTACCGTCGGCCGCAGAGATAGCTGCCCCCAGATAGGTTGAATCAGGCAACTGCATGACAATGGTAGCACCTTCCACCGGCTTTCTGTTTGTATCTACCACTTTTCCTGTAGTCTGACTGAAAGCAGAAAACGAAAATCCTGCACAAATCATTGATAACGCTATTACTATTTTATTCTTCATATATCAGCAATATCTTATTTTCAAATTCCTTCAATATCTCAATTCAAATAATGATTCAATAAAGATTGGTTTCCTCTCCATACTCTATCTCGTATGATTGTGGGTAAAATATACCCAACACCCCTTTTAGGATACGTTTCTCGCCGGTTACCGGATGACTCGCATATATATTAAACCATACACCGTAATATTTATACCAGCATTTTATTCTACATGTCCTTTGTTTGTTCGGGCTTACACTAACAGTTTCTTTTATTTCAAGCATTTCTTCAGGAAGTGGCAGATTTTGAACGGCAGCAGAGAGAGGCAATGTGACTGTTGACATTACCGGGCTACCTTGGGAGATAACAGGAACTGGAACCTTCGGAGCATCCTTACCGAATATCTTCAACTGTGCCTCTGTCAGCAGCGTTTCCCATTCATGCTCGTTTACAAATGAATATTCTATCTTAAAGTTTTTATATGGATATACATCGAAAGTAGATACATGTTCTGTAGGATTTATGCAACCATAAACATCTCTTTTCTGTATCATACTGTCCATAACACTATATGATGATACCGTATATACAATGCTGTCGAGATTATATCTGCTCGATGGCTCTATATCAACTGATATTTGCTTGCTGTTATACCTATTTCCTATATTCAGGTATATTCTCTTTGTCTCATAATCCGTGTTTTCCGATTTAGAGAAGACAAGATGTGTTGCATCCTTACGTTCAATAGTAAGTTTTATGTCAGGATGTGAAACTACCAGTTTTACCAGTTCTAACCCATCTGTATAGAGATACGAATCTTGATAAACCAGATTTCCGTCATGTCCATAGATATCCCCATTTATACCGTAGTAACTACCGTCTTCACCCACAAAAAATACTGACTGTACATCCCAATTGGATGCGTCAAAGCCAATCTCAGAAACTGAATCTTTTTCCGAAAGTCGCACTTCACTGACTGACGGTGCAAAATCGCTGATAAAGACCTCACTGTTGCAGCCATGCAGTATTGTTACAGCGGTTATAACGGTAAGTATTGTTTTCAGTAAAGATTTCATGTTCATAATCGACCTGTTGTTTATTCATTATCTTGCGTTGAACCTATACCCGATGCCTAACATGAGATTATTCGGGTCCTTGAATCGGTAGAGCTGATATCCGGTATGAAGGAAAATGTTCTTTGTTATGTTTGTCTTCAACACGAATGTCTGATAGAATGAATTAGTATCAGAACCCTTACAGATAAAGTTCTTTCCTATACCTAAGTTGATAGAAAAGATAGGCATTACAATCTCCGCTCTTACAGAAATTCCCGTAGAAAACTGTTCCCGGAACGAAGGTCTGAAGAATTTAAGGTCTTCCGGAGTTGAAGGAATCTCATCATTTGCGATGTGTTGTCCGATATTTGCACTTTCATCGTATTGCATGTCGAGCGAAAGCCCGGCTCTGAAATACCTGCTGAAATTATAGAGAGGATTGAAGTTCAATCCGATGATTCCGAACGAACCTGGTGCCAGCAGCGGATCATGATTTTCCGGGAAAACTCCTCTTTTCCGTGTAGCTCCATAAACGATCAGGTCATAACTGATATATCTGTCAAATTTCGGATTGATCAGTTTGTTCAACGTCTCCTTTTCGTTTTTTTCACCTCCGAAACTTCTTGTGATGCCGATTGATGCGCCTATGGTATTTACCCCGGCATTAGGATAGCTGGTGTTACCGTTTGAGTAGTGTGTCACATCTATGCCGGCTTTCAGGTTCGTATTTGTTGCGATCTGCCAGTTCAGAAGGAATCCCAAGTTTATATATGCATTGATTTTAGAGCCTACCACCGTATTATGGGGATTATTCTCTTCATCAAATTTCTTCCATCCGAATGAAGCTCCAAAGTTCCATTCATAATCAAATGAAAGTTTGGGTGAAATTGTTGCGATTCTTGATGTCTGAAATACATACACGGCAAGCGGATTGCCTATTTCCTTCGAATTGAAAAAGGTGTTATAACTTATACCTATCCCCTGTATGGCATAAGGATACAACCTGCCCAGTTCAGAATCGGGAGAGAACTTGAATCCATACTTCAAATGTCCGGCAAAACTTGAATTTATTCTTTTTCCTGTGTTGTTGGCTCCTTTGAAGAACTCATGGGTAGGAAATACGTAGGAAGGTCTGAAATCAAGACCTATAATATGCTTGGGCCTTTTTCTCTTTGTAACTTCCACGTTATCGGAACTTATAGAGTCATTATAATCTTGAGCGCATACGATATGTGCAAAAACAAAAGAGAACAGGAGTATACATATAGGTCTCATTTCCAAACACATTTCTTATCAGACTGTTATATCCGTTATAATCATTCGTTTATTAATTCCTTCAATTTCTTTTTCAATAACCCATTGTGAAGCTGGTTTGCCACAATCTCCCCGTTACTATCAATCAGAATACCATGCGGTATGCCGGAGAAAGGAAAATTCTCTTTCACCCTTTGGCCTTCCGTTGTGTCAATCAAAGAATTAAACTTTATCTGATATTTTTTTATGGCTGTCTGAAAATCATCCCTGTTCTTATCTATTGAAATCAGAAGGATATCCAGTCCTTTTTCCTTATATTGGCTGTATGTCTTTTCCAGTTCAGGAAACTCTACAATACAGGGAGCACAGCCGGAAGACCATAAGTCGATATACAGGTATCCGTTTTGAGGGATAAACGAGGAAAGCTTCCTTCTTACTCCATTGACATCCGGAAATTCCATATCCTTTATCTTCGTACCAATCTTGGCATCCAGTTCCTTCTGTTTCCGGTCCATATCCAGGCGAAGCTCATAGTACCATTTTACTTTTTTGTCGGCTTTCACTTCTTCCGGCAGTGTAGGATAGGTTTCGAGGAAATGAGGGTCATACACAGAACCGATTTCATTGACAAATACAGTCCTGCCCACGATATTGTGTATATTGTCAAGCTGAAACTTTACTTTATACTCGGTGTAGACCTGTGCCAAAGAATCATACACCGATGTATCCGGATCGTCTTTTCCTTCTATGCTTCTGTGATATTCCCTCTCCCCCATTTTTTCAATCCTACGGGTTTCAGTCAGGTAACCATTGTAAAGGTCATTCATGGGTGTGCCCGAGACATGATAGACTGAGTCAAATGCTATATTCACTGTTCCTTTTTCAGCAAAGAACATTCCTCTCACCGGACTCAACGTGTCATTGACCGAAAGATAATATGCCACCTCAGGATTCTCTTCTAAACTGAAATTAAATTTTCCATTAAGTAAGGTATCACGACCTACAATAATCGCAGAATCATTCTGAAAATAATATAACTCTACGGGAGTTCCTTCAGCACAATCTTGGCATACACCTTCGATATTTACCACTTGGTGCTTTTCACAACCTGCCATGATGATAGTCCACACGACAGCCCAATATAAATTGACAGACTTCATTATAAGATATTACTTTAAGAACAGTCCTCAAAAGTAAATATTATCTACGGAATACCAGTCTACCTGTCTCCTAAATAATCCTTTCAGCAAGCGATTATTGTTTAATGAATCACAAAAACTATTATTATTCTCCCTAAAAATAATACGTCAACGAAGCCACAAACGTTCTGAACTTGGTATCGGGATTATTCTGATAAGTCTTTGTCATGCCCCAATCGTATCCTATGGCTATCTGTACATGGCGGACTATCTCTACTCCGGCACGAAAGCCCACTCCCCAATCGAAGCGGGGCATTGTTCCGTCCTTAAACACATTAGAGGAAACTGTTTTGACGACTTCCGGCTCTCCCAAATTGCTGCTAATCTGCTTCATTTGACCGAACAGACCGACATTGAAGTGAGGGCCGGCATCTAAAAACAGACTGATATTCTTCCCGACTTTCAGTTTATAACCTAAGTGAATGGGAATATGAAGATAGTAAGGCGTACTGTCATATTCGTAAGTATTTTCGTTCATCACATAATAATAAGGGCTTTTCCAGCCGTAGGAAGAAAACATAAGTCCCATATCCACATACAACCCTTTCGCCGCCTCACGGAAGGCATATTCTCCTTTCAGTCCGGCATGAAAACCGGATTTAGGCATGTTTTCCTTGGTGGAGTGATGATTATATCCTCCTGAAAGTCCGTACCTGAATTCCTGTGCCTGCACCGAAGCAAACAACGACACACACATGGCCAACGTAAGTAAAAGTCTTGTCTTCATAATCTTATGGTTTTAAATCAATTATCATTCTTTTTCTTTCGGAGAGCTTATCCAATCGCTTTCGTACACATTGCATCCTCCTAAAAGTCCGATGCCGTTTTCCACATTGGTATAATGGCTGCGGATAGGAGCCAACCCATATTTTCCCAAATCATTGTTTTGGATACGATTGAGCGCCTGCAAGTAAGTGTACATTTCTTTCGACAGCTTGTACAAATAGATTTTATACGCGATGGTTACCTTTTGCTCTTCACCTTCATAACCAGGATCGTAATATGTACCCACCTTCAGCGTATAACTCTTCCCGTCTATCCTGCTGTCATCCCAACAATACAGATAGCGGTAATACTCTTTCGAAATATCGAACACATCATCAAATCCGGTCTTTTCTGAAAGCAACGGTTCCTTTTCCAAATCTAGATCTACAGGCATATACTGTATGGTATCCCGCATTTCGGGGCTCACATACACCGTCTTTTTCTTCTTAATGACTCTCATCCCATAATAATCCTCCGTACCGGCCGTATCGGTGAAAGAGACGCGAAACTGTATGCTCCTGCCATAATTGCCGTCTGTCAGCACCACCTCCAGTTTATCCAATGGAAAGGCCTTCGGTATCACCGTTTGTGCCTTGGCGAGCGGTAAATCGGGATAAGAGACTTCCATCTCGATACGGTCGCCGTCTTTCAACCTGCCCAACACATAATACGACTGAGCCGGAAGTAACTCGGTAGCTGTTTCCGTGTAATTTATCGCTTTCTCCTCTCCGTTCAGTTTGAACAACAGCGTAGGCTTTCCGTCTGTACTCGCCTCCTTGCGATAAATCGGCCTGCTCCGGGCCACCTGTATCAAGGTCGTATCACTCCCCGTAAAAGGCATGCAGAAAAGCACGGCCTTGCTCTCGGCATCCATTTCTCTCAGACTGAAGTCGTGTGTACACGACTGGCATATAAAGAATCCTAAGAGGATAAACCACATTCTGTATCTCATACGAATTTAAAATTTAAGTGTGTAACTGAAGGACGGTATGACAGGAAACACCCCGTGGGCTTTCCCCACAAACGTACCGTCCGGATTTTGCTGCACAGTGGCATAGAGCGGGTTCATCCGGCAATACGCATTATACAGACTGATATTCCAGATGCGCTCGAAGCCTCTTTTCGTGGTTTTGCGGAAATTTATTCCTACATCTAATCTGTGATAAGCCGGAAGGGAGACATTGTTGGGCATCTCGTACACCAGCATCCCTTCATTTGTCCTTTCCACTCCCGGTAGGACAGGAGCATCCACCTGCTGCGATGGAAGGGTGATGCGGTTCCCACTCCGATAGTTCCACGAGGCGTAGGCATCAATCCGGTCATTGAACTTATACGAGATAGAGACCGAGAATTTATGCCGGTTGTCGAACTTGTCGGGATACCATACGGGATAGAAATCCGGGAAATACCGCTTGCTCCACGACAAGGTGTAGGAGGCATCAACCGAGGTTCTCCCATTGCTGTAACTGACATCCGTCTCCATCCCGTAGGCTTTTCCTTTTCCGGTTCTCACCTCGTTCTCCCACCGGTCTGCCGCCGGGTTAAGCATGCCACTGCTGCCGTCATATTCTATCAAGTTGTCCATGGTCTTATAGAATCCCTCCAGGCTCCACCGAATGCCATACGGCAGTTTGCCGTAGACTCCTGCGGCCCATTGCCGCGATTTCATCGGCGTAATGCGTGCGGTAGAAGGCACCCAATAGTCAGTAGGCAGGTTCAGGTAAGTAGCCGAAAGCTGGTGCATGAACTGGCTCATCTCCGTGTACGAAACCTTCAGACTGGCATTGTCGCACAGTCTAAGGTTGATTGCCGCACGCGGCTCTATCGAATGATATTTCGTACCCGATATGCCAAACAATGTGTAATGTATCCCTCCATTCAGTTTCACTCGTTTGCCTACCGACAGGTCATCTTCTGCATAAAGCGTGAATTCATTGCTCCTGTACCGGCTGGAGATTTGGTTGGTCAGCGCGTTTTGAGAAACATCGCCGTACTTGGAATAATAATTCTGGGGCACAAAAAGATGGTGCATATAGTTGGAGCCGAAACGGATATGATTCCAAGCATTCGGACGATAGTCAAACTCCATCCGGTAGCCGAAATCATGGATGGTGGAACGATTGCGCTGCTCTTTTACGATGGCTCCCTTCATTCCTTCAATATACCCCAACTGTTCTTCACTCAGGTAATCGAATTTCGACTGATTATGGGTATAAACCCCTGTAATATTGGCAAACATTTTGTGCGAGAAAATGTATTTCCAGTTGACGGATGCGGTGAAGTTTCCCCATTGCAGACTGAACTTGTCTACATTGGTCGGCTCCGGGTCAAACAGGTATTCTTTATGCCTGAACTTGAAAAGGTCATTCCCCGAATAAAGGCTGATATCCGCACGACTTTTTTCCGAAAAAATATGGGTCACCTTTGCATTGAAATCATGAAACGCATACCGCAGATTCTGCTTGTTCCGACGACTGGAGTTTATAATGGCAAGAGCCGGAGCCGTGAGCAAGTCCATCCACGTACGGCGCAGAGCCACATTGAACGAAGTACGGTTCTTCACAATCGGTCCTTCAAACTGTATTCTTCCTTCTAAAAGTCCCAGTGTGAAACTGCCCCGGTACTCCTTCATGTTTCCGTCATTGGTACGTACATCGACCACCGAAGAAAGCCGCCCGCCATAGCGTGCCGGGAAGCCACTCTTATAGAAATCGATATTCTTGATAATGTCCGTATTGAATGCAGAAAACAATCCTCCGGCATGGTTCACCTGATACAAGGGAGTACCGTCCAGCAGAAACAGGTTTTCATCGTTGTTGCCGCCATGCACGTACAATCCGGAGATAAGCTCCGTCCCGCTGGCCACTCCCGAGAGGCTTTGAAGTTTCTTCACCACATCGGGCGAACTCATAAAGTTGTTTCCGCTCACAAAATCCTTTGCCGTAAGCGACACCTTCCCTGTCTGGGTGGTATATAAAGGAGAATTCAAATCGGCAGTCACGACCACCTCCTCGATTTGATAATCCGATTTCAGCCAAATATTTTTTGTTTTATTTCCCTTCAACGTAATCTCTTCCATCAGTTCTCCACTGCTGATGTGTGAGAATCGGATTTTGTGGGTTCCTTCACTCAAGGTCAGACTGTAAAAACCGTGCTCGTTAGTCAGTGTTCCCGTATGGGAGGTGATGTCCCACACGGTAGCATTGATAACCGTCTCTCCGTTTTCCTGATAGACGTATCCGCTTAACGTATAAGAAGACTGTTTTTTAAGTATCACATACTCGCCGTTCACCTCCCATTGGATGCCTGCATGCTCAAACAGGGTGGAAAGGGCACTTTCCAGACTGTTCATATCGAGATGCTTACCAACATAAGGAATGTCGAGCTTGATAGAAGCATCGTACACAAAGCTGACCGGATAGACTTGTTTCACCTGCTCCATCAGGTCTTCTACGGTGACCCGATGCTGTGCATGCAGGGATAAGGCATTCATCAAGGAAACCAGAAAAAATAAGGATAGGATACGTGTCTTCATCTGATTTTCTTTGTGATTTTTATATCCAGTGTTTTTTCAATCAACTCGATGATTTCCTCCAGGTTATCCGTCTTGAACTCTCCGGTAATCGTCCGGTAATGTGCCGACGAATACAAGGGCGTGCCATAATAGAGGGATAGTTCTTTGAGTACCTCTTCAACCGGGGTGTTCCGGTAAACGAATTTACCTGTCGCCCATGCCGACGGATTGGGCAAGGCCGGACGGCTCACCACCGGCATTTCGTCGCCATGAGTCAGCATGCCGCACATGTCTTTCGTGAGGATAATCCCGTCTTTGCCGTATCGGGCCTTGAACACCACCTTACCGGATTTTACATACACACGGGTAGCCGTGTCCTGTCTGGATTCGTCCACTTCAAACTCGGTACCCAGCACTTTCACCTGAGCATAGTTGCTCGTGGTCAGGAAAGGAGCATGCACATTCCTGCGGACGGAAAAATACACCTTCCCGGACAGGTTCACCGCCCGACATTCTTTTCCGTATGTATCCGCATCGTATGACACCGTGGCCCCTTGGGAAAGAATGAGTAGTGTACTGTCCGGCAGAAAATGCCGGCTCACTCCTGCCTCTGCCGTGAGACACACGGTATGAGGTTCCTTTCCATTCCACAGGGTATGATACCCCACGATACAAAGGAATATCGCCGCGGCTATACCCGAAAAATACATCCAGCGCCTGCCGGACAAATAGGATTGTCTCTCACCCATTATCTTTCGCAAGGCCTTTTGGGTATCCAGTTTCCCGTATGTGTAATACCGAAGGACAAACTGGAGTTTTCTTTCTTCTTTATCTTTCATGATTGAATGTGTTTTTAGCTAATACTGAAGGTCCGGCAGAAAATCCTATGCCGGAAACAAAAAATTATCCGAAAAAGAACAGATATACCTTTTGCACTCCTGCCTTCACGGTTTTAATCGCCTTGCTCATCTGGTTCTTCACTGTATTGACGGAGATATGCAATCTGACGGCTATTTCCTCGTACTTCAACCCCTCCCTCTTGGCCAGCAGAAACACTTCCCTGCACTTTTCCGGCAAAGAGTCTATTGCCGTCCACATACGGGCCTCATCGTAAGCCCATTCTTCACATTCTTCGTCCGAAAGAATCTCTTCAAGGTCGGAAGGCTGCACGTTGCTGTCAATCAATGAATCTTTCTTCAACGTGTCTATACAGCGATTTCTTACCATGGAGTACAGGTACGATTTAAGGCCACTTGCGTCGACTCCCCTGTTCTTCCGCCTCCACAGTTCCATGAAACAGTCCTGTACCGTATCTTCCGCATCATCAATATCTTTCAGATAATGCAGTGCGAACAGACAAAGCGGACGGTAATATTGAAGGAAATGCTCTCTGAATATTTTTGTATTGATGTCCATGCCCAAGTGTGATTGATAGATTCGCATTTTTAAAAAAACTCAGAATCGAAAGTTTACCACTATGAAAGGACCCGTTTTTTATCATATTTAAACACAAGGGCAGTTTTTTATACATTCTTTAAGCTGCGATACAAGAAAGGTAATAAACTTCAGCCACCGTACACGCTACATCGAAAAATGAGTGACAGAAGAACTATAAACCTGTTTTCTCAACGCCCCCACCTCTTTCTCTCCACCTCAAAGCACTTTCTATGTTTCCTTCCCGCAAAACATACGTTTCCCGATGCGGAAACCTACGTTTCGCGCAAGGAAAACGTACGGTTCCGCACCGGAAAACGTAAAAGACTTCTTTCCGTCCGAAAGTATTCGCTTTGATAATTCCAGCTATTTTTCGTAACTTCGCACGTTCATCTAACAAGAAGAGACACATGTCAGAAAATGATTTTATTACCATAAAGGGTGCCCGGGTGAATAACCTGAAAAACATCGACGTACGTATCCCCCGCAACAAGCTGGTAGTCATTACCGGACTGTCCGGTTCGGGAAAGTCGTCGCTGGCATTCGACACGCTGTATGCCGAAGGGCAAAGACGTTATGTGGAAAGCCTGTCTGCCTATGCCCGCCAGTTTCTCGGACGTATGAGCAAACCGGAATGTGACTTTATCAAGGGGATTCCGCCGGCCATCGCCATCGAACAGAAGGTGACGAGCCGCAACCCGCGTTCCACCGTAGGCACATCGACCGAAATTTATGAGTACCTGCGTCTGCTTTTCGCACGGGTGGGAAAAACCTATTCGCCCGTGAGCGGACAACTGGTGAAGAAGGACAGCGTGGAAGACATCGTGAACTGCATGCTGTCGTATCCGAAGGGTACACGCTACACCGTGCTGACGCCCATCCTTCCCCGCGACGGAAGAAGCATGGCGGAACAACTGGACATGGACATGAAGCAGGGATTCACCCGACTGGAGGTGGACGGCGAGATGGTACGCATTGAAGACTATACCTACCACGAAAGCGACAAGGTATACCTGCTGGTCGACCGCATGAGCTGTGACGACAGCAAGGATGCCATCAGCCGACTGACGGATTCTGCCGAAACGGCCATGTACGAAGGCGACGGCACGTGCATGCTCCGCTTTTACTTGTCGGACGACACCCGCCTGCATGTGTTCAGCACCAAATTTGAAGCCGACGGCATCAAGTTTGAAGAACCGAACGACCAGATGTTCTCATTCAACTCACCGCTGGGGGCCTGTCCTACGTGTGAAGGCTTCGGCAAGATTATCGGCATCGATGAACATCTGGTAATCCCCAACCGGGCACTGAGCGTGTACGACGGGGCTGTGCTCTGCTGGCGAGGCGAGAAAATGGGAGAATGGCTGAACGAATTCCTGCGGGAAGCGCCGGCCCACGATTTCCCCATCTTCACTCCATACTATGAACTGACGCAGGAACAGAAGGATTACCTCTGGCACGGACCGAGAGAGAAGGTCTGCATCGACTCTTTCTTCAAGATGCTGGAGGAAAACCAATACAAGATACAGTATCGCGTGATGCTGGCCCGCTACCGGGGAAAAACAATCTGCCCCACCTGTCATGGCAGCCGGCTGAAAAAGGAAGCCAGCTACGTGCGGGTAGGCGGAAAGAACATTTCGGAACTGGTGGAAATGCCGATTACCCAGTTGCAGGAATTTTTCCGTACCTTGACCTTGGATGCCCACGACACCCTCGTGGCACAACGGTTGTTGAGTGAAATCAAAAACCGACTGACCTTCCTGTCGGATGTGGGACTGGGCTACCTGACCCTGAACCGGTTGAGCAACTCGCTCTCCGGAGGCGAAAGCCAGCGAATCAACCTGGCTACCTCTTTAGGAAGCAGTCTGGTGGGTTCGTTATACATCCTCGACGAACCGAGCATCGGATTGCACAGCCGCGACACCACCCGCCTCATCAAGGTGCTGCGCCAGTTGCAACAGTTGGGCAACACGGTGGTAGTGGTGGAACATGACGAGGAAATCATCCGTGCAGCCGACTACATCATCGACATCGGTCCGAAAGCCGGACGACTGGGCGGACAGGTGGTGTATCAGGGCGACATGAAAGACTTACAGAAAGGCAGCGACAGCTATACCGTGAAATACCTGTTAGGAGAAGAAACCATCGACCCTCCGACCAGCCATCGCCCGTGGAACAACTACATCGAAATCAAGGGGGCACGCGAGAACAACCTGAAAGGCATCGACGTACGCTTCCCGCTCAACGTGATGACGGTGGTGACGGGTGTCAGCGGTTCCGGAAAGAGTACGCTGGTGCGCGACATCTTCTACAAAGCCCTGAAGCGGGAATACAGTGAATCGAGCGAACGCCCGGGCGAGTTTGTCTCACTGGGCGGCGACATCCATCAGGTGAGTGACATCGAGTTTGTGGACCAGAATCCGATTGGTAAATCTTCCCGAAGCAACCCGGTGACCTACGTCAAGGCGTACGATGAAATCCGGAAACTGTTTGCCGACCAGCCGCTGGCCAAGCAGATGGGATACAGTGCAGGCTATTTCTCGTTCAACACGGAAGGCGGACGCTGCGAAGAATGTAAGGGAGAAGGTACGGTGACGGTCGAAATGCAGTTCATGGCCGATTTGGTGCTGGAGTGTGAATCCTGTCACGGCAAACGCTTCAAGAACGACACATTGGAAGTGAAGTTCGAAGGGAAAAACATCTACGACGTACTGGAAATGACGGTCAACCAGGCCATCGAGTTCTTCACAGAACACAACCAGAAGAAGATTGTCAAGAAGCTGCGTCCGTTGCAGGATGTGGGGCTGGGCTACATCAAGTTAGGACAATCCTCGTCTACCCTTTCCGGAGGAGAAAACCAGCGCGTGAAACTGGCCTACTTCCTCAGCATCGAAAAGGCACAGCCTACCATCTTCGTGTTCGACGAACCAACCACAGGCTTGCACTTCCACGACATCAAGAAACTGCTGGAAGCCTTCGATGCCCTCATCAGCCGGGGACATACCTTAGTCATCATCGAGCACAACCTGGATGTCATCAAGTGTGCCGACTATGTCATCGACCTCGGACCGGAAGGAGGCGACAAGGGAGGCAACTTAGTAGTGGCCGGTACGCCGGAAGAAGTAGCGAAATGTGCGGCTTCCTATACGGGGCAATACCTGGCCGAGAAACTCAATCCGCAATCTTAACGCATCAAAATACATGACTCAAATACTTGAAACCCAATACAGCCGACTGACCGGACATGCCCCTGAAAGTGTGGAGGCACTACCGGGAGCCGGCTCCAACCGAAGCTATTACCGTCTGAAGGGTAACCCGACCCTCATCGGGGTGTGCGGTACTTCGCGCGAAGAGAACGAAGCCTTCATCTACCTGTCGCGTCATTTTCAGACACAGCATTTACCCGTACCGGCAGTGCATGCTGTTTCCGACGACGGACTCTGCTACCTGCAGGATGATTTGGGCACGGATTCCCTGTTCCAGCTCATCGCCCACGGAAGAGAGACGGGAGAGTTTGACGAAGCAGAACGAGACCTATTGAAAAAGGTCATCCGGCTGTTGCCCCGCGTGCAGTTTGAAGGGGCAAAGGGGCTAGATTTCGGGAAATGTTATCCGGCAGTAGAATTCGACCACCGAAGCATTCTGTGGGACTTGAACTACTTCAAATATTGTTTTCTGAAAGCGACGGGCGTAGAGTTCCGGGAAGATTTGCTGGAAGACGATTTCGATGCCCTCTGCCAGACCCTGATGGGAAGCATGGAAGCCCAACCGGTATTCATGTACCGCGATTTCCAAAGCCGGAACATCATGGTGAAAAACGGGGAGCCTTTCCTGATAGACTTCCAGGGAGGACGGAAGGGACCGACTTATTACGATGTAGCTTCTTTCCTCTGGCAGGCCAAGGCCCACTATCCGGACAGCCTTCGCCAAGAACTGATAGACGAGTATTTGGACGCCCTTCGCCCGTACAAGTCAATCGAAAAGACAGAATTTCTGTCCCGTCTGCGCCATGTGGTATTGTTCCGCACGCTGCAGGTACTGGGTGCCTACGGATTCCGCGGGTATTTTGAAAAAAAGGCCCATTTTATTGAAAGCATACCTTTTGCCATCGAGAACCTGCGCCAGCTGTTGCAGGAGGGCTTCCCGGAATATCCCTATCTCTGCGAGGTGCTGCAGCGCATGACGGAACTGAAACCGTTTGCCATTGTCCGCAACCGCCGCAACCTGACCGTGACGGTGATGAGTTTCTCCTACCGGAAAGGGATTCCGACGGACGAAAGCGGAAACGGTGGAGGATACGTGTTCGACTGTCGCGCCGTACACAATCCCGGACGCTACGAGCAATACAAGTCGCTCACAGGACGGGATGCACCGGTCATCGAGTTTCTGGAAAAGGACGGAGAAATCACGGAGTTCCTGCGCCACACCGATGCCTTGGTAGATGCCCACGTACAGCGTTTTTTAGAACGGGGATTCTCTCACCTGATGATTTGCTTCGGCTGCACCGGCGGACAACACCGCTCGGTATATTCCGCACAGCATACGGCCGAACACCTGCATGAGAAGTTCAAAATTAACGTACACCTGATTCATCGGGAACAACAAATAGACCAATTACTGAAAGCCAAATGAAAGCCATGATATTTGCCGCCGGACTGGGTACCCGGCTCAAACCGCTGACCAACCACATGCCCAAAGCCTTGGTGCCGGTGGCCGGACGCCCCATGCTGGAGCATGTGATTCTCAAACTGAAAGAAGCGGGATTTACCGAACTGGTCATCAACATCCATCATTTCGGGGAACAGATTCTCGATTTTCTGAAAGCCAATCAGGATTTCGGACTAACCATCCACATCAGTGACGAACGTAAAATGTTGCTGGATACAGGAGGCGGAATCAAAAAGGCGGCTACGTTCTTCACGGGAACGGAACCCTTCCTGGTACACAATGTGGACATCCTGTCGAATGCCGACCTGAAAGAAGTCTACGAATTCCATCGGAAGAGCCAGAATTTGGCTACCTTGTTAGTAAGTCCACGCAAAACCTCACGCTACCTGCTGTTCGATACAGACAACCGTCTGCAGGGATGGATTCACAAAGACACCCTGCAAACCAAACCGGAAGGATTGGTATACGAACCGGGGAAATACCGCGAATATGCATTCAGTGGCATCCACGTGATTTCACCGGAACTGTTTCATTATATGGATGGAGAACAATGGAACGGCAAGTTTCCCATCATGGATTTTTACCTGCACACCTGCCAGCAGCTCCTGCTCGGCGGATACGTGAAGGAAGATTTGCAACTGATTGACATCGGCAAACCGGACACGCTGGCCCGGGCCGAAGATTTTTTACAGCATAAACATTAATACCATGTAACAGCACTACCCGTATTGCTTCGCTGATCCCACTTCAGGGCATCGGTCAGCATACTGGAGTTGGCACGGATGGAGAAGTTGTAGGAAGTGAACGGACCGAATACCAATCCACAGCTCATATTGAAACAGTGTAAGTCGCGGGTAATGTTCAAGGTAGTCATAGACATTTCCTTGGTGGTAAAGTCGTATCCGGTAGAATACGTCATGTTCCAACGGCTACCAATCTTGAAGTTACCCGACACGTTCAAAGAGTGAGTCAATGAATACGGATAACGCATCTTCTTGATGTTGATATCCTTCGTACGGTCTTCACGAATACTGTAACTATAACTCAAACTGATGCTCCAAGGGAACTTAAATGCCAGGTAACCGTCTGAATCGACAGAAGCCTTTTCTGTCTTTCGCATATTGGATTTATTGTCCTGTTCTTCGTTTTCGTCCGTATCCTCGTCCTCATCTTCCGAATCATCCTTACCCTTCTTATCCTTATCTTCCTTATCCTCCTTCTTACTGAAGAGTTTCTTGAAGGTGTCGTTGTTTAAGGTATAAGAGAACGAACCGCTGTATCCCTGGAAACGTCCGAAACGTCCGTAAGACCATTCTGTGCGGTCACCGACCACCACATTACCGTTCTCATCAAACTGATAAGCATAGGTAGCGAATGACGCATTCATATTGAACGTATAACTCTTGGTCAACTTCAGACGGAGGTTCATGCTCAAGTCACTCCACCGTTTGTTGGCCACATCATAAGAAAGAGAAGCCCCCAACTGGTCAATCAGACTGATTTTCTTATAACCCGTGGTATCCTTGTCCGACCTCATCTTCATTTCAAGGTTATTATCGACCGAGAAACTGATGTTCTGCGACATGTTCTTTCCAGGCACTCCATACACAGCTCCTTCATACGGTGAATATTCCACGGTACGTACTTCCCCGTCTTCGTCGGTATAAGTATAGGTATCATAATAGCCATAACGTGCCTTACCGAAATCCGGTGTATACGTATAGCTGACTGTCGGCGTAAAGACGTGACGAATCTGAATTTCCTTGCTCTTCATGAACAACGGTTTGTACATACCATACAATTTGGTGTTCATCTGCAACGCCAGGTTATAGTCGTACACACGGTTAAAGCCGTTCACGGTATCCCGACGTACATGGTCTCTGGAAGCCGGACTCGGGTCATAACTCTGCTTCACCTTTCGCAAATACCAGCGTTCTGTGTAATTGAACGAAGGCACGATGTTGATGTACTTGAACAAGTTGAAAGTAGCCGAAACTGGAATCTTATGCTGCATACCATTTTCCCACTGGGTCAACGGAGTCTTGAACAGCAAATTGTCTTTTGTACTGATAGAGTTCGTGATACTTCCGGTATACTGCAAAGAAATTTTCTCATACCAGCGTTCATCGCCTGCCGCTTTCTTCCGCTTGAACGGATAAATACGGTTCAACGAAATGTTGACATCCGGCAAGGTCATGCTCAAAGAAGAATCACGCGTGTTCTGCGTGATATTGAACGCTCCCGAAATGTTCAAACCAATTTCCGGGAAGTTACGGGAATAGCTCACACTGGAAGCCTTGGTATTTTGGGCATACTGCTGTGGATTATACAAACTGCTCAAACTGGAGCGGTCGTAGCTACTGGTGGCGAAATTCACACTGGCCGAGAACGAACTGTTCGGATTGGCCTTGGCATCCTGTCGGTGACTCCATTGGATACGGAAGTCCTTCGATACCGAATAGTCGGGCATGTTCTTTTCACCGGTTTTCGTCACCAGGTAACTGGCATTGAAAGAACCGCTGTATTTGTAGCGTTTGTTATAGTTGGATGCAGCCGAAAGTCCCCATGACCCTTTTGTAAAGATTTCGCCCAACACCTTCAAGTCCATCTTGTCGCTAATGGCGAAATAGTAACCTCCATCGCGCAGATAGAAACCACGGTTCATTTCATCTCCATACGTCGGCATGATGAAACCGGAAGAATAACTGCTGTTGAAAGGGAAAAATCCGAACGGTACGGCAATGGGCAACGGCACATCCTCTACCACCAGCTGAGCCGGGCCGAACACTACATTCTTCTTAGGACGGACCTTCGCCATGGACATCTTCAGATAGAAGTGCGGATGGTCATGATTGTCACAGGTGGTATACATCCCTTCACCCATGAAAATCTCATCATTTGCGCCTTTCTTAGCTTTTTTACTGGTTACATACCCTTCACCCTGCTGAGTCACAATGTCGTTGATAAATCCTTTCTTCGTCTTGAAGTTATAGCGCATAATTTTGGATTCGTACGGAGTCTCCCCATCCTTGAATACCGGCGTACCACTCTCCACACCCGTTGTATCGGTCACGCCTCTTGCATAGACCGTACTACTGTCCATATTCATGGAGATAATAGCCGAAGTCAGCTCGATGTTCTGGTAATTAACTTTTCCTTCCCCGTAAAGATGCGCATAGCCTCCCTTGGTAAAGACAATGGAATCACTGGCCTCATAAATGACAGGGGCATCCAGCGGCTCCTTCTTCTTGGCAGTGTCTGCGGCCAAAGTATCTATGCCCAGCGAATCCATCGCCAATGAATCCCGCTGAAGAGAATCGGCTGTCACAGAATTTCGGTCCCCTCCCCGCATACGTTTTCCTCTCACGCGCTGCGCTTCGGCATAGAATGAGCAGAAAAAGCCAAAAACAAACAAGGATAGCAGTAAATATATGGTTCTTTTAAATGATGTCATTACCGTTTTCTTACGCAATATGCGGTGCAAAAGTAAGCATTATCCGATAAATAAACGCCAAACCCTTTCTTATTTATGTATTTTTAGTTCTATAAGAAGAGTTTACACCATGCATCGAAACGGGTGAGACCTTCGTCTCCATGCTTCTCGATGCTCTTCCGGGCCTTCTCCACACTCTTCTCCTTATCCAGTTTGGTCTTTGAATAGAACTTATCGGCAAAACAGATAATCTGTTCTTCCAAGCTGACAGGAATCATATCACGGTGAGGTATCGGCAGATTCTGATCAATTATGCTCTGCAACGAAAGACCAGCCCCCGTGTGACGCTCACACACTAAGGCATGACGCGGATACCCTTCACGCGCCACTAACTCTGCTCCCAGATAGCCGTGACAGATATAAGGATATTTGCCAAAACAGTAAATACCGTCGGCATCGGTCTCGAAAATACCAATGTCGTGCAGCATGGCGGCTTCCTCGATAAAAGTCAAATCTAAATTGAGTTCCGGATGTTTCCGGGCCATGGCCAGTGCCTTGTCGGCGACCGAACGACTATGTACCAGCAGGATGTGTCTCAACTCATTTTCTACCGGATAATATTTATCTATCAATGCAAGTGGATTCATATTAAAGGTGCTATATTTGTAAAACGTCTCACAAATCTATAAAAAATCCATGAGTTACACGAAAAGATTCCGATGGAATTACATACTGACGCTCTGCTGTCTCTGCTTTTGGGTCCTTCAAGGACAAGCCATCGTACGCAACGGGGCCGACCAACTGGATAAATTACTTCCGCTACTGGAAGGAAAACGGGTTTCGCTCGTCGTCAACCACACTTCACTTTGTGGGAAAGCCCATTTACTGGACACCCTGTCTACCTACCTCAAAATCGTACAGGTATTTGCTCCAGAACACGGATTCCGTGGAAACGCCGATGCTGGAGAAGTGATCAAAGACGGAAAAGACCTTAGGACGGGAGTACCCATACGTTCCCTTTACGGAAAAAACAAAAAGCCTCTTCCCTCCCAATTGGCAGGCACAGACGTAATTGTCTTCGACATGCAGGACGTAGGCGCCCGGTTCTACACGTATATCAGTACGCTCTACTACGTGATGCAAGCCTGTGCGGAAAATCATAAGGAACTGATTGTATTGGACCGCCCCAATCCGTGCGACTATGTAGACGGTCCGGTACGCGAAAAAGCCTATAAAAGTTTTGTGGGTATGCTTCCCATTCCGGTACTTCACGGATGCACGCTGGGCGAACTGGCCCGGATGATCAACGGAGAAGGATGGCTGGGCAACCAGCTGCAATGCGACCTGCACCTCATCCCCGTGGAAGGCTGGAAGCACGGACAGTCCTATTCGCTTCCGGTCAAGCCCTCTCCCAATCTTCCCAATGATCTATCCATCGCACTCTATCCTTCTCTCTGCCCGTTTGAAGGAACCTCGGTCAGTATAGGAAGAGGTACCCTGTTCCCGTTTCAAGTAGCTGGCTCACCCGATTTGAGTAAAGTCTTTTCCTTTCACTTTACCCCCAAAGCACTGGAAGGCTTCGACAAGCATCCCCTGCACCGTGACCGTACCTGCTACGGAATAGACTTACGTACAACCGACCAACTCCCTCAAGGCTTTTCCTTGCAATACGTCATCCAATTCTACCGGGCCTACCAGTCCCTCTATCCAGATGCTGCCAAACGGTTCTTTACCCGTCCCCAATGGTTCGACCTGCTGATGGGAACCTCACAAGTACGCAAGGATATCCTACAAGGAAAGACCGAAACGGAAATCCGCCGGACATGGGAAAAAGATTTACAAGCTTATCGGGCCATTCGTGCCAAATACCTGCTGTATGAATAACGCATAAAAAAGGCGGACCGCAGAATCTTTTAAAAGGAACTGCGGTCCGCCTTCGTATGGAATTTTTCTCTACAATTATTTTTTCTTCATTTTCTGCATCATACCGGCCATCTTACTGCCTGTCACCATCTTCATCATCTTGCGAGTCTGGTCGAACTGCTTCAGCAAGCGGTTCACTTCCTGAATGCTGGTACCACTACCTTTGGCGATACGTGTACGGCGTGTACCGTTCAGAATTTCCGGATGAGTACGTTCTTCCGGTGTCATGGAATAAATGATGGCTTCAATGCTCTTGAAGGCATTGTCGTCAATGTCGATATCCTTGATGGCTTTTCCCACTCCCGGAATCATGGAAGCCAGTTCCTTCAGGTTACCCATCTTCTTAATCTGGTGAATCTGCGTCAGGAAGTCGTTGAAGTCAAACTGGTTCTTCTGGATTTTCTTCTGCAAACGCTTTGCCTCTTCTTCATCGTACTGTTCCTGTGCACGTTCTACCAAAGAAACGATATCACCCATACCCAGGATACGGTCGGCCATACGAGCCGGATGGAACTGATCTACAGCATCCAGTTTTTCACCTGTACCGACAAACATAATCGGCTTGTTTACGACTGTACGAATAGAAAGAGCTGCACCACCACGGGTATCACCATCCAACTTGGTCAATACTACTCCGGTGAAATCCAAACGTTCGTTGAATTCACGAGCCGTATTCACCGCATCCTGTCCGGTCATGGCATCTACCACGAACAGAGTGGCATCTGGATTGATAGCTTTCTTGATTGCTTCAATCTCGTTCATCATCTGCTCGTCGACCGCCAGACGTCCAGCCGTATCGACAATTACCAAATCGTAACCTTTCGCTTTCGCTTCCTGAATGGCATTCAAGGCAATCTGTACAGGATCTTTGCTGTCCGGTTCGCTGAACACCGGCACTTCCACCTGCTGCCCCAGCACTTTCAACTGTTCGATAGCAGCCGGACGATACACGTCGCAGGCTACCAGCAAAGGCTTGCGGTTTTTCTTGGCCTTCATCATACGGGCGAGCTTGCCAGAGAAGGTAGTCTTACCAGAACCTTGCAAACCTGACATCAGGATGACAGCCGGACGGTTTTTCAACTCGATTTCTGCCGTATCTCCTCCCATCAGGGTAGTCAATTCATCGTGTACTATCTTTACCATCAACTGGCTGGGCTTGACTGCTGTCAAGACATTCTGTCCCAAGGCTTTTTCCTTTACCGTATCGGTAAAGTTCTTCGCCACTTTATAATTCACGTCCGCATCCAACAAGGCACGACGGACATCCTTCAAGGTTTCGGCCACATTGATTTCGGTGATTTTTCCTTCACCCTTCAATATCTTAAACGACCGTTCCAGTCTTTCACTTAAATTGTCGAACATATATGTTGCTTTTTATTTATTATCAAAATTTTCCAGCGTGCAAAATTACAAAAAAATCAGTATGCTCAAATCTTTTTATTCTGCCATTTTGCTTTTTTCAGATAAATGAGGCTGAAAGTCAGCATCAATATATAATAAATGACCTCGGTAGTGAAACAGATATCCACCGATGCCTGAAGAATCATGCCTACCCCTACCACATAAAGAGCATAGAATACTTGCACACATACTTCAAGCACCAAGGCAGCCTGTGTGTTTCCCGTACCGGATATGCCATTGAAGTACACATTGGCCAGCGAAGAAATCAGCATGGCTCCACACACGACATACAAGGCCGATACAGATTCGTGCCACAAGGCTTCTTCATTGGTATAAACTGACAGGATACTTTCAGGAAAAGCGACACAAAGTGCTACACACACTACCATAATCAAAAAAGACATGCGAGCTATTTTATGCAGCAACGTCAATACGCCCGCCACTCCTCCTGCCCCAATCAGGTTACTGACCAATGTATTGGCCGAAGTGGAAAGAGCCTGCACGGGTATCAGCAACACGACGTACACACTGCGCACAATGTTGGCGATTGCCAGCTGCCGCTGTCCCAAACGTTCCAGGGCCATGAAGAAGACAAACCAGATGGCCATAGCTAAGAAATACTGCACCATCGTGAAGCACGAAATGCGAAGAATGCGCCACACCATCGTCCAATCGAACTGCCCGAAACGGTTCAATCCGTATTTCTTCAAATCTACTTTATAATAGGTATATAGCAGGAAAAACACCAGTGAAGAAGCTTCCGCAATGACAGAGGCCAATGCAGCTCCCCGTACCCCCATCTCCGGCAAGCCCAATTCTCCAAAAACCAACCCATAGTCTAACACCACATTCACCAGTGCCATGACTACTGCGTTCAAAGTCAGTACCTTCGTACGGGTAATCCCGATATACAACCCCCGGAACATGACATTCACAAAAGCGAAAAGGAAGCCCCAAATGCGCCAGACAAAGAATTCATACGTGGCTTCATAAATGGAATCGGAAGTAATCAGCAGGCGAATCAACGGTCCGGCAGAAAAATACATCAATGCCAACAGGCAGACGGCCATTCCAAAACTGAAAGCCGTGCCTTGCCACATGACCGGTCCCACGGCTCGATAATTGCCTTCACCGTTGCGTCGGGCTATCAGTATCTGTGAACCGACACTGAATCCAAAAGCAATGGTGTACACACAGATATACAACAATCCTCCCATGGCCGATGCCCCCAATGCGACCTCGCCCACACGCCCTAAAAAGGCCGTATCGGTCACGTTAATCACATTCTGAGCCAGCAAGCCCAGAAAAATCGGATAGGTCACATGCCAGATTTCTTTATTGGTGTACATACGTCAGGAAATAAATTGAGTAAAAACCGCATACTTTTGCAAAGATATACATTTCGCACAAGATGTAAAGGAAAAGGTCTGAAATCACCCTCCCTCTTCATTCGTTTCAAGTAAAACAATTTCATTTAAAATAATTTTTACACATTCCGTTGGTTCCTGCGCAATTTTAAATTACTTTTGCGGCCTATTTCTAACAAACAACCTATTAAAACGAATGAAGAAAATTCTTTTCCTCAGTGCAGCGACACTGTGCCTTACTTTCCCGGCTTTTGCGGGAGATTATCTTACGAATACCAACCAACATGCAGCTTTCCTCCGTATGGTCGCACGAGGGGCTTCCATCGATATAGACGGTGTGTACAGCAATCCTGCCGGACTTTCCTTCTTACCCCACGAAGGATTTTATCTGTCACTGACCGGACAAAGTGCCTATCAGACACGCGAAATAAATGCTACGTTCCCACTCTTCCAACAAGCGGACGGCGCCGGAACTAACCGCCAATACAAAGGAACCGCATCTGCCCCTCTTATCCCCAGCTTCCAAGGACTCTATAAAAAAGACAACTGGGTGATTTCTGCCAGCTTCGCCATTACGGGAGGCGGAGGAAAGGCTTCGTTCAGCAACGGTCTTCCCATGTTTGATGCCTTGGCCATGGGAATGATCAGTCAGCAGACGGGAGGGAAAGTCACTCCACAAATGTACGACATCCACACCGCCATGGACGGCAAGCAGTATATTTACGGGCTGCAATTAGGATTAAGCTATAAAATCAATGACTGGCTGAGTGTTTTTGCAGGCGGACGAATGAACTACGTGCAAAGTGGATACGAAGGCTACCTGAAAGCGTATATGAAAGAAAATCTGGGTGGCAGCCAACTGGCCAATCTGGAATTGAACTGTGACCAAAGCGGATGGGGACTGACTCCTATACTCGGAATTGATGCCAAACTGGGACGCTGGAATCTAACAGCCAAATATGAATTCAAGACAAACCTGAATATCGAAAACAAGACCAATGTACTGGATGTACCTGCGGGTACCCCGGAGGCCATTATGAAACCCTACGCCGACGGTGAACAGACCCCAAACGACATTCCTGCCTTCCTGAGCGTAGCCGCCGGATACGAAATTCTGCCCAACCTTCGTGCTTCAGTAGAATATCATTTCTTTGATGACAAGCATGCAGGCATGCTGAACGACCGACAGAAAACCCTTAAACACGGTACCCATGAATACCTGGCAGGCCTGGAATGGGATATCACCAAACGGTTGACTGTCAGCGGGGGCTACCAACGCACCAATTATGGCCTCAGTGATGAATTCCAAACCGACACCAGTTTCTATTGTGACTCCTATTCGTTAGGTTTTGGCGCCAGAATCAACTTCACACAAGCTTGGAGCATCGATGTGGCTTACTTCTGGACACACTATGACAAGTACACCAAGGAAGTGGCCAGCTACAACGGCACTGGCCTCAATGGCACAGATGTCTACTATCGTACCAACAAAGTCTTCGGTCTGAGCTTGAACTATAAATTTTAAACTTTTCCGCTTCGTATCACAGATATCCATTTTTTTGATACGAAGCGGAATTTTTATATCCACATTCTCCTTCGAACAAATTGTTACGTGATCGTTCATTCCATGAAAAAAAGCCAGTACCCATTTCCTTTATTCTTCACTTTTTATATATTTGTAACCTAATATCCTTACAAACCCTTCAAAAATTAAACTATGAGCAAGAAACTATCGTGGGTACTCTTATTTACCTTATTAGGAAGTATGACATTTACCGGATGTACGGATGAAGATCCGCAAGACAACAATTCTTCTACTAACCCATCCGACAATAACGAAGATACAAATGACGATTCGTCACAAAGCATATCCAATGAAACCTATTATGCCAATAAGTTTGGGAAAGATGCTTTGGAGACTTATTATCTATGGAACGAAGAAATTCGCGATGACCTGAACCAATGGAACATTGAAACCAACAATGATCCTATCGGCACATTCAGCCGGATAAGATACCACGAAGGGGAAAAATACATAGACAAATGGTCCATGCTCACCAACGACATGACTTCCCTTACAAATAATATGAACGGCACAACCACTTCATTTGGATGGAACTTGACTATTTACAATATGTCAAGTACAGTAAACAGAGAGCAATACATAGGGGTAGTCAATTTCGTATACAAAGATTCTCCCGCCGCTAAAGCAGGTCTTAAACGAGGAGACATCTTGCTCACTTTGGATGGTAAAATCATCAATTCCGAGAATTACATGAATCTGTATTCTAACAGTACATTGACTGTCACGCTCGGACTGCTGGATCCGGAAAGTTATACTATTCAAGACCAAAACAAGGAAGTATCACTTACCGCCGTTTCCATGTATGAAAACCCGGTCATTTGCGATTCTATCTATGAATTCAACGGTAAAAAGGTAGGATATCTGGCCTACACCAGTTTTGATTTTGCTTCCATTCCTCAAGTTATCGAAATCAGCCGCAAATTCAAGGCAGAACAAGTCAAAGAACTTATCCTCGACCTACGCTATAACACCGGAGGATATGTGACCACAGAACAGGTGCTAGCCTCTCTGTTTGCCCCCCAAGCCGCAGTAACCAACAAAGAAGTTTTTGAGAAAGAAGTTTATAACAAAGCCTTGACTCAATATTACCAAGAAAAAGGCATAAACCTGGAATCTCATTTTGAGACTGATTTTGAGTATCAGGACCAAGGCCAAACCGTAAAAGTGAATACCAAAGATGCCAATATCGACTTGGAAAAGATTTATGGTCTGATAGGTTCCAGATCAGCATCAGCTTCAGAAGCTCTTTTGGGAGGACTGATGCCTTACACTCAGATAGAACTTATCGGAAGCCAGACGCAAGGGAAATACTGTACCGGGTCCCTCATTTCAGCCAAAGATTTCTATATAAATACACCAGCCGAACTTAACAATTGGGGAACCTACGTCATGATAAATATTTATCAAAACGCTCGAGGCGAAACACCCTGCATGCCCGATGGACTGATTCCCGACATTGCCGTGGACGATACTCCGTTGCTTCCCTATGCAATAGGGGATGTGAACGAACCTTTATTGAAGCAAGCACTCATAGAAGCCGGACGTACATACGATGAGAGCTCGACATCTAGAACTCTCAGCCGTAGCATGGTTCCCAAATTCCGCAAACTTCCTCAAGCAGAAAACAGGACTTTTGGAAAACGTATCCTGACGTTACCTTCGACAGTCATCCGCGATATGCGAATCAAAGCGGAAGCTCAATAACATCGTCACACTCAAAAAAATCAGCCGGCCAACCTCATAGAGAGAGTTAGCCGGCCAATTTTTTCCATAAAACATACAGATATTTTTTAAAAGATTATTCTTCCCACACCAGATAGGCAGAAATCAGCCAATGATTCAATTCATTGCCGCTTGCCGGCTGTGCATCCGGAATACTTACCGTAAAGGTATGCTTGCCGGCCTTCAAATCTTTCAGACAGATTTCCTCCGGCGTTACGTCCGAACCCGGACACCAATTGGAACGAGACAAGTCGGAAGAGGCCAAGGGTTCTTCCACTTCTTTGGTTTTATAGCCTTCCTCACTGATATAAGCTGCCAGACGTTTGATCAACCACACTCCCGTAGCCGGATTAAAACGACGGAAAGAAGCACAATCGTCCCGCCAAGGAATGAAGTTATAAACCTCTTTTCCATCCACAGAGAGAATATTTCGCTTCTGCACAAATTCATCCCCTCCTTCATGACCGCCATGACCGGTCACAATATATTTCAGACGGACATTCTTTGCATTCTCTGGTAATACGAAATCTGTAGAAACCGACTTACGGGCAAAAATATCCGGATACGTCTGACCAATATAATATACCGTATTCATCAAGGGCTCCACATGACGGCGCACCAGTTTCTCACAAGTCACCGGAGTTTCCTTTATCTTCAGCTCCATGCTGGCCACATAACCTTCCGTCGTCCAAGTATCAATGAAGATGCCGACATAAGCCTCTCCTTTCAATGCCGGATACAAATCGGTGATATCCTGTTCCCACTGTACACATTTCTCCCATTTGGGTATATAAACCGGACGGCGCTTGCTCGACAACGAATCATCATTCTCACTGAAATGTCCTACTCCAAAAGGTGTCATAAAACGCATCAGCTCAATCGTAGGCAGGTAATCTTTTCCTGGCACGATTCCCACCATATTCTCCAATTTCAGGCTATCAATTTCCGGAAACTTCTTTTTTCCCTGCGCAATACTCAACAGATTGATGGCCGAATGTTTCGGTATCACGAAGCAAGAACCCGACTTATCCCAGCGGTCGCCATTCGAAGCCAATGTCACTTTCACACTGACCGTCACATCCCGTTGGTAATCGGGAATCTGAATCTTCTTCAGAATGATTCGCCCGTTCACCAAATGAATGACTCCATTTCCATCTGCTGCGGAATAATTGGCATACGTATCCGGTGCGAAATGGATATTCTCCTTATTAAACACCGTCAAGTTCAAATCTCCCTTGGCCGGGAGTTCCTTATGTCCTGCCGCATATACATTCAAGGCCACGCACAAGGAAACAAACATGCTTACTATTTTCATAACTTCTGTAGATATTAATTACTTTCAATGACCTGTCCTGCTCCCCGATACAATTTCACCGGTCCGTCCAACAACACGGCCACAACGGTTATCTGCGGATCCAATACACGGTCGGGAACTTCAATATACAAATTGCCCGGCACCTCACTCCAATAGTTTTTGTTGTATACCTTGTAGGACAACATAGCTCCGTTGCCTACTACCCATACCCGATTCACCTTGTTCATCAACCCTTTTACCTCAATCGGTCCGTTAGGCTTATAGGGTAAATACAAATACAGAATATCTCCACCTTTATTTAAGGTAGTATATCCTTGAAAATGTTCCGTCGGGATACCCGCACGGGTATCATAGATGGCTTCTTTGTGCTTCTTGGTCCAACGTCCAAATTCCTTCAGGATGGCTACCTGCTCTTCCGGAATGGTTCCATCTTCCTTCGGACCGATATCCAGCAACAGGTTTCCTCCCATACTCAGGCAGTCGACAAACGTACGCAACAGGATAAAAGGAGATTTATAATTGGTATCAGTATGCTGATAGCCCCATGAATCGTTCATGGTCATGCACAATTCCCAATACTTATCCTGAGGACGCACAATAGGAACCCCCTGCTCAGGAGTGGCATAATCGCCATAGCCCTGAATACGGGAATTGATAATCACATCCTTGTTATCCGACCGCAGCAACTCCACAATTCCCTTTGAGTTCCAAGCCTCAGCCGTCTGTTCCCAGTCTCCGTCAAACCAGTACAAATCCGGTTTCCACGTCTTGTTCAATTCCGACAACTGGGCCATGTTGAATTCCACAAACCGTTTCCAGCGTACGGAATCATTTGTATAACGCACATCGGTCCGTGTCATGTTCGGATAATCCGGATGCGACCAGTCCAACAGCGAATAATAAAATCCCAGTTTCAGCCCCTGCTTACGGACTTCTTTCACAAAAGGACTGAGCAAGTCCCGTTTAGCAGCCGTTGATTTCACGGTGCTCAACGCTCCGGCCTTGGTGTCCCACAAAGCCACCCCATCATGGTGCTTGGTGGTAATGACCGTATAGCGTGCGCCACTCTCCTTTATCAAATCCACCCACGCTTTGGGGTCATACTTGGAGGCCGTAAAGCCATCCTTCTGACTCATATACTCTTCATAAGGCAGATACTTGTTGAAAAAAGACCAGCTCTCGGAAACCCCTTTCACTGAATAAATTCCCCAATGGATAAAAATGCCCAACTTCGCATCGGCAAACCACTCCATCCTTTTTTCCTTCTGCACATCCTGCGATACTTTATCCGATGTCTGTCCCCAAACCGGGGTCCCCACAAGACTCAAAGACAGCAGGGTCGCAAATAATTGATTCTTCACCATAATAAAAGATTTAAATTAACAATAATTCCATGAGAACCTGCCTGCACTTTTACAAGAAAGAACTTGCGTGCAAAAACAACCCATTTCCTCGATTTTCAAAGATACGGATTTATCCGCTACAATTTTGCTCATCAGGAATTTTTCTCTCATTTCATAAACCTAAAACCCATAAAAAAAGCACCATACTCGCTAAAGTATGATGCTTCACTCTAAAAAACAATAGAACTAGCGGAAGCTGGGGGATTCGAACCCCCGGTACGGTAACCCGTACGGCAGTTTAGCA
>NZ_CABROP010000042.1:0-28732 GCF_902472605.1 uncultured Bacteroides sp.
TCAGCGCTTTTTCAATGTTTTCGCCTTCTTTTACTGGTACTACAATCATGTTTTTTAAATTAAGTATGTTGTTATTAAATTATTTCGCAGTCAATTTGGGCGCAAAATTACGCATACTTTCTTTATTTACAAAACATTCCAGTATATTTTATTCAAAAATAAAAGATAAGGATGTTACAAAGACCTCCTTTCTCACAGATTTATTATTTTTGTCTGATAGGTTTATATTTTTTATTTAATCCATTTATACCATGAATTGTATAGCTGAAAGAATTGACTCCTTACGTAAGCTAATGGCTGCGGAAGGGGTTTCTGCCTTTATCGTTCCCAGTACAGACCCGCATGCAGGCGAGTATGTACCGGCATATTGGGAAAGCCGGAAATGGATCTCCGGGTTCACGGGCTCTGCCGGCACTGCGGTCATTACCACCTCTGAGGGTGGATTATGGACCGACTCCCGTTATTTTCTGCAAGCAGCCGACCAACTGCAAGGCAGTGGACTTACTTTATTTAAAGACCGTTTACCAGAAACACCTTCAATTGCCGAATGGCTAGGAAGTGTATTAAAAGCAGGAGACAAGGTCGGCATCGACGGATGGGTAAACAGCATCGCAGAAGCTAAACAATTGCAAAATGCCCTCCAGCCCTATGGCTTGGAACTGGTGACCATCGACGACCCGTTCCATACATTGTGGAAAGACAGACCTTCCCTGCCGCTCGACCCACCTTTCGTTCTTCCCTTAGAATACAGCGGTGAATCGTGCGACCACAAAATTGACCGTATCAGAAAATCCCTGGGAAAAGGAGGGACAAAAGGTTTGTTGATTTCGGCCTTGGACGAAATTGCCTGGGTTCTGAACATGCGCGGTACCGACGTACATTGTAATCCAGTATTTGTCAGTTACCTGCTGATTACCTCCACCTCTTCCACCTTATATATCCATCCCGACAAGCTGACGGAAGAAACCCGAAGTTACCTCACAGAACACCATATACAAATCAAAGGCTACTCACAGGTTGAGAAGGACCTGGAAGAATATAAGGAAGAGAACCTGCAACTTTCCGGCTCTACCAATTATGCCCTTTATCAGGCCGCCAGTCGTCACAGCCAGGTTGTGCTCCACGATTCTCCGGTTTTGTATATGAAAGCCATTAAAAACGAAACGGAAATCACCGGTTTCCATCAGGCGATGCTGCGCGACGGTGTGGCTATGGTACATTTCCTTTGCTGGCTGGAAGAAGCAGTGAAGAGCAGAAAAGAGACTGAAATCACCATCGACCAAAAACTGTATGAGTTCCGTGCTGCCCAAAAGGACTTCAAAGGTATCAGCTTCGATACCATTGCCGGATATCAGGCACATGGAGCCATCGTACACTATGAAGCCACAGAAGAAACGGCCGCCACACTTCAGCCGGAAGGCTTCTTGCTGCTCGACAGTGGCGCACAATACTTGGATGGCACTACGGATATTACCCGCACCATCTCCCTGGGACCTGTCACCGAAGATCAGAAGAAAGATTATACACTCATCTTGAAAGGATTTATCCAGCTTTCCATGGCTCACTTCCCGTATGGAACCTGTGGTACACAACTGGATGTACTGGCTCGTCAGTTCATTTGGAAAGAAGGTATGAACTACGGACATGGAACAGGCCATGGAGTCGGCCACTTCCTCAATGTACACGAAGGGCCTCATCAGTTCCGCATGAATCATATGCCGGCCCTGCTCCTGCCGGGAATGACGGTAACCAACGAACCGGGTGTATACAAAGCTGGACGCTACGGAGTACGTACAGAAAACACCATGTTGATTGTCAACGACCAAACGACTGAGTTTGGTGAGTTCTACAAATTCGAACCGCTTACCCTGTGCCCTATCGACCTCAAGCCGATCTTACCAGAATTACTCAGCCCGGAAGAGAAGGAATGGTTGAACAGCTATCACCAGCAAGTGTACACGTCACTTTCTCCACTCCTGCCTCAGGAACAAAAAGAATGGCTGAAAAAAGCCACGACGGGTGTCCGCTGACAACCCCACATAAAAAACTCCCGACCGATTTTCCTTTCTAAGAAAACCAGCCGGGAGGTTTTATTTTTCCATTCAAGATTTCTTCAATCAAGCAAACATCTGACTCACCCGCAGAATTCCTGCCACGAGTGCATCCACTTCTTCCTTCGTATTATATAGTCCGAAAGAAGCACGAACGGTGCCTTCAATGCCTAATCTATGCATCAGCGGTTCTGCACAATGATGTCCGGTACGTACGGCAATACCCAGACGGTCGAGCAATGTACCCATGTCAAAATGGTGAATATCGCCCACCAGAAATGAAATCACGCCGCCCTTCTGCTCCGCTTCTCCAAAAATCCGCATACCCGGAATTTCCTTCAAACGCCCCATCGCATACTGAGTCAGTTCATGTTCATAAGCCGCAATATTGTCCATACCGATCGCAGATACATAATCCAAGGCTTTTGCCAATGCGGTCGAACCGATATAGTCAGGTGTACCTGCCTCAAACTTGAATGGGAGTTCATTAAAAGTGGTCTTCTCAAAAGACACGTTCTTAATCATCTCCCCTCCTCCCTGATAAGGAGGCAGTTTTTCCAGCCAAGCTTCCTTTCCATAAAGCACACCGATTCCCGTAGGACCATACACCTTATGTCCGCTGAACACATAAAAATCAGCATCCAGTGCCTGCACGTCCACTTTCATGTGGGGAATACTCTGTGCACCGTCTACCAGCACAGGAACTCCCTGTGCATGGGCAAAGTCAATGATTTCCTTCACCGGATTGATGGTACCCAGCACGTTGGATACGTGAGCCACAGAAACCAGCTTCGTCTTTTCCGAGAAGAGTTTCTTGTATTCATCCAGCAACAGTTCGCCGCGGTCGGTCATCGGAATCACTTTCAGCACAATTCCCTTTCGGGCTGCCTGAAGCTGCCACGACACAATGTTACTATGGTGCTCCATGACCGACACAATGACCTCATCACCCTCCTTCATCTGACTGTCCACAAACGAAGAGGCCACCAGATTGATACTCTCCGTAGTGCCTCGTGTAAAGACAATCTCTGAAGTGCTGCGCGCGTTAATGAACTTACGCACCGTCTCGCGCGAGGCCTCATGCAGGTTTGTGGCTTGCTGTGAAAGGAAATGCACGCCACGATGCACATTGGCATTCACCGAATAATATTCGTCTGTAATGGATTCCACCACACAACGAGGCTTCTGGGTCGTAGCCCCATTGTCCAAATAAATCAGCGGCTTCCCGTATACGGTCCGTGAAAGGATGGGGAAATCTTCCCTTATCTTGTTGACATCGTACTGCATAAATTCTCCTTCGATATAACTAATTATTTGCCTGTGCCTTCCTGCTTATTTGCAGATGGCACAGCCCTGACATTTGTTCAATTCACCGCGGAAACGCTTTTCAACCAGCAGATGCAGACGGTCTTTCAGCGCCTCCATACGGATATGGTCAATCACTTCGTTCACGAACGCAAACATCAGCAACAGACGGGCTTCCTTCAGACTGATACCTCGCTGCTGCATGTAGAACAGCGCATTCTCATCCAACTGCCCCACGGTAGCCCCATGCGAACATTTCACGTCGTCGGCATAAATTTCCAACTGCGGTTGAGTGTACATCCGCGCTTCACGGGTTGCACACAAGTTGCGGTTGGTCTGCTGTGAAGAGGTATGCTGTGCCCCTTCACGTACCAGTACCCTGCCAGCAAATGCTCCCACAGCCTGCCCGTCAAGCACATACTTGAACAGCTCGTTGCTGGTACAGTCAGACACCTTGTGGTCGATGAAGGTATTGTTGTCTACCTGCTCATTCTCGTCGGCAATGGCCATTCCACAGAGATTGATTTCTGCTCCCTTCCCGGCCAGTGTGACTTCCGTCGTATTGCGGGTTGTTCCGTTGTGCAGCGTCATACCGTTCAACAGCACATTGCTGCCAGCCTCCTGATGTACATACAGATTGCTGAAACGTACCGTACTGTTATGCGTTTCTTCCAATTCATACAGGTCGAACACCGAATTTTCACCAGCAAAAACTTCCACCACCTGTGTAGAAAGGAAGTTCACATTGTCCATGGCATGGTCACATACCAGCAACTTGGCCTGTGCACCTTCTTCCAAGATAATCAGTACCCGTCGGTTCACCATAAAATCGACATCCGCACGCAAGATGTTCACCAGCTGTATCGGACGTTCCACCACCACGTTTTTGGGTACATACATACACACACCGTCTTGAGCGAACATCGTGTTGAAGGCAGCCAGCGCGTCTTTCGACGTATCAGCCAGCTTTCCGTAATATTTCTTTACCTGCTCCGGATGCTGTTCGGCCATATCTTTCAAACTGCCGAAATACACTCCTTCCGGCAACTGAGCCGAAGGATGCACATGCTTGTCAAACGCATCGTTCACCACAAAATAGAGCGACGTACTCATATTGGGCACATCACACTTGAACACTTCATACGGATTGACCGGAATTTCCAGGCGATTCAGGTTCAGTCCATAATTCGGGGCAAAATACTTGCCCACCTCCGTGTATTTATACTTTTCCTGCTTGCGAGTGGGAAAGCCCAACTGTTCAAAGTCGGCAAAAGCTTTGGCACGAGGCGCATTCAGCACCTCGGCACTATGCCGGCAAATCATCGCCTCGCATTGCGTGAAAAGGTCAATATATTGCTGTTCTGCTTTCATGCTTATTCTCCCAGTTCTTTCTTAATCCAATCGTAACCTTTTTCTTCCAGTTCCAGTGCCAGTTCAGGACCTGCCGTTTTCACGATACGTCCTTTGTAAAGCACGTGCACGATATCCGGTTTGATGTAGTCGAGCAGACGCTGATAATGTGTAATCACGATGCAGCTGGTTTCCGGAGTTTTCAGCTTGTTCACTCCTTCAGCTACAATACGAAGGGCGTCGATGTCCAATCCAGAGTCTGTTTCGTCCAGGATACTCAGTTTCGGTTCCAGCATGGCCATCTGGAAAATCTCATTCCGTTTCTTTTCTCCACCAGAGAAACCTTCATTTACGGAACGGTTGGCCAGCTTGCTATCCAGTTCCACGATTTCTCTTTTCTGACGCATCAGCTTCAAGAACTCGCTGGCAGTCAGTGCCGGCAGGCCTTTATATTTCCGCTGTTCATTGACAGCCGCACGCATGAAGTTCACCATGCTTACGCCCGGAATTTCCACCGGATACTGGAAGGACAGGAACAATCCTTCATGGCTACGGTCGGCTGGACTCAAAGCCAGCAGGTCCTTACCATCGAAGGTTACCGAACCTTTTGTGACTTCATAAGCCGGATGTCCCACCAGGACATTGCTCAACGTACTCTTTCCTGAACCGTTCGGTCCCATAATCGCATGAACCTCACCCGACTTTACGGTCAGGTTAATTCCTTTCAATATCTCTTTGCCATTGATGCTGGCATGTAAATTCTTTATCTCTAACATAATATTTTGATTTTATATTTATCCCACGCTGCCTTCCAACGATACAGACAGCAATTTCTGCGCCTCTACGGCAAACTCCATCGGCAATTTGTTGAGCACTTCCTTCGCATAACCGTTCACAATCAATCCCACGGCATCTTCCGTAGAGATTCCTCGCTGGTTGCAATAGAAAATCTGGTCTTCCGAAATCTTCGAAGTGGTCGCCTCATGCTCCACTACTGCCGTCTCATTGTGAATATCCATGTAAGGGAAGGTATGTGCTCCGCACTGACTTCCTAATAACAAAGAATCACACTGGCTGTAGTTTCGGGCATTGTCTGCCTTTTCAGAGACCCGCACCAGACCACGGTAAGAGTTCTGGCTCTTCCCGGCACTGATACCCTTGCTTACAATCGTAGAACGGGTATTCTTGCCCAGATGTATCATCTTGGTACCTGTATCGGCCTGCTGGAAATTGTTGGTTACAGCCACAGAATAGAATTCTGCCGTAGAGTTATCTCCACTCAAGATGCAGCTCGGATATTTCCATGTAATGGCAGAACCCGTTTCCACCTGCGTCCACGACAATTTGCTGTCTACCCCTTTGCAGTTACCTCGTTTGGTCACAAAGTTGTATACACCTCCCTTGCCTTCCGCATCACCCGGATACCAGTTCTGTACGGTAGAATATTTCACTTCCGCACGGTCGAGCACCACAATCTCCACGATGGCTGCATGAAGCTGATTCTCGTCACGCATCGGTGCCGTACATCCTTCCAGGTAAGACACGTAACTATCATCATCGGCCACAATCAGCGTACGTTCAAACTGTCCCGTATTGGCCGCATTGATACGGAAATACGTTGAAAGTTCCATCGGACAGCGCACCCCTTTCGGAATGTATACAAACGAACCGTCGCTGAATACTGCCGAGTTCAATGCCGCAAAGAAATTATCCCGGTAACCTACTACCGAGCCCAAGTATTTCTTCACCAAATCCGGATGCTCACGTACTGCTTCACTGATGGAACAGAAGATAATGCCTTTCTCCATCAAAGTCTCCTTGAAAGTGGTCTTTACAGACACGGAGTCCATGACCGCATCCACCGCCATGCCGCTCAGCGCCATACGTTCTTCCAAAGGAATACCCAGCTTGTCAAATGTTTTCAACAGCTCCGGATCCACCTCCTCCATACTCTTCGGCCCGTCTTTTTTCTTCGTCGGGTCTGCATAATATGAAATGGCCTGATAATCTATCTCCGGAATATTCAAATGCGCCCATGTAGGCATCTCCAGCGTCTGCCAGTAACGGAACGCCTTCAAGCGGAACTCAAGCAGCCAGTCGGGTTCTCCCTTCTTGGAAGAAATCAGCCGCACGACATCCTCATTCAGTCCCTTTTCTATGATATCTGTGTGTACGTCCGTAGTGAAGCCATACTTGTACTTCTCCTGCGTCAGTTCCTTCACATATTTGTTGGGTTCTAATTGCATATCAAATCTGATTATTATCTGTTTCTATAAATTTCTCTTTTAGGTTTTCTACCATCGGATAAAAGAATCCCGAAAGATCCTTTACCGGATAATATAACAATGAACTTCCCTTAGTGGTTGAATGTATTAAGTTATCTTTAGAATCGGCAAAATCAATAAAATGAATCACGACACTGACTAACAGCGCATATTTCAACGCGCCCAGTCCGGCACCCAACCAACGGTTGACAAATCCCAGACTTACCCTGTCTACAATTTTAGTCAATGTGGAAGCGACCACAGACAATACCAGCGGCACCACCAGCCCAATCAGCAGAAAGGCCAGTATCTGCCCTACCGTCACGGAAGTTCCTACTTTCACGGCCAGTTGTTCACCCAGACTGGCAAACAAAGCACGCGCCACCAACAAGCCAGCTACCAGTCCCACCATGGAGGCCAGCTGCTTGAGCAAGCCTTTCATGAAACCTGAAACGGCTCCCATGGCCAGCACCGCTACGATTATCCAGTCAAGTGTTTCCATTTTCCACCGCATCTATCAAAAGACAAAGCGAAGAACTTGTGCCCATCCTGATGGGTGAATACAAGATTCTTCGCTTTGCTCTGAATGACAAATGTATTTATTTGCACCCAAACAATGGTCAGACGTATGTCCTTACAATGTCTGTTTTACTTCCACTTCTTCGTAAGTTTCAATCACATCACCCACCTTCAGGTCGTTGCAGTTCGTCAAGCTGATACCACATTCAAAGTTAGTACCGACTTCCTTCACATCGTCCTTGAAACGTTTCAGGGCATTGATGGAGCCTGTAAAGATTACAATACCGTCGCGAATCAAGCGAGCCTTGTCTGTACGTTTTACCTTTCCGGTCTTTACTACCGCACCGGCAACCATACCCACCTTGCTGATGTTGAACACCTCGCGCACTTCGATAGTGGCAGTCACCTGTTCTTTCAACGTCGGGGCCAACATACCTTCCATGGCCGATTTCACTTCTTCAATGGCATCGTAAATAATAGAATACTTACGGATATCTACACCTTCCTGCTCTGCCAGTTTCGCGGCATTTCCTGACGGACGAACCTGGAAACCTACGATAATGGCATTGGAAGCGGCAGCCAGTGACACATCCGATTCGGAAATCTGTCCCACACCTTTGTGGATGACATTTACCTGAATCTGTTCGGTAGACAGTTTAATTAACGAGTCACTCAAAGCTTCTACAGAACCGTCCACGTCACCTTTCACAATGACATTCAGTTCGTGGAAGTCACCCAAAGCCAAACGACGACCTACTTCATCAAGGGTCAGCATCTTCTGGGTACGCAAACCTTGTTCACGCTGCAACTGTTCACGCTTGTTGGCAATTTCACGGGCTTCCTGCTCTGTATCCAATACATGGAACGTATCACCGGCAGCCGGCGCACCGTTCAATCCCAAAATCAACACCGGTTCAGAAGGACCGGCTTCTTTCATCCGCTGGTTACGCTCGTTGAACATGGCCTTCACCTTACCGTATGAAGTTCCGGCCAGCACAATATCGCCTACATGCAAGGTTCCATTGGAAACCAGTACCGTAGCCACATAGCCACGTCCTTTGTCCAAAGAAGATTCGATGATAGAACCCATAGCCTTGCGATTCGGGTTGGCTTTCAAATCCAACATTTCCGCTTCCAGCAATACTTTTTCCAGCAATTCGTGTACACCTGTACCCTTCTTGGCTGAAATATCTTGTGACTGGTATTTACCGCCCCATTCTTCCACCAGGAAGTTCATGGAAGCCAGTTCTTCCTTGATTCGGTCCGGATTGGCATTCGGTTTATCAATCTTATTGATGGCAAACACGATAGGCACTCCTGCTGCCATGGCATGGTTGATGGCCTCTTTGGTCTGCGGCATCACATTGTCATCGGCAGCCACAATGATGATAACCACGTCGGTCACCTTCGCACCACGGGCACGCATGGCCGTAAACGCTTCGTGTCCCGGAGTATCCAGGAAGGTAATGCGTCGTCCGTCTTCCAGTTTCACGTTATAGGCACCGATATGCTGCGTAATACCACCGGCCTCACCGGCAATCACATTCGCCTTACGGATGTAGTCCAGCAAAGAAGTCTTACCATGGTCTACGTGTCCCATCACGGTAACAATCGGCGCACGCGGCTGCAAATCTTCTTCTGCATCAGCCTCCTCTTCTACGGCCTGTGCCACATCCGCGCTCACATATTCTGTCTTAAATCCAAATTCTTCAGCTACCAAGTTGATGGTTTCCGCATCCAGACGCTGGTTGATGGAAACCATGATACCGACACTCATACAAGTAGAAATAACCTGAGTCACAGGTACGTCCATCATGTTGGCCAGCTCGTTGGCCGTTACGAATTCCGTAAGCTTCAATACCTTGCTTTCTTCCTGTTCCAGTTCTTCCTGTTCCAGCTGGCGGTTCTGAATATTCTCGCGTTTTTCCTTACGGTACTTGGCAGCCTTGTTCTTTCCTTTATTGGTCAGGCGGGCAAGTGTTTCCTTCACCTGTCTGGCTACATCTTCGTCGCTTACCTCCTGTTTTACTACCGGTTTCTTGAAACGGTCCTTGTTATGCTTTCCACCTTGAGCCTGAGCCTGGTTCGGTCTTCCACTCTTCTCGTTGCGAGAAGCGCCTCCCACATTCACCGAAGGATTGTTGATATCCACTCGTTCCTTGTTAATCCGGTTCCGTTTTTTCTTTTTCGAAGCCTCATCGTTCAGGCCACCCTTATCAGTCGCTTTGTCATCACTCTTTCGGATTTCCTTGATAATGGCATCTTTCATCTGCTTGCGCTGTTCCTGACGCAACTTATCTTTTTCCTCTCTCTCTTTCTTCTTCTCCTCCTTCGATTTCTTTCTCGGGCGGGTTGACTGGTTCAATGCAGCCAAATCAATCTGGCCTACTACATTAATCTTTGATTTAAATTCTGTCGGGCGAATTTTAAATACTTCGTCTTCTTTGTTTTCTTGAACGGATTGTTGCTTTTTTTCTTCTTCCATCGGCTCTGGTTTCAATTCTTCTGCCTTTAACTCCGGCTGTTTCGTTTCTTCTTTCTCTACTGTCTGAGGCTGCTGTGAAACTGCATTTTCCTTTTTAGTTTCTACTTCCTTCACCTCAGGGGCTTTATTCTCAGGTTCTGGCTTAGCTGGCCCTTCCTGCGATGCAGGAACTTCAGCAGGCTCAACCACAGCCGGTTTCTTCTTCCTTTTCAGAGTATCCAAGTCTATTTTTCCCACAGGCTTGAATTTAGGCCGCACATCTTCTGGAACCACTGTTTCTATCACCTCCGGCTTTTTCAGCTCCGGATGGATGTCTTCAATAGAAACAGAAGCCTTGTTACGATCCTTATTTTGCCGTTCCTGAATAATTTTCTCCGACTCTATTTTCAAATCTTTGTCCTTGCTGAACTCTTTCACCAGTACAGCATACTGCTCCTCCGTAATTTTCGTATTTGGATTAGCCTCGACCGTATATCCTTTTTTCTGCAAAAAGTCTACCACCGTGGTTATTCCGACATTCAAATCTCTTGTTACTTTATTCAATCTTATAGTCATAATTCATCACTTTTTAATAGAGTTCAGGGGAAAATATTATATCAGTCACAGATAAATAAGCAGACGAGAATGGAGCCCCATTCTCCCCTGTTTACCGCCTCAAAGCGTTATTCCTCAAACTCTGCTTTCAAAATTCTCAGGACATCATCCACCGTATTTTCTTCCAGGTCTGCTTTTTCAATCAGCATCTCACGAGGAGCGTTCAATACTCCTTTCGCTGTATCAATGCCGATACCCTTAATGGCGTTGATGACCCATTCGTCAATTTCATCCTTAAATTCGTCCAGGTAGATATCCTCGTCGGTACCCGCATCTTCACCCAGTTCACGATATACATCGATGGTATACTCTGTCAGCATGCTGGCCAACTTGATGTTCAATCCGCCCTTACCGATAGCCAACGAAACTTCTTCGGGTTTCAGATATACTTCGGCTCTCTTCTCATCTTCGTGCATAACGATAGACGATACCTTAGCCGGGCTCAAGGCACGCTGAATGAACAGCTGGATATTGGATGTATAGTTGATTACGTCGATATTTTCGTTGCGCAACTCACGGACAATGCCATGGATACGAGAACCTTTCACACCGACACAAGCACCTACCGGATCAATACGTTCGTCGTATGATTCTACCGCAATCTTGGCACGTTCACCCGGGATACGGGCAATTTTCTTGATGGTAATCAGTCCGTCGTTGATTTCCGGAACTTCCTGTTCAAACAGACGCTGCAAGAACACAGGTGAAGTACGGCTCAATATAATTTTCGGGTTGTTGTTCTTGTTATCTACACGGGCCACTACCGCACGGGCTGTTTCTCCCTTCCGGTAGAAGTCACTCGGAATCTGCTCAGTCTTCGGCAACAGCAGTTCGTTGCCCTCATCGTCCAACAGCAAGATTTCTTTTTTCCAGATCTGGTAAACTTCCGCACTGATTACGGTACCCACCTTATCAATGTACTTGTTGTACAGACTGTCTTTTTCCAGTTCCAGAATCTTTGAAGCCAAAGTCTGGCGAAGATTCAGAATGGCACGACGGCCGAATTTTTCAAAAATCACCTCATCCGTCACTTCTTCTCCGACTTCGTATGATGCATCGATTTTACGTGCTTCAGACAAAGCAATTTGCAGGTTCGGATTTGTCAGTTCGTCATCCGCTACCACCTCACGGTTACGCCAGATTTCAAAGTCCCCCTTATCCGGATTTACAATTACATCATAATTTTCATCTGTACCGAACATTTTCGCAATCACACTACGGAATGACTCTTCCAATACGCTCACCATAGTAGTGCGATCGATATTCTTCAACTCCTTAAATTCCGAGAATGTGTCAACCAAGCTGACAGTTTCTTCTTTTTTGGCCATAATTATTTAAAGCTAATTAAGTATTTGGTGTATTTTATCTCATCATACGTAAAGGTTACATTCTGCTCCACCAGCTTCGGACGCTTGGCGCCTTCCGGCTTGATTTTTACCTCCACCGTAACCGTGAAATTTTCTTCATTGGCATCTGCCAGCACACCGGTCCACTTTTTCCCGGTCTTGTCCATCACTTCGACCTCGCATCCCACATGGGCCTGATACTGCTGCAGGACTTTAAACGGCTGCCCGATTCCTGCTGAACCGACTTCCAGTTCGTAATCTTCTTCTTCACGACTTAATTTTGACTCGATGTAACGACTCAATTCCACGCAGTCGTCTATCCATACGCCTTCTGCATGGTCTATTTCCACTACAATCTTGTCATCCGGACTTACACTCACGTCAACCAGGAAATAGCTTTTGTCTGCCAGCCATTCCTCTACAATCCGAGCTACAACGTTTTTATCTATCATGTATAAACTATTAAGAACAAAAAAAGGAGCTTAATCGCCCCTCCCCTTTTCATCCAATCACTTGCAAAGATATAAATAATCTCATGTCACACAAAATAATAACTGAATTATTTACACCGGGGAGGAGTATGAAAAAGCGGCAAATGATATGAATCATCTGCCGCTTTTCGTCGGAATGAGGCGACTCGAACGCCCGACCCCTACGTCCCGAACGTAGTGCGCTACCAACTGCGCTACATTCCGATTGCAACGTTTGTTTGTCGTTTGCGGTTGCAAAGGTAGGCATATTTTTAATACCTGCAAAAGAAAACATGATTTTTTTCATAAAAAATTATTTTTTCTCATTTTCACCCCGTTTATTTTGGAGTTTCAAGTTTTTGACCTATCTTTGCACACGCAAAACCACGGTGCCATAGCTCAGTTGGTAGAGCAAAGGACTGAAAATCCTTGTGTCACTGGTTCGATTCCCGTTGGCACCACTTTTACAAAACAAAGAATCATGAAAACCGCTGAATTTATTCAGCGGTTTTTTCTTTATATACTGCCATCAAATATGCAATCTGGTGCAATAAAAATGGCTGATTCGCTGTTTTTTTTGAGTCCCATGATGACATAAAATTATGCAAGAGTCATGGCCAGGAAGCATTCTGTCCGACAAAGACTAACTTACCCTATCTAACGGTCTTAGATTTTCCTCCAAAGTCGGAAAATCTGAAATGGGGAAATATCCGGGTATAAATATTAAGTATAACATAGCGTTATCAAGGACTACTTTATTCAACATTTATTACTATACCAATATAATGCTATATTGAAGAATGAAATACCGTATAAATTATAAGTGTGATAGAACGGGGTAACTATTTCATTCAGACTATATGTCACTCTCTTCTATATTGATATTTTTACCAAGTTTGATCAGATGTAATTTTGATAGTAATCTTTAGGAAGTTTGCATCCTCGCTGATAGAAACATTGGGGTCATTGGAATGAATCTCAATAATTTTTATTCCATTACCTCCAAACATCTCTATATCAGGATGTGAACAAGTGTAATGAAACAAGCCTTTGAATATATACTTAAAATCTTTAGCTTTTATGGTAAGTGTTGATTCTCCATATCCTTCTTTTCTGTCATCAGAATAGCTCATTGAAGATTCCATAGGAAGTGGGAAAACAGTCCTTATTATTTTCTCATCTCCTATTTCAACGGTATGAAAAGGTATTTTATAGCCATCCCTTCCAATGAAAGACAATCCATTCATAATAGCCTCATTATCTATAAGGCTATTGCCTTCTGAATCCAATATATTAATCAAAATACTATTAGAAATAGAAGATGCAACTGCTGGATAGTCTAGTTCCTCAGAATTACTGCACGAAGACAATAATAATAGTGGAAAAAAGAGACGAACAAATTTAGTTAGGGTGTACATAGGTCGAGAGATTAATGAAAGGCGACTGATTCTAGTAAGATTTCTCATAATGTTTTTTTTTAAAAGTTTCTAATAGTAAGAGTGTCATAAACTTCTAACTTTGCATGAAATCACAAGAAATCAGAAATAATTAACATTTTTGAAATTACCAAGTATAACGCAAGCCTACAGGAAGTGAGAACTCAAAAGGCTTGTCCTGCCTGATTGTAGGATAATTACTTCTTGACTTAAAATAATAATTTACAGATGGCTCTGCATAAATGCCAATGTTCGGAGTGAAATGATATTCAATCCCTATTCCTCCATATACAGACCATTGCATGGGCAATGAGTAATTATGTTCTTCCATTTCACCGTCATTTATCCTTTCATTCACCTTGCCTCTTAGTGGAAACTCCACCATTCCTCCAATGCCGGAAGAAAGTGAGAATTTGTCTATAGACAGAATCTTAAAACGAAGTTTCAGAGGAACTCCTAAATAATGTGCTTTTATATACTGATTGGTTACAGAAACGGACTGTTTATCGTTTATGGTTGTTGTGGTTCGTTTTGTCCGCAATAATGTGTATTGCAGCCCGCTTTCTAAACTCCAATATTTAGAGAGGGTTTTAGAAATATTCAAAGCAAATGTAATTGGCAGATCGTGTTCAGATTCCTCTATAACCTTGTCATTAGAACCTGCCAAAATAGGATTATCACTTGGTTTCAAATATGAATTTTCTGTATTAAGTGCGCCTATTACAGAACCTCCAACAGACACGCTAAAGTTACTATTTTTTCTTTTTGTTATAGGCAAGTCATTGGAATGATGTGCGCGGGCAGAAAATTCCGTTTTATTTGGATTAGAACAAATATCATGCTTAGCTGTATCTGCGTCCTCTCCATTTTCTGATTTTGTTTCAGCAAGAAGATTTTCTGCTTTGGTGGAGAGGTTAAAGGAGTCTTCCTTTTCCACACAGATTTCCGAAAGTAATGCGGTATTTTTACTGCTTTGCAGGGCAATCTGCTTTATTGATTCCTCGTTTTGTTCTACCTTATTCTCTATATCATTATTTTTTTTTGTTCTTAATTTTGTTGGTTCGGAAATTGTTTGAACTCTATGGTCATTTTGATTATGCTGGAAAATCATGGCAATTATGATAATGGCTAATATCGCCATACCTTTTTCTAATTTATGTTTTACAATGATTTCACGAAGCATAGCCCGTGCATGAAATAATTGAGAACCTGATGTCTGAGTTGAAATACCAAGCAGTTTAGCAATTTCTTTATGAGTTTTGTGCTCCAATACTGCAAGTCTGAACACCTTTTGATAACCCACAGGAAGACGGTTGATCATTATCTCCAATTCTTCCATTGTAATAGATTCCTCAAAGTCTGGAATGTCAGGCGTATCATAGTCTTCTGTGAGCAGTTGGATAAAATCCTGCTCTTTAAGATATCGCAAAGACAAATTTTTCATTATCGTCCCCATCCAGTATTCCAGTTTTTCCTCATTCTGAAGTTGATTGATACGGCTGAAAATGATAAGGAAACCATCATGAAGTATATCTTGTGCAGCATCCAAATCATGTATATAGTGACAGATGACACGCATCATCCGTCTTGAAAAGGTCGTATAAAGTAATCCTAATGCTTCTTTATCTCCTTTTTTACACCGTTCTAATAACTCTTTGATATCAATAGTTGCCATTATAATAAAGATGGATATTATCGTATTATTTTGCATGGGACAGCATAATCCTTAACAATCTTTTACATATAACTATCAGAAAGACTATAATGTTTCCGATAATGAATCTTTAGAGTGGTGTCACCAAGATTATGAAGTAGTAAAAAAGAATATCCTTTTACCAGACTAAAAACGGAGATAACAGGCTTCTTATCAGACTGAAAATGGTTTAGAAGGCTTATATTTACGTTGTTATTTACTTTTTTTGTAGTTAAAGATTGATTGAATATATGAGTATCGCACCGAATATTTCGGAAGTCCTTTTTGCTGGAGTAGACATGAATGAAAGCAAAAGGAAGAAAATGGTTAATGAGGGTAGTATCCGTAAGATAATATCTAAGATATATACTCCAAATATGGTGGATTCATTGGAAGACATAGTCAAGCGCAATGTTTTCTGAATTTTAGGGTTCCTTTGAGTAAAAACCTACTGAAGACGGAGATATTTATCATACGAATATACGAAGAATGTGAAACTTCCAGGTTTGAAGGTTCACTTGATGGAAGGACGTGGCGGTGGTGAACGTGACATGCCCTTCATAGAGAATTTATATATCAAGTGCTGAACGGAGGACATTGGAGAATCTACAGGCCAGCCGTTCTCGTGATGGTGTTCCAAGTGTCTGCCTCGCGAATATATTGAAAACTACTTGGAGAAACATCTTCAGGTGCTATGGCCAGAGCAATCGGTGAACCGTTTGATGCTGAGCGTGTCAAACTCTTTGGTGTCCTGTTTGAGGCATTGCATAACCAACCATTTGAAATTATAGATGAACCTAATGTTAAAACATCTGCCCTTCGAAATTTTGCCTTTTGCGAGAGCTATTTCTCCAATTATATTGAAGGTACGGAATTTGAAATAGAGGATGCGAGACAGATCATAGAAACAGGACAACCGCTGCCGGCCCGCAATGCAGATTCTCATGACGTACTTGGTATATTTCACATTGTGGCAAGTCGCAGAGAAATGAAACGTGTTCCTTCGTCATCGGATGAACTGATAGATATTCTTCAGGACAGGCACCGGGTGATGATGGCTGCTCGCCCTGAAGTCATATAACTATAACTCGATATATTCTTAATCTTCAAAAAGCTTTTATTTTTATTTGTTATAATAATTCAAAATCAATCCCAATATTAGTGCAAATGGAATTCCTTGAAAAGAATAAATTTCGCATAGAGAATTTCCACTTATTTCAAAAGGCATATAGTAGGTTAAAAAAGTGTATAACCAATACAAACAAAACTTGATAAAGGCTTAAATGAAACTCTTTTTTACTCATGAAAAACCTCCTTTTAGTTTAAATATTACCAATAAGCTATCACAACATCCGTTCTTTATACAGCTTGCTTTTATTGTTTCTTTTAAATCAGCAATGCTTGACCTATTTTGACTTACAATTGCTTTTTGAATTTGTTCTAAGCATTCGCAGCTTGTTCTCCTTCTGATAGTTCTTTTATGACAGAATTATTTTCTGCTGGGGTTACATCAATATTGCTCTCTGTACATCCAATGATGATAGAACCAACAGCCATAATGCATGCCGTAATAAAATTAAAAAATGCATTTAATTTTCATATAGACCTCCTTCTTTAAGGCTAACAATTCAAATATAATAAAAAGAAAATTAGGATTATAGCTTGGCTATGGTTTTAACACTTAGGAAAGTTATATTGCTGTATATTCGTCAAGCTCTTTTATTCGCTTTACTATAAGTTCAAATCGTTTCTTTGTCAGAGGTGTAAGGGTTTCTGGGTTCTCTCTTATACTCCATTTCGTTTAAGATAACTAATTTAATCATTTTATTCTAAACCAATAAGTTTAGTATGCTATTTTGCAATAATATATTTCTTCCATAGAGATTAGTGAAGTTCTTTACAATTCTTGTTGTATTATTGTCTCTTCCGCCTTATCATCAGAAAAAAATAACTATTCAAGTTAATTTTCTGCCTTCACTTCATTGTCCTCCACCATCCGACCCCGTCCACATCAGTTGGCCATTCCGTTCTGCGGTGCAAAGGTATATCGGGCTGTTCCGCTTCATCAAGGTCAGGCCTGACGGTTTGGCTGAAAATCTTCCCTGCCGGTGGCGAGGTATTTTCTGTCAAAACCTTGCTTCTGCCGTAGCCCTTCAGACCGGGCACCGAAACGAAACGACCGATGCGACCGAAGGACGCATAAAATCATTCACTCATTAATTCATACGACTATGGCAGCAATAGCAACGAAGTTCGCTTTATAGGAAGTGCCCGCACTTGACACTCTTAAGGACGCAAAAGCTTATATCCTTCGTCAGAAAGTGAACAATAAGGAAAAACTCAGCCGTGAGGAAAAGAACTGATTTCATACCAGGTGAACCATAACACCTACTTCAAGAGCGGAATCCCGGTGAGAGGCTGGAGATTTGATTTCTCTGACATCCTGAAGACATTCCTCGTCAATCAGTATGGCTGTTGGTACGAATACAAGTCAATCGACAAGACAGCACTGAGAAACTTCCTTCACGGCAGAATAAACAAGATAGTACAAATCTAACCCCCATAAACCATGAAAAAGAGTATAGAGAAAATCCCTACATGGGCTTTTGGTTATATCTTCAACGGCGACATGACCGGTCTGACAGATGAAGAAGTCAGGATGATTGATGAAACTCTGAAAAGTATCGGTGCGGAACTTGTCTGTACTCCTTCTGATGAAGAAGCGCAACCCTATTTCACTCGATACCCTCTTTTTGGTCTGCCCACCGAAGTCGAGGATTGTGTGGTAATCATAAAAGGATCCTGACAGGAGCCTTCTGCTTCTGTATTTCCGTTCCCTTGAATAGAAACGGAAATTCCTGTTCTTCCGGGAAATAGCTGCATCTATTTCTTTAATACATTCTATGTATTTCGCTTTTTTTCTAATTTTGCCGCAAAATTAGGAAAATGAGAAAGATAACCCACTATATACTGTACATCCTGATTGCTTGTACTGCCCTTTTGAATATCCAATGCAGCGGAAACGGCAAGGAGAAAACACCGCTTCCGGAATTGGTTTATGCAGAATCCGTGATGTTTGATCACCCGGACAGTGCGCTTTATATCCTGGAGGACATGCCGATGCCTTCAGCACGCTGGGATAAGGAGAACCATGCGCTGTGGTGTCTGTTGGTTACTCAGGCGCAGTACAAACAGATGATGAAAATCCCTTCAGATTCACTTGTGAGGATAGCATACGATTATTACAAACCTACCGATAATGCCCGCAGGAAGGCGATGTCGGCTTTATATATGGGAGGCTTGAATTATAATCTTGGTAATATTGAAGAGTCTATCAGATTTTATTTAGAGGCCAAGACTGAAATGGAGAAGACCAATGATTATAAATTGGGCTATCTGATTATGTCAGGATTAGGAAGAATATATTTATATCGTAATCTTATCGAGTATGCGTTTGAAGCTTGTCAAAGTGCATATAATTATTCTGTTAAAGATTCGAATTTGCGCTATCAGATGGTTTCTTTACAATATTTAGCAAGATGTTATTGCTTATTGAATAATTTGGATAAAGCTGAACAGGTATATGAACAAAGTGCAGAGCTGGCTTTAGAATTAAAGAATAATGATTTTTATGCTGTTGTACAGCAAGAATTGGCTTTGGTTTATATTGCTCAAAAAAGATTTTATGAGTCTCTTGAGGTAGTACAAACATTACAACCTTCTTCTCAAACCTATTTGTTACGAGGACAAATATATTTATGTCTGTCTAAGACAGATTCAGCTTTATATTATTTAAAAAAATCATTAAGAACCGATAACGTATATACAAAACGTTCTGTCTATAAAACGTTGTATCAGTTATCTTGTGATTCAGAATTTAATATATACATGAAAGAGTTTTGCGATTCACTTCTTTTCTATACTGACTCTGTTATGTCCTTAGACAAAGGCAAGGAAATCATCGCCTATAAGGAGAAGTACGACCATCAGAAACTCATCACCGAACAGCAACGTCTGAAGTTGGAGAAGGCAGATGCACAGCGTATGATGTTCATCATCACGATATGCCTGATAGTGGTTATAGCTGTAGTTGCTTACCTCTATCAGAAACGGCTTGTGAGAAAGGAAACCACCATCCGCAAACAGTCGGAACAGCTACAGGAGTATATGCTTCAACTGCACGAATACGAGACACAGCTCATGCAGAACAACCGCTACATGGAGGAACTGAAGGAACAGCTGTCCGGTCAGGAAATGAACTCTGAAGAACTGCATGAATACCGTGAACAGATAGACAGCCTTCAGGTTGAGAACAGCAGGCTGTCTGAAAAGATAAACTCTCTTCAACATCATATTAACGACTATTCTTCCAAACTGGATAAGGCCAGACGTGAGGCAGATAAGTTCCGCAACCTATCGGAAGAAAATCTCTACCTGAAGCAGAGGGAACGTGTGCTTGCCGACTATTTGGTGGACAACGACAGACTGGTGAAGGAACTGAGGGAGAAATGCCGTGTCCTGGAGGCCGGTGAATGGGAGACTCTGGAACAAATGTGCGAAGGTACATACAGCAATTTCGTGAGCCGCCTTCTGGGTGTATGCCCAACTCTTACGAAGCAGGAGCTACACCTCTGTATGTTGATAAAACTACGTTTCAACAACGCACAGATGTCGGAGATCTTCGGTGTGAATACGACTTCCGTATCTCAGAAGAAGTTCCGCCTGAAGAAGCATCTGAGCGATACTCTGCAAGACGGTCTTCCGGATGAAACGACACTCGACAGATGGGTGGCAGAGTTCTGAAAAATGAAAATGTAGATTTTGGGTTTGGCGTAAAACGTATGATAAACCATTGTATATTAATATAATACATAGATTTTTATTCAGATTAAAATGTAGATATACTTTTTATACACTTAAAATTTGTATATACTAACTTTGTGGTCAGTATCAATAACAGTAAACATAAAGAGTAATATACAATGAGATTTATTAAAGTATTTTTGTTTGTGCTGACAGGAATCATACTACCTGTCAGTTTGTCCGCACAGACAGTTAGCGGAAAATTGATTGACGAGAACAGCCAGCCTTTGCCTTACGCCAATGTAGTACTACTGTCCTTGCCGGATTCCATGTTTGTGAACGGAACCATCAGCGGTGAGGACGGAACTTTCACTCTGGAGGCTACATCGAAAAATCAGATAGTGAAAATATCCTCTATCGGATATAAGACGGTGTATAAACCGACTATTCCGGCAAATATCGGTATTGTGCAGCTCGTATCGGATGCACAACAATTGGGTGAGGTTGTAGTAAAAGCAGATTTGCCAAAAACACGTGTAAAAGGGGATGCCATGGTGACTACCGTTGCAGGTAGTATCCTTGAAAACGCAGGAACAGGAAACGACCTATTAAACAAGATACCTGGTGTATCGGCCAGTGAAGGAGACATTCAAGTTTTTGGTGCCGGAACTCCTGAAATATATATCAACGGCCGTAAAGTAAGGGATAAATCCGAACTCGATCAGCTTGCTTCCGACAACATCAAGAGCGTGGAGGTGGTGAACAATCCCGGCTCGCGCTATGATGCGACGGTTAATGCGGTTATCCGAATTCAGACCAAAAAACCACAAGGAGAAGGATTCGGTTTCAACAACCGTTTTTATACAGGCTACGGCTACGGTTGGAATGTACTTGACCAGTACAACTTCAATTACCGAAAAGGAGGCTTTGACCTTTCGGGTATGCTGTATGGCAAGAAAGGATACACAGAAGACCGCAAGACCATAACACAGAAAACGCTGTTGGATAAGACATGGATACAGGATTCATATCTCTGCACACAATATGACATGAAAGATGTTTCGGCCATGCTATCGCTGAATTATCAGTTTAACGAGAATCACTCACTGGGTGCACGCTATGATTATGACCGGACACCAGAACGACATGAAACGGTAGATCCGATGAATACCCAGGTATATCAGGATGATGCTCTTTATGAGGAGAGTCACACTACGGGCTGGAGAAATACACAGGAAACCAGACATACCCTCAATGCCTATTATAACGGACGTGTAGGAGACTGGAATATCGACTTCAATGCGGACGGTTTCTGGTCGGATACGAAAAATCCTCAGGAAATGCTGGAGCAGTTCACCCCGGCGGGAGGTTCCTTAGAGAAACAGACTGTCACCACCAAAAATCTGACAGACAATACCCTTTATGCTACCAAACTGATTTTTGGTCATCCACTATGGGGAGGAAACCTCTCTTTTGGCGGAGAATACACCTATACGAACCGGAATAATGCGTACATGAATGTGGAAGGAATCTTGGATGACAATAACAGCAACATCAAGGAAAACTCTACTTCGGCATTTCTGGAATATGCCCGCAGCTTCGGCAAGCTACAGGCACAGTTAGGTGTACGGTATGAGCATTTGTCTTCCGACTATTACGAGGATGGCAAGTATATGGACGAGCAGAGCAGGACATACGACAACGTATTTCCATCCGTGTCCTTGAATCTTCCGATTGGTAAAGTACAGACACAATTGACCTACACTGGCAGTATCTACCGTCCTTCATACTGGATGCTGAGAAGCGATATCATGTACGGAAACCGATATACCTATGAAGGAGGTAACCCGCTGCTGAAACCGTCACTGATAAACCGTCTTACACTGAATGTATCATACAAGTGGATATACCTCAATTCACGATACATACACGGCAAAGATGCCATTACACAGTTGAGCAGGGCATATTCGGAAGACAATCCGACCGTTTCGTTACATTCCTTCTACAACATGTATAACAGTGACAAGTTATACACCACCCTGACATTGTCTCCAACAATCGGATTATGGTCTCCCCAGTTCAATTTCCTTCTGCTCCAGCAATGGTATAAGGTGGAAACATCCAATGGAACAGAAAACTTCAATAATCCGATATTGAACTTTGCCTGGAATAACAATTTCAAGCTGCCTCTTGGTATCAGTCTCGATGTTGATTTAGGTTTTGACACGCCGGGTGACAACGAAAATACAAAGGTGGAAGAATGGTGCTGGTTTGCCAATATCAGCCTTTACAAGAGTTTCCTTAAAGACCGCCTTTCGGTTCAGTTGAAAGCTAATGATCTTTTCAACTCATATCAGGCAAAATCATCCATTTACAGTGGTAACCGTCTGATGACAATCAAAATGGAAGCCCGCAGAAATATTGGGATTACTTTACGCTATAAGTTCAATACAGCCAAGAGCAAGTACAAAGGTACCGGTGCCGGAGAAAGTCAGAAGAACCGTATGTAAGAATCAGCATCGTATAATTAATATTGGAACTCTCTTAAAATGACATTGGGGCAGCTTTAATGATATTAAAGCTGCTCTTTGTCTTTAAATAAAAAAGATGGATATAATCAAAATCAGCGTGGATATTTCTTAATTTTGCCGCAAAATTAGGAAAATGAAAAAGATAACCCACTATATACTGTACATCCTGATTGCTTTTGCAGCCCTTTTAAATATTCAATGCAGCGGAAACGGCAAAGAAAAGAAGCCGCTTCCGGAGCTGCTTCAGGCTGAGTCCGTAATGTTCGACCATCCCGACAGTGCGCTGCACATACTAGAGTCCATGCCGATGCCTTCAGCACGCTGGGATAAGGAGAACCATGCGCTGCGGTGTCTGTTGGTGACGCAGGCGCAGTACAAACAGATGATGAAAATCCCTTCAGATTCACTTGTGAGGATTACATACGATTATTATAAACCGACAGATAATGCTCGTAGAAAAGCAATGTCGGCACTTTATATGGGTGATATAAATTATGAATTAAGGAATATAGAGGAAGCCATGCAGTATTATCTGGAGGGTAAAACAGAAGTGGAAAAAACGGATGACTACAAAACTGGTTATCTGATCATGATCTCATTATGTAGGTTATATTTATATCGTGATTTTGCTGATTATGCTTTGGAAGCCAGCAGGAAGGCATACGATTATGCTGTGAAAGATTCCAACAAGCGTTATCAGTTAGCTTCTCTTAAATATCTGGCCAGATGTTATTGCATTTCAGATTCATTGTCGAAGGCAATAGATACATATCATAAATGTAGTGAGCTAACTTTAGAACTTAATCTTGAAAATTATTATTATGACATACAGAGCGAAATAGCCTTAGTATATATGCATAAAGGTGATATCAAAAAGTCTTTAGAGATTATAAAAAGCTTTCCAATTACATACCAGCGAGCTTCATTGATGGGAAAGGACTACTACCTTTTGGGGCAAATGGATTCAGCTTATTTCTTTTTAAATAAAGCTTTAAAAACTGATAACATTTATACTAAGGTGTCTGCATACCAATACCTATATAAATTGGGGGATATTCCCAAATACCGTAAATACCTGAAAACCTATTGCGATTCCCTTCTTTTTTACAACGATTCTATCATAGCTATTGATAAAGGCAAGGAAATCGTCGCCTACAAGGAGAAATACGACCACCAGAAACTCATTACCGAACAGCAACGTCTTAAATTGGAGAAAGCAGATGCACAGCGTATGATGTTCATCATCACAATATGCCTGATAGTGGTTATAGCTGTCGTAGCTTACCTCTATCAGAAACGGCTTGTGAGAAAGGAAACCACCATCCGCCGTCAGTCGGAACAGCTACAGGAGTATATGCTTCAACTGCACGAATACGAGACACAACTCATGCAGAACAACCGCTACATGGAGGAACTGAAGGAACAGCTGTCCGGTCAGGAAATGAACTCTGAAGAACTGCATGAATACCGTGAACAGATAGACAGCCTTCAGGTTGAGAACAGCAGGCTGTCTGAAAAGATAAACTCTCTTCAATATCATATTAACGACTATTCTTCCAAACTGGATAAGGCCAGACAGGAGGCAGATAAGTTCCGCAACTTATCGGAAGAAAATCTCTACCTGAAGCAGCGTGAACGTGTGCTTACCGACTATTTGGTGGACAACGACAGACTGGTGAAGGAACTGAGAGAAAAATGCCGTGTTCTGGAGGCCGGTGAATGGGAGACTCTGGAACAAATGTGCGAAAGTACATACAGCAATTTCGTGAGCCGCCTTCAGGGTGTATGCCCAACTCTTACGAAGCAGGAGCTACACCTCTGTATGCTGATAAAACTACGTTTCAACAACGCACAGATGTCGGAAATATTCGGTGTGAATACGACTTCCGTATCTCAGAAAAAGTTCCGCCTGAAGAAGCATCTGAGCGATACTCTGCAAGACGGTCTTCCGGATGAAACGACACTCGACAGATGGGTGGCAGAGTTCTGAAAAATGAAAATGTAGATTTTGGGTTTGGCGTAAAACGTATGATAAACCATTGTATATTAATATAATACATAGATTTTTATTCAGATTAAAATGTAGATATACTTTTTATACACTTAAAATTTGTATATACTAACTTTGTGGTCAGTATCAATAACAGTAAACATAAAGAGTAATATACAATGAGATTTATTAAAGTATTTTTGTTTGTGCTGACAGGAATCATACTACCTGTCAGTTTGTCCGCACAGACCGTAAGCGGAAAGCTGATTGATGAAAACAATCAGCCGTTGCCTTACGCCAATGTGGTGCTGTTATCGCTGCCGGATTCGACATTCGTCACTGGAACCATCAGCGGCGAAGACGGATCTTTCACACTGGAAGCCACATCGAAAAATCAGATTCTGAAAATATCCTCCATCGGATATAAGATGGTGTATAAACCGACTGCTCCGACCAATATCGGTATTGTGCAGCTCGTGCCGGATGCACAGATGCTTGGTGAGGTGGTGGTAAAAAGCAATCTTCCTGTGACCCGGATGAAAGGGGATGCCATGGTGACAGGAGTGGCTGGAACAGCTTTGGAAAAAGCCGGAACAGCAGAACAGATGCTTGACAAGATACCTAATGTCACTTCGAAAGATGGAGAAATCAATGTTTTCGGTCGTGGTACTCCTGAAATCTATGTCAATGGCAGGAAACTGCTTGATAACTCTGAACTGGACAGGCTTTCGGCTGAGAATATAAAGTCTGTGGAGGTGGTCAATAATCCGGGAGCAAGATACGGTGCCGCAGTAACCTCCGTAATACGTATCATCACCAAGAAAGCGGAAGGTGAAGGATTCGGCTTTGACAACCGTGCCATGTTCCAATATAATAGAGACTGGAGCGCATTGGAGCAGCTGAACTTCAATTACCGTAAGAATGGCTGGGATTTTTCCGGTATGCTGTATGGCTCAAGAATGTACGGATGGATAAGTAAAGATCTGGTTCAGGATACTTACTTACAAGAACATTGGCAGCAGAAATCCACCACATTCAACGACTGGACATCCAAAAACTTTAACGCCCGGTTAGCCGTAAACTATACCCTCAATGAGAATTCGGCTTTAGGTATACGCTACGATTATCACAAGACTCCTTATTCAAAATCATTGATGGAAACCAATACAGATGTATATCGTGACGGGGCTCTGTCAGAAAAGACACACAGTCCCAATATCATAGACAACGGTTCCGAATATCATCAGGTGAATGCCTATTATAATGGTAAAATCAAGGACTGGAGCATAGACCTGAACTTGGACGGGTATTGGGATAAGAGCGATAAGGCAAGCTATCTTGATGAAAAGACAGAACTGGCTGACGGAAGCGATAACAATCGCTATGTATCTATCTTCAACGACATAGACAACACACTTTATGCTGCAAGGCTGATTCTGTCCCGACCTGTATGCGGTGGTGAACTGTCGTTTGGGGGTGAATATACTTATACCAACCGCAGGAATATCAATCTGAATCCTGAAGGCATTATCTCGGATGATGACAGCCGGATTCGTGAAAATATGGGTGCGGCTTTTGTGGAATACAGCAGAAAGTTTGGCCGCGTACAGGCTTTGGCGGGATTGAGATACGAGTATAATACTTCCGATTATTTTGAGAAGGATATCCGTGTGGATGAGCAAAGCAAGAACTTCAGTAACCTGTTTCCTACGTTTTCTATCGCATTTCCTATCAATCGCGTGAATTTCCAGCTGGCATATCGCACTGATATAGCCAGGCCTTCCTATTGGGATTTGAGAAGCAGCATGTTGCTTATAAACAAATATACTTATGAAACCGGAAATCCATTGCTGGACCCGAAGTTTACACATAACCTTACATTGGGGGCTACTTATAGATGGTTGCAACTGTCTGTAGGGTATAATAGGGTGAAGAATGATATTCTTAACGTAACCAGCCTGTATGACGAGAATGATCCTACCATCATGCTTATGTCACTTGCCAATGCGGAAGCATACGATAAGATTTTTGCCGGTGTAACGCTTTCTCCTACTATTGGTATCTGGAAACCACAATGGCGATTCCAGCTGAACGAGCAATGGTACGACATACAGACTCCGCAAGGTAATCTCAGTCTGGACAACCCTATGGGTACAATTATATGGAACAACAACCTGAGTCTGCCTTGGGACCTCATGCTCGATGCGGATTTCATGTACACAAGCAAGGGAGACATGAAGAACGGCAGATTCCTGAAACCGTCATGGAGAATGGATATGGCATTACAGAAAAGCCTTCTCAATGACAAGCTGAATATCCGTCTGGATGCAACAAACCTGTTCAACAGCTATAAGCGTGACTTTATGATGTATGTAAGCAATATGCAGACCATGCACATGAAAGAAGAGCCCAATAACTGTACAGTCCGGCTAACTGTCCGTTACAAGTTCAATACTGCTAAGAGTAAGTATAAAGGAACTGGAGCAGGCGACAGCCAGAAGAGCCGTATGTAAGAACCAGCATCGCATAATCAATATTGGAACGCTCTTAAAACGACAATGGGGCAGCTTTAATTATATTAAGGCTGCTCTTTTTCTTTAAATAAAAAGGTGGATATAATCCAAATCAGCATAGATATTTCTTAATTTTGCCACTAAATTAGTGAAATGAGAAAGATAACCCACTATATACTGTACATCCTGATTGCTTGTACGGCCCTTTTGAATATCCAATGCAGCGGAAACGGCAAGGAGAAAACACCGCTTCCGGAACTGGTTCAGGCAGAGTCTGTGATGTTTGACCATCCGGACAGTGCATTGCATATATTGGAAAGTATGGAGAAGCCTTCGTCACAAACTGATAAGGAGAACCATGCGCTATGGTGTCTGTTGGTGACGCAGGCACAGTACAAACAAGTGATGAAAATCTCCTCTGATTCTCTTGTGCGGATAGCATACGATTATTACAAGTCAACTAACAATGCCCGTAGAAGAGCAATGTCGGCACTTTATATAGGGAGTATAAACTATGAGCTTGGCAATATAGAGGAAGCCATGCAGTATTATCTGGAGGGTAAATCAGAGGTGGAGAAAACGGATGATTATAAGACCGGATATCTGATAATGTCTTCCTTAGGCAATCTCTATTTGTTTCGAGGGTTTGCCGAATATGCCTCGGAAGCCTGTTTGAAGGCATACAATTATGCAATAAAAGATTCCAATAAACGTTATCAGATGGCTTCTTTAAAATTTTTAGCCAGATGTTATTGCATTAGACATGAATATCCAAAAGCCGTAGAAACATATCAGCAGTGTGCTTCAGTTGCTTGGGAATTAGGGAAAGATGAATATTATTATAAGATTCAAACAGAAATTGCCTTAGTTTATGCGAATAGTGGAAACTTAAAAAAATCTTTGGAATTATCGAAATCTTTACCAACAGAGTATCAGTCAACGGTTCTTATAGGTAAAAATTATTATTACCTAAATCAACAAGACTCTGCTTACTTCTATCTTAACAAGTCATTAGATACCGATGATGTTTATACAAAGGCACTTATATATGAACTTTTATATAAAATAGGTAATAACCCCAAATATCATCAAAATTTAAAAATGTATTGTGACTCATTGCTGTATTACAATGATTCAATTATGGCATTGGATAAAGGAAAAGAAATCATCGTCTACAAGGAGAAGTACGACCATCAGAAACTCATTACCGAACAGCAGCGTCTGAAGCTGGAGAAGGCAGAAACCCAGCGCATCCTGATTGTCGTCACCCTCTGTCTGGTGGTGCTCATAGCCACCACGATATACCTGTATCAGAAACGGCTCGTGCGCAAGGAAACCACCATCCGCCGTCAGTCGGAACAACTGCAGGCCTACATGCTGCA
>NZ_CABROP010000043.1:0-28719 GCF_902472605.1 uncultured Bacteroides sp.
GGCGTAAGCCAGCAGATTTACAGTCTGCCCCATTTGGCCACTCTGGTATTTGCCCGATAGAATTTCAAATAAAAGAGCGGAAGACGGGACTCAAACCCGCGACCCTCAGCTTGGAAGGCTAATGCTCTATCAACTGAGCTACTTCCGCAATTTTTTGTGGGCAAAGATGGATTCGAACCACCGAAGGCGTAAGCCAGCAGATTTACAGTCTGCCCCATTTGGCCACTCTGGTATTTGCCCGTCCGCAACCGAGAATTTAGTGCTTTTCTCAATTGCGTTGCAAAGGTACGATTATTTTTTTAACTTGCAAACAAAATCAATCATTTTTATCGCTGTCACTGCACATTCGTCACCTTTATTTCCCAATTTGCCGCCTGCGCGATCTTCTGCCTGTTGCATGTTGTTGGTGGTAATCAGACCGTAAATCACTGGGGTGTCGGTGGTTGCGTTCAGTTCAGTAATGCCTTGTGTGGCACCTGCGCATACATAGTCAAAATGGGGGGTATCGCCACGAACCACGCAGCCTAATGCGATGACTGCATCTACCTTTCTACTTTTGATAAGTTGTGCAGAACCGAAAGTCAGTTCAAAACTGCCTGGCACCGGATAGACCAGGATGTTTTCGTCTTTGGCTCCGTGTTTTTTCAGGGTGCGGACCGCACCGTCGAGCAGGGCACCTGTGATATTGTGATTCCATTCAGATACTACAATTCCGAAACGCATCTGTGAAGCGTCGGGTACGGAATTAAAATCGTAATCAGAAAGATTGTGATAAGCTGTTGCCATATTCGTTGTGTGTTAAGGGTTATACATAAAAAAATGAACCGGACCGAAAAACTGGAGTACATCCGCAGATGCTTGTGAGTTTTTCGGTCCGGCCTGAATGATGATACTCTTTTATAATAATAGAAGTATGTTCGTTGAAATTATTTCAGAGAAGCACGTTCGATGTACTTGTCAATATCCATAGCCTGGTAAGAATTACCGTATTTGTTCTTCACCTGCTTGTAAGCGTCTACGGCTTCTGCATTCTTGCCTTGCTTTTCCAGAATCTGTCCGGCCTGAATCAGGTAAATCGGGCTCAAAGTCATGCTGTTGGCATGTTCGGCAGCTTTCAGCAATGTAGCTACGGCCTTGTCAAGCTGTCCTACCTGTGCATAGCAGTTTCCCAGTGCACCCATTACGGCTGGTGCCACCAACAGGTCGTTTCCGCTGAATTTGTCCAAGTATTTGATAGCGTCTTCGTATTTGCCCAACTGTGCATAGCAAAGTCCGGCATAGGCGTTGGCCAAGTTGCCGGCATCTGTACCGCTGAACTGGTCTGCCAGTTTGATGAAACCTGCATAACCCAGGCTGTCGCCTTTCAGGGCGATTTCAAAGTTGTCGTCTCCAAAGTACTGTTCTCCTTTGAAGATGGCTTCCGATGCCTTCTGTTCTTTTGGCTCAGAAATGAAATGTTTGTATCCGAGGTAACCTCCGACAATGACAACCAGGGCGATTACTACGCCTAACAGTAGATTCTTGTTTTTGAGAAGAAATGCTTCGGAAGTGCTGAGCGCTTCGTCTACATTCAATGGGTCATGAGTGTGTTTTTGTTCAGTCATTTGATATTTGTTTTTTTATTATTTTCAAAATCCACTTATTCGGACAGCAAAAGTAGTTTATTTATGCTTATAAATGAAATTTGCGGGCAGTTTTTTTAATGTATCTTGCTTTTATTGTTAAATTTGTATCCTAAATAACAAGAGTTTTATGTGGCTTAAACGCATTTCAATTGTAAATTATAAGAATCTGGAACAGGCGGAGTTGAGTTTTTCGCGGAAGATGAACTGCATTATCGGAAAGAACGGGATGGGGAAAACCAACCTGATGGATGCCGTATATTATCTTTCTTTCTGCAAGAGTGCGACCAATCCCATTGATTCACAGAATATCCGGCACGGACAGGACTTTTTCGTGCTACAGGGATTCTATGAAACGGACGGAGGCGATCCGGAGGAAGTGTATTGTGGATTGAAACGCCGGCAGAAGAAACAGTTCAAGCGGAACAAGAAGGAATATACCCGTTTGTCGGATCACATCGGACTGATTCCGTTGGTGATGGTCTCTCCGGCCGACACGCTGCTCATTGCGGGGGGAAGCGAAGAGCGCAGACGTTTCATGGACGTGGTGATTTCGCAGTTCGACCGGGAATATCTGGATGCGTTGATTCGCTACAACAAAGCGCTGCTGCAACGGAATACCTTGCTCAAGGCGGAACTGGAACCCGATGAGGAGCTGATGAACGTGTGGGAGGAAATGATGGCTTCTACAGGGGAAGTCGTGTTTCGCAAGCGTCGCCAGTTCATCGAGGAGTTTATTCCGATTTTCCAGTCGTATTATGCCTATATTTCCCAGAACCGGGAGCAGGTGAAACTGTCGTATCAGTCGCATGCGGCGGAGGGAGACCTGCTGACGCTGCTGCGTGAAAACCGTCAGCGGGACCGGGTGATGGGATTTTCTCTGAAAGGTATCCACAAAGACGATTTGATTATGCAGTTGGGAGAGTTCCCCATGAAGCGAGAAGGGTCGCAAGGGCAGAACAAAACGTATCTGATTGCGCTCAAGCTGGCCCAATTCGAGTTCTTGAAACGTACGGGAAGCGGTACTACACCGTTGATTCTGCTGGACGACATCTTCGACAAGCTGGATGCTCTTCGGGTGGAACAGATAGTGAAACTGGTGGCCGGTGACAATTTCGGACAGATTTTCATTACGGACACCAACCGCGACCACTTGGACCGCATCTTGAAAAAGATTGAGGGAGACTATAAACTGTTTGAGGTGGAAAACGGAGAAGTTTCCGAACGAAAGGAAGGATATGAAGAGGAATAATACGGAACAGATAGGCGATGTACTTCGGCAGTTCCTTCGCCAGCAGGGGCTGGAGACGCCCTTGAACGAATACCGTCTGGTGGATGCCTGGAAAGATGTGGTGGGGCCGGTCATCACCCGTTACACCACGAATCTTTTTATCAAGAACCAGGTACTTTATGTCAGTCTGTCTTCGTCGGTCATCCGGCAGGAGCTGATGATGGGGCGGGAGATGCTGATTCGCAATCTGAACGCGCAGGTAGGGTCGCAGGTCATCGTGAACATTGTGTTCCATTGAACACACAGCCTTGCTCGGTCCAGACTTCGTGCATGGAGCGGTCTGTAGGCTCTGTCGGGATGTGCGGGCAAAGCTGGAAGTGAAAGCACACACCTATATTATAGGAATGCAGGCGGGCCAAGGTGCGGTCATAGTATCCTTTTCCACGTCCCAATCGGTTGCCGGTCCGGTCGAAGGCTACACCGGGAACGATGCTCAGTTCGATTTCATCCCAGTTTTCCACCTGTCTTCCGGTAGGTTCCTCAATGCCGAATGAGCCAGTTTGCAATGAGTCTTTTCCTTCGTAATATCGTAGTTCGAGTTCTTCACCTTTCACCAGAGGCAGCACAATGCGTTTGTGCGGATACCAGCGCTCGATGAACGCATGAGTCTGTACTTCATCGGGCAAGGAATGATACAACAGGATGGTTTTCGCCTGTAAAAACAAAGGATGGTCTTCCAGCTTTTGGAATAAGCTGGAAGACCATTCAGTTTTTTGAGAAGCGGAGTATTTCCGCTTCTCTTGTGCGATTAGTTTGCGTATTTCTTTTTTGTCCATTAGGCTCTATTTCTTTTTCTCGTTGGAAGCCTGTACCTCAGGAGCCTTTGGAAAAGATTCTCCCTTTTCCAAGATGTCGACTGCTTTCAAGACGGTCTTGTCGGTCTCGTTCAAGTATTCCACATATGCTTCCATACCCAGCATGTTATAGATAATGTTTCCGTAAAGGCTCATTTCAAACAGCCGGCGTGATTTTGCCATCAGGTTGTTGCGGCGTTTCAAACCTTTCTTTTCCGCCCATGCGGCAAAATTGTTCAGCAGGTTCTGTTTTTTCAAATATTCCTCCATCTTTTCCGGGGTGTCGTATTTCTGCAATACGCTACGGTTCTGATCGGTATATTCGAAAGTATAGCGGATAATCAGTCCACGGTTGGCTGCCATGCGGAAATAAGACGTCATGCCGGTGGTATCCTGTGGCACGAAGATATCAGGCATGATACCGCCACCTCCATACACCGGACGTCCCAGACGGGTGTGGTAGACTTCGGTTTCGTTCTGTTTGATGCTGTCGGCTGAGAAGAACTCTCCGTGTTCGTAACGGGTGAGCAAATCCAGTTCATATTCCGATTCTTTCCCTTTTTCGTAGGGCTTCTGGATGCAACGTCCCGATGGCGTATAGTAACGGGCGATGGTCAGACGGATGGCAGAGCCGTCGCTGAATTCAATGGGTTGCTGTACCAGTCCCTTTCCGAATGAACGGCGTCCGATGATGGTTCCACGGTCATTGTCTTGGATGGCTCCGGCAAAAATTTCGCTGGCAGAAGCAGAACCTTCGTCCACCAATACCACGAGCGGCATTTTCTGGTTGCTGCCTGTACCGTTGGAGTTGTAGTCTTCGCGCGGGGATTTGCGACCCTGAGTATAGACAATCAGCCGGTTGTTGGGAAGGAATTCGTTGACCATCTGGATGGCTGCCGCCATGTAGCCTCCTGTGTTTCCACGAAGATCGATAATCAATCCCTCACAGTTCTTTTGGTTCAGTTTGGCCAGGGCTATCAATAATTCCGGATAAGTGGTTTCACCGAATTTGTTGACTTTGACATATCCCACTTTGTCGTTGATCATGTAGGCTGCATCAATGCTCTTGACCGGAATGTTGCCACGTACTACTGTGAAGTGCAACAATTCCTTTTCGCCCGGTCGGTATACCCCGAGTTTGACCTTGCTGCCCTTTTCACCTTTCAGCCGTTTCATGGCTTCTTCGTTGGTCACGATTTTTCCCACGAAGGCAGAGTCATCTACTTCTACAATGCGGTCGCCAGCCATCAGTCCTACTTTTTCAGACGGACCTCCCTGAATGACGTTGTTCACGTGAATTGTATCGTCCTGGATGGTGAACTGGATACCGATACCGCTGAAGCTACCTTTCAGGTCGGCCGTGACAGCCTCCAAGTCTTTGGCTGGAATATAGGAAGAGTGCGGGTCGAGTTCGGAAAGAATCTGCGGCATGGCTTCTTCCACTAAGTCGCTGATGTTAACCGTATCTACATACTGGTCGTCAATGATGCGCAGCAAGGCATTCAATTTATTGGAAGACGTATTGATGATACCCAGTTTATTGCCGGAAAAATGGTTGGCATAGAATGTACCGATGGCGATGCCTGCAATCAGGGCGATGGCCAGCAGAAACGGAATGAGGCGTGTTCGGTTATTTTTCATAATTCTTATTCATTTGGGTTAAGATATACAACTTCAATATGGGCTCTCTTCAGTAAATCCAGTCCGTCTTCCAGCCGGTATTTTTCGGCATAGACCACCCGCTTGATGCCGGCCTGAATAATCAGTTTGGCACATTCAATGCACGGGGAGGCAGTGACATACATGGTGGCTCCCTCGCTGCTGTTGCTGGAGCGGGCTATCTTGGTGATGGCGTTGGCCTCGGCATGGAGCACGTAAGGACGGGTTACTCCGTTTTCGTCTTCACACACATTTTCGAATCCGGCCGGTGTGCCGTTGTATCCGTCTGAGATAATCATCTTGTCCTTGACAATCAATGCTCCCACCTGACGCCGCTTGCAATAGGAGTTCTCGGCCCAGATGAGTGCCATACGCATATAGCGTTTGTCCAGTATTTCCTGTTTATGTTCTGATGGTTCCATAATTCTGTATCATTTATGGGTGAATTGCATGTAGGTGGTGCGCGCATCGGGAGCAAGCTGGAGGAATCCTCTGCTGTTTCCTTTATAATAGCTTGCCAGTTTCAGCTTCTTGATGAATTCCGCATTCTTTCCAGACAAACTGATGGAAGCTTTAATTTCGCCGATGACAGCAAAGCTTCTGTCCTTCGGGTTGGCCTGCCATTTGCCCTCAAAGGTTCCTCCATCGAGGGTACCGTTGAAAGTGCCGTCACTGTCAAAGGTAATGGTGATTTTGCCTAATGTTTCCAGATCTTGTGGCGTTGTGTAGGCAGGACGTGCATACCGGTCATTGTTGGAGTTCCAGTCTCCTCCCGTATAATAGTTTACCAATTGCCACACTCCACTGTCGAAAATTTCATTGATGTCATCTTCCTGATTGCATCCGTAGAGTAAGGATGAGAGTGCAATGCATAATGTGTAACAAAAATATTTTAATGTCTTCATACGGCTTGATTATTTTATTCCATTTCTTTTTAATAATGCGTCGATGGTTGGTTCCTGCCCGCGGAAACGCTTGTAGAGTGTCGTCGGGTGTTCGGTACCCCCTTTCGACAGAATATTCTCGCGGAAGGAGCGTGCCGTTTCCGGATTGAAGATACCTTTTTCCTTGAATACGGAAAATGCATCGGCATCCAGCACTTCCGCCCATTTGTAGCTGTAGTATCCGGCAGAGTAACCTCCCGACATGATGTGACCGAACTGTACGCTCATGCAGGTGTCATCCAGCTGTGGCAGCAGTTGGGTGCGTTGCCAGGACGCTTTTTCGTATGCTTTCACATCTCCTTCAAACGGAGTCTGGCGAGTATACCAGGCCATGTCGAGCAGTCCGAAGCTGACTTGGCGCAAGCAGGCGTAAGCCACGTTGAAGTTCGAGGCATCTACAATACGCTGGACCAGTTCTGCCGGAATGGGCTCTCCTGTTTGGTAGTGACATGCGAATGTATTTAAAAATTCTTTTTCTATGGCAAAGTTTTCCATGATTTGTGAAGGAAGTTCCACAAAATCCCAATATACGTTTGTGCCGCTCATGCTTTGGAAGCGCGTATTGGCAAACATACCGTGCAAGGCATGGCCGAATTCGTGTAGGAAGGTGTTGACTTCCGAGAAGGTCAGCAAGGCCGGCTTGTCTTTCGTGGGCTTGGTAAAATTCATGGTCACGGAGACGTGCGGGCGACTGTTGGTGCCATCGTCGTCTATCCATTGTTCCTTGTAGCTGGTCATCCAGGCACCCGAACGCTTGCCTTCGCGTGGATGGAAGTCGGTATAGAGTACGGCCAGGAAGCTTCCGTCGCGGTCGAATACTTCGTAGGCCTGTACATCGGGGTGGTAGACCGGTATTTCTTTGTTTTCCTTGAAGGTGATGCCATAGAGGCGGGTGGCCAGCCCGAATACGCCAGCTTTTACGCGGCTCAGCTCAAAATAGGGGCGGAGGGCTTCTTCGTCCAGGCTGAATTTCCGGTTTTTCAGTTTCTCGGCGTAATAGGAGAAATCCCATGGCATCAGTTCGAAGTCGTTTCCTTCCAGTTCGCGGGCCAGCGTGCGGATTTCTTCCACTTCCTTTTGGGCCACCGGTGTATAGGCATCCAGCAAATCGTCCAATAGTTTGTAGACATGTTCGCTGTTTTCGGCCATACGTTTTTTCAGTACATATTCCGCATAATTGGAGAAACCCAACAACTGGGCCAGTTCCATGCGCAGGTTGACCAACCGTTTTACGATGTCGAGGTTGTTGAACTCGTTGTCGTGACAGCATTGTGTGTTATAGGCCATGTACAGCTGTTTACGCAGGTCTCTTCTGTCGCTGTATTTCATGAAAGGCACGTAGCTGGGAGCCTGCAAGGTGATGATCCAACATCCGTCTTTCCCTTTTTCGTGAGCAGTATGAGCAGCTGCCTCCACGGCACTTTCCGGTAGTCCGGCCAAGTCGTCTTCCTGTGTCAGCACCAGTTCGAAGCTGTTCGTTTCTTTCAGATGGTTCTGCGAGAACTTCAGGGTCAGGCTGCTCAGTTCCATGCTCAGCTGGCGGAAGGTAGCCTTGTCTTCTTCCGAAAGATTCGCTCCGTTGCGGACGAATCCGTCGTATGATTTTTCCAGCAGTTGGCGTTCTTCCGGGGTCAGTGAAAGCTTTTCTCTTTGGTCATACACCGCTTTCACGCGGGCAAACAATGCTTCGTTGAGGCTGATGTTGTTGGCGTGTGCCGAAAGTTCAGGCGTCATCTTTTCTGCCACGGCCTCCAGTTCGTCACAAGTCTCCGCACTCAGCAGGTTGAACAACACGGTAGTTACCCGGTCGAGCGTCTTTCCGGCATGTTCCAGTGCCAGAATCGTGTTCTGGAAGGTTGGTTGTTCCGGATTGCCGGTGATTTGCTGAATTTCTTCGTCTTCCTGCCGCATGCCTTCCCGGATGGCCGGTTCATAGTCTTCTATCCGTATTTGCGGGAAGGGAGTGGTGTGATGCAGCGTATGATAGGGTTGTAAAAATGGATTGTTCATAAGTTTTCAGTAAAAAGTTAGATTTATTCTTTTTGGCCCAGAAGTTGGACCACATCTCTCAGTTCAGGGATGCTGAATGTGCGTCGTCCCAGTTGGATGAGGCCCCGTTTCTGCAAGTCGTTCAGCACGTTTGATACGTTGATGCGCGTGTCGTCGATGAGCCGGGCCAGGTCTTCCATACGGATAGACAGCTTCTTGGGGCCGTAAGGTGTCATGCAGCGCAGCAAAAGGAAGTTGATGATTTTATCGCGTGTCTTGCCGATATGGGCGTTCCACAGCTTGTGGTAAATCACTTGTCCCCGGTTGCTCAGCATGTTCAGGTAGTTCAGGTTAAACACTTCGTAGCGGCACAGCTCGTTGAGGATATAAGATTTCTCAATGTGGAGCGTATTGACTTCGGTCAGTGCTGTATAAGAGGCCGTGTAATACGTACGCATACCAAACAGGGAGTAAGGCTCAATGACGTTCGGACTTTTAAAATTTTCCCACAAGGTATATTTGTGGGACAGGTCGTTGGATTCTATCTGTACATCTCCGTCGAGGACGAAAATCAGTTGGTCGCACAGACTATCCTGTTTTACCAGGCAGCTTCCAGGTTCATATTTATTGAAGTGAATTTTTACTTTTTCCAGAATGTCGGTAAAGTCGAATTTCGACATTCCTTGAAACAGAGGGAGCTGTAAAAGCTTGTCGTACATTGTCAATTCCATCTCTCGTTAACTTTATTAAGTTATCTTTTAACATACAAAGTTAAGTATAATTCCGTACTATAGCAGTTCCTTTATTATAGGTTTTATCTTTTTTATCCTTTCTTACGGTCTGATAATGTTTGTGGATTCTTGCACGTGTATGAAAAAATGATAACTTTGCAAAAGTAATTGGAATATAACAATGATTGGATTTAATTTTCAACAGTTTTTGAGCGCCTTTATCGTTCTTTTTGCAGTGATTGACATTATTGGTTCTATCCCTATTATATTGGATTTGAAGCAGAAAGGAAGGCCGGTGAATGCGCCAAAGGCTACTCTTATCGCTTTTGTCCTTCTATTGGGATTCTTCTATGCCGGCGACATGATGCTGCGCTTGTTTCAGGTAGACATCGCTTCGTTTGCGGTGGCGGGTGCGTTTGTTATCTTTCTGATGTCGCTGGAAATGATTCTGGATATCGAGATTTTCAAGAATACAGGCCCTATCAAGGAGGCCACGCTGGTACCTCTGGTATTCCCTTTGCTGGCAGGTGCGGGTGCGTTTACCACCCTGTTGTCGTTGCGGGCGGAATATGCGTCGATTAACATCGTGCTGGCGCTGATATTGAATATGGTATGGGTCTATATTGTGTTGAAAGTGACCGACCGCATCGAACGGATGCTGGGGAAAGGTGGAATCTATGTCATCCGTAAATTTTTCGGCATCATCTTGCTGGCCATTTCGGCTCGTTTGTTTACCGCAAACATTACGTCTCTCATCGAACAGTTTCAGGCTTTGAAGTGAGATATACCTTGAAAAGGGTATTGGGCATTTGGAGGATGAGCGGTATATTTGCCGCCAAAAAAGAACAGACATGAAAATAGCAGCATTGATTTCGGGAGGAGTGGACAGCGCGGTAGCGGTACATCTGTTGTGTGAGCAAGGATACAAACCCGACTTGTTTTACATAAAGATTGGGATGGATACGGATGAGGAACTGACGTGTACGGCGGAAGAGGATATAGAACTGGCTTCTGCCACTGCCCGTAAGTATGGACTGCCGTTTCATATCGTCGATTTGCAGAAGGAATATTGGGAGAATGTAGTGGCCTACACGATAGACAAGGTACGACGTGGACTCACTCCCAATCCGGATGTGATGTGCAATAAACTGATTAAGTTCGGCTGTTTTGACCAAAAGGCCGGACATGACTATGATAAGATAGCTACAGGACATTATGCTTCTACACTTGTGGTAGATGGACATACGTGGTTGGCAACAGCCAAAGACCCGGTGAAGGACCAGACGGATTTCCTGGCACAGATTGATTATCTGCAGGTGTCCCGGCTGATGTTCCCGTTGGGTGACTTGCGGAAAGAAGAAGTACGGGCACTGGCCCTCGAAGCTTCTTTGCCCAGCGCCAGACGGAAGGACAGTCAGGGTATCTGTTTCTTAGGAAAGATAAACTACAATGATTTCATCCGTCGTTTTCTGGGGGAACGGCCGGGCCCGGTCGTGGAACTGGAGACTGGGAAAATCATCGGGCAGCACCGCGGATACTGGTTTCATACCATCGGTCAGCGAAAGGGACTGGGCCTGGGAGGTGGACCGTGGTTCGTGGTGGGCAAGAACGTAGAAGAAAACATTATCTATGTGTCGCATGGTTATGATACAGAAAAGCAGTTTGGCTATTCCTTTTACCTGAAGGACTTCCATTTCATTACATTGAATCCTTGGAAAGAACCGGAAACTGAAATTTGTTTCAAGATACGTCACACGGATACCTTTCAGACTGGAACCATCCGTTTCTCGGATAACGGATTGCAGGTGTCCAGCAGGGAGCCGATACAGGGGATAGCCCCTGGACAGTTCGGGGTGATTTATGACAAGGATGCTCGCCTGTGCATCGGCAGTGGCGAGATAAGAACGAAGGAATTTTTTTAACAGAAAGGCTGACTATGCGAATTTCTTTTCAACTGAACGCGTCGGGTTCTTTTCGTATGAAGGAACTTATCCGTAAATTGGAGGTGCCAATCAAGGTGACACTTCAGGGCACGTATCAGGGAAAAAATCTGTATTATTTTCATCGTCCGGAATATTCTACCACTTCATTTGCCATTTCAGATGACGAGAAGGGACGGGTGATGGTAGCTATGGACGGATTGGCTTCTTATGATGATTACAAGTTCTTTCCTTATCTGATTGATACATTGGGGTTGTATCTGAATGGACATAGCCCGAAACTGGTATCGGGAGAGGATGGAAAGACTTATTCTGTGTATGAACGTTTGGGAACGCAGTGGATAGAAGATTGTATCGGGGAGGAAATTGCTTCCCTGAAAGTGGTGCTCTCGGTCATCCCCCGTTGCTACCTGGAACTGCCGAAAGAAGGGATTTGTTATGTTTCGTTGGAGCAGTTGAAGCAATATGGGGTGAACCTTCATTCTTCCACTTCGCGTATTTATGGCTATATTCAGTATCTGTTACGAAAGGGCTGGCTTTCGGAGGCTACCCGTGAGGAGTTCATGGCCGACAGCCTGGCGTATGCCATGGATGTGGAGGTGGATGTACCTCAGCATGTGTCAATCGGCCGTGTCAAGTCTTGGCAGTCAGACGGCACGGAGGCCTGGGAAAGCTTTTCGCAGGAAGATGTGGACATGTTGCTGGAACTGGGAAAGGAATACCGGGAAGGAACTCGCGTAGATGGAGTGGTATTGAACGACATCGGTACCTTGTATCAGGAAGGAGTCGGCGTAAATTCCGATGGCTATGAAGCTGAATTCTGGTTCAAGGAAGCGGTACGGCAGGGCGATATGACTTATGCTTCGGTCAATCTGGGCGATTTGTACCGTAAGGGATGCGGTCAGTTGCCGGTTTCGTTGCCGCGGGCTTTCGAGGCTTACCGCCATTCGTCCGACCCTTATGCCTTTTATCGGATTGGACAAGGATACGAAGAAGGTTGGACCGGTGCTCCCGACCTGCATTTGGCTATGTTCTGGTATAAGAAAGCTGCCCAGGCAGGACATCATCTGGCACTGAAACGGCTCTCAAAGTCGTGAATTTTCTCTTCTCGGAAAACTACGAAGCGTTTGGACTGAAACGTCCTTGCGTTTAATATAAAACGCCTTTGCGTTTTACCTGAAATGTACTTGCGTTTGAAGTAAAACGTAAGGGCGTTTTGGGAAAAACGCAAAGGCGTTCTTTTTGGGGGTGTGTGGCGCGCTCCTTGTGAAGATGCTCGCCGTCTGGAAATCTGTTATAGTTGCAGGAAACGACTGATGTCTTCCGGCTTTTCCGCCAGCAGGTTCGGGTGGAATTCCTGCAGTTCACTCTTGGGACGGAATCCCCAGCATACACCGATGGTGGTGACGCCTGCGTTGAGGCCTGTCTGCATGTCGACTCCGGAGTCGCCGATATACACCACTTCTTCCTTGCTGACTCCTGCCAGCTGGATAATCTCGTTTACGACTTGTGGGTCAGGTTTGGTCGGTACGTTTTCCCGCTGCCCGAAAACCGCAGTGAAACGGATGGCAGGAAAATATTGTCCGATGAGTTTGGCGGTGGCTTCCTGGTATTTGTTGGATGCGACTGCTATCTGGATGTGATGTTGCTGCAGCTGATTGAGCAGGTCCTCGATGCCGGGATAAGGGCGGCTTAAATCTGCATTGTGGATGTTATAGTAAGGTACGAACTTCGACCGGATACGCAAGACGTTTTCCGGAGTTCTGTCTGTTTCAGGGAGTGCCCGCTCAAAAAGTTTGTTGATGCCGTTGCCCACAAAGAAACGGTAGGCATCCGTCGAGTGGGTAGGATAGCCGAACTGGGTCAGGGCATGATTGGTGGCCGCGGCCAGGTCGGCAATGGTGTTTAGTAAAGTTCCGTCCAAGTCAAAAATCACAAGTTTTTTCATATGGCGTTAGTTTTTGGTATAAGTTGATTCCACTCCGGTTTCCTCGCAGTCTGCTCCCATGGGAGGGTTTTGTTTGAACAGGGCAATCTTGACTTCCGTGAGGGTAGGAAAGTCGCGGAACAGCCGTTCGGCAATGCGCTGGATGACGTGTTCTAACAGTTGGGATGGCTGCTGCATTTCTTCTTTCACGGCTTGGAATACCTCGGCATAGTTGAGGGTATATTGCAGGTCGTCGGTCTGTGAAGCACGGCTGAAGTCTGTTTTCAACCGCAGGTTGAGGGTGTACTCGGCACCGATTTTGTTTTCCTGTGGCAGCACGCCGTGGAATGCATAAAGTTTCAGCCCGTTCAGGCAAATGTACATGTCAGATTGTTTCATAGGGAAGGAGATAGAAGAGAGGCATGAATCGGGCACGGCTGAGGTACAGCCTTCTGCCTGATTCATGCCTGAAAATAAATGAGTAAAGTCACTCGTATGTAAGAGTTTATCCGCAGCGTGAAGAACCACAGGTCTTGCAGATCAGACAGCCTTCCTGATATACCAGCGTTTCATGACCGCAGTTCGGACATTTCACGCCTTTGGCTTCTGTTCCGTCTTGTACGTATTTCTTCAAGGCTCTTTCCACACCGTTTTTCCAGGTGTTGATGCTTTCGCTATCCAGCTGTAGGGAGCTTACCAGCTTGATGACCTGTTCAATCGGCATTCTCCAGCGGAGCACTCCTGAAATCAGCTTGGCGTAGTTCCAGTATTCCTTGTTGAACTTTTCAGAAAGTCCTTCGATGGTCATCTTGTAACCGCGCTTGTTCTCAAACTGGAAGTCGTAGTGCTTGGTTCCGTCTTCGTCGTAGCTCTTGATGATACGTCCGGAAGTAACTGACTTCGGCAGCACAATGCCTTCTTCGTCGTCCTGCAGACCGGTAAAGATTTCGTAAGGTCTTCCGTCGAGCAGGCCGACAAAAGCCACCCATTTTTCCTTGTTGTTCTGGAAACGCACCACATCGGCTTCCAGCACTTTCGGGCGGACTTCCACTACCTGAGGCGGTTTGCAGCGGCATTCCTCTTCTTCTTTCTTGTCTTTCTTCTTGGTAGAGAGCAGTACGCCGGCACGAGAACCGTCACGGTATACGGTACAGCCTTTGCAACCAGAACGCCATGCTTCTACGTAAAGCTGGTTGACGAGTTCTTCGCTGACGTTGTTCGGCAGGTTGATGGTGACGCTGATAGAGTGGTCTACCCATTTCTGGATACGGCCCTGCATCTTGACTTTCATCAGCCAGTCTACATCGTTGGAAGTTGCTTTGTAATAAGGTGATTTGGCCACCAGTTCGTCAATTTCTTCCTGCGTGTAACGCTTGTCTGGATCGTAACCGTTTACCTTCATCCAAGTCAGGAACTTGTGGTGGAATACGATGTATTCTTCGAAAGCGTCTCCTGTTTCATCCACGAAATCTACATGTACGTTGGTGTCATTCGGATTGACTTTCCGGCGGCGTTTGTACACCGGCATGAATACCGGTTCGATACCAGAAGTTGTCTGTGTCATCAAGCTGGTGGTACCGGTCGGTGCGATAGTCAGGCAGGCGATGTTGCGTCGGCCATACGTCTTCATTTCTTCGTACAATTCAGGGTCAGCCTCTTTCAGACGGTTGATGAACGGGTTGTTCTTTTCACGTTCCGTATCGTAGATTTCGAAAGCGCCACGTTCCTTGGCCATGTTCACAGAGGAGCGGTAGGCTTCGAGCGCGATGGTCTTATGTACTTTTTCAGAGAAATCGGTAGCTTCTTCTGTGCCGTAGCGCAATCCCATGGCAGCCAGCATATCGCCTTCGGCTGTGATACCTACACCTGTACGGCGTCCCAAACCTGATTTGTGGTAAATCTTTTCCCACAGGTGACGTTCGGTACCTTTTACTTCCATGCTTTCCGGGTCAGAATCAATCTTTTCAAAGATGCGTTCAATCTTTTCCAGCTCCAGGTCGATGATGTCGTCCATGATGCGCTGTGCCAGTGCCACATGTTTCTTGAACAGGTCGAAGTCGAAGTAAGCTTCCGGAGTAAACGGATTGACTACGTATGAATACAGGTTGATGGCCAGCAGACGGCAGGAATCGTACGGACACAATGGAATTTCACCGCAAGGATTGGTAGAAACCGTACGGAAACCTAAATCGGCGTAGCAGTCGGGTACAGATTCGCGGATAATGGTATCCCAGAACAATACGCCCGGTTCTGCCGATTTCCAAGCATTGTGTACAATCTTCTTCCACAAGGTAGAAGCATCGATTTCTTTTGAAACCATCGGGTTGGGTGAATCAATCGGATACTGCTGTATATAAGGCTTTCCTTCTACAGCAGCCTGCATGAAGGCATCATCCAGTTTGACAGATACGTTGGCTCCGGTCACTTTTCCTTCTGTCATCTTGGCGTCGATGAATGCTTCTGAATCCGGATGCTTGATGGACACGGTCAGCATCAGCGCTCCGCGGCGTCCGTCTTGAGCCACCTCACGGGTTGAATTGGAATAGCGCTCCATGAACGGAACGAGTCCGGTAGAGGTCAGGGCAGAGTTTTTTACTGGAGAACCCTTCGGGCGGATATGCGACAAGTCGTGTCCCACACCTCCACGGCGTTTCATCAGTTGTACCTGTTCCTCGTCGATACGGATAATGGCTCCGTAAGAGTCAGCATTTCCGTCAAGTCCAATCACAAAGCAGTTGGACAGTGAGGCAATCTGATAGTTGTTTCCAATTCCAGTCATCGGACTACCTTGCGGTATGATGTACTTGAAATGGTCCATCAAATCGAAAAGTTCTTGCGAACTGAGTGCATTAGGATATTTTGCCTCGATACGGGCCACCTCATTGGCTATTCGCCAATGCATATCCACTGGAGATTTTTCATAGATGTTTCCAAAAGAGTCCTTCACGGCGTATTTGTTTACCCAAACGCGGGCTGCCAGTTCGTCTCCATTGAAATACTCCAACGAAGCATTGAAAGCTTCATCGTAGCTGTACGTTTTCTTTTCCACGGTTATTTGTTATATGATTTGTTTTCAATAAAAGTCAGTGTAATATGTAGAAGCTCGTTTTATTTCCAACAAACGTTTGCAAAGCTAAAGATGTTTTTTTAATTCACAAAATAAAAATGGAAGAAGTTATCAACAAGGTAGGTGGTTTTCTACTTTTGTTTTTTATTTTATTGATAATTAGATATATGTAAATTTTGTCTCGTTGAAAAGTTTTCCATTTTAGAAAACTTGGTGAATTTATGGTTGTTTTTTATCATTCGGAAAAGTACAGGGATTTTTGTCGGTTTCCAGGCCTCTGCGCTCGGCTTTCACTATCTTTAGAGAAGATAGGATGCGCCTCGGCATAGTCAAATTCAGAAAACATGGTTTTCTATTTGCCTCTGCACTCAGCTTTCACTATCTTTGCATAAGATAGGAGGCGTCTTAGCATAAAACCCAAACAAGTTTGGTTTTATGCCTTCGACTTTCACTATCTTTGTACATATCATATAAAGCCGATATAATATGGAATCAATAAAGAACAGACGGACCATTCGCAAATATACACAGGAAGATGTGCCTGCCGAATTGCTGAATGAATTGCTGGAGGAAGCATTCCGGGCTTCCACCATGGGAAATATGCAGTTGTATAGTGTGGTTGTAACGAGGGATGCGAAAATGAAGGAGCGTCTGGCTCCTGCTCATTTTAATCAGCCGATGGTTACTTCGGCTCCGGTTGTGCTGACTTTCTGTGCCGATTTTAACCGGTTCAGCAAGTGGTGTGAACAGCGGAAGGCAGAACCTGGTTATAATAATTTCATTTCTTTTCTGAATGCGGCGACCGATGCTTTGCTGGTAACACAGAACTTCTGTACGCTGGCCGAAGAGAAAGGACTGGGAATATGTTATCTGGGAACTACCATTTATAATCCTGATCAGATTATCGATTTGCTGAAGCTTCCAAAACTGGTGGTTCCGATAGCTACCATTACGGTAGGCTATCCCGATGAATGTCCCGCACAACCTGATCGTTTGCCCATTCGGGGCATCATCCATGAGGAGCAGTACCATGACTATACTCCTGAAGAGATAGACGATATTTATGCGTATAAGGAAAGCTTGCCTGAAAACAAGCAATTTGTGGAAATCAATCACACCGAGACGCTGGCCCAGATTTTCACGGATATCCGTTATAAGAAATCGGATAATGAATTTATGTCGGAAGGCTTGAAGAAAGTATTGAAGCGGCAAGGATTTGATGATTGAGGGTATCAGGATAGATAAAAAAAGAGGTGACTTGAATTTCAAGTCACCTCTTTTTTTATCTCATTCGAAGACTGGTTTCTATTTCTTCTATTTCTGCCTTAAATGCTTTGTCCACATCTACCTGGTCTTTCACAATCTTGCAGGCATGCAACACTGTGGCGTGGTCTTTGTTGCCTATCAGCTGACCGATCTTGGAAGAAGAGGTATCGGTATGTTTCTTCGCCAGATACATGGCTACCTGTCTTACCTGTACCACTTCCCGCTTGCGGGTCTTTGTGTGAATGGCTGTTTCATCAATCTTGTAATGCTCGCACACTTTCGTGATGATGTCGCTTACGGTCATCGGTTTGCTCTCGGCGCATTTTACTGCCTTTCTCACGATGTGTTGTGCCAGATCAAGGTCAATTTCCCGTTTGAACAAGATGGACTGAGCCAGCAGCGAATTGACGATACCTTCCAGTTCACGCACGCTCTCGTTTACGCTTTCTGCAATGTAGCTGATAACCGATTCCGGAATGACCAGTCCGTCACGCTTGATCTTGTTGCGCAGGATGTTCTTTCGGAGTTCGATATCCGGTTTCTCCAGTTCCGCAACCAAGCCCCATTTGAAACGGGTGAGCAGACGGTCTTCCATTCCCTGCAGCATGACGGGTGCACGGTCTGAAGTCAGAATCAGTTGCTTTCCGTTCTGGTGAAGGTGGTTGAAGATATGGAAGAACGTGTTTTGCGTTTTGGTAACCCCTGCAAATTCCTGTATATCATCAATGATCAGCACGTCGATTGTCTGGTAGAAGCTAATGAAATCATTGAAGTGGTTGGTTCGTACAGAGTCAGTGTATTGCACCTGGAAAAGATGAGCGGATACATACAGCACCCGTTTTTCCGGATACAATTCCTTGATTCTTGTACCGATGGCGTTAATCAGATGGGTTTTTCCCACTCCCGAAGGGCCATAGATAAACAAGGGGTTGAAGGTACGTGCCGGGTTCTGGGCAACGGTCTCTGCCACTGTCCTGGAGAATTCATTGCTGTTTCCTTTAATGAAGTTCTCAAAGTTGTAGTTCGGGTTCAGATGAGGATCCAAATCCTGTGGAGCCGGAGCCTGCAAAGGATTCGGTGCCTTGTTTCCGTTGTACACAGGAGCCTGTTCCGGCAGTGCGTAAGAGCGTTTTGTGCCTTCTATATTGACTGTGATATGGTTGGTCTTATCGGTCAGGATAGAGTACATCAACTCCGTGCCTTCACCTATTTCTTTATAGATGGCGGCGCGCAGCAATCCCACGTACTTTTCTTCCAGATATTCATAGAAGAAAGGACTTGGGACGCCGATTGTCAATGCCTTTTCTGTATCCTCATATTTTAAAGGTACGATAGGCTCAAACCATGTTTTAAAAGCCGTAGCATTTACGTTGTCCTTGATGAATGCCAGACACCGGTTCCACAATGCAACGGCTTGGTTATGTTCAATCATACGTGCGTTGTTATTAATAAAGCGAAACTTCTACGCTTGCAAATTTCGTAATGAAATTTCAGAAAAACAAATGCCTTTTTGCTTGCTTTTTATTTCGATAAATTAAGTCGTTGATAAATAAGACATTATGGGTTTGTTAAAATCCTTGTTAAAGAGAAATGACTTGTGAATCTATAATGTCTTGCTTATCAATTGGTTAGTATCTCTCCTTTTTGGCGTGATTTCCCTCCGTCTGATGTGGTTTTTCTTTGAAAATCATGTATTTGAGATTCTTTACTTTTCTTCTTCGGGTATTCCTTTCTATTTAGATTGTTTCTATATAGTAGGACTGATGCTTCTTTGCCAATGGATTGTCGTGGTTTTCTTCATAAGAAGGCAGGAAATCACCTTTGGAACCGATGATTTCCTGCCTTGCCGATAGGAATGAGATTTCCTTATTTGTCCTTTTTCCCAAACAGAGAGAAGTGTACGTACCGTTTCGGGTGTTCCTGCAAGTCTTTCAGGAGGGAAGCTGCATTGGCTGAGGTGGCGTTCAGGTTCTGATACAGCGCATCGTCGTTCAACAGGAGTCCGATGGAATTATCCTTGCTGCTCAGCTTTTCGGTCAGCATGTGTACGTTCTGCAAGGTAGAGTCCACCTTTTGGAAGGTAGCTGCATAGTCCACTCCTTTCAGGTTCTCACTGATGCCTTTCAGGTTTTCTGTGATGGTGGTCACGTTGCTGGTCAGTTGCGGAATGTCGCGGCTCATCAGGCTGTGCAGTTGCGTGCTGGTGGCATTGAGTGAAGCTGTCAGCTTTTCTGCATTATGCAACGTGTTCTTCAAAGCCGGGTCCGCTAACAGTTGATTCAGGGAGCCCAAGATGGAATCCAGTTTCGGCATCATCTGTTCCACTTTCGGCAGCAGTTCCTGTTCCGCTTTGCCCAAGATGCCCGTATTGGCTGTTCCTTCGATGGTGTCACCGGGATTCATGTAAGTGTTAGCTTCATGCTTGAGCAGCATGTTCATCTTGACAGTTCCTAACATTTCGGTCACCAGTTCTGCCTTGCTTCCAGTCGGAATACGCATGTCCTGATCTACCTCAATTCCTACCACCACATGGCCCGGCTTCTGGTAGTTGTATTGCAGGTCGCGTACAATACCTATCTTGAAACCGTTGGCGAATACCGGGCTCGACAGAGCCAGTCCGTTTACATCGGTAAAATCCACATAATAGTAGCTTTCCGGTTTGAACATACTGATTCCTTTCAGGTAGTTGATGCCGAAAAAGAGAATCAACAGCGCGCCGATTCCAGCTAATCCGATTTTTACTTCTTTCTTCATATTTTTTTCTTTTTCTTTTTTTATTATCTGTTTCGTTTGAATTCTCGTATGGCTTGATTGATGTTCATTTTCTGTCCGTCTTTGAACGCAATGATAAAGGCATCCTTGAATTTGCTGTCCACCTTAGTGCGTTTGAGGCGGAGAATCTTGTTGTAGTTTGTATCTGCTCCGTAAGTATATTTGATGATTCCGTTCTCTTCGTAACTGTCCACTGGAGTAAGCCCTTTGAACTGCTTGCTCTTGGCCGGAAGTTTGCGGCCGGATGTCAGTATCTGTATCTTGAATACCGGTTTCCCGGTTGCAGTGGCTGGTGCGGAATTTTGCTTGGCAGCGCGCTGTTCGCGTACTGTGGGCATGGGTGCGGAAGATTCTACGCTGACTATTTCTTCTTCTACGGGTGTGGCCGAGCTGTCAGTGTCAGCCACTGGTTGGGAGGCCACGCCCTTTTTCCCTGCTTTGTAATTCAGGAAGGCACGGTAAATACTCTTAGCCAAGGTAGAGCTGCCTTGTTCCGACATCAGGTAGGCTTCTTCAGTAGGGTTCGTGATGTAGCCCAGCTCAATCAGTACACTCGGCATGGATGTGGCACGCAACACCAGAAATCCAGCTTGATGCACCCCTTTGTCTATGCGGTTGGCGTTCCGGAACCCTCGTTGCACTTGGGTGGCAAAGCTGACGCTCTGGGCCATATTTTTGTCTTGCAGGAACTCAAAAATGATGTAGCTTTCCGATGAATTCGGGTTGAATCCCGCATATCGCTGCTTGTAGTCATCCTCAATGAGAATTACCGCATTTTCTTTTTTTGCTACTTCCAGGTTTTCCTGAGTACGGTGCAATCCGAGGGTATAGGTCTCTGTGCCGCTGACGCTTCTGTTTTTAGAGGCAACCGAGTTGGTGTGGATGGAAATGAAAAGATCCGCCTTGGCATCGTTGGCGATTTCAGCCCTTGTATGCAGTGGGATGAACACGTCTCTGTCGCGGGTATAGACCACCCGCGTGTCCGGACAGTTTTGCCGGATCAGCTTTCCTAATTTGAGGGCAACGCTCAGATTGATGTTTTTTTCCTTTCCTCTTTTGCCCACCGCTCCAGGGTCATGACCTCCGTGTCCGGCATCAATCACGACGGTAAAGTGAGTATCGGCAGCATGTATTTGGGGGGATAGGCTGAAAGACAGCCACAAGCTAATGGCAATGAACAGTATGTCGAATCTTCTCCTCTGCATAATTTAAATAACGTGGCAAAGTTAATATTTTTTTGTCGACTAACTTTCTGTTGCCCGAAGATTTATTCCCTTGCTGTAATAATTGCTATAAAAACCGAAAAATGAGCAGGTCTTTGCCGTAAAATTCCTACTTTTGTATAAATCATAAAATTAGAAAGGAGTATTTATGACATTAATCGACGGAAAAGCAGTTTCTGAACAAGTGAAAAAGGAAATCGCTGCCGAAGTGGCCGACATTGTGGCAAAAGGAGGCAAGCGTCCTCATTTGGCTGCCATCTTAGTGGGACACGACGGAGGGAGTGAAACCTATGTGGCGGCAAAGGTAAAAGCCTGCGAAGTGTGCGGATTCAAGTCCACTCTGATTCGCTACGAATCGGATGTGACAGAAGAGGAACTTTTGGCCAAAGTACGTGAGTTGAATGCCGATGCCGATGTGGACGGATTCATCGTACAGCTTCCGTTGCCTCCTCACATTTCAGAACAGAAAGTGATAGAGACCATTGATTACCGGAAAGATGTCGACGGTTTCCACCCCATCAATGTGGGACGTCTGTCTATCGGGCTTCCTTGTTACATCTCAGCCACTCCCAACGGCATCATGGAACTTCTGCGTCGTTATCAGATTGATACACGCGGAAAGAAATGTGTCATCTTGGGCCGAAGCAATATCGTAGGAAAACCGATGGCCATGCTGATGATGCAGAAAGCCGTGCCGGGCGATGCCACCGTCACTGTATGTCACAGTCGCAGCAAGGATTTGGTCAGAGAATGTCAGGAGGCCGATATTCTGATTGCTGCCATGGGACAGCCTAACTTCGTCAAGGCCGATATGGTGAAAGAAGGAGCGGTTGTGATCGATGTCGGTACCACTCGTGTGCCAGATGCATCCAAGAAATCAGGCTTCAAGCTTACCGGCGACGTGAAGTTTGATGAGGTGGCTCCCAAGTGTTCCTACATTACTCCCGTACCCGGTGGAGTAGGGCCGATGACCATTGTTTCTTTGATGAAGAATACGCTGTTGGCTGGAAAAAAAGCAATATATTGAGATTTTAGAGGATTTTTTCGATGAAATGTTTGCAGTTTCGAAAAAATCCTCTACCTTTGCAATCGCTTTTGAAAAGGAAGCCAACATGGTGACTATAGTTCAGTTGGTTAGAGCGTCAGATTGTGGTTCTGAATGTCGTGGGTTCGAGTCCCACTAGTCACCCTCCTTCATTTTTTAACGTTTTTCATACCAACATGGTGACTATAGTTCAGTTGGTTAGAGCGTCAGATTGTGGTTCTGAATGTCGTGGGTTCGAGTCCCACTAGTCACCCACAGAAAAAGGTCTTGCAGTTGCAAGGCCTTTTTTTGTATCCTTTCTTCTCTGGCGGACATAAAAAAGCGCTATCTGGCCTTCACAGGCTGGATAGCGCAAGCTACAATACAAAATACAAATACAACTAAACGAGATTTTGTGCTAAAATTAAAGCTTTCAAAGATAGGAATAAAAGTTTATCTATCCTGAGGATTCATATATAATTTAAATATCCTTAATACTCAGACAATTCCTTGTGCCATCATGGCGTGAGCTACTTTCATGAATCCGGCAATGTTGGCGCCCTTCACGTAGTTGATGTATCCGTCGCTTTCCGTACCGTACTTTACGCACTGTTCGTGAATGTTGTGCATAATCTGGTGCAACTTGTCGTCCACTTCCTGTGCGGTCCAGCTCAGGTGCATGGCGTTCTGGCTCATTTCCAGTCCGGAGGTAGCTACTCCGCCCGCATTGACAGCCTTGCCCGGTGCATACATCATCTTGTGTTCAATGAACGCATCGATAGCTTCCGGTGTACATCCCATGTTGGAGATTTCGCCCACACAGAGCACGTGGTTCTTGATTAACTGCTGTGCATCTTCGCCGTTCAGCTCGTTCTGGGTAGCGCAAGGCAGTGCGATGTCCACTTTCACTTCCCACGGGCGACGTCCCGGCACGAAGGTAGCTCCCGGGAATTTCTCCGCATACGGTGCTACGATGTCGTTGCCCGAAGCACGCAGTTCCAGCATGTAGTCAATCTTTTCTCCCTCAATGCCGTCCGGGTCATAAATGTAACCGTCCGGTCCGGAGATGGTCACTACTTTGGCGCCCAGCTGGGTAGCCTTGGTGGCAGCTCCCCAAGCGACGTTGCCGAAGCCTGATATGGCCACTGTCTTTCCTTTTATTTCAATGCCCTTCGCATCAAGCATGTGTTTCACGAAATACAAGCCTCCGAAGCCCGTTGCTTCCGGACGGATCAGCGAGCCGCCGAATTCCAGTCCCTTGCCCGTAAATGTGCCGGTAAACTCACGCGTCAGCTTCTTGTACATGCCGAACATGTAACCCACTTCGCGTCCGCCTACGCCGATGTCACCTGCCGGTACATCCATGTCCGGACCTAAGTGGCGCCACAGTTCCAGCATGAAGGCCTGGCAGAAACGCATGATTTCTGCATTGCTCTTTCCGCGTGGAGAGAAGTCGGAACCTCCCTTGCCGCCCCCCATCGGCAGCGTGGTCAGTGCATTCTTGAACGTCTGCTCAAATCCTAAGAATTTCAGGATAGACAGGTTGACCGAAGCGTGGAAACGGATACCTCCCTTGTACGGGCCGATGGCGTTGTTGAACTGTACGCGATATCCCAAGTTGGTCTGTACTTCCCCTTTGTCGTCCACCCATGTGACACGGAAGGTAAAGATACGGTCGGGTTCTACCAGCCGTTCAATGATTTTTGCCTTTTCAAATTCGGGATGTTGGTTGTAGATATCTTCGATAGAAAGCAATACTTCCTTGACTGCCTGAAGGTACTCGGATTCACCTGGATGCTTGGCTTCCAGCGATGACATGATCTTGTTAATATCCATAATCAAATAATTTAAGGTCTGACAAAATGAAATGTTTTGTATTTGCAAAGATAGGAATTTACCTGTATTGGCAAAGTTTTTCTCCTTCTTTTTCGGGTGTAAGCTTGAATTTTGATAGTTTTTTACCAACCTGTAAGAAAGATTTGCAAAAATCAGGTGAATTTCCGATTTTTGTTTTTATATTAAGAATAAGCTTAAAAAAGATACCATGCTAAACAACCTGAGAATTAAACTCCGTCAGCTTTATTTCAAGGATACGCAGTTTGCCAATCTCATGACCAAACGCATTTTCAATGTGCTGTTAGTGGCCAATCCTTACGATGCATTCATGCTTGAAGACGATGGCCGCATTGATGAGAAGATATTCAATGAATACATGAACCTGAGTCTGCGCTATCCTCCCCGTTTCACTCAAGTGTCAACCGATAAGGAGGCATGGGAGCAGTTGCGCAATACCATGTTCGACTTGGTTATCTGTATGCCCGGTTCCGACAACAGCGATACCTTCGACATTGCCCGCGACATCAAGCAGGCCTATCCCCACTTGCCGTTGGTGGTGCTGACTCCTTTTTCACATGGCATCAAGGAACGGATGGAGCACGAAGACCTGAGCATCTTTGAATACGTGTTCTGCTGGCTGGGCAATACCGACCTGTTAGTGTCCATCATCAAGCTGATTGAAGACAAGATGAACCTGGAACACGACATCCAGGAAATCGGTGTGCAGATGATTCTGTTAGTGGAAGATTCCATCCGCTTCTATTCGTCCGTGCTACCTAATCTCTACAAGTTCGTGCTCCGCCAGAGCCAGGAGTTTGCCACGGAAGCCCTGAACGAGCACCAGCGTACGCTGCGCATGCGCGGGCGTCCCAAGATTGTGTTGGCCCGCTCGTACGAGGAAGCCATGGAACTGTATGACAAGTACGAGCACAACATGTTGGGAGTCATTTCCGATGCCCGTTTTCCCCATGAGGGCGTGAACGATCCGGAAGCTGGCGTGACTTTCCTGCGCGAGATACGCCGTCGAGACCCCTTCATCCCGCTGATTCTGCAGTCGGCCGAAGAGAGCAACCGCCGCTATGTGAACGAACTGGGCGCCGTGTTCATCGACAAGAATTCCAAGAAGATGAACATCGACCTGCGCGAAGCCGTGTCGGACAACTTTGGGTTCGGTGATTTTATCTTTCGTGACCCTCATACCATGAAGGAAGTGGCTCGCATCCATAACCTGAAAGAACTTCAGAATGTCATCTTCGCCATTCCGGCCGATTCGTTCCTCTACCACATCAGTCGCAACCACATCTCGCGCTGGCTGTATTCGCGTGCCATCTTCCCGGTGGCCGAGTTTTTGAAGCAGATTACATGGGAATCCCTTCAGGACATCGATGCGCACCGCCAGATTATCTTCGAGGCCATTGTGAAATACCGCAAGATGAAGAACCAGGGCGTGGTGGCCGTATTCCAGCGTGACCGTTTCGACCGCTATTCCAACTTTGCCCGCATCGGTGATGGTTCTTTGGGAGGAAAGGGGCGTGGACTGGCCTTTATCGACAACATGGTGAAGCGCCATCCTGAGTTCGACGAGTTTGAGAATGCTTCGGTCATGATTCCGAAAACCGTGGTGCTCTGTACCGACATCTTCGATGAATTCATGGACTCCAACCAGCTCTATCAGATTGCCTTGAGCGATGCCGACGATGACGTGATTCTGAAAGCCTTTCTCCGGGCCAAGCTGCCCGACAACCTGGTGGAGGACTTCTTTGCCTTCTTCGATGCCGTCAAGGCCCCGATTGCCATCCGTTCGTCCAGTCTGCTGGAAGATTCCCACTACCAGCCGTTCGCCGGTATCTATTCCACCTATATGATTCCCTATCTGGACGACAAGTACGAAATGCTCCGCATGTTGAGCGATGCCATCAAGGGCGTGTATGCCTCCGTATATTATAAGGATAGTAAGGCCTACATGCAGGCCACCAGCAACGTCATCGACCAGGAAAAGATGGCCGTCATCCTCCAGGAAGTGGTCGGCACCCAGTACGGTGACCGCTACTATCCAGCCATCTCCGGTGTGGCCCGCTCCGTCAACTATTATCCCATCAACGACGAATTGGCTGAAGAAGGCACGGTGAGTCTGGCATTAGGACTCGGAAAATACATTGTCGACGGCGGCCTCACCCTGCGCGTCTGCCCGTACCATCCTACACAGGTGCTTCAGACCAGTGAGATGGAAATTGCTTTGCGCGAGACTCAGACCCGCTTTTACGCCCTCGACCTGAAAAACTTAGGGCAGAACTTCTCGCTCGACGACGGATTCAATCTGCTGAAGCTCCATGTGAAGGATGCCGAAGCCGACGGTGCTTTGAATTTCATCGCCTCGACCTACGACCCGTATGATATGGTGATTCGCGATGGCCTTTATCCCGGCGGGCGCAAGCTCATCACCTTTGCCAACATCCTCCAGCATGACGTATTCCCGCTGGCCCGCATCCTCCAGCTCGTGCAGAAATACGGTCAGGGTGAGATGCGCCGTCCGGTCGAAATTGAGTTTGCCGTCAACTTGGATGCCCATACCAAGAGCGGAGTATTCTATCTGCTACAAATCCGTCCGATGGTCGACGTGAAAGCCGGACTGGACGAAGACCTGACCCAGGTGCCGGAAGAAAAACTTTTGCTCAAGAGCGAAAATTCATTGGGCCACGGGGTGATGGACGATATGCAGGATGTGATTTACGTCAAGACCGAAGGCTATTCCGCTTCCAACAACCAGCTGATAGCCTACGATATCGAGAAACTCAACCGTCGTTTCCTCGACGAAGGCAAACATTACATCTTGGTCGGTCCCGGGCGCTGGGGCAGCAGCGACACGTGGCTGGGCATCCCTGTGAAATGGCCGAACATTTCCGCCGCGAGGGTTATCGTGGAAGCCGGGCTGACCAATTACCGGGTGGACCCCAGTCAGGGCACCCATTTCTTCCAGAACCTGACCTCCTTCGGGGTGGGCTATTTCACCATCAATGCCTACATGAACGACGGCGTCTACAACCAGGCATTACTCGATCGCATGCCTGCCGTGGAAGAAACGAAATTCCTCCGCTGGGTACGGTTTGAAAAACCGCTTACCGTAAAGATGGACGGAAAGAAAAAACTGGGGGTGGTGGAACTGCCGGAAGGCTGAGAAAAGAGGAAATTGAACAATCAGAATTGTTTTTTTGTTTGTTCAATGGAGTCTAAATTCAGAGAGGGGGCAAGTCTAGACTTGGAGAAGTCAAGACTTGCCCATTTATTTTATTGCTATTTAATGGATATTTTTTTGAAAAAACGTAATTAAAAGGAGGAGTAAGGAAATTATGAAAAAGACATCCATCAAGCTGAAATTTAGGGCGTCAGTAAAGCCTCAGAAAGAGGGTACGCTGATGTTCCAGGTGATTCACGACCGTAAGGTTCGCCGAATCAAAAGCCAATTTAAAATTTTTAAGGAGGAATGGGATGAGGCTGCCGGCCAGATTCTGTTGACGGCGTCAGACTCATCCCGATGTAGTCAGTTACAAATCATACGCCTAAATGTGGAATGGGAACTCAGGCGGTTGCGGAAAATAATAGATACCTTTAAACGTTCGGGCAAGGAATGGAATCTTGACGAAGTGTTACAGAAATTCAATCCTTATGTGAATAAGGAATACAGTGTATTCCATTTCATGCAAGTCCAGATTCAGCGTAAAAAGCAATTAGGCAAGATACGCTCCAGCGAGACCTACCAGGCCACTCTCAACAGTTTCATGAATTTCAGGCAGGGAATCGATTTGACTTTCGATATGTTCGATTCGGAGCTGATGGAACTTTATGAGGCGGAATTGCGGAATCGGGGAGTCGTGCGTAACACCAGTTCCTTCTATTTGCGGATATTGCGTACAAATTACAAGCTGGCAGTAGAAAAAGGACTTACGCAAGATTGCCGTCCCTTCAAACGTGTATATTGCGGCATGGACAAAACGGTGAAGAGATGCCTTTCTTTTGGTGAGATAAAAAAGATGAAAGAGCTGGACTTGTCCCTCAAGCCGGCCTTGGATTTTGCCCGCGACATGTTTATTTTCAGTTTTTGCACGCGTGGTATGTCGTTTGTCGACATGGCCTATCTCAAAAAAAGTGATTTGAAAAACGGCTATCTTATTTATCGGCGGAAAAAGACCGGTCAGCTGCTGACCATTGAATGGACCTGGCAGATGCAAGCGCTCATAGACAAGTATAAGGGCAATCCCACCCAATATCTTCTTCCTTTGATTGTCCGTGAAGACGGCACTGAACGCCGTCAGTATCAGAATCAGATGATGAAGATCAACCGCGGCTTGAAGGAGATTGCTTCTCTCATGCATTTGTCTGTACCCTTATCCTTATATTATAGCCGTCACAGTTGGGCCACTATCGCCAGAGGAAAATCCATACCTTTGTCCGTCATTAGCGAAGGATTGGGACATGACTCGGAACTTACAACGCAAATTTATCTCGATTCCATCAAGTCTGTAGAGGTGGACAGGGCCAATAGAAAAATCCTGAGAGACCTTTAATTTGCTGTATATAAATGGATTATCTCCTAAGATGAGATACCTTTTCAAGATTTAAGCATAAAAATCAGAGGA
>NZ_CABROP010000044.1:0-26649 GCF_902472605.1 uncultured Bacteroides sp.
AAAGGATACGCCCCAGCGTATAGAGCAGGCCGTTCCGGAAAACGCGCTTTCTGTTTTCAATGTCTTTTCCGATAAATCCAATGGCTGCGATGTTCGTTGCCAGCGGACAAGGTGACAGAGCGGTCAGCAGTCCGAGCAGAAACGCCGTCAGTACGGGAGTGGAGCTGTTATCCAGCAATGTCTGTAACCAGTCCATAACCTTCTCCGTTATTTCAGCATTTCATTGACAGCCTTGACCACCCCAGCCTTGAATACGTCCGGCGACTTGCGGGCATTTCCGAAAGCAAATTCGGTCATGTTCTTGCTTGTTTCCTGTCCGTGCTTGTATTTCACGACAAACAGCGATGACCAGGTTACCTCATACTTCTCGGCTATCTTTTCATTCTCCTTCTTGCTGATGTCTATTACCTTAAATACGACCTCACCTTTTTTGATCTGTTCCGCAAAACTCTCCTCTATCGCAGCTTTTGTATTGCTTTCGATGGCCATACAGGTAGCACAACGCTGCTTCCCATGAAAATACAATACTTCCACATGGTCTTTTACTGTCACTTCTTTTTGCGTCTGTGCTTCCGTTCCGTTCTTTGCGTTCATGCTGCAGGCGCTAAAGGTGAAGCATGCAGCAAGCAAGAATAAAATCTTTTTCATGTCTTTCTATTTTAATTGTTAGTTATTCGCAAAACTACGAACTTATCCTTCAAAAAAAAGGGCTTACTCACAGCAGCCCTCTTTCTTGCATATAGGTTGTCCAAAAAAACTGGCAAACACATTTTGGGCAATTTCCCAGTTTTCCTTGTTAATGCAGTATCTTACTTTCGGCGTCTCAATTTCACCTTGGATAAGTCCGGCCTCTTTCAACTCTTTCAGATGTTGCGATACCGTGGCCTTTGCAATGGGAAGTTCCTCATGAATATCACCGAAAAAGCAACACTCCTGAGAGGCCAGAAACTGAAGTATGGCTATGCGTGCCGGATGCCCCATTGCCTTAGCAAAGCGGGCTATCTTTTCCTGTTCTTCTGTATACTTCTTTTTCATCCTTTCTATTCCTCCTTTTGTTTGTTGTTCGCAAAATTACGAATACGTTTTAATCCATCAAATGAATTGTCATATTTTAACATGACAACATACAATTAAAGTAAGTTTCCTGATTTTAACCATATGTTTTTCTCCGCACTTTTATCTATGGACTACCTCATCTTATTTTTATCCAATATTGATGCCATAAGCCTCATCTACACCCTCGATGCTGCCAATGAGAGTGATGACATTATCCAGTTCGTTTCTGGAATGCACCTTAAAATCCACATAACACTCCACAATCCGGTCTATTGTTTCGGTGTGCAGGCAATCAATTGAAAGCCTCAACTTATCTGTGATGCACTCCACCACATCGCTGAGAATATGATACCGGTCCACTCCTCGAATCTGAATTCGCACAGGATACAAGAACTGATTATCGGCTTCGAAGCTGACAGCCACGATGGAATCCCCTTGCCGAGACGCCTGACGGATAGCAGCCGCACAGTTCCGGGTATGCAGCGTAATCTTCCCGTTTTCATCCTTAAAGCCAATCACTTCATCGCCCGGCAACGGATGACAACAGGCACATCGAATGTATTTCAAGACCGGCTGATCGTGAAAAAACTGACGTAGATACCGCTTCGCCTTGTAAGTCTTGACACACTCCAGCCAATCCTTGTCCGGTTTGGACTGGGCATCCACCCCAATCTCCACGCAATCGCCACGATGCAGTTCCGTCTTTACGGATGACAGTTTTCCGTTGATTCTGGCATACATCGCCTGATCCCCCATCTGACCGTCAATTTCATAGGCAAAATCGAGGGCAGTCGCTCCTTTCGGAAGAATAATTCCCTTTCCTTCGGTGGTGAACACCATGATGTCATCATTATAGAAAGAAGACGTCACCCCGTCCATGTAGTCCATTTCACTGTTATAAGCCACATCCCGAAGCACGGACTTGAACTTATCCAACCATCCTTTCAGGTTCGATTCAGTACGTTCTGCCGCACATCCCAACCGGGAGTTGCGAACCATTCTCTCGGAGGAAATATGAATTTCCTCCCAGCTCCCGTTCTCGCACAACAGTTTCAGGTGGAAGCTCTGGTATCCGTTTTCCTTGGGAGCGTTGATGTAATTGGATACACTGCCCGGCTTTTCCTTGAAATGATCGGTCAATACGGAATAGATTTGCAGACTGATTTTCTTCTCTTCCTGCACATCCGCAGCCTCGTAAATGATACGTACATAGTGTTTGCCGTCCACATGCTGGAAATCACATTCCATACTGTTCATTTTCCGCCAGATATTATAAGGCATACGATAACGTATCTCGGTTCTTGCCTGAATATGATTTTCCTTCAAGAAAGCCTCCATCTTTCGCAAAAAGCTATTGATACGATCCTCGTTGGCTGCTTTTTCTTTTTCAATAAGTCCTTCAAGCAGGTAATATTCTCTCGGGCAGCGGAAGCGAAAAGAAAGATTCTCCAGTTCGGTCTTTACATGATACATGCCCAAACGGTTCGCCAACGGGGCATAAAAATAATCCGTTTCTCCAGCTATTTTCATCTGTTTGTCCGGCCGCATACTTTCCAAAGTACGCATATTGTGCAGGCGGTCGGCCAGCTTGATTAAGATGGCCCGCACATCAAACCGCACGGATGCCAGAATCTGCCGGTAGTTGTCTATCTGCTGCGACTGGTCGTACTCTGCCTTCTTCTGTTTGGTGACCACGCCTACCAAGAAAGCCACATCGTCGCCAAACCGTTCCCGGATGTCATCCAAGGTGTAGGGGGTATCTTCCACCACATCATGCAGAAAAGCCGCCATAATCGGATTGGCTCCCAGTTCAAACTCCTCGGCTACAATGCGGGCCACGGCTATAGGGTGAATGATGTACGGTTCCCCACTTTTTCGTTTCTGCCCTTTATGGGCTTCTTTTGCCAGCTGATATGCAGCCACGATGCGCTTCATATTCTCGGGTGACATTCTGGACTCCAAGTGCGAAAAAAGTCCCTGTACAGACTGGTCCAATGCATCTGCATTCGCTTCCATATTCCCATTGTTCTCCACCATATTCTATCCTCCCATTTGTTCTGTTATCTTTCTAAGATACGCCTTCCAATTACCTGACGGTTTTTCCCTCTGCCAATAGCCAGTTCCACTTCATCGATATCGCATCTCATTCCTTCAATCCTCAAACTCCTTGTATCCACAAAAATACGAATTATTCTTAAGACAAAAAGGCTGGCACACAGCCAGCCTCCTTGTTTATTTCCCGCCTGCCGGAAGATTCTTCAAGAAATAATCCGTCATGGATTTCCGCAGGTGATACGTGGTGCCTTCCCGTTCGTTAATGGCATGCGAGCGCATCGGATAAGACAGCTGATAGAACACCTTGCCGTGTTTCACCAGCTCGTTGACCAGCATCTCACAATTCTGGTAGTGTACGTTATCGTCACCGGTACCGTGTATGAGCAGCAAGTTCCCTTTCAAACCTTCCACATACGAAATGGGTGAGCCTTTACGATAGCCTTCCGGATTGGCCTGGGGTGTGTTCATGTAGCGTTCCTGGTAAATGGTGTCGTACAACCGCTGGTCGGCAACAAAAGCTATGGCAATCCCCGTGCGGAACACATCCGGATAGCGGAACATACAATTGAGGGTCTGGCTTCCTCCTCCGCTCCAACCTGTAATGCCGATACGCGAGGTATCGATAAACGGATACTGACGGGCCAAATCAAGGATTCCCTGTGCCTGATCCTGTGAGGCAAAGGTACCCACCTCACCGTAGATGCATTTCCGCCATTCCCTACCACGAGGGGCAGCGGCACCGCGGTTATCAATACTGATGACGATATACCCCTGGTTGGCCAGGAACTGGTGCCACATATTGCCTCCCTGCCATACATCCTGCACCGTAGAACTAGCCGGTTCGCCATACACGTCGATGATGACCGGATATTTCTTTGCCGGATCAAAATCTACCGGCTTGATCATAAAGGCATCCAATACCAAGTTGCCGGAATGCGCCTTGACAAATTCCTTCGGGCGCAACTTCAGCTGCTGATATTGTGCCAGCGCTTCCTTGTTGTCTTCAATAACCGACAAAGTCTTATGCGAAGGCAAAGCCACCATCTCTATCCGCGGAGGAGTGACGGCATTGCTGAAAGTATGCACGGCATACTTCCCATCAGGAGAGATATTGTATCGGTGCTGGCCTTGTTCGTTCAACGGAGAAAGACGTTTCACCTCTCCTTTGCCAAACAAATTAGCTGAATACAAATAACGTTGAGTATAGTTATCCGGTGAAGCAATGAAATACACCAGTCCTTTCTTCAGGTCCATGCCCACCTGCTCAATCAAATCGAAATTGCCCTTCGTGATGGGTTGGATATCTTTTCCGTCACGGCTTACCCGGTACAGATGACGCCATCCGTCCCGTTCGCTTTGCCAGGTAAAATACGTATTATGTTTCAGCCAGGTCACCTGGTCGTTGGTTTCCACCCAAGCTGCATCCGTCTCGGTCAGAATGTTTTTCGGTGCACCGCCTCCGATAGTCGCAATCCATACCTTGTTCGTATTTTGCGGACGATTCATCTGCTGGATAAACAAGTCATTACTTTCTGGAATAAACTCCATCCGCATGATATAATTCTGACGAGGATCGCCCGGCAGGTCAATCCAAGTAGTTTTTCCTCCGGAAGCTGCCACATAGCCCACCTTCACGGCTGAATTGGTGGTTCCAGCCTTCGGATAAGGGAAGCGGATAATTTTCGGATACAAAGAATCGACGTTGTTGATGATATCAAACCAGCCTGTACCTTCCGTATCGCTCTGCCAGTAGGCGATGTATTTGCCGTCGGGACTCCAGCGGAAGCCGTCCCGGCAGAAGAATTCTTCCTCATACACCCAGTCGAAGGTTCCGTTCACAATCGTACTGCTGCCATCATGAGTCAACTGGGTAATTTTCCCATCGGCCACATTTTCCACATAAATATTGTTCCCGCTCACGTAGGCTACCCGCGTCCCGTCGGGAGAGAACTTGGCAAACATCAGGCTGCTCTCCGGGAAATTCTTTCCCAACTGACGCAACTGTTTCGTTTGCATATTGAGCACCCAGTAATCGCCGCGTGTATCGTAGCGCCATACCCGCTTCGTATTCGTATAGACCAATACCTGCTTACGCGAAGTGTCAAAGCTGAAACTTCTGACCGACAGCGTATCGGAAGTACCCGGTTTCACAAACGAGGAAGCCGGTATCAACACTTCCCGTTTTCCTTTGCCAGAGGCATCGTATGCCACGATGTCGTATCCTCCTGCCGGATTCTTTTCTTTCTTCGAATACTTGCCTCCGTCTGAAAGCCAGTTTACCTGACTTCCTCCTTTAGTAACCACCAGTCCTCCGTTTACTACCTCTTCCAATGTAGGGATATGCTGTGCATATACCGACAGAGAAGAAAGGCAACAAGCTATCAAAACCGTCTTTCTGATATTCATTTGCATACTAATTTTAGTGTTTTAAAGAATAATGTCAAAATTACTGATAAAAATACAACATTTCTGCCACAAATAGGCAAAATTCGGACATAAAAAAACGCACTTGCGTTTGGATTAAAACGTAAGTGCGTTTACCCCAAAACGTCCTTACGTTTTACCTCAAACGCAAGGACGTTTGAAGTAAAACGCAAAGGCGTTTTTCCAGAGGCTATTTTCAGCCTCAAAATTCGCCTCAGAATTTCACCAGAATACGGAACACTTTTCCCGGATGGGCAGCCCATTCAGCCATGGCTTCCGCAGCTCCTTCGGGAGCTACGATGCGGGAGATAAGTTCTTCCGTCGGGCAGTTGCCGGTTTTCATATAATGAATCACGGCACGGAAATCGGCTGGTAATGCGTTACGCGAACCCCGTATATCCAACTCTTTCTGCACGAAATATTTTGTCTGAAACTCTACCCCGCTCTTGGCATAACCAATGCATACCACGCGGCCGGTAAAGCCCACTTCATCAACCGCCATCACATAGGTGGCCGGACTGCCTACGGCTTCTATCACCACATCAGCACCCATACCACCGGAATATTCCTGTACCCGTTCATGTACATTCTCTGTCTGTGAGTTGATGACGTACGTGGCACCCATTCTGCGGGCCAAGGCCAGTTTCTCGTCATCCAAATCAACGGCAATTACCGTAGCGCCGCGCAAGGCCGCACGTACGATGGCTCCCATACCGACCATTCCGCAACCAATGACCATCACCAGTTCGTTGTCGACTACCTGTCCGCGTGACACGGCGTGGAAACCTACGCTCATCGGCTCAATCAGGGCACAATCACGAGCAGAGATTCCTTCTGCCGGAATCACCTTGTTCCAGGGCAGTACGGCATATTCACACATCACTCCCTTACGCTGCACACCGAGCGTCTCGTTATGTTCGCAAGCGTTGACACGTCCGTTCCGGCATGAAGCACACTTGCCGCAATTCGTATAAGGATTCAGCGTTACACTCATGCCCTTCTTGAAACTGTCGGGTACTCCTGCCCCTACGGCTTCTATCACGGCACCGACTTCATGTCCCGGAATGACCGGCATCTTCACCATCGGGTTCCGGCCAAGATATGTATTCAAGTCGGAACCACAAAAACCTACATACTCAATCTTTACCAGTATCTCCCCTTCGTGCAGTTCAGGCTTTTCAATCTCCACGACTGCCATTTGCTGGGGAGCTGCAATTTGAACAGCTTTCATTTTCTTCTTATTTTTAATTCTACGTTTCTATTTTAATCCAACACCTTGTAACCCTTCCAGCCGTAATAGGCACAGAACAGGAAACAAATCATCGGAACGATATATGCAATGTGATACATCTCCTCACTGATATGCATCAGATAAGCCGTGAACTGAGGCAGACAGGCATTTCCCACGATGGCCATCACCAGAAAAGCGGCCCCGCTCTTGGTCTGGTCGCCCAACCCTTTCAACGCCAGCGAGAACTGGGTGGGATACATGATGGACATAAAGAACGAAATACCCAGCATGGCATACAGCCCGGTCCGTCCGCCACATACAATCACCACCAGACAAAGCACGACATTCACCAAGGCATACACCAGCAACATGTCCTGCGGACGGAAACGAATCATCAGTCCAGTACCAATCCATCGTCCAATCAGGAAGGCCAGCATGTACAATCCGAAATACGTGGTAGCCACAGTCTCCGAAATGCCTGCATACGTACAGCAGTATACTAAGAACAGGCTGTTGATGGCCGTTTGCCCACCGTTATAAAAAAACTGAGCAATTACGCCCCACCGCAGATGCGACCGCTTCCACACCCCGAAGTCTATCAGTTTCTCCTTGGTGGCCTCCCGGTGTCCTTCGTCGCCAATCTTCGGCAGTTTGGCACAAAGGAAGACCACAGCAATGAGCAACAACAATACGGCCAGTGCCAGATAAGGAGATTTCATGGCATCCGTTTCAAACTGGATATAGGCATCCCATCCGCCCGGATAATCCGCGGGCAATGTTTCACGCGTATAATGAGTACCGCTCAAAACCAGCTTGCTCAAAAACATGGCCGAGATAAAGGCCCCCAGCCCGTTGAACGATTGTGCCAAGTTCAAGCGCCGGGGGGCAGTGGCTGCCTCACCCAAAGCTGTGACATACGGATTGGCCGCCGTCTCCAGAAAACACATTCCGGTGGCAATAATGAAGAAGATGCACAGATACGCCCAATATTCTTTCAACATGGCTGCCGGAAAGAACAACAATCCTCCCACAGCTGCTAAAAACAGTCCGAACACAATGCCAGCCTTGTAGCTGTAACGCTTCATGAACATGGCAATCGGTATCGGGAAAATAAAATAAGCCAGCCAATAGGCCGTTTCCGTAAAAGAGGCTTCAAAGGTATTCAGCTCACAGGTCTTCATCAGCTGCCGGATCATGGTAGGCAACAAGTTGCTGCTAATGGCCCACAAAAAGAACAGACTAAACACCAGCGCCAGCGGAAGTGTATAACTCTTGTTTTTCATCGTATCCTGATTTTCGCTTATTCAGACATATTCTTGATATAAGGAAGCTCCGGCAAATCATGGAAGCCGTAAAAACGACGGGCATTCTCTCCAAGGAACAGGGCTTTCTCCTCGTCTGTCAGTTCCTGCGACTTGCTCACAAAATCGTACGACATCCGATACGTGATGGCCGTAATCGTACGCGGATAGTCCGAGCCCCACATCAGTTTTTCGAAACCCACCAAATCGGCTGCCTTCTGAATGGCCCTTATAGCCCCCTTGAAGGGATAAAATTCGTCATTGAACAACCAGGTAATGCCTCCCGATTCGATACGTACATTCGGGTGGCGTGCCAGCTTGATTTGCTCTGTCCAACCAGGAGTGGTCACCATCCCGAAATGCCCGATGGCAATTTTCAGGTTGGGACACTCCTGAATCACCTCTTCCAACTCACCCACCTGCGTAGCCCCGTCGGCCATATCAATGGACAACAGCACGCCATTTTGTTCCATCAGATGGAACATCTGCATCATTTCCTCACAGTTCAGCCACACACGACCTTCTTTGAGCAACAGCCGCTGGGCCGGTATTTTGATACCCCGAAACCCGCGGGCAATAAGCTGGCGCGCCTGCTCCAAGTATCCCGGTTTACGAAACTCGCACATACCGCATACAAAGAAACGGTCAGGATAGCGGGCAGCCACCTCTGCCAGATAGTCATTCTGAAAACCGTCGATGAATTCCTGTGTCACCACTGCCGCAGCCACCTGCGCATAATTCATGTTCGACAGGAATACCTCGGCACTGTTCACTCCGTCGGTCATAAACGGGGGAAGCATCTGACGCACTTCCCCCATAAACAATGACCGCCCATTCTCCAAGGTACGGATAGGCAGCCCATCGACCACCGTATCCTGCTTCAACCACAAGTGAGAATGTGCATCTATGATCAACCCCATATACAACTTCCTCCTCATTATGAGTTAGCCCAGCTCACACGGAACTGGTCACCAATGATTTCACGAACTTCACGTACCAGTTCTTCATCCATCGGCTCCTCGATATATGCTACATTCTTCTTCACATTCTGCGGATTGGCCGTACTGAACAACGTAGTGGCAATCCGCGGATTGCTGACCGCATACTGCATGGCCAACTTCTCAATCGGATAATTTTTAGCCTTGCAATGTTCCATTGCTTTCCGGCAAGCTTCTACCAGCGGCTGAGGTGCCGGATGCCAGGCCGGTACGCCTCTCTCTGTCAACAGTCCCATAGATAACGGAGAAGCATTAATCACACCGATACCTTTCGATTCAAAGTAATCCAGAAAATCAACCAACTTGTCGTCGCACAGGCAGTGATGGCAGAAGTTCAGCACCGATTCCACCGTACCGGCCGGAGAATGGTCTATCACCCATTTCAGGTTCTCCAGCTGCAGGTCGGTGATACCTACATGACCTACCACCCCTTTTTCTCTCAATTCCACCAAGGCCGGCAGGGTTTCATTTACCACCTGATTCAAATCGGCAAACTCGATATCATGGACGTTAATCAAATCGATGTAATCAATATGCAGACGTTCCATACTTTCGTACACACTCTCCGTGGCCCGTTTACCAGAATAATCCCACGTATTCACGCCATCTTTTCCATAACGTCCTACCTTGGTGGAAAGATAATACTTGTCACGTGGAATATCCTTCAACGCCTTTCCAAGCACAGTCTCTGCCTTGTAGTGTCCGTAATAAGGTGACACATCAATAAAATTCATCCCCAAATCGATTGCTGTAAACACTGCCTCCAAGGCTTCTTTTTCTTTAATGTCATGGAACACTCCTCCTAAAGAAGAAGCTCCGAAACTAAGGGAAGAAACTTTCATCCCCGTTTTTCCAATTTCATGGTATTGCATAGTTATTTTATTTAAGATTCATACAAATAAAACATTCGTTCCATCAACCGCCATTTTTCAGCAGAACTACTGCCCGGCACACATTCCTGAAAACGGCCCACATAGTCTTCCCATTCGGTCTGGCGAGGCAATTGGGCCAGACGTTTCATCGCGGTACCCCAGTCAAAGTCCAGCGGCGTTTCTACAATCATGAACAAACGGCTGCCGATGATGTAAATCTCCATCTCCAGAATCCCTACCGATCGGATACCTTCCCGAATCTCCGGCCAAGCCTCTTCACGACTGTGTATTTTTCGGTATTCCGCTATGAGTTCCGGATTGTTCTTCAAATCCAGAGTCTGGCAGTAACGTTTAACAGGTATTCCATATTCTTTTACTCTATATCCTTCCATTTTATCATTTCATAATTTTCAGTACCGGAGCAATCTGGTTCAACGGCTGTGCCGGAAGCACCACCTGCAAACCTTCGACCGTACGCGTAAAGTCGACCTTTCCATATCCCAATAATTCTACCCGTTGAATAGCCTCCTCATAAAGCTTACTGCCCGCAGCCAATGACTTGATGTTCACTTTGCCATCTTCCGGCCAAGCCAGCACAGTGGCATACAAAGCCTTCGGTGTCTGGGTAAACCGGATTTCCTTGGCTCCGGCCTGACTATAGGAACCTTCATTGAAGCCTTGCGCATTCAACGGAATATCTTCTTCCGCAATTGGTCCTTCACCAAACACTTTCCACGGACGCGTATCATAAATGGCTTCCTTGTTAATGTTCATCCAATCGCCAAATTCATTCAGGATTTTTTCTTCCTTCTCGTCGAAAGTTCCATCGGCCCGCAACGGCACGCTCAACAACAGATTGCCGTTCTTGCTCACGATATCAATCAACAGTTTGGCTACGTAAGCAGCCGATTTATATTCATTCTTCTCATAGATGGACGTATTGTAATGCCACCCGCCGATGCAAGAACATGATTGCCAAGGCTGGTCGATAATCTGATTGGGTGCCCCACGTTCCACATCCCATACCAACGCCTTCCGCTGGTTCTCGTCCAGAATCTTTCCAAACATCACTGCTTCCAGTTTTCCCTGATGTGTAGCCATGTTGTGGTTATAGAAATGTGCGGCAATCTTCAATCCTGCATCACTGATGGGATAGAAAGGAGCCACCGTCACATCAAAATAAATCAAATCCGGATTGTAACGGTTGATGGCGTCTACCGTACGGTTATAGAAGTTTGTACAATATTCCTGAGTCGGCATACATACTCCGTTTCCCCATGCCCACTGACGGTGAATCATTCCATTATCCCAGCTGTTTTCACTTAGCGGATGATTCTGTGCATACAAATCCTGCGGGTCGTATCCTTCCCACCACTTACCTTTCCCGTCGGCCTTGGTCAGCTTTCCATCATAAGGAATACCTTTTTTCGGGCCAATCGTATCATGACGCTGTGAGGGTTCATACCAGCTCCACGCATGGTCGGCATGGAAGCTGATGCCGAAATACAACCCGTATTTTCGGGCAGCTTTCTCCCATCCGGCCAGAATGTCTTTTTTCGGTCCCATGTTTACCGAGTTCCAAGGCTGGTACTTGCTGTCCCACAAGTCCATATTGTCATGGTGATTACCCAAAGCAAAGAAATACTGGGCACCGATTTTCTTGTAGAAAGCCACCAACTTGTCGGGGTCCCATTTCTCCGCCTTCCACAACGGAATGATATCCTTGAAACCTACTTCTGACGGGTGACCATAATGCTCCACATGATATTTATATTCATTCGAACCTTCAATATACATGGAACGGGCCATCCAGTCGCCGGAACCTTCCACACATTGGGGCCCCCAGTGCGCCCAGATGCCAAACTTCACGTTCCGGAACCATTCCGGCACCTGATAGTTGCTTTCAAGCGAAGCCCAAGTAGGTTCGAATTTGCCTTTCATCATCGGTTCGTCCTTTTCCGAGACCGGCACCTGGTACGTTTGGGCAGACAGCCCGCCTACTACAGATAAAAATAAAGAAGCCAGTATGAGTTTTGTTTTCATAAGCATGATTGATTAGAGTGTTTTTCTAAAAACAAATGTACAGAGAAACCACAAAAACGAATAGGATTAAATGGTAAGTTTATAGGTCAATATCGACAAAACGCTACCCTCATACCTCTTTCCCCCTATTTTATTCACACTTATTTCGATGTCCTTTTACAAAGAGAAAAAATAAAACTGTAAATTTATCCCCAAAATTTAGCCTATGAATCTGCAAGTAGAACAACTGCATCCGCTGGTCTTGAATGTAGGACTGGCCATCCACAATGCCGACTGGAACTGGAAAAACGTCAACAGCCCGTTTACCCGTCTATATTATGTCACGGAAGGTACTGCCCAAATCGAACTTCCTGACGGAATACACACCTTATATCCCAATCATATGTATTTTGTCCCGGCATTTACCGTGCATACCAATATCTGCCATTCACATTTCGTCCATTATTACTTGCATATTTATGAGGACCATTACTCGGAAAATGACTGGCTGGAACGCTGGGAATTTCCCATAGAAATAGAAGCCAGTCCACTTGATCTGCCTCTTTTCCAGCGCTTATGTGAGATCAATCCGCACATGATGTTACCCAAATCTGACCCGACTACCTACGACAACAATCCGACCCTGATGCGAAATCTACTCAAAAACCGGCAGAGAGCGTTCTGCGACAAGGTAGAATCAAGAGGTATCGTACTACAACTATTGTCGCATTTTTTGAAACACGCACAGCCCAAAATTGAAATGGAAGACAACCGGATTGCCAAAACTGTGATGTACATTCGCAAACATCTCAATGAAACCATTGAACTTGAAAAATTAGCAGAAATAGCTTGCTTGTCGAAAGACCATTTTATCCGACTGTTCAAAAAAGAACTGGGGAATACCCCTCTGCAATATATCAACCAAAAGAAAATAGAAAAAGCACAGCTACTTCTCGTAACGGAGGATCTGACAGTCAAGGAAATTGCCTTCCAACTGGCTTTTGACGACTATTCTTATTTCAACCGCCTGTTCAAAAAAATAACCGGCGTAACTCCTCAGGAGTATCGCCGGCTATACTGAAAAACCTATACTTAAGGTTCCACTTCCACTGTCATTACAAATCCGCCTCGCGGAAGGCAATCCACTTTCACGCTCTTTTCCGTACCTGAGAGGTTGCGGATAGCAAACTGATTGCTCTTCTGGCCATCGGCATACAAGGTAACTCCTTTGATTTTTTCGTGGATAAAACCTAAATCCACGATAAGAGGCATGGATTCGTTGGTTCCGTTCAGTCCGCCAATATACCAGCAATCTCCGTTCTTCCGGGCCATGACCACATGGTGGGAAGGATAACCGTCAAGCAATTTCGTGTCTTCCCATACTGTAGGTAGAGAAGAAATGAACGAACGAACCTCAGCCGGTTGAGCATGATATCCTTCCGGACGATCGGCCAAGTGCTGCAACGCAGATTCAAAGACTACCAGCAAGGCCAGTTCATGTCCGTTGGAAGTGATATGCGGATGCTGGGAATCAGTGAAAGTACAAGGAGTATAATCCATCGGCCCTATCACGTTCCGGGTAAAGGGCAACGTACAGTTATGCCATGCAGCACTATCCGTCAGCACCTCCTTATTATTATACCATTCTGCTCCGTACACTGCTTCTACCGACATCATGTGAGGATACGTACGCTGCCAGCCACGAGGAATTGTCGCTCCGTGAAAATTCACCATTAGATGATATTTAGCCGCATCTTCCAGGATATCGATAAAATAGTTCATCACCGACACACTGTCACGGGTAAAGAAATCCACCTTGATGCCCTTCACTCCAGCCGATTCAAGCCAAGCAAATTCTTTCTGCCGCACTTCTGGTTTGTTCAAACGGTACAAAGGACCATACAGACACCATTCTGTAGAAGAATTGTACCACAACAAAGGCGAAACATGTTTCTCTTTCGCATAGCGTAAAGCATCTTCCACATTGCCTCCATTTGCCATTTCATCCCATTCCGCATCAATCAACATGTAAGGCAGATGAAAATCGGCCGCAAAATCAATGTATTTTTTCACAATCTGATAGTCGTTGGAACCGTGGTTATAAGCCCAGTAAATCCAGGAAACGACTCCCGGTTTAATCCAAGACACATCCGTCAGGCGACAAGGCTCACTGACATCCGTAATCAGAGTGGATTCCACCACATCGGCCAATGAACCGATGATAGCTACACGCCAAGGAGAGCACCATCTGCCAGAAACCTTCGTCGGTTGCGACATTTCCACCTGATAGGCAGACTCGCCGGCCACATTGTTCAGCCAGGAGCCACAATTTCCTCGCATGATATTGGCCTCTGATAAAAGGCTAAAAACGGCATCCGAGACTTCAAACAAAGCCGGAAATCCCCATTGGTTCTTGGAATAATCAGCCACACGACCTTTATTCTTCAAGTAGAAGTCTTCATACGACTGACTCAACTTCTGGGTCCAGCGGGTAATGCCGTCCTGAAACTGGAAAGTAGTTTTTTCTCCGGCAATGCTCATTTCTTCCTTCAACTCAGGAAACACATACCGAAACGCAATGCCGTCATCATACACCCGAAACTCCAGATCAAGTCGTACGTTTTGAGCGTTCTTGAAATGAAACACCTGCTGGTTTCCCTGATTCATGCAATGGCGGCGCTTACCTGTCACCATCGTGTAATCCTCCTTCAACGAAACCACAGGAGAGGAATCCATATAAACGAACTCAGCATCCGCCTGTGAGAAACAAAGTCCCACATTATTTATATGTACCACCGGAATGGTTTCATTCCCTTTCTTATAAGATACTTTAAAACCATCTACAGAAGGAGTCGCACTCACCACAATCTTTCCGTTAGGGGAACTCCATTCATCACTCGCTTTTCCAGACACACCGATTAAAAACATGCATACCAAACACATGTATGCTTTCCATTGATTAAATTTTCTTAGGCTATACATCATCTTTGTTTTAACTATTTGCAAAATTATCCGTTCTTCCTTGAAATGAATTGTACAAAATTGTTTTATATAGGACAATATCGATTTACAATCAGAAACAGACTTTATTTATAGACTCCCTCTCTTCACATGAATCCTCCAGCAGGCAATATCCCAACCGTTTTTTTCAATATTAACAAAACAGGACAATATGAAACAGAGCTTGATAAAGAGCGGATAACAATATAATTTTATATAAAACTTCCCCTAAAAGAGAGGAATCGAAGAAAAACTTTCTACTTTTGCAACTTGTAATTAAAAGAACTCATTTGCAGATGAAAATAAAGTTTTTGCCATTGGTTGTAGCACTCTTTGCCGCAACATCCATAATGACATCGTGTTTGAACAATGATGTGGAACAAATTACCTATACTTCCGAAACCAGTATCACGGGGTTTTCACTGGGGACATTGAACATTGACCGCATCGGTAAAGACCAAAATGGACAGGACAGTGCATACGTAGATACTCTCGACTGTTCTGATTATCCATTCACCATCAACCAAATGACAAGAGAAATAGAGAATAAAGACTCACTGCCGTATGGAACTCATATAGACAAGGTTATCACCAATGTCATTTACGATACAGGCATCTTATTTTATAGACCCAAAGGAGCTACAGAAGATACATTATGGGTATCTACCGACTCTCTTGACTTCACGGATTGTCAAAAAACTCCTGTAGAATTCAAAGTACTTGCTTACAATGGTACAATGGGACAAGCCTACAAAGTAAAGGTCAATGTGCACCAGCAAATTCCTGATACCCTTGCCTGGAAACAATTCAGCAATGCATTCAGTAACGGCACACTGAGCGAACAAAAAGCAGTTTATGCCAACGGGAAAGTGTATGTCTTCGGGAAAAACGGTAACAATTCGCATATTGAATACACCAATGTATCGAATGACAATCCGACTTCCTGGACTCCGGTAACAACTGATGTACCTGAAAATATCGACACATATTCAGCTACTGAATGGGCTGGGAACATTTATTTCTTAGCAGGAACAAGCAGCAAACAGCTTTACAAACTCAACGCAGAGGACGAGACAGTGACCTTGGAAGGTACGGAAACCTTCGATATGCTGATCGCAGGAAATGACATCAAAGAGGAACTGTATGCGATAAAAGACGGGAAAAGCGGTGTATACAAAGCTGGCACATGGAAAACGGATGACAATGCATTCGAACAGTTCCAGACCGGAAAACCATTCTTTGCCAATACAGTAACTACATCTTATAATACCAATCTGACTACGACAGTAGCTCTCTGCTACAACCAGGGAACTACGGCCAACGATACGACAGCTCTTGTTTTTGGCCGTACGTCAACCGACAACCAATGGGAAGAAAGAATGCAGAATCTGCCATTGCCGAACTTGCAGAATGTAACCATGATTTATTATGACGGGAAATTATATGCCTTCGGAGGTGCATGCAACCAGCCGAAAGTGGAAGCCTTCAGTCAGTTCTACTGTTCTATCGATAACGGGCTTTGCTGGCGACCGGTGACCGAATGCATGGCGTTCCCATCCGATTTCAATAATCTATACACCACACACCACGGCAATTATTCATGTGCCGTGACTCCCAAACTGGAAGGAGGAAACTCTAAAGGAAACTTTATCTGGATTGTATGGGAAAATGGAGACATCAGCCGTGGACGCATCAACCGTCTGGGATTCACCCCCAAATGGTAAATCCATCAACCTTGAAAATAAAAGACTATGCTATATAAAGACCAACTGGATAAAAACCGGATACCGACGCATATCGCCATCATCATGGACGGAAACGGACGGTGGGCTAAACAAAGGGGACAGGTCCGCACGTTCGGACATCAGGCGGGAGCTGAAACCGTACATGTCATTGCGGAAGAAGCGGCACGCCTGGGAGTGAAATATCTGACTCTTTATACCTTCTCCACTGAAAACTGGAACCGACCCGCAGACGAAGTAGCTGCCTTGATGAGTCTGCTCATGGACTCCATCGAGGAAGAGACCTTCATGAAAAACAATATCAGCTTCCGGATTATCGGGGATACCACGAAATTGCCGGACAACGTACTTGCCCGCCTGAATCGGTGTATCGAACGTACATCAAAAAATACAGGCATGTGTCTCACCTTGGCATTGAGTTATTCTTCCAAATGGGAAATCACGGAAGCGGTCAGAACCATTGCCCGCGAAGTGAAGGAAGGCAAACTCGTTCCAGAAGAAATTACAGACCAGACCATCGACCGATGTCTGGCTACCCACTATATGCCCGACCCAGACTTGTTGATCAGAACAGGCGGCGAAATCCGACTCAGTAACTACCTGCTTTGGCAGTGTGCTTACACCGAACTGTATTTCTGCGACACTTTCTGGCCGGACTTCAAGGCCGAAGAGTTATGCAAGGCTATTTGTGACTTTCAAAAAAGAGAACGCCGATTCGGCAAAACCAGTGAACAAATTTAACAGAGAACAATGCAAAATCGTTTTTCACTTATCCTGCTGATTGCAGCTTGCCTCTCTTCTGTTTCGGTTGGGGGACAGGCTCAAGACAATAATACTACAACTGAACCAAGCAACAAACCGGTTATCCTCTACAACGGAACGCCGAAGAAATATGAAATCGCCGACATCAAGGTCAGCGGTGTGAAGAACTATGAGGATTATGTCCTGATAGGAATCTCCGGCTTGGCTGTAGGACAGACCATTACCGTGCCGGGCGACGACATTACTTCCGCCGTAAAAAGATACTGGCGACACGGTTTGTTCTCCGATGTGAAAATCGTAGCCGATAAGATTGTAGACAACAAGATTTACTTGTCTATCCAGCTGACACAGCGCCCGCGTATCACCGACATCGTGATTCACGGCGTGAAGAAGAGTGAACGCGAGGATTTGCAGGCCAAACTGGGTATGGCCAAGGGTACACAGGTAACACCGAACCTGATTGACCGTGCCAAGATTCTGATCAAGAAACACTTTGACGAGAAGGGATTCAAGAACGCGGAAGTCAACATCATCGAGCGGGAAGACCCGGAAAACAAGGAGCAAGTATATGTGGATGTGAACATCGACAAGAAAGCCAAAGTCAAGGTACACAAAATTACCATCGACGGCAACGAGGTGCTCACTGACAAGAAGTTGAAACGTGTGATGAAGAAGACCAACGAAAAAGGTAAGCTCATCAACTTGTTCCGTGCGAAGAAGTTCATTGAAGAACGCTACGAAGAAGACAAGCAGAAAATCATCGACAAATATAACGAGTTGGGTTATCGTGACGCGCAAATCGTCACCGACAGCGTATCACCTTACGACGACAAGACCGTAGACGTATACATGAAAATCTACGAAGGACAGAAATATTACCTCCGCGACATCACGTGGGTGGGTAATACGGTATATCCTTCCGACTTGTTGAACGAACAGCTCCGTATGAAAAGCGGCGACGTGTACAACCAAAAATTGTTGAACGACCGTATTTCAAACGATGAAGATGCCATCGGTAACAACTACTACAACCGTGGATATGTGTTCTATCGTCTGGACCCCGTGGAAGTGAACATCGACGGTGACTCTATCGACTTGGAAATGCGTATCACCGAAGGTCCGCAGGCCAGCATCAGTCACGTGCGCATCAACGGTAACGACCGTCTGTATGAAAACATCGTACGACGTGAGTTGCGTACCCGGCCGGGTGACCTCTTCAGTAAGGAAGCCTTGGAACGTTCCTACCGTGAAATTGCGCAGATGGGACATTTCAACCCGGAAAACATCAAACCGGATGTACAGCCGAACTTCGAGGACGGTACAGTGGACATCAACTGGGGACTGGAATCCAAGGCGAACGACCAGGTGGAATTCTCCGCAGGTTGGGGACAGACCGGTATCATCGGTAAGTTGAGCTTGAAGTTCACGAACTTCTCGTTTGCCAACCTGTTCCGCAAGAACAACAATTACCGTGGTATCCTGCCGCAGGGTGACGGACAGACCCTGACCATCAGTGGACAGACCAACGGACGTTACTACCAGTCATACAGCGTGTCATTCTTCGACCCGTGGTTTGGCGGCAAGCGACCGAACTCCTTCTCTGTATCGGCCTTCTATTCCGTACAAACCGACGTGAGCAGCCAGTACTACAACTCTGCCTACATGAACAACTACTACAACATGTTGAGCGGATACGGCTATTACGGAGGTTACGGAAACTACTACGACAACTACGAATCTTACTACGACCCCGACAAGTCTATCAAGATGTTCGGTGTATCTGTAGGATGGGGTAAGCGTCTGCGCTGGCCGGATGACTACTTTACTTTGTCGGCCGAACTGTCTTACCAGCGATTCATGCTGAAAGACTGGAGCTACCTCTACATCAAGTTGAACAACGGACAGTATATGAACACCGGTAACTGCAACAACCTGAGCTTGAACCTGACCCTGTCGCGTAACTCTTCGGACAACCCGATCTTCCCACGTTACGGTTCTGAATTCTCGGCTTCCTTGCAGATTACTCCGCCTTACTCTCTGTTCAGCAAGAAGGACTATTCTACTTACGGAAAAGACAACTACCACGATGCAGCCAGCATGTACAAGTGGATTGAATACCACAAGTGGAAATTCAAAGCCAAAACTTATACAGCCCTGATGGATATCCAGAAATGTCCGGTCCTCATGACCCGTACAGAATTCGGTATCCTCGGTCACTTCAACAAGTACAAACGTTCACCGTTTGAAACCTTCTACGTGGGAGGTGACGGTATGACGGGTTACAGCTACAACTACGCATCCGAAACCATTGCCCTCCGTGGATATGAAAACGGTTCACTGACCCCGTACGGAAGTGAAGGTTATGCCTACATCCGTCTGGGTGCCGAACTCCGTTACCCGCTGATGTTGGAGAACTCCACCAGTATCTATGCACTGGGCTTCGTGGAAGCCGGTAATGCCTGGAACAACGTAACCGACTTCAACCCCTTCAAGTTGAAACGTTCTGCCGGATTCGGTGTCCGTATCTTCCTGCCGATGATTGGTATGATGGGTATTGACTGGGCATACGGTTTCGACAAGATTGACGGTTCAATGCAATACAGCGGAAGCCAGTTCCACTTTATCATCGGACAAGAATTCTAACACTTAAAAACCAAAGAATTATGAAGAGACTCGTTTTATCCGTTTTGCTGTTAGTGGCCGCCATCGGCATGGCCTCAGCACAGAAATTCGCACTGGTAGATATGGAGTACATCCTCAAGCAGATTCCTTCCTATCAACAGGCCAACCAACAGATGGAGTCACTGTCAAAGGAATGGCAAAGCCAGATTGAGGCTAAAGCCAATGAAGCTAAAAAGATGTATGAAGATTACCAGAAGACAGCAGGTACGCTGTCGGCTGCCCAAAAGACCACTAAGGAAGAAGCTATCGTAGCCAAGGAAAAAGAAGCGGCAGAGCTCCGCAAGCAATATTTCGGGCCGGAAGGCGAAATGATGAAGAAACGTCAGGAACTGATTGCTCCGATTCAGGATGCCATCTACAATGCGGTAAAGGACATTGCCACCCAGCGTGGATATGATGCCGTGATTGACCGTGCCTCAGCACAAAGCATGATTTTTGCCTCTCCACGCATCGATATCAGCAATGAGGTTCTTGCAAAACTGGGATATTCAAATTAATTTTATACATTTGCAACCGGGGATTACAAAGACCGTTTTTACAATGAATTAATTAATAACAAATAGAAACTTGAGATTATGTTGAAAAAAATTGCTTTTTTACTTTTGCTCATCGCGCCGATGAGTGTATTCGCACAGAAATTTGCGCATTTCAAATCAATGGATATCATCCCGGTAATGCCGGAATATGCAAAAGCACAGACTGACATCCAGACCATGAGTAAACAATACGAAGATGAAATCAAACGTGCTTCTGACGAATTCAACAAGAAATATGCAGAATACCAGCAGGAACAGAAGAACCTGCCGCAGAACATTCAGGAACGCCGTCAGAAAGAATTGCAGGACCTGAGCGAAAAGGGCATGCAGTTCCAGCAGGATGCACAGCAGCAGTTGCAGAAAGCATACGCTGACATGATGGAACCTATCTACAAGAAACTGGAAGATGCCGTAAAAGCTGTAGGTAAAGCCGGTGCTTATACTTACGTGTTCGACCTGAACCGTACGGACATTCCTTACATCGATGAAACTCAGTCAAAAGATATTACCAACGAAATCAAGACCAAGTTGGGCATCAGCCTGACTGCCGTTCCGGCTACTCCGGCTGCCGCTCCTGCTGCTACTCCGGCTCAGTAAGCAAAGGTTCTTTGTCGTCTTGACTTCTCATGTCATTCAGAGAAAACGAGAAAGGTTTCTCTGAATGACATTTTTCTTTTCCATCACTTCAACCGTTTTATCCATGCATCCACTATCCGCTCCCCATACCGGCCCTATCGGAGTCTTTGATTCCGGCTACGGAGGCCTCACCATCCTTGGAAAGTTCATCGAACGACTCCCGCAGTACGACTATCTGTACTTGGGCGACAATGCTCGTACGCCTTACGGAACCCGTTCGTTTGAGGTAGTCTACGACTTCACACTCCAAGCCGTCAAGAAACTGTTCGAACTGGGTTGCCCGCTGGTGATTCTGGCCTGCAATACGGCTTCCGCGAAAGCCCTCCGCAGCATCCAGCAGAACGACCTGCCTCACCTGGACCCTACCCGGCGCGTATTGGGAGTAATCCGCCCCACAGTGGAATGCATCGGCCACATCACACGCAACGGACACGTGGGCTTGCTGGCCACGGCCGGTACCGTACGTTCGGAGTCGTATCCACTGGAAATCAAAAAAATCTATCCTGACATCCAGGTGACGGGAATGGCCTGCCCCATGTGGGTGCCGTTGGTAGAAAACAACGAGTACGACGGAGACGGAGCCGACTACTTCGTGAAAGAATACATCAATGCCATCCTGCAGAAAGACCCGGATATCGATACGCTGATTTTAGGATGCACCCATTACCCGCTGCTCCTACGGAAGATACGGCAGTTTACCCCGCCCCACATTCAGTTGGTGACCCAAGGAGAATACGTGAGCGAGAGCCTGAAAGACTATCTCTCGCGCCACCCGGAAATGAATGCCCGCTGTTCGAAAAACAAACGTCGGGAATTCCTGACCACAGAATCGGAAGAGAAGTTCCGCGAATCAGCCTCCATTTTCCTACAGCACTCAGACGTGCACGTACGTAACGTCGTGCTGGAATAACATAAGGAACGGCCCTTTCCCTGGCAATCACTTACCCAGGAAAGGGCCGTTCTTCCTTTTACCCTTTATCTTATTCTGCCACGAAAGTGCCCCGCTGCACATTGCGGCTGTCCGGACCGACCATCACCTCAAACTCGCCCGGTTCATATCCATATTCCAGACGGGAATTATAATACTTCAAATCCTCGTCATCCAGCACGAATTCTACCTTCCGGGTTTCTCCCTTTTTGAGGAATATCCGCTGGAAAGCCTTCAGTTCCTTCACCGGACGGGCTATTTCAGCATACACGTCGTGCAGGTACAGCTGTACAATCTCCACTCCGTCATATTTGCCTGTATTCGTCACCGGTACCGTCACCTTAAGCTGCCCGCCTTTCGGGAGCCGTTCCGCATTCAACTTCAGCGTTCCGTAAGTAAACGTAGTATAGCTCAAGCCATAGCCGAACGGATACAACGGCTCGTTGCTTTGGTCGATGTAATTGCTGGTATAACGGTTAAAAGAGGTGTCGTCCGCATCCGGACGCCCGGTATTCAGGTGATTGTAATACAGCGGCAACTGCCCTACGGCACGCGGGAAACTGGTGGTCAGTTTTCCGGAAGGCGATACATCCCCAAATACCACATCGGCAATGGCATCGCCTGCCTCACTGCCGGCAAACCACACATTCAGAATGGCCGGCACATGCGCAGACTCCCAGCACAAATCCAACGGACGCCCGGTAAACAATGCCAGCACGACGGGTTTTCCGGTGGCCACCAACGCCTTCAGCAAATCCCGCTGTGCATCCGGCAACTGAATTTCCGTACGTGAAGCAGATTCGCCACTCATCTCGGCACTCTCACCTAATGCGGCCACAATGACATCGGCCGAAGCCGCTACGCGCAATGCCTCCGCCCGCAACTGGCTATCATTACCACGAACTAACGGACGAGGTCCCACAGCTCCTTGCTCCATCTGCTCATCATAATACAAATTACTTCCTTTGGCATACGCAACCGTCGCTCTGTCACCTACGGCACGACGGAACGCGTCGTACATCGTCACATGCCGGTCGGTTGCACAATTCATGCTCCACGTACCGCACATGTTGTTCTGCGCATCCGCCAGCGGACCAATCAACGCAATGCGTCCTTTTTTCTGCAAAGGCAGCAACTGGCCATCGTTTTTCAGCAAGACGAAGGTTTCCGTGGCAATCTCCCGGGCAGCCTTGCGGTGTGCCTCCGTGAACAGCTCCTTCTGTGCCCGCAACGTATCACAGTATTTATACGGATTCTCAAACAAGCCCAACTTATACTTGGCCTCCAGTATCCGGCGGCAAGCCTCATCAATGCGTTCCTGCGTCACGGCCTTTGCCTTCAGCGAAGCTTCCAATGTATGCAAAAAGCCATGAGTCACCATATCCATGTCCGTTCCCGCGTTCAAGGCCCGGGCAGAAGCTTCCTGCACATCGGCCACTCCATGACTTTTCATTTCTCCGATGGAATTGTAGTCCGTCACCACGAAGCCCTTGAATCCCCACTCGTTCCGCAGCAAATCGGTGAGCAGCCACTTGTCGGCTGTAGCCGGCACACCGTTGATGGTATTGAACGAGCTCATCACTGAGCCCACTCCGGCATCCACCGCCCCCTTATACGGACGGAGATACACATTGTACATCCGGTTGCGGCTCATATCTACCGAATTGTAATCACGTCCTGACTCTGACGCGCCATAAAGTGCAAAATGTTTCACACAAGCCATGATTTCATTGTTCTGCTTCATGCCGTCGCCCTGATAACCGCGCACATACGCACCTGCCATCAATGCACCGAGGTACGGATCTTCCCCGCTTCCTTCCGCCACACGGCCCCAACGGGCATCCCGGCAGATATCGACCATCGGGCTGAACGTCCAGCTCACCCCATCGGCACTGGCTTCCGTGGCAGAAATGCGCGCCATGCGTTCTACCGCCGCCGTATCCCAGCTGCACGACAACGCCAGCGGAATCGGGAAGATGGTCTCATACCCATGAATCACATCGGCACCCACCATCAACGGAATACCCAGACGGCTTTCCTCCACCGCCATCCGCTGAAGCTGATAGATTTTGCCGACTCCTTTCACATTGAAGAAGCCACCTACCTCCCCGGCACGAATAGCCTCCGCCAGCTGGCTGTTCTTTACCGCACCCGATACCAAGTCGTTTCCCGCCGGCAGATTTAACTGTCCCAGTTTTTCCTGCAAGGTCATCCGCCCCATCAGGTCACTGACAAAACGGTCCATCTCCGCATCTTTTCCTCCGTTTCCCGAGGAACTGCATCCTGCCATGACCAACAACAGGAGGCCCGCTTTCACAAACTGACTTATTTTTCCCATAGAAACAATCGCTTTTAATATTCTGACCTTCAAAAATATCATTTTTTCGGACACAATCGGTTGAAATTCCACGGATTATTTTGCCCGCAGAAAACGCACTTACGTTTGAACCAAAACGCAAGTACATTTCAACTGAAACGCAAGGACGTTTTACCTAAAACGAACTTGTGTTTGAAGGAAAACGCAAGTGCGTTTTGTGACAAATGTACTTGCGTTTTGAAAGAACTGAAAAAACAGCCTAAAATAAACAGAAAGGGGTACCGGCACACACGCCGATACCCCTTCTTCCTATCATGTAGTTTTCAAAATCTCCGTTACTTATTCAGCTTCCAGGTGAATCCGTCTTTGGTATCCTTCACCTCAAAGCCCAGTGCAGCCAGGTTGTCGCGAATCTTGTCGCTGGTAGCCCAGTCTTTGTTGGCTTTGGCCTGCATACGCTGTTCCAACAGCATGTCGACCACTTTTCCGTAGGCTTCTTCACGGGCTGCATTGTTTTCGGCTTCCGCCTTCAGTCCCAAAATGTCGAACACGAACAACTGGAATACGCTCTTCAGTTCTTCCAAGTCTTCGGCACTGATGGTCGCCTTCTTGTCGATGACCGTATTGATCATGCGGGTAGCATCAAACAGATGTGAAATGACAATCGGTGTATTCAAATCGTCGTTCATGGCTTCATAGCACTTCTCGCGCAAGCCCTGCGGTTCAATGCCCGAAGTGGTCTTCGACGGAGTGATACGTTCCAAGTTCTTCACACCTTCCAGCAGACGCTCCAGTCCCTTTTCAGCAGCCTGCAATGCTTCGTTACTGAAGTCTACTGTACTGCGGTAGTGTGCTTGCAGAATGAAGAAACGAATGGTCATCGGTGTATAAGCCTGTGTCAGCAGCTTGTTGGAACCGGTGAAGAACTCATCCAAAGTGATGAAGTTGCCCAACGACTTACCCATCTTCTGTCCGTTGATGGTAATCATGTTGTTGTGCATCCAGTAGCGTACCATCTGATGACCTTCAGAAGCAACCGCCTGTGCAATCTCACATTCATGATGCGGGAAAATCAGGTCCATGCCTCCTCCGTGAATATCGAAGGTTTCACCCAGGTACTTCCGTCCCATGGCCGTACATTCACAGTGCCAGCCCGGGAAACCGTTGCTCCAAGGTGACGGCCAGCGCATGATGTGTTCAGGCTGTGCGCATTTCCACAAGGCGAAGTCGGCCGGGTTGTGTTTCTCTTCCTGTCCGTCGAGTTCACGGGTGGTGTTGAGCACATCGTCCAAGTTACGACCTGACAATACGCCGTAATGATGGTCTTTGTTATACTTGGCCACATCGAAATAAACTGACCCCTTGCTTTCGTACGCATATCCGTTTTTCAGGATTTCCTGTACCAGCTGAATCTGTTCGATGATGTGTCCGGACGCATGCGGCTCGATGCTGGGCGGCAACACGTTCAGGGCTTCCATAGCCTTGTGGTAACGCAACAGATAATACTGCACCACTTCCATCGGCTCCAGCTGTTCCAGACGGGCCTTCTTGGCAATCTTGTCTTCTCCGTCGTCGGCATCGTGTTCCAGATGGCCCACATCGGTAATGTTACGCACGTAACGCACCTTGTAGCCCAGATGCTTCAGGTAGCGGAACAAGATATCAAACGTAATGGCGGGACGCGCATGTCCCAGATGTCCGTCACCGTATACGGTAGGACCACACACATACATGCCCACATGAGGAGCATGCAAAGGCACGAAAAGTTCCTTCTTGCGGGTCAGTGTATTGTAAATGAAAAGCTTGTTATTCTCCATAATTCAAAAGAGTTAGGTTGCAAAGTTATAAATTAAAAAGAGAAAAGCGTGATTTCGGCTAAAAAATCACGCTTTTCTCTTTGCAATCTCCCTCGGGTTATTTCGTCAAGACAATACCGCCTTCCGGCTGAATCACCACTTTCACTTCGGACGGATTCTTGATTTTCAGTTCCTCCAGCTGCGGCTGACGTTTCTTGTCGTCCAGGTAATAAGAAACCGTTTCACCTTTCTGCCACATCGGCAGGTTCAGCGTCAGTTTCAACGGCTCTT
>NZ_CABROP010000045.1:0-25440 GCF_902472605.1 uncultured Bacteroides sp.
TTTACTGACGGAATCGGAAGAGGTCATCTGGCTTCTTCAGAAGTGTCATGTCCTGATGGATAGAATTATGTAAGAATACATGGAAAATTGACAATAAAAAATGGCATATGAAGATGATAGACCATAATCATTTCATATGCCATCTTATTTTGGGGACATTTACTGAATATCCCGAAGAAAAGAAAAACTCCCTTGTGCGCATAAGTGGCACAGGGGAGTTTCCTTCTTTTTATAGCTGATTATCAAGAATTCATGCTCATCAGGAATTCGTCGTTGTCCTTGGTCTTTTCCAGACGGTCTTTTACGAAGTCCATGGCTTCTATCGGGTTCATGTCTGCCAGGTACTTGCGGAGAATCCACATGCGGTCGAGTGTAGTCTTGTCCAGCAACAGGTCGTCGCGGCGAGTACTTGATGCCACGATGTTGACAGCCGGGAAGATACGTTTGTTGCTCAGGTTGCGGTCGAGCTGCAGTTCCATGTTACCTGTTCCCTTGAATTCTTCGAAGATTACTTCATCCATCTTGGAGCCGGTATCAATTAGGGCGGTGGCTACAATGGTCAATGAACCGCCTCCTTCAATGTTACGGGCAGCACCGAAGAAACGTTTAGGTTTGTGTAGTGCGTTGGCATCCACACCTCCTGACAACACTTTGCCCGATGCCGGGGAAACGGTGTTGTAGGCACGTGCCAAACGGGTGATAGAGTCGAGGAAGATGACCACATCGTGTCCGCATTCTACCATGCGTTTCGCTTTTTCCAATACAATGCCTGCAATTTTTACGTGGCGTTCAGCCGGTTCATCAAAAGTAGAAGCAATCACTTCGGCTTTTACGCTGCGGGCCATGTCGGTCACTTCTTCCGGACGCTCGTCGATGAGCAGCATGATCATGTACACTTCCGGATGGTTGGCGGCAATGGCATTGGCAATGTCTTTCATCAAAATGGTCTTACCGGTCTTGGGCTGTGCCACAATCAGTGCACGCTGTCCCTTACCGATTGGAGCAAACAAATCTACCACACGGGCTGAAAGGTTGTCGTTATATCCTTTGCACAATTTGAATTTCTCGTCAGGGAAAAGAGGAGTAAGATGATCAAATGGAATGCGGTCGCGCACCAAAGCCGGGTCGAGTCCGTTGATTTTAGATACTTTGACCAGCGGGAAATATTTTTCACCTTCTTTCGGCGGGCGGATAGTACCTTCAACCACGTCGCCGGTTTTCAAGCCGAGCAGTTTGATTTGTGATTGAGAGACGTAAATATCGTCAGGTGAAGAAAGATAGTTGTAATCGGAAGAACGAAGGAAACCATAGCCGTCGGGCATTATCTCCAGAACTCCAGTTCCTTGAAGAATATCATCAAAGTCGTATGCTTTTTCTACGGGCTTTTGTACAGGGACCGTATTAGCCTGGTTGTCTGTAGCGGCTGCGACCGGTTGTCCTGCAGGGCTGTTTGGAGCAGCAGCTTGCGTGTTGTTGTCTTTTCCTTGATTATTATTGTTATTGGGACGGTTGTTCCGGTTGTTCTGGCGAGCCTGGCGCTGTGGAAATTTCTGTTTGGGCTCTTTAGCGGCAGGAGCGGGTGCTTCCACTTTAGTGGCTTCAAATTTGCCGAGCAGTTCTGAAGGTATCTCAAATTTTTCCGATGGCAGGTCTTCTATAGGGATAAAGTCGTTGTTGCTCAAATCCAATGGAGGAAGCTCCATGTCGTCATCGATGGGAAGTGGAGCGGCTGCTGTCGTTTCTTCTTTTTGTTGTTTTTCTGCTTCCTGCGCTTCTTTAGCCAGTGTCGATTTGTTTTTAGAACCCGGTTTCCGTCCGCGTTTTGCTTTGGGCTTTTCTTCTGCGGCTGTAGTTTCTACAGGAATCGTTTCTCCTTCTGCAGGTACTTTTTCTGTAATTGTTGTGTTTTCGGCTGGAGCAGGTATTTCTTTAAATAAAGGTGCCGGAGCCGGGAGAACAGGGGTGTTGGCTTCCAGTTTCTGCGCTTTGTCTTTGGTAGCTGTATACACTTTGTCCCCTTCTTTTTTTATGCTGATGCGTGAACGCTTGCGTGGCTGCCCTTCTTTGCGTTCTTCATTGTTTTGTTGGGCGGCCACTTTCTTGGTGGCACCGACAATAGCTTGTTCGTCCAGAATGCGGTATACCAATTCTTCTTTTCGCAGTGAATCGGTTTTTTTCAGACCCAACTCTTTGGCAATCTGCTGCAATTCCGACAAATCTTTGTCGTTTAATTGAATGATATTGTACATAAAATAGGTTAAATGATATAATTAATATTGGCCGTGTGAAACATGACAAACCATCAAGAGGTCTCTTTCCTCTTTCACACGTATTTGAATTTCGAAAGATTTTGATTGTTGTTTTTGAACCGGGAATAGGATGCGATATACGTTTCCAGATACCCTTTTGCTTCATTGCGAGGACAAAAGTAAGTGTTTTTTGTGATAATCACGAATAAATGGTGACTTTTTTTCATATTTCTCTCTCCCGATTGAAAGAAATGTGCTAATTTAGCCGTTGAAAATACAATTTAAATGATTGATTAACTCTTATGAAAAAAGTAATTTTTACAGAAAAAGCTCCTGCTGCCATTGGCCCATACAGCCAGGCTGTGGAAGTAAATGGTATGGTATTCTTGTCTGGACAGATTCCGGTAGACCCGGCTACAGGCGAGGTAGTGGAAGGTGGAATCAAGGAACAGACCACACGGGTGTTTGAAAACATCAAGAACGTGCTGGCTGAAGCCGGACTGACTACTGCCAATGTCGTGAAGACTACGGTATTCCTGTCTGATATGGCCTTGTTTGGCGACATGAATGCTGTGTATGCCCAGTATTTTGAGGGCGATTTCCCAGCTCGTTCGGCTGTAGCCGTAAAGGCTTTGCCGAAAGGAGTGCTGGTAGAAATAGAAAGTATTGCGGTAAGATAACCGCAGGCCGGAGCAGGCACGGGGGGAAGTTTTTATCCGGGGCTGCTCCGGTATTTTTTTAATGGGTAATTTTGTGATGATGTTACTGAGAAAGTTTAAAATCAGGAAAGAGAATAAATGGAAGCTGGCCACTTTCGTGTTGGCCGTGCTGGTTACCATTGCTACGACTTTGTATATTTTTAGGTATGAACCTTTTTCATCCGGACTGGAAATTACCGACGAATTGGGTGGAAATATCTTCCCCGTTACGATTCTTTCCACCGCCACGACCGATGCCCAGTTGATTGTGCCGGGCGACAGTACCTATTTGGGCAATCCTAAATCGTGTATCGCCATCAAGATACGCAGTCCTCATGCCAATAGCAAACTTCACATTGAATTAGCGGAAACGCCGTTTTTTGCCCATTCTATTTCTGAATTCATTTTGCCGGAGTCGGGGAAGGAATACCTGATTTTCCCGGACGTAATATGGAACTATCAGGCGTTGCTGGAGAACACACAGGCCATGCCGGTGACGGTGTCGGTGCAGGCGAAGCTGAACAACGGGCGAGTATATTCGGCGGTACATACCTATTCCGTGCGCAGCATCAACGAGTGTCTGTTGGGTTATATCGACAGCAACATGAAGTTTCACGACACAGGTGAGTTCTTTGCCGCATATGTGAATGAGGATAACCCGAACATCAGTCAGGTGTTGCGCGAAGCTCTTGATTCGCGTATCGTCAACCGTTTCTGGGGGTATCAGAGCAAGGACACAACGGTGGTCGACAAGCAGGTGTATGCATTGTGGTATGTGTTGCAGAAAAGAGGGTTCAAGTACAGTTCCATCAGCAACAGCAGCCTTTCTTCGAACGTGGTGTTCACCCAGCGGGTGCGGACGTTCGACGATGCCTTGAAATCGGCCCAGATTAACTGTGTGGACGGAAGCGTGCTGTTTGCCTCTTTGCTGAAAGCCGTCAATATCAACCCGATTCTGGTGCGGGTGCCGGGCCACATGTTCGTGGGTTATTACACAGACCGTCTGCATCGGAATATTCATTTTCTGGAAACGTCCATGATTGGTGACGTGAACCTGGACGACTTCTTCCCAGAAGAGAAACTGGATTCTACCATGATGGGAAAGTCGCAGGAGAGTGTGTCGAAGTTCATGTTCGAGAAATCCAAGGAATATGCTACCCGTATTTATAACGAACATAAAGACCTGATTCATTCGGGAAAGGTGAATTACATGTTCTTGGAAATAGACAAGGCCACGAGGGCATACGTACAACCCATAGCAGGAAAATAGACCTCATGAAATTGGTATATCTGTATCATAGCGGCTTTGCCCTGTTGGGCGAAGGCTATACCATCGTATTTGATTATTTTGAAGATTCCCGGTCGGCTGACAAGGGGATTCTGCACGACGAAATCCTTTCACGGGAAGGGCGGCTGTATGTGTTGGCCAGTCATTCCCATTACGACCATTTCAATCGGGAGGTGTTGTCGTGGAATGCACGCCGGCCGGACATTGTCTATGTGTTTTCGCGCGACATTATGCTTTCTGCCGAGGAGGAACAGGAACGGAAAGTAATTCGGATGCGGAAAGGCGATGTGTTTCAGGATGATTGTCTGGAAATCCGTGCCTTTGGCTCGACCGACATCGGCGTCTCGTTCTTAGTGAAGGTAGAGGGAAAAACGGTGTTTCACGCCGGTGACCTGAACAACTGGCACTGGATGGACGAGAGTCCGGAAGCGGAATGGAAGCGTGATGAAGGTTTCTTTCTCCGGGAATTGGAAGACATTGCTGCTTATACCGACCGGATGGATGTGGTGATGTTTCCAGTGGACCCCCGGCTGGGAAAGGAATACATGCGTGGCCCTGTGCAGTTTGTGAAACGGATAAAAACTGCTATCTTTGTACCGATGCATTTCGACGAATCCTACCGAAAGGCAAGGGCTTTCGTCCCGTTGGCTGCACAGGAGGGCACACGTGTGTGGGTACCTGCTCGTAGGGGCCAGCAGACAGACTTGGATTGATATATTGTAGAAAACTAAATAGAAAAAGACATGGAAATAAAAGGAAGATTTGACCATTTCAATATCAACGTGACCAACCTCGAAAAAAGTATCCAGTTTTATGAGAAGGCGCTGGGCCTGCACGAGTCTCACCGCAAGGAAGCGGCCGACGGTTCGTTCATCCTGGTGTACCTCACCGACGGTAGTTCGGATTTCCTGTTGGAACTGACCTGGCTGCGTGACCATACCGAAGCGTATGAGCTGGGTGAGAATGAAAGTCATCTCTGTCTGCGGGTGGCAGGCGACTACGACGAGGCCCGCAAGTTTCACAAGGAAATGGGATGCGTCTGCTTCGAAAATGAGCAGATGGGACTGTATTTCATCAACGACCCGGATGATTATTGGATTGAGATTCTTCCGCTGAAGTAAATCAGTCCGATAGGTATACGAACATAAAACAAACATATCATGAAAAAATATATTTCTCCGGGGGCATGGTTTTCACTGGAGTACCCCGACAACTGGTGTGAATTTGAGGATACGGAAGACAGTTTTCTGTTTTATAATCCGAACAAGTGGAGCGGCAATTTCCGCATTTCGGCCTATCGGGGCGAAGGGCCGGATTATGCTGCGGCGTGCATGGAAGATGAATTGCGCGAGGTGCGCGGAGCCAAGAAAGTAAAGTTGGGAAGTTGGGACTGTGTCTATTCAGCCGAGAGCTTTCAGGAAAACAATGTGTGGTACACTACGCACATTTGGGTGACCGGACGAGGTGAGATTTCGGTGGAATGTTCGTTTACCGTAATCAAAGGAGAGAGCCCGAAAGCTGGAGAGGCAATTGTAGCTTCGTTGAAGGTACGCACTGCCTCCGACAAGCCAGTGAAAGCGACAATTCCGGTGCGGGTGCTGGAAATCAACCAGATAAACGAAGATTACGATTGGGCCGTTTCCACAGTCAAGAAACAGCTGACCAAGGACTTTACGGGCACGGAAGCCGATTTGGCAAATTTGCAGAAGGTGATGGACAGCGGGCGTTTCAACCCCAAGCAGCGTCAGGCATGGGAAGGATTCGGCACGGCTTTCGGTGTGATTTTGGTCAATGAGATGGACGGCATGGAATGGGTGACGGTCATTGATGGGCCGAAAGAATATCCGGCCTTGCAGTTCGGTGGCTCGAAGGTAAGAGTGAATCCGGTGGCCCTGATTTGGGACAAGGTGCGCAACGGACAGCCGTGCAACCTGAAAGCGGAATTCGAACGGATTAAGAACGAGGTGGAAGCGGCCATGGATTGAGCTTTCGGCTTATGTACTTTAGAAGCAATCAATTATGACTCCTTATTTACAAGTAGAAAACCTGACCAAGTCGTTCGGCGACTTGGTCCTTTTTAATGGAATATCTTTTGGCATTGCGGAAGGACAGCGTATCGGACTGATTGCCAAGAACGGTTCGGGCAAGACCACCTTGCTGAACATCCTGGCGGGAAAGGAAGGCTATGACGAAGGAAAAATCACTTTCCGTCGCGACCTGCGCGTGGGTTATTTGGAACAAAGCCCGAAGTATCCGGAAGAGTTGACCGTGCTCGAAGCTTGTTTTTATCATGGCAACTCCACGGTAGAACTGATCAAGGAATACGAGCGGTGCATGGAAACACCCGGCAATCCCGGACTGGATGACCTGTTAGCACGGATGGAGCACGAGAAGGCGTGGGATTACGAACGCCGGGCCAAGCAGATTCTCTCGCAGTTGAAAATCCGTGACTTTTCGCAGAAAATCGGACATTTGTCCGGCGGACAGCTGAAGCGGGTGGCATTGGCCAATGTGCTGATTACGGAACCGGACCTGCTGATTCTGGACGAGCCGACCAACCACCTCGACTTGGATATGACCGAGTGGCTGGAGGAATACCTGAACCGCGGAAGCCTAAGTTTGCTCATGGTGACACACGACCGTTATTTTCTGGACCGGGTATGCTCGGAAATCATAGAGATAGACAACCGCCAGCTGTATTCTTATAAAGGAAATTACAGTTATTACCTGGAAAAACGTCAGGAGCGCATCGAGGCGACCAATGCGGAGATTGCCCGTGCCAACAACCTGTATCGCACGGAGCTGGAATGGATGCGACGGATGCCGCAGGCTCGCGGTCATAAGGCCCGCTATCGGGAAGAAGCGTTCTATGAACTAGAGAAAGTGGCCAAGCAGCGGAGCTATGACTCGAACGTGAAACTGGATGTCAAGGCGTCGTACATCGGTTCGAAGATTTTCGAGGCCGACCATCTCTGCAAGCGTTTCGGCGACCTGGTGATACTGGACGATTTCTCGTACGTCTTTGCCCGTTATGAGAAGATGGGTATCGTGGGTAACAACGGTACCGGCAAGTCGACGTTCATCAAGATTTTGATGGGACTGGAGAAGGCGGACAGCGGGACACTGGACATCGGCGAGACCGTTCGTTTCGGTTATTACTCGCAGGAGGGACTGAAGTTCAACGAGCAGATGAAGGTGATTGACGTGATTACCGACATTGCCGAGGTGATAGAGTTGGGCAATGGCAAGCGGCTCACGGCTTCGCAGTTCCTGCAGCATTTCCTGTTCACTCCCGAAACACAGCACAGCTATGTGTACAAGTTGAGCGGGGGAGAACGCCGCCGTCTCTATCTCTGTACGGTGCTGATGCGGAATCCGAACTTCCTGGTACTCGACGAGCCGACCAACGACTTGGACATCGTGACTTTACAGGTGCTGGAGGAATATTTGCAGAACTTCAAGGGATGCGTCATCGTGGTGAGCCACGACCGTTATTTCATGGACAAGGTGGTCGACCATCTGTTGGTGTTCAAAGGTCAGGGTGACATCCGTGATTTCCCGGGAAATTATTCCGACTACCGCGACTGGAAACTGGCCAAGGCGGAACACGACAAGGAGGCCGCCAAACCGAAGGAGGACAAGACCCAGCGCGTCCGTTTGAACGAAAAACGTCGCCTGACGTTCAAGGAACGGAAAGAGCTGGAACAGTTGGAGAAAGACATTGCTGCCTTGGAGGAAGAAAAGAAGCAGTTGGAAGCCGACTTGTGCAGTGGCACCTTGAGTGTGGACGAGCTGACGGAGAAGTCGAAACGTCTGCCAGCCCTGAACGACGAGCTCGACGAGAAGACCATGCGCTGGCTGGAACTAAGTGAAATTGAAGGCTGAAAAACGCCTTTACGTTTGGACTTAAACGCAAGTACGTTTTGATCCAAACGCAAGGACGTTTTAGGTAAAACGCAAGTACGTTTAAGAGCAAACGCACTTGCGTTTTTTTATTCTTTATATCATTTGCTTGGTTGGAAATTCCATCGTTTGGGGATATCTAAGGGTATAAACCAGCCAACTGATTCGTAAGAATTTGTATATGAATCAGTTGGCTGGTTTTTATTATTTACTGAATATTCTCACTGATGTAAAATACAGGATAGATTCTTGCCCTTTTAAGGAATATGAAAAATATTATTCATTCAGTTCCCCATATACAGGACGAACCGAATAACCGAATGTATAATAATGAGAACCTACATCTATTTGAGAATCCATAATTGAGAATTGTAATCCGAAAATATTGAAATAGTTATGTCCGAAAATATCGTAATATTCTTTACCACTCCAATATCGTCCAAGAGTGCCTCTTTCACGTAAATCATGATATCCATAATTGTATCCAGCTGCAGGTAGGAAGATACTGTTACCATTTACACTGGTGAACCGTATACCTGTTATCCCATTTATTGTACATACTTGTGATATGCAATTATTTGTCAATTCTTGCAATTCAGTTTCTGTCGGCAGACGCCAATTTCCTTTCCATTTAGCTGTGGCAATGTCATATAGAGGGTCCCCTGAAATAGAATTTATAGTTTCAGGATGTTCTCCGAGAGCGTCATAGATTTCGTCTTCTCTATGTAAATCAGTTCCTGTCGCATCTGCCCAGATGTATAAGCCTCCATATTCTTCTTCTGTGGATGCTCCAATATTATGACTTGCCCATTTTACGGAGAGTCCTAAATCTACGGCTTCAGCTATTATTGGCACTTCTTCATAATTAATGACAAATGTGGTATCTCCTTCTATTTCGTTGTAACTGGTGTCTTTTCCTTTCCAGCTTATTGTGTAAATATTCTTACCTGGATATACGTCTAGGGTTTGAGTAAATGCTTTTTCCTTGCCATCTGGATAAGCTGCACCTCCGTAAATGTTATATTCAGCATGCCGGTTATTAGGGTTACTTAGTAAATTAATTTTGACGTAATCTACTAAATAGAAATTTTTAATAATTCCTGCTACGTCTATTGTTGTATAAGTCTTATAGTCGCTGAAACTATGGCCATTGGGATGTGAGGTAATGATGGCCAACGCCTTCGTTGTATTAATTGTTGGAAGTTCTACGATGCTTCCTCTGGGAATGGTCACAGTCGCTTTTTTATACCATAAAAAGTTGTTATCTGCGTCTTGGAGCGAAACTTCCAGCGGATAAGTAGTAGGGGGTAATGGTATGTAAAAAGTTTTAGGACCGGTTAGCTCAGAAGTAAAGTTATAATTTACACTTTGATTTTCAAAATCATTATCTGTTAGTACCGGCTCTTCCACGGTGATATCCTCGATTACGAAATCTCCATATAGGGCGGGGTCGGGCCAACTGGTACTTCCAACCACTAATTTAGCGGCGTTTGCGGGTATATCTTCTATTGTGACTTTTAACAGGCCACATAAGTGTTTGAAATAGAAACTATTTTCTCCGTCGGGTTGTCCCAGCATTGGACCGTTTGTGTGATTCTCCGAATACTCATATTCACTGGGGAGATTGATAGACAGGCTTGTTCCTTCCAGTTTGGCAGTTTCGTTATAGGGATAATAGGCAGCTATCAGTTTGCCTTGTGGAATTTCTCCTGTAAAGTTGGCTATATCACCAGACATATTGCTATATGTGAAAGGTATTGGCGTAGAAGATCCTTCCACAAATACGCCGATTTGATCACCTTCTGTCCATAGCACATGATTGGTTTCATCGATCATTGTACGTGAAGCCACAGAGTTTTCCACTTTTACTTTCAGAACAAAATTTCCTGATGGAGTGTTTGCAGAGTCAAATTTATCCTTTTCAGTGCATGCTGTCAATAGAGCAAGGATACATAGTAAACTTTCATATAATAATCTTTTCATACTTAATCGTTTTATGTCTCGTTGTAAGAGATGTTTTTACTGATGAATTATGATGGGAAAACAGTTCTTCCAAATCTTTTTCCCACAGGCTTTTATTCCTTTAACTTATATAATATCCCAAGTTCCATCTTCTTTGTCGTATGGCTCATTTCCTGTACCAGTTATATTCTTCCCTTTCTGTTTGATTGTGATGGTTTTGCTCAATCCATAATTTTCATTAGAAATTGTGATTTGGTTACTCCGCTCATTTTCTGTGGAATTTGCCGATACTACAAAGGTGTATGTGAAAGTGGTAGAACCATCAGGATTCTTTTCAGAGATGGTATTCTCTAAATTTATCCATTCGGTGTTTTCTATACTAATGTCAAAGTCAGTAATGTTACTTTGGGTTTTTAAAGTAAATTTCTGTGCATCTGCTGTTAGATTTTCAATGGTTGAAATAAGGTTTAAATAAGGACTTCCTGTACCTGTTTGTATTACTCGTATCGTATTAGTAAGTCCATTGGTGGTAGACAGAGTAATCACGGCTTCACGAGTTTCAGGTGTATTGTTGCTATCGACTTCAAAGATAAGTAGGTTAGTCCCGATGTCGGTTGTTCCCGATGCTAATCTTAGCCAGTCTGCATTGACAGAAACATTGAAGGTGACATTAGCTTCCACAGTCAAGTCAATGGAATTGTCTTGAGAGGTAATCTCGTAAAAGTCGCTTGAAATGTTAATGGATGGTTGATTTTGTGGAACCTGTGTAATGATGAGTTCTTCCTTTAAATTGTATTCTTCATTGATAAACAAAATATTGGCTGTGCGTTTTTCAGATGTTTCATTAGGAAGGATTTGGAAACTGTAGGTATTGCCATTGCTTCCGTTGTCAATTATCCAGTTCGCATTTTGGATTTGTACCAGATAATCTACATTGCTTTGAATGGTCACATTAAATGTTTCTCCTTCCCCTTTGGCTGAATAGGTATTGGGTGAAATCTGCAAGATAGGTTCTATATCTTCAGACTGGCCTGCTTGTCTTACTGTGACAGTCTGTCTTATATTGTTTTTTTGGAAGATAATTATTGCTTCACGTGCTATGTCTTCGTTATTAGGAGCAATGTCAAAATACAAATATTTTTTATTAAGTCCTCTGCTACGGTCTTCCACCTGGGTTATCCAATCCTCAGTGATAAGAACATTAAAATCCACATTCGTATATATGGCAAAATCTAATGGACCTCCGCTTGCCCCTATTTCGTAACTGTCTTTTGCTAAAATGAGAGCATCTTGTTGCAATTGAGTAATGCTGACCGTTTGTGTTAAGTTATTCTCACGGTCAATGAACCGAATCTCCGCATAGCGGTTGTCATAGCTATCATTGGGGGCAATAGTAAAATAATGTGTGTATGTGGAAAGGCTACGTGATGCATCTTCTTTCACCCAATCGACGTTAGGCATCTCCAATTCATATTGGGTATTGCTACGTAGTTCTACTTTAATAGTTTCACCGTAACTTCCTACAATGTATTCTGATTGGGTTAAAACTAATGTGGGGTGATTCCCGTCTTGGTAGACAACAATTTCTTCTGAGAGATCATTTCCTCCATGTAGCGTGATTATTCCTTGTCTGGAGGTAGTACTTTCATTAGGATTTACATGAAAATCTAAGGTAGAAGATGTCAGACCTCGACTCTTAGAAAGTGGAGTTATCCATGATTGGGATTCGCTATCTATATCGTAAGTAACAGTCACATTACTTTGGAGTTCTATTGAGAAGCTTTGTTCTTGATCGCTTAATTCCACTTTGTTGGAGGTTAAGATTAAGGCATCTTTTTGTTTTTGAGTGATTGTCAATATCCGTTTGTCTTCACCATAATTGATAGTTATCGATGCATTTCTTTCGTCATAACTTTGGTTTTCTTGAACCTTAATTTGTAAGGTATATGTACCAGCCTCGCCGCTTGAGGGTGAAACGCTTACCCAATCTGATGCTGAATTGTCTACGGTAATTGTCCAGCTTGAAGTGGCAGTTAATGTTAGAGTTTCTGTTCCACCTGTAGTATTAAATGTAGGTAGTTTGTTGTCTGCTTCAATTGTAATAGAAGGAGAGTTTGGAGAGGTGGATGTGTCTTCACCTGCGCATCCTTGCCAAAGCAGTAAGAACATACAGAGGAAAGGTACGATACATAATTGCTTTTTCATAGATGATAATTTTAAGTTATTAATAAAAATATAAGAAAATTATTCCTAGGGTTGAGTGTGAAAACATATAACATATTTTTTGATTATAGTCATGTTTTATTTGAAAAATGAAATTAAATCCCCAGCTCTTGCTATCAAAAATAGTTTTTACTTCTTGTATTTCAAAATGATTTGGTAACTTTTTGATGTTTAAGATTATGAAATTTATGATTAGATAAAAAGCCGTATGATTTATATGTTTTTTAAGGATAAAAAAATACGTATATCTGTCGGCTATTTGAAAGCCGACAGATATACGTGTGAGAAGATATATGAACGGGCAGGTTTAATTCTTCACCGTTCGTTCACCTTGTTTTTTCGGCTGGTTACCTCCCTTTTTCTTCCATCCGCCTTTTTTGTTGCGGGAGAAATTCTTGACCTGCTTGTGGCCTCCGCCTTTCTTGGAAGTACGGGGAGCGTAAGCCGGACCTTCGCTCAGTTCTTCGGGTACGGGGAGCTTGTAAATATCTTTTCCCAGGAAATTCTCAATCTGTTTGAAGCGGGTCTGTTCCGTTTCGCTCACAAACGTGATGGCACATCCGTCGTTGTTGGCACGCGCCGTACGTCCGATGCGGTGTACATAGTCCTCGCTGTCGTGCGGTACGTCGTAGTTGATGACCAGGCGGATGTCGTCGATGTCGATACCGCGAGCCACGATGTCGGTGGCTACCAGGATGTCAATGCGGCGGTTGCGGAACTCGTGCATGATTTCTTCCCGTTGGCTCTGTTCCAAGTCGGAGTGCATTTCGCCCACGTTCAGCTTCATCCGTTTCAGGGCCTTGGTCACTTCCTTCACTTTCAGTTTGGAAGAAGCAAAGATAATCACCCGTTCCGGCTCCTGTGACTGGAAGAGTGACTGGATGATGTCCAGCTTTTGTGCCTCGTAGCAGATGTAGGCAGCCTGGATAATCTTGTCTGCCGGTTTCGATACCGCCAGTTTCACTTCCACCGGGTCGTGAAGGATGGTTTTGGCCAGTTGCTGGATTTTGGCCGGCATGGTGGCCGAGAACATGATGGTCTGCCGTTCCTTGGGCAGGTATTTCACAATCTGCATGATGTCTTCTGCAAATCCCATGTCGAGCATGCGGTCGGCTTCGTCGAGGATGAAGAATGATACCTTCGACAAATCCACGTATCCCAGACTCAGGTGACTGATGAGTCGGCCGGGAGTGGCGATGACCACATCGGCCCCCAGGGTCAGTCCCTTCTTTTCCTGTTCAAAACGGATGCCGTCGTTTCCGCCGTACACCGCCACGCTTGAAACGGGCATGAAATACGAGAAACCCTCCATCTGCTGGTCAATCTGCATGGCCAGCTCGCGGGTAGGCGACATGATGATACAGTTGATGGCATCTTCCGGATAGCCTCCCTTGCTCAACTGGTTCAACACCGGGAGCAGATAGGCGGCTGTCTTTCCCGTACCTGTCTGGGCCACGCCAATCAGGTCTTTTCCTTCCAGGATGACCGGAATGGTGTGCTCCTGCACGGGCGTACATTCCTGGAAATTCATGGCGTCCAATGCATCGAGGACGCTATCTTCTAAGTTCAGTTCTGAAAACTTCATATCTTGGTTTTATACTTTTCATTATAATTTTCCCCGTTCATCGAGGTAAGAATCTTTGAATCCCAGGAAGTAGAGCACTCCGTCGATACCGATGGTGTTGATGGACTGCTGGGCGTTAGCCACTACTTTCGGTTTGGCATGGAAGGCGATTCCCAATCCGGCGATGGAAAGCATCGGAAGGTCGTTGGCTCCATCACCCACGGCGATGGTCTGTGCGATGTCCACTTTCTCCACCTGTGCCAGCAATTGCAGGAGTTCGGCTTTCCGCTTGCCGTCGACGATATCGCCCAGATAACGTCCGGTCAGTTTTCCGTCCACAATTTCCAGCTGGTTGGCATAGACGTAGTCGATGCCGAACTTGTCTTTCAGGTAATTGCCGAAGTAGGTGAATCCTCCCGAGAGGATGGCTATCTTGTAACCGTAGCGTTTTAGCACGAACATCAGGCGTTCCACCCCTTCGGTAATGGGGAGATGTTCGGCAATGTCGCGCATCACGCTTTCATCCAATCCTTTGAGCAGAGCCACCCGTTCCTTGAAGCTTTCGCAGAAATCGATTTCTCCCCGCATGGCCCTTTCCGTGATGGCTTTCACCTGGTCGCCCACACCGGCACGCATGGCCAGTTCGTCGATGACTTCCGTTTCAATCAGGGTAGAATCCATATCGAAGCAAATAAGTCGGCGCATGCGGCGATACATGGTGTCTTGCTGGAACGAAAAATCCATGCCCAGCGAGGCGCTTAACTTCATCAACTCGCGTTGCAGGGCCTCGCGGTCTTTCGGAGTGCCTCTGACCGAGAATTCGATACAGGCCCGCACATTGGCCTTTTTCTCGTCGAGAGGGATACGTCCCGTCAGACGGCGGATACCGTCGATGTTCAGTTCCTGGTCTGCCAAGATGCGGGTAGCACCGGCTATCTGTTCGGCGGTCAGCTTCCGTCCAAGCAGGGTCAGAATGTAGCGGTTTTTTCCTTGCAGACCTACCCATGTTTCATATTCCTCTGCACTGATGGGGTAGAAACGGATGTTGATACCTAAGTCTGATGCCTTGAAAAGCAGCTCCTTCATGATATTTCCCGAATCTTTTTCAGCGCTTTTAAAGAGGATACCCAGTGACAAGGTACTGTGAATATCGGCCTGTCCGATGTCCATAATATCTACCTGATAGTTCGATAAGATTGCGGTTATTGATGCGGTTAGCCCCGGCCTGTCCACTCCGCTGATACGGATTAATATCAATTCAGTTTTGTTTTCCATGGTTGTTTGTTTGCGTGATATCTTTGCAAATGTACAAATTATCTTCTATCCGAGGCTATAAAAGGTACAAAAAAAGCCATCCCTGCGGGCTTGCAGGAATGGCTTTCCTTATTTTAAAGGGTTAATTAAATCATTTCTACGCTTCGTTTCACGAAGTTGGTCAAGGCTTCCCCTTTCAACATGTTGTTCTGTAACAGGGCCAGGTCGATGAGCTGGTGAACCACTTTGTTGTCGGCGGCATAGCCGTTGAGGATGTTTTCCTTTTCAGCTTTCTGGGCATCGATTTTCTTTTCTACATCCTTCAGCTCGTCTTTCTCCGTGGTCGGAATTTCTTCGTCCTTCTTGCCTTCCTGTGCCTTGAGCAATTCGTTGCGACGCAAAGTCAGCATGGCAAGTTCAGATTCTACCGGTACCAGTTTCTCGGCACAAGCGCTTTCTGCTTCGCTCAATACCTGTTTGATCAGACGGTGGTCGGTATTCAGTACCAGGTTGAACATATCCGGCATCTCGCCATAGAAACTCATACCCGGTTGGATGCTGGCCATATCCTTCATACGGCGCATGTATTCGGCCTGTGTGATGACAATCGGAGCCGCGCTTTCGCCTAAGGCGTGTGCCTCTACGTGGAACTCGGTCTTCTTCACCTTCGGCATCTGGCCTTTGAACAAAGAACTGAGCACTTCCTGCTTGTCTTGCGGAAGTTCTTCGCCCTTCTGTTCTTCCTTCACAATCAGGCGGTCGATGATGTCACTATCCACACGGGTGAAGTGACTCTTCTCGAATTTCTGTTCCAGCATGTTGATCATCGGTACATCCAGCTGGCCGTCGAGCAACAACACGTTGTAACCCTTGTTCTTAGCGGCGTCAATATAAGTGTATTGTTCGTCGGCGTTGTTGGCATACAGATAAATCAGATTGCCGTCCTTGTCGGTCTGGCTATCCTTAATCAGGGTCTGATATTCCTCGAACGTATAGTATTTGTTGTCTGTATCTTTGAACAGGGCAAACTTGGAAGCCTTTTCGTAGAAGTCTTCTTGCGTCAGCATACCGTAGTTGATGAAAATCTTCAGGTCATCCCATTTCTCTTCAAACTCTTTCCGGTCGTTCTTGAAGATAGATTGCAGACGGTCGGCCACCTTCTTGGTGATGTAAGTCGAAATCTTCTTCACGTTCGAATCGCTCTGTAAGTAAGAACGAGAAACGTTCAACGGAATATCCGGTGAGTCGATGACACCGTGAAGCAAAGTCAGGAAGTCCGGAACGATACCTTCTACGGAGTCAGTTACATAGACCTGGTTGCAATACAACTGGATTTTGTTACGTTGCAAGTCGATGTTGCTCTTGATTTTCGGGAAGTAGAGCACACCCGTCAGGTTGAACGGATAGTCTACGTTCAAGTGAATCCAGAACAACGGTTCGTCGGACATCGGATACAAGTCACGGTAGAATTTCTTGTAGTCCTCTTCTTTCAATTCCGACGGTTTCTTGGTCCAGATAGGACAAGTATCGTTGATGATGTTGTCTTCTTCCGTTTCTACCTGCTTGCCGTCTTTCCATTCTTTCTTCTTGCCGAAAGCTACTGGTACCGGAAGGAAGTGGCAATACTTCGTCAGTAAGCCGTGCAGGCGAGAATCTTCCAGGAATTCCTTGCAATCATCGTCCACATACAGGATAATGTCTGTACCCCGGTCGTTGCGTTCCGTTTCTTCGAGGGTGAACTCCGGACTACCATCGCAACTCCATTTCATGGCCTTGGCATCGTCCTTATAAGAACGGGTGATGATTTCCACCTTCTTGGCGACCATGAAGGCAGAATAGAATCCCAGACCGAAGTGACCGATGATGGCGTTGGCATCGTCTTTGTATTTCTCCAGGAAGTCGTTGGCACCGGAGAAGGCAATCTGGTTGATGTATTTGTCGATTTCCTCGGCCGTCATACCCAGACCACGATCGCTGATGGTGATGGTACCTTTGTCCTTGTCGGCTTTGACGCGGACGGTCAAATCGCCCAGTTCTCCTTTGAACTCACCGGTAGCCGCCAATGTTTTCAATTTCTGAGTGGCATCTACGGCATTTGAAACCAGCTCGCGGAGGAATATTTCATGATCACTGTACAAAAACTTCTTGATGATGGGGAAGATGTTCTCTGTTGTAACCCCGATATTACCTTTTTGCATATCTCTTTATTTTTTATGATTGTCGAATAAAAATTTTTCTCCGGTCTTTTCACAAAAAAAATGCCAGATACGTTCGTACCTGACATTTTGTCTGTATTCCGAAATTCTGACAGAGAATCCCGTTTATTCCTTTGTGACTTTTTCTACTTTCATCTCCAGTCCGTCGCCCTGTGCATTGAGCGATACGTGCAAAGTGTCGCCCGGTTCCGGTTCTTCGTTGAGGATGAGTTCCGCCAAACCGTCTTCCAGGTGATTCTGGATGGCACGCTTCAAAGGACGGGCACCGAATTGTACATCGTAACCCTTTTCGGCCACGAAGCGTTTGGCATCCGGGTCGATCAGGAGTCGATAGCCACAACCTTCGATGCGGTCGTAGAGTCCCTTCAGTTCAATGTCGATGATTTTCTCCAAAGAGTCGATGTCCAGTTGATCGAACATTACAATTTCATCCAGACGGTTGATGAATTCCGGCGCGAACGACTTGTTCAAGGCCTTGTGAATCACGCTATTGGCGTGTTCCTTCTCGTTCTCACTGGTTTGTGCCGTGAAACCGATGCCTTTGCCGAATTCCTTCAACTGGCGGGTACCGATGTTGGACGTCAAGATGATGACCGTGTTCTTGAAGTCGACGGTGCGTCCCAAGCTATCCGTCAAGCGGCCTTCGTCCATCACTTGAAGGAGCATGTTGAACACGTCGGGATGTGCCTTTTCAATCTCATCCAGCAAGACGATGGAGTAGGGACGACGGCGTACTTTTTCCGTCAGCTGACCACCTTCTTCGTAGCCCACGTAGCCCGGAGGAGCTCCTACCAGACGAGACACGGTGAATTTCTCCATGTACTCGCTCATATCGATACGGATGATGGCATCGGTAGAACCAAACATGTTCTTGGCCAGTTCCTTGGCCAGGTGTGTCTTACCCACGCCCGTCGGTCCCAAGAAGAGGAACGTACCAATCGGTTTGTTCGGGTCTTTCAGGCCCACACGGCTCCGCTGGATGCTTCTCACCAAGGTATCGACCGCCTTGTCCTGTCCGATGACCTTGGACAAGAGGGCTTGTTTCATACCTTTCAACCGAACCCCTTCCGACTGGGCCATGCGTTGTACGGGCACACCGGAAATCATGGATACCACATCCTCAATCTGAGGCGCGTCCACCGTTTCGCGGTTGTCTTTCAACTTCTCTTGCCATTCCGTTTTCAGGCGTTCCAATTGTTCGTTGTACTGGTTTTCCCTGTCGCGGAAGCTGGCCGCCAGTTCAAAGTTCTGAAGGCGGATGGCCTCGTTCTTATGTTGCTGGGCTTCTTCAATCAACCGTTCCTGCTCTTCGATTTCCTTAGGTACGGAAATGTGGGTCAGGTGGATGCGGGATCCTGCTTCGTCCAGTGCATCAATAGCCTTGTCCGGGAAATAACGGTCGGTCACATAGCGGTCGGTCAAGCGAACGCAAGCCTCCAGTGCCTCGTCGGTATAGACTACGTTGTGGTGCTCTTCGTATTTGTCCTTGATGTTCCGGAGAATTTGGAGTGTCTCTTCGGGAGTGGTCGGTTCCACCAGTACTTTCTGGAAACGGCGTTCCAAGGCTCCGTCCTTTTCGATGTTCTTCCGGTACTCGTCGAGTGTGGTAGCTCCGATGCATTGTATTTCTCCACGGGCCAGTGCCGGTTTCAGCATGTTGGCCGCATCCATGGAACCTGCCGCCGATCCGGCTCCCACGATGGTGTGAATCTCGTCGATAAACAAGATGACGTCCGGATTCTTCTTGACTTCTGTCAGAATGGCACGCATACGTTCTTCAAACTCTCCACGGAATTTCGTGCCGGCCACTACCGCGGTCATGTCGAGTGAAACGATTCGCTTGTCGAACAAGGCGCGTGACACCTTTTTCTCGAGGATACGCAAAGCCAGTCCTTCCGCAATGGCCGATTTCCCCACTCCCGGTTCGCCGATCAGAATCGGGTTGTTCTTCTTCCGACGGCTCAGAATCTGGGCGATTCGTTCGATTTCCTTTTCCCGTCCTACCACCGGATCCAGTTTTCCGGTTCTGGCCGCTTGCGTCAGGTCGATACCGAATTTGTTCAAGTTGGGTGTATCCCCTTCCGGATGCTTTGGAGGGGCGGCCTGTGCGGTCTGACGATTGTTTTGGGCACTTGTTCCGCCGTCGTTCCGGTCCGGAGTGTTCCGGCGTCCAATGCCCTCGTCTTCCTCGTCGTCATTGAAATCCAGTCCGTCGAGAATCATGTCTTCCGGTTGCAGGCGTTCGGCGATTTTGGCGTAAGTCACATCGTTTTCTTCCAATACTTTGGATGCGTTATTTTGGTTGTCTCTCATAATTGCCAGTAAAATATGGGGTGTATCCACCTTCTTCTCATTCATCAGTTTGGCTTCCAGCAGGCTCAGTGTCAGAATTTTTGACGCTTCCGGGCTGAAAGAAATGTCCTGAGAATAATTTCCGGGGATGGACTTTTCACGTAGTTGTGTCTCCAGTTCGTTCTTGATGGCCTTCAAGTCCAGATAGAACGACTTTAGAATCTCTGCCGCTTTACACTCACCGTCGCGTATGATGCCCAGTAGCAGATGTTCTGGCTCGATATGGCTGTTCTGGAGGCGGTTGGCCTCTTCCTTGCCATATACGACAATATCAGACACTTGTTGTGTAAATTCGTTGCTCATCAAATTCATATATGTCTCCTCAAAATTAGGTCAAAACAGATTGCAAATATACATTATAATAAAGATTTCAAGTGAAGTCTTTTTCTCTATTTAACAAAATGTGTGCCACATGAGTCGTATCCCCTCCCCAAAGATGCGTCGTGCGTATTTTTTAGGGGAAAAGTTTTTGTATATCGGCTAAAAGTCGTACTTTAGCATGGTTTTTCACAAGCCTTGAAAAGGAAGTATAATTAATAATGTGTTAAATGCAAGAACAAGACAGAATTATAAAAATCAACATCGAAGAGGAAATGAAGTTGTCGTACATTGATTACTCCATGTCAGTAATCGTGGCACGCGCCCTCCCTGATGTAAGAGACGGATTCAAGCCGGTTCACCGCCGTATCCTGTACGGAATGATGGAACTGGGAAATACCTCCGACAAACCGTATAAAAAAGCCGCGAGAATCGTGGGTGAAGTGTTGGGTAAATACCATCCCCATGGTGACTCGTCTGTATATGGAGCCCTCGTCAGAATGGCGCAAGACTGGGCCATGCGTTATCCGCTGGTCGACGGCCAGGGTAACTTCGGTTCTATCGACGGGGATAGTGCCGCCGCCATGCGATATACAGAGGCTCGTCTGAAGAAGATTGGCGAGGAGATGATGCAGGACCTCTACAAGGAGACCGTAGACTTTACCAATAACTTCGATGATACGTTGCAGGAACCGACCGTCATGCCGACCCGTATCCCGAACCTGCTGGTGAACGGAGCATCCGGTATTGCCGTAGGTATGGCTACCAACATGCCGACCCACAACCTGCGGGAGGTGATTGACGCTTGTGTGGCTTACATTGACAACAACGACATAGATGTGGACGGCCTGATGCAATACATCAAGGCGCCCGACTTCCCGACGGGAGGATATATATATGGTATAAGCGGGGTGCGCGACGCCTACGAAACCGGACGGGGACGTATCGTCATGCGGGCGAAGGCTGAAATCGAAACGCATCCTACACACGACAAGATTGTGGTGACGGAGATACCGTACGGTGTAAACAAGGCCGAACTCATCAAGAGCATCGCCGACTTGTCGAACGAAAAGAAAATCGACGGCATTTCGAACGTGAACGACGAAACCGACCGCGAAGGTATGCGTATCGTCATCGACGTGAAGCGGGATGCCAATGCGAGCGTGGTGCTCAACAAGCTCTATAAGATGACCATGCTTCAGACTTCATTCGGAGTGAACAACGTGGCTTTGGTTCACGGCCGCCCGCGTTTGTTGAACCTGAAGGACCTGATCAAATATTTCGTGGAACACCGTCACGAGGTGGTGATTCGCCGTACACGTTACGACCTGCGCAAGGCCAAGGAACGTGCCCACATCCTGGAAGGTCTGATTATCGCTTCCGACAACATCGACGAGGTGATCCGCATCATCCGTGCGGCCAAGACTCCGAACGAGGCGATTACCAACTTGATGGCCCGCTTCAACCTAAGCGAGGTACAAGCCCGCGCCATTGTGGAAATGCGTCTGCGCCAGCTCACTGGTCTGATGCAAGACCAGCTCCATGCTGAATACGAGGATTTGATGAAGCAGATTGCTTACTTCGAGGAAATCCTGAGCAACGACGAACTTTGCAAGAAGGTCATCAAGGACGAACTGATTGAAGTGAAAGAAAAATATGGTGACGACCGCCGTTCGGAAATCGTGTATGCTTCGGAAGAATTCAATCCGGAAGACTTCTATGCCGATGATGAAATGGTCATCACCATCTCCCACATGGGATACATCAAGCGTACGCCGCTTTCTGAATTCCATGCACAGAACCGTGGCGGGGTAGGCTCAAAGGGCAGCGAAACCCGCAATGAAGACTTTATCGAACATATTTATCCGGCTACGATGCACAATACCCTTCTGTTCTTCACTCAGAAAGGCAAGTGCTACTGGCTGAAGGTATACGAGATTCCGGAAGGCAACAAGACCTCCAAGGGGCGTGCCATCCAGAACCTGTTGAACATTGATGCCGACGATGTGGTGACGGCTTACCTGCGCGTGAAGAACCTGAATGACACAGCCTTCATCAATAGCCACTACGTGCTCTTCTGTACGAAGAACGGCGTCATCAAGAAGACCTTGCTGGAACAGTACTCACGTCCGCGCCAGAACGGTGTGAACGCCATCACCATCCGGGAGGACGACCGCGTGATTGAAGTGCGCATGACCAACGGCAACAACGAAATCGTGATTGCCAACCGAAACGGCCGTGCCATCCGCTTCCACGAAAGTGCCGTTCGCGAAATGGGACGTACGGCTACGGGTGTACGCGGCATCACGCTCGATGAGGATGGAACTGATGAAGTAATCGGAATGATTTGCATCAAAGATCCGGAAACGGAAACCATCATGGTGGTATCTGAAAACGGATACGGCAAGCGCTCCGACATTGAGGACTACCGCAAGACCAACCGTGGCGGAAAGGGTGTGAAGACCCTGAACATCACCGAAAAGACCGGACACCTGGTAGCCATCAAGTCGGTAACCGACGAAAATGACCTGATGATTATCAACAAGTCGGGCATTACCATCCGTTTGAAGGTGGCCGATGTGCGTATCATGGGACGTGCCACACAAGGCGTGCGCCTGATTGATTTGGAAAAACGGAACGACCAGATTGGTTCTGTGTGCAAGGTAGCTTCTGAAACGGAAGAGGAAGAAGCGGAAGGCACGGAAATCATCCAGCCATCGGACATCCAGCCGGCTGATGGGGAAACCATCCAGCCTGCGGAGGAAGAAGGTGACGAGAATTCCGACAAAAACTAACTTGAATATTTGTATTACTAAATTCAAACCTTATGAAAAAAGTTTTATTTACAGCAGCTTTGTTCTTCACCGTATGCGCTGCTTCCGCTCAGGAAAGCGTGGTGAAGGAAGCGAAATCTGCCAAGAGCGATCCCGCAAAGGCAGCAGAAATCATTGAACCGGCTTTGACCGACCCTTCAACGGCCAATGACCCTGAAACTTGGAAACTGGCTGGTGATTTCCAGAAGTCTATCTACGACGATGAAAACATGAAATTGTATTTGCCGGGTGGCCAGGCTGATACGGCTAAATTGTACAACAGCTTGGCTAAACTGTTTGAATACTACACAAAATGTGACGAAGTAGAACAGGCTAAAGTAAAGAGCGGTGAATTAAAGAAACCGAAACTGAGAAAGAAACTGGCCAAGACTTTGGCTACGGTTCGTCCTCAGCTCACTAACGCAGGTTCTGACGCTTATAACTCAGGTAACTATGCCAATGCCTTGAAATTCTTCGGCTTGTATGTAGATGCTCCGCAGAATCCGATGTTCGAAAGCGAAGAAGCCGTAAAGAACGATACGCTGGTTCCGTTGATTGCCAACTATGCCGCACTTGCCGCAAACACTTTGAAAGACAATGCAGCCGTTATCAAATACGCTACTATCGGTAAGGAACATAAAGAAGAAGGTTACCGTTCATTGATGTGCTTGGCTGAAGCTTACGGAAAGGGTGAAACTCCCGATTCTACCAAATGGCTGGCTACTATCCAGGAAGGTGTAGAAAAATTCCCGGCTCAGGAATACTTCATCGGTAACCTGATGGACTACTACATCCAGAAAGGTAAGATTGACGAAGGTCTGGCTCAGATGGATGCCGTATTGGCCAAAAATTCTACTCCTTATTTCTTGTATGTAAAGGGTGTGCTTCAGTATGAAAAGAAAGATTACGATGGAGCCATCGCTACTTTCAACCAGATTATCTCAGAAGGAAAAGACTTCGTAGGTGAAGCTTATTCCAAGATTGGCGATTGCTACTTCTTCCCGGCTCAGGAACTTGTAGAAGAAAACTCCAAGATTTCTATGGACGATCCGAAGTATGCTACCAATGAAGGCCAAATCAAAGAAATGTATCTGAAAGCTCAGCCTTTCTATGAAAAAGCCAAAGAAGTGAAGCCGGACAACCGCCAGTTGTGGGGTCAGTACCTGCTGAACATCTACTGGAAGCTGGACAAGGAAAAATACAATGCCCTTGAAAAAGAACTGGGTTACTAATAAATAAAAAAAGTGTGCGGACCGCTCTTTCGGGGGTGGTTCGTTCATTTTCGGAAAACTCCTTTGTGTGGAAACCACGCGCAAAGGAGTTTTTTTTGTATCTTCACCCTATCATATTTTAAACATTATCCGCCATGAATTCAGACACCCAACCGGTTTCATCCGACCCCATGAAAATCATCTTCAACTACCAGAACGTGTTTTTCAGCTTTTTCTATCACGATGCCGATGCCTGCGTACACCGCTCGCGCGAATATGCCATGAACTATGTGCTTTCAGGCGAAATGGTACTCGACGACGGGAGCCGCCAGGTGCACGTGGGAAAAGGAGAGTGCGTGTTCATTCCGCGTGACCACCGGGTGACGATGTACAAGAAGGCCTGCCACGGGGAGCAGTATTGTGGCATTTACCTGTGCTTCACCCGTCCGTTCCTGCGCGAGATGTACGGCAAATATGCCCTTCAGAAAGACCGGCCGGCAAAGATGGAGAAATTCACCCCCGGTGTGATGAAACTACCGCCTTCGGCCGAGATTGAGAGCCTTTTCGCCTCGATGACCCCTTACTTCAATCCCGAGGTGAAGCCGCAGGACGACGTGATGCGCCTGAAGCTGGAAGAAGGATTGCTGGCCTTGCTCCACACGGACCGCCGCTTCATGACCGTGTTGTTCGATTTCAGTACCCCGTGGAAGATGGACATCCTCGACTTCATGAGCCGGAACTATATGTACGAGTTCTCGCTCGAGGAGCTGGCGCACTACACGGGACGCAGCCTGGCCACCTTCAAGCGCGATTTCAAGAAGGTGAGTGACCTGACGCCCGAGAAATGGCTCATCCGCAAACGGCTGGAAGTGGCCTATCGCCTGATAAAGGAGGAACACCGGAAAGTGGTGGAGGTCTATGCTGAAGTGGGCTTCAAGAACCCCTCGCATTTTTCCACGGCCTTCAAGAAACAATACGGCATCCCGCCCACGGCACTGGTGCCGACGCTCCCGGTCTGAGCCTTTCGGAAATGAAATTTGAGCCTCACAGAAATGCCTCTGTGGGGCTTTTGTGTTATTTTTGCCTTCGTAGAATCATAGAAATTTGTAGAATGGATTATAAAATGTGGAAGACGTTGTGCGCGGCATCGGCGGTCTGGTTTCTGGCTACGGGCAGCCTTTCCGCCGCAACGCCGGATGTAAAAACGGAGGTGAAAATGGAAAAACAGAGTTTGAATCTCACACAGGAATGGGACAAGGTGTTCGCCTTGAGCCCGAAGGTGAGCCACCGCAAGGTGACCTTTACGAACCGCTACGGCATCACCCTGGCGGCGGATATGTATGTGCCCAAACAGGTCGAAGGCAAGTTGCCGGCCATCGCCGTGAGCGG
>NZ_CABROP010000046.1:0-25095 GCF_902472605.1 uncultured Bacteroides sp.
GAGCCATGTTAGAACCGATCATACCGGCAGCACCAACAATGGTAAGTTTTTCGTTTGTTACAAATTCCATAATTCTTATGTATTTAAGTTATGTATAAAAGTGTATAAGTCTTTGTTCTTTTTGTTCGATGCAAAGATAGGAAAGTTATCATTGAAAAACGAATCTTTGTTCCGGGAAAAATAGGGGTAAAAGAGAGGATTTCCAGCAATTACGGAAAAATTTCACTATTTTTAGATGTCAACCCCTGATTTTGTAAAGAGTAGGTTACATTTTTCTCTGTCGATGTCAGCATGGTTTCTTTTCTATGTGTTTCCCGGAAGATTTTTTTCTGTTTCTTCTATGTTTTGTATGAAACTTTCTGGTAAATTCTCTGTCCCACACTGTGGGATACAAAAACCACAGTGTGGGATACATATTTCACAGTGTGGGATATAAAAACCACACTGTGGTACAGAGAATATGAAAGTATGAAAAAAGGAATGGATAAGGCGATTTGGCAGAATAGCTGGTCATTCTTTCAATTCTGTATGGGAAGTTATTGTGATTTCTGAAATATTCCATATTTTTGTCCGATAACCAATTTTGAGGAAAAAAGTGAGATTCTATATATTATTCGTGTGTATACTGGCCGTATGCGGCATCTCTTCAGCGCAAGGGAAGAACGTGGAATACGTTGTGCCTCAGGAAGAAGTGGATACGGCGGAAGTATATCTGCCTTCCGACTCCTTGTTTGCCCGTTTTTTGGAGAGCAAGCATATTCCAATTACTTCCTGTAACCGGATGACGCTGTTGAAAAGTGGACGTAGCAAGTTTGAACATCTGTTTGAGGATATCAAGAAGGCTGAAAAGTACATCCACCTGGAATATTTCAATTTCCGGAGTGACTCCATTGCCAAGGAGTTGTTTACGCTGCTGGCGGAAAAAGCGAAGGAAGGAGTGGTCATCAAGGCACTTTTTGATGATTTCGGCAACCTGTCGAACAGCCGTCCGTTGCGGAAAGAACATTTGAAAATGCTGGCCGACCGAGGTATTGAAATGGCACGCTTCAGCCCCATCCGTTTCCCTTATGTCAATCATGTGTTCTGTCGGGACCACCAGAAGATTGTGGTTATCGACGGGAAAGTGGGTTATACGGGCGGAATGAACATTGCCGACTATTATATTAACGGTCTGCCGGAAATCGGGGCATGGCGTGACATGCACATCCGCATAGAAGGTCCGGCAGTGAAATACCTGGAAGAAGCGTTTTTAGGGGTGTGGAACAAGGAAACCCATGAAGGTCTGGAAGAAAGTGCGGTAGTGCCCGACAGTTTCTGCGTGGGCTCCGGACGAAGAGTGGCCATTGTGCAGCGCATCCCGAAAGTATGCCCGGAAATCATGCGGGAGGCTTACATCGCCGCTTTGGATGCAGCGGAACATAAGGTGCAGATTATCAATCCGTATTTTACTCCTACCCGGAAGGTGCGGAATGCCATTAAGCGGGCGGCCCAACGGGGAGTGAGAGTGGAAATCATGATACCCGGAAAGTCGGATATTTCATTTACGCCCGATGCAGGGTTTTATATAGCCAACAAATTGCGTAAGGCCGGCGCGCATATCTATGTGTTCAACGGGGGATTTCATCATTCCAAGATTATGATGGTGGATGAACGCTTCTGTACGGTAGGCAGCACGAACTTGAACAGCCGCAGCCTGCGTTATGATTATGAGATCAATGCATTTGTACTGGATTTGCCGACAACGGCCGAGTTAGGGGAAGTGTTCCGTCAGGATAAGCTTAACAGTACAATCATGACGCACGACGAGTATAAAAAGCGGAGCGTATGGCGGCGTTTTGTCGGCTGGTTCGCACATTTGTTTACCCCGGTTATATAATAATAAGGGAGAATATACCCCGAAACTACGATTTTTTTCTTATTTTTGTCCGATTATATGGAAGTAATTCCAGAAGAAAGAACCTGATTTTTTGAACCGGAACCGCATGGCGTTTTTTAAGGATGTAATCGGACAAGATGATGTGAAGCAGCTGCTTATCCACAACGTACGGAGTGGAAAGATGCCTCATGCTTTGTTGCTTACAGGGCCTTCCGGCAGTGGAAAACTGCCTATGGCACTGGCTCTTTCACGCTATTTGCTTTGCCATCATCCGGGAGAGGAAGATGCCTGCGGGCAGTGCAACTCCTGCAAGATGATGGACCATCTGGCGCATCCCGACATGCATTTTGTGTTTCCGGTAGTGAAAAAAAAGGCGGGGCGTGACGTAGTGTGCGATGAATTCCTTCCTCAATGGCGCGAAATGCTGGAGCGTAATCCGTATGCCGACCTTCAGGAATGGATGCGGATGATAGATGCCGGCAATCAGCAGCCGCAGATTTATGTGCGCGAGAGTGATGAGATTCAACGTAAATTGTCGTTGAAAGCCAGTCAGGGAGGATATAAGGTGATGCTGGTCTGGCTGCCGGAAAAGATGAATGTGGAGTGTGCCAACAAGCTTTTGAAGCTGTTGGAAGAGCCTCCTTTGAAGACCGTATTCCTGCTGGTCAGTGAAGAGCCCGACTTGTTGCTGCCTACGATTGTAAGCCGTACGCAGCGGGTGCATCTGAAGCCTTTGCAGGAGGCAGATATTGAGCGTTACCTGGAAAACCGATATATGCTGCCGCAGGAAGATGCTCGTGACATTGCGCATCGTTCGGCGGGAAGCCTGTTGAGGGCGGTAGAAAACGTACACTTGGGTGAAGAACACAAACTTTGTTTCGAACTTTTTGTGAATCTGATGCGTACAGCCTATAAACGTGACATTCGTAGCCTGAAAGCCTGGAGTGAACAGGTGGCAGGCATGGGGCGCGAACGGCAGAAGAATCTGCTGGAATATTGCCAGCGGATGGTGCGCGAGAACTTTATCTGCAATTTCCGCCAGCCGGATATGATTTACTTGAGTCCGGAGGAGATGCAGTTTGCCACCCGTTTTGCACCTTATATTAACGAGCGGAATATCTTTTCGGTGACCGGACTGCTGGAAGAGGCGCAGGTGCACATTGAACAGAACGTCAATCCGAAAATGGTTTTTTTTGACATGGCACTGAGAATGATTGTAGAAATGAAACAACAGTAACAATATATGGATGATTTTAAGCTAAAAAACGGAAGCGGCCGACTCTGCTGTGGAGGCTGTGGACGACAGAATAATAAACTGAATACCTACGACTGGCTGGCCGATATCCCGGGTAATGCAGAAGAACAGGATATGGTGGAAGTACAGTTCAAGAATACCCGGAAAGGCTATTACAAGAACAGTAACGGTCTGCACTTGGTAAAGGGCGACATCGTGGCGGTAGAAGCCAGTCCGGGACATGACATCGGTACGGTGACACTGACCGGGCGACTGGTACCCTTGCAGATGCGGAAAGCCAACCTGAAGCCGGATGCGGAAATACGTCGCATTTACCGGAAGGCGAAACCGGTGGACCTGGAAAAATACGATGAGGCCAAATCGCGTGAACATGACACGATGATCCGTTCGCGCAAGATTGCGGAGAATCTGGGACTTCAGATGAAAATCGGTGACGTGGAATATCAGGGTGATGGTAACAAGGCCATCTTCTATTACATCGCCGATGAGCGGGTGGACTTCCGTCAGTTGATTAAGGTGCTGGCCGAAACATTCCGGGTGCGTATCGAAATGAAACAGATTGGTGCCCGTCAGGAAGCCGGACGTATCGGAGGAATCGGCCCCTGTGGACGTGAGCTTTGTTGCGCTACCTGGATGACGAATTTTGTGTCTGTATCTACCAGTGCCGCACGTTTTCAGGATATTTCATTGAATCCGCAGAAACTGGCCGGACAGTGTGCCAAGCTGAAATGCTGTCTGAACTATGAAGTGGATGCCTATGTGGAATGCCAGAAGAGACTGCCCAGCAAGGAGATTACACTTGAAACCTTGGATAATGTCTATTATTATTTCAAGGCTGATATTCTGAAAGGAACCATTACTTACAGTACGGACAAGAGTTTCTTGGCCAATGAGGTGACGATTTCTGCCCGCCGGGCTTTTGAAGTGCTGAATATGAACAAGCGGGGTGAGAAACCGGAAAAGTTGGATGAAGAGACATCGCCTCACGATTCGCAGCGTTCCAAAGATTTGCTGGAACAGGAGAGTCTGACGCGTTTCGACAAGGCGAAGGCGGCAAGAAATCGGAAAAAGAAATCAAAGGCAGCTCCCCAGCCGGGTAATCAGCCTGCAGCCTCGGCAGAGGTCCGTGGCAATGGCACTGCCCCCGAGGGAGGAAAAGAACGGGAAAACAGAGGACCTCAGGCCCGGAATAACCGTCCGCCTCGTTCCAAGGTCAACAATCAGGCTCCTCAGGCTGCTGCAGGAAATACGCCGCAGGGAGAAGCCAATGCGAGTCAGGAACCTCGTCCGAGCCGGAACGGAAGACGGAATTTCCGCCGGAACAATAATAATGAAGGGAATAAACGTCCGGAACGTAACTCGAATTCAGATGTACAAGCATAAAAAATGGACAATGGGCATACCGGGATTCCCGTGTATGCCTCTCTTTTTTCAAAAGGTAAAAGCTGGACTACTTCTGTGTGGACTGTGTCTGTGGCTGTCTGCCTGCCATACGGATACGAAGTATCATGTGTATCAGTCGGTACCTGGAGAGGGAAGCTGGCAGAAAACGGATTCTTTGGTGTTCAATCTTCCTCCGGATGTGCCTGCGGGAACCTGCCGGATGGAAGTGGGTATCCGTCACACCGGGACTTATCCTTATCGGGATATCTGGCTCTCGGTGACTCAAATCGACGGGGATTCTCTTCCCCCGCATACAGATACCTTGCATATTTACCTGGCCGATGAGAAAGGAAAATGGAGTCATGAGGGAGCTATCGGCGGGTTGTATCAGGCTACTTACTTGTACGACAAGCCGGTGGTACTGACAGCCGATTCCATCGGACGCCAGTTCCGGGTGACCCACTTGATGCGGCAGAATCCACTGCCAGGCGTTTCGGATGTTGGCATCCGCTTATTTTTCCCGGGCGGCGTCAATGCGGAGGAACACAAATAGCAGAATGGTAAATCCCCATAAGGAAGACCCTCCGTAGCTGAAGAAGGGAAGAGGGATTCCGATGACAGGGGTCAGTCCGAGTACCATTCCCACATTGATGAAGAGGTGGAAGAAAAAGATACCCAGCACACAGTAGCCATATACCCTTCCAAAACGAGTTTCCTGCCGTTCTGAAAGCACGATGAGGCGGAGAATAAGTGCCATGAAGAGGGAGATGACAACGGCCGATCCCACAAATCCTTGTTCTTCGCCGATGGTACAGAAAATAAAGTCGGTGTCCTGTTCGGGCACATACTTCAGTTTGGTCTGTGTACCGTTGAGAAATCCTTTTCCAAACAATCCTCCGGAACCGATGGCAATCTTGCTTTGGTTGACGTTGTATCCGGCTCCTGCCGGGTCGTCCTTCATTCCTAACAGTACCTCGATTCGGATTTTCTGATGAGGCTCCAGCACGTGGTTGAATACATAGTCGGTCGAAAAGAAGAATATTCCTGACCCGATGACAAACAAAATGATATAGAGATATTCCCTTATTTGTTCCTTGAGGTAGAAGTAAAGAAGTGCAATCACGATGGCTCCGCAAATGACCAGTTGCAAATGGCAGACATTAAACGGGATTACGTAGTTGGAAAACAGGGTGCCCAACAGAGTTCCTCCTCCTCCAATGCCAAAGATATAAATTGGCAATTGGGGAACTTGCCGACAGAATCTTCCCACCAAAAAAGCAGATAGCAGGATGATCAGGGTCAGTACGGAAAATTCTCCCCAGGAGGTCATGTCGTCGGGCATAATCTCAGCTCCAAACCGGAGTCCGACAATAAAGAAGATAACGGCGCAGATGCCGGAGAACAATACGGCACCTGTCATACCTTCCCGATACAGCATGAGAAAGAAAGAAAGGTATACCAAGGCGGAACCGGTTTCTTTCTGGAGAATAATCAATATCATCGGCAGCAGGATGATGCCTAATACTGCGATCAGGTGGCGGGTGCGCTGCATCTGGAAGGTGTATTCGTTCATGTATTTTCCTAATGCCAATGCCGTGGCAAACTTGGCGAACTCTGCCGGTTGCAGGCTGACGGGTCCGAGTACGATCCACGAACGTGAACCTTTGATTTCGTGCGGGTTGAAGATGGTGCCGAAAAGAAGCAGGAGCAGGACGCCGTAAATCAGGTAGGCGTATGTGTCGTAAATGCGGTCTTCGAGCATGAGTATGACGAATCCCAGTCCCAGCGAACAGCCTATCCACATGAGCTGCTTGCCGGCACGTGTCGTGATGTCGAAGAAATTGGGCTCTCCGTAATCATAGCTTGCTCCGCATACGCTGAACCAGCCGCAGATGACCAGCACCAGATAAAGTGCAATGGTCCACCAGTCCACATTCTTCCATACGCTACCTCTCGTGAATCCCATAATCAATCCTCCTGTTTTGAATTTCTGTTGCCAATGTTTCGTCTTCTTCCGAAAGCTTTCCTTTCAGATACTTCTCAATCATGAGCCGTCCGATGGGCACTCCGTATACAGTACCGAATCCTCCGTTCTCTACATATACGGCAATGGCAATTTTCGGGTCTTTCATTGGGGCAAATCCCATGAAAGCGGAGTGGTCTTTTCCTCGGTTCTGGGCTGTACCGGTCTTTCCGCAGACTTCAATGTCGGGCAGGTTGGCTCCCCGGCAGGTTCCGCCCAGTACGGCTGCGCGCATGCCTTGTACCACTTCTTCGTAGTGAGAGCGGTCTACCATGGTGTACCGTTTCTTTGAGTAGAGCGTATCGAGAGGTTCACCTTCCACTTCCTTCACCACATGGGGCGTGATGAAATAGCCTCTGTTGGCAATGGTAGCTCCTAAGTTGGCTATTTGCAGCGGAGTCAGTGTCACCTCTCCCTGTCCGATGGAAATACTGATGATGGTCAGTCCGTTCCAAGAACCATGATAGGCCTTGTCGTATACGCTGGCATTGGGGATGAACCCTCTTTTTTCACCGGGAAGGTCTATTCCCAAGGGATAGCCGAATCCCATGGATACCATATAGTCTCTCCAGGTATTGAGGGCTTTCTGTACGGAACCGTATTTCTGGCGGGCTCCAATCATGTGATAAAGTCCCCAGCAGAAGTAACCGTTGCACGAGGTCGCTATGGCCGGAATCAGCGGAAGCGGCGAGGGGTGCGAGTGACAGCCTACGTGGAGTCCTCTGAAATTGAATCCCCCGTTACAGGGATAACTGGTGCCGGTGGTAATGATACCTTCCTGTAAGTAGGTCAGTGCCTGTGAGGTCTTGAAGGTAGAGCCTGGAGGATAAGTACCCATAATGGCACGGTTCAGCAGGGGCTTCCACGGGTCACGGGCCAGTATCAGGTGATTTTTTCCTCGGTTTCTGCCCACCATCTGGCGTGGGTCGTAGGAAGGCGAAGAAACCAGGCAGAGCACTTCACCGGTAGACGGCTCTATGGCTACAATACTTCCGATTTTTCCTTCAAGCAACCGTTCGCCCAGTTGCTGAAGTTCGATATCCAGGCTGAGCCGCAGGTTCTTGCCGGCTACCGGTACCTTGTCGAACTTACCGTCCATATAGTTTCCTTGAATACGTCCGCGGGCATCGCGCAGCAATATCTCGATACCTTTTTCGCCTCGCAGCTGTTTTTCGTACGAGCGTTCTACCCCCAGTTTCCCGATAAAGTCGCCGGGGATGTAGTAATCGTCCTTTTCCATGTCTGATTTGGATACCTCGGCGATGTCGCCTAAAATATGGGCACCGGCGTTATAAGTGTATTGCCGGATGGTACGACGCTGGATATAGAAGCCAGGGAACTTGAACTGTTTCTCCTGAAATACGCCACAGTCTTCTGCCGACAGCTGGGTCAGGAATACCTGATTGGTATAGGGAGAATATCCCGGATTGAGGCGACGGTCTTTGATGTCATGAAATTTCTTCCGCAGGAACTCCGGCGTGATTTTCAGTGTCTGGCATAAGTCGGTTGTATCCAGTTCGGTAATTTCCTTCATGATGACTGTAATGTCATAGGCAGCCTGGTTGTAGACCAGCAGCTTGTCATTACGGTCGTAGATAACTCCGCGGCTGGGGTATTGTATCCGTTTGAGAAAAGCGTTGCTGTCGGCATTTTTCTTATAGTCTTCACTCATAATCTGCAAGGTAAGGAGGCGTATAAGAAAAATCAGTACAATCACCACGACTGCACCGGCAATGACGTATTTCCGCTTTTCAAGATCGTAATTTCTTTCCACTATTTTTTCCTCCTGACAGAATCAATACATAAGATGAGAATGAGCGTGATGGCTGCATCGCTGGCTATTTTCAGCAACAATATTTGTGGCTTGGCGAAAGAAAACATGTCCAGCAGGTTTAAGATGACCGCATGCAACAATACAAGAGTCAGGGTGTACCGGAAGAATGGGGTGAAGCCCATCTGGTAGATACCTGGCTCAAAGTTCTCCGTCGTGTCACGCAATGAGAACAGACGCAGAATCCAAGGGCGGCAGAAAGCTGTCAGTACAGAAGCTGCCGCATTCAGACCAGGGGTATTGCTGAACACATCGATGCAGAGCCCCAGGAAAAAAGCCCAAAGCAGAAGTCCTTTCCGGCTATTCCCTGAATTGATTTTCAATAAGAAATAAATATATAATAAGGGCGTTGCATATTGTTCAAAATGGATGTGATTCAGCACCAGTGCCTGAAGCAAGACCAGGATTATAAACCATTTAAGGCGTATGATGTATTGCATAATTTCCCAAACTTTTGTGTTGTTAATCTTTATGGTTGCACGGAGCGGATACTGTCCTCTAACTGTGCCTGTTCGGTCCCGTTGAAGGAACCCAATACCCTGACATCGTTCAGGCGGGCGAAATCGGTGAAGAGTTTCACTTTGAGCAAATAAGATAAGCCGTCGTGGCTGTCGGTCATATCATCCACTGTTCCTACCGGTATTCCTGCAGGGAAAACGGCACTGTATCCACTTGTCACGATGGTATCGCCCAAAGTAAATTCCGAGTGTCTGGGCATATCTTTCACGTAAGCATATTGTGAGGAACCCCCATCCCATTTGAGAAAGCCGAAATAAGACGTCCGCTTGATTTTGCAGCTGATGCTGCTCTTGGAGTTAAGTATAGGCAGTACAATGGAGTGGTGCTGACCGGTCAGATAGATGATGCCTACCACCCCGTTGCCGCATACGACTCCCATTTCCGGACGGATGCCGTCGGCCGATCCTTTGTCGATGGTAATGAAATTATTGGGGTGAGTTATACTATTGTTCACCACTCTGGCATCGTAGAGCACATAATCTTTCAGTGCGTTTTCGCGGAGAGTGGCTATACCGGTAGTATCCTGTGTATATTGTTCCAGGGCTTGTGAAAGGCGTTCCACTTCAATTTCCAGCTCTACGTTTCGTGCAGTAAGGCCTTTGTTGACTTCTGTAAGTCCGAAATAACGTGTGACTTGGTTGGAGGCTTCGTACACCAGTCCTGCCACATAGTTGGCCGAAGTGAAGAAAGCACTTCCCTGATAATTGTTGAAACGGAACAGCAGGACAAGGGAAATGATTTCCAAAAGAACGAAAACGAACCAATAATTATATTTCAGCAGGAAATTGATAAGATTTCTCATGTAAGAGAGTCTGAATGGTGTATAAACAAAAAATGAAAATTGAAAATGAAGGAACCTTGCGACCCCTTCATTTTCAATTTTATGAGATTATCTCATCAGGAATGAGAACCGATCTACATTTTTCAAGGCGATACCGGTTCCTTTGGCTACGCTCAGCAAGGGATCTTCGGCCACGTGGAAAGGAATGTTGATCTTGTCGGTGAGACGTTTGTCCAGACCGCGCAGCAGTGCTCCACCTCCAGCCAGGTAGATACCGTTGTTTACGATATCGGCATACAATTCAGGAGGTGTATTCTCCAATGCACTCAAGATGGCCGTCTCTATTTTGGCAATGCTTTTCTCCATGCAGTGTGCGATTTCCTGATAGCATACTGGCACTTCCATCGGAAGGGCTGTGATGCGGTTAGGTCCTCGTACGATGTAATCTTCAGGTGCATTGTCGCCCAAGTCAGTAATAGCTGCTCCTACGTGAATCTTGATACGTTCAGCCATTCGTTCACTGACTTTGACGTTGTGCTGACGGCTCATGTATTCCTGGATGTCGGCTGTCAAATCATCACCCGCCACGCGGATAGAGTTGTTAGACACGATGCCTCCTAAAGAAATCACGGCGATTTCGGTAGAACCTCCACCTATATCTACCACCATGTTTCCTTCCGGTGCTTCCACGTCAAGTCCGATACCGATGGCAGCAGCCATTGGCTCAAAAATAAGGTAAACGTCACGTCCACCTGCATGTTCCGCGCTGTCGCGTACGGCACGAAGCTCCACTTCTGTAGAACCTGAGGGTACACCAATTACCATACGCAGGGAAGGAGTGAAAAGATGGCGTCCGGTATTTACCTTTTTGATTAATCCGCGCATCATTTGTTCGCAGGCATTGAAGTCTGCAATTACTCCGTCGCGCAAGGGACGTACAGTACGGATGTTCGGGTTTTCTTTTTCGTACATCAGCTTGGCACGTTCACCCACGGCAATCATTTTGTCCGTGCGGCGATCCAATGCAACAACAGAGGGTTCGTCTACCACGATCTTATCGTTGCAGGTAATGATGGTATTGGCTGTGCCAAGGTCCATCGCTATGTTTTGTGTAAAGGAGAATAATCCCATTCCTTATAATAAGTCTAGAATTTTGAATTAATATATCCGTATAAGAAAGGTAAAGTAACTGGCTTCCCTTTTTATTTCTTGAAATAGTCGCGGATAGCAGTATCGTAGTGTGAAGATACGGTAAAGGCTTCACCGGCAAACCAGCGACGTTGTTCGCGTGTAGTTACGGCACCTTGTTTGTTCAAAATGTCCAGCAACGGCTGATACTGGTGTTTGCTGGCTACGATGACTACATCGTTGAAATTCTTGGCTCCGGCACGAATCAATGAGATACCACCTATATCAATCTTTTCGATGATATCCTGTTCAGCTGCACCGCTGGCAACGGTATCTTCAAATGGATACAGGTCTACAATGACCAGGTCGATTTCCGGAATTTCATATTGAGCTACTTGTTTCTGGTCGCTTTCCAATTCTCTGCGGCAAAGGATACCTCCGAAAATTTTAGGGTGCAAGGTCTTTACACGTCCTCCTAAAATTGATGGATAAGTGGTGATGTCTTCCACTGCCTTGCAGGGATATCCCAGTGATTCAATGAACTGACGTGTTCCCCCTGTTGACAGGAACTCAACTCCTTCGGCATGGAGTTTTGCTAAAATAGCATCCAAGCCGTCTTTATGGTAAACAGACACCAATGCGGTTTTGATTTTCTTTGATTCTGACATAATTTTGAGATTTTGAATTCAGCCGCAAAATTACGAATTTTCAGGTGATAAATATAGGATAGCAGGAATAAAATATCTTTTTTTTACATTCACATTGAAAGTTTTACCGTAGACCTTCTTGTAAATATCCCCCTTATTGGGTTCCTTTCTGAAATTTTGTAACACGATTGTAACATCTATGACATTTGTTTATAACAAGTATGAAATACTTTTGCACTCGGAAAAAACTTAGCAAAACAAGTTATGGAAACTATTTATTTAGGAATTGTCATATTCCTGTTTATGCTGGCAGTCTTCGATTTGCTGGTAGGTGTCAGTAACGACGCGGTGAACTTTATGAATTCGGCTGTGGGTGCAAAGGTCGCAAAGTTTAAAACCATTATTATTGTGGCTGCTATCGGAGTCTTTGCCGGAGCTGTGTTAAGTAATGGAATGATGGATATTGCCCGCCACGGTATTTTCCAGCCTGTAAATTTCAGCTTCTATGAAATTATGTGTATTCTGTTGGCGGTAATGGTGACAGACGTGGTGTTGCTGGATGTATTCAATACGTTGGGCTTGCCTACTTCCACGACCGTATCTATGGTGTTTGAGTTGTTGGGAGGTACGTTTATCCTGGCAATTTTGAAGATTATTGGCGATGAAACCGGTATGTTAAGCTTGGGCGATATGATGAATACAGAAAAGGCCCTTTCGGTGATTATGGGTATCTTCCTTTCTGTAGCGGTGGCTTTCATTGCGGGTACCATTGTACAGTATGTATCCCGACTTATTTTTAGCTTCAATTATAAGAAACATCTATCATGGACCATCGGTGTGTTCGGTGGAATTGCCGTGACAGCATTGGGCTACTTCATCATTATACAAGGTTTGAAGACGGCCACCTTCATGACACCTGAAAAACAGCAGTGGATTCAAGACAATACGCCGATGCTGGTGGGTGGATGTTTTGTGGTGTTTACCGTCATCATGCAAATTCTGCACTGGTGCAAGGTGAATGTGTTTAAGATTATAGTATTGTTGGGAACCTTCTCATTGGCATTGGCTTTTGCCGGAAATGACTTGGTGAACTTCATCGGAGTACCTTTGGCAGGTTTCTCTGCTTATACGGATTATGTAGCCAACTCAAACGGAACAGGTATCCACGATTTCATGATGTCTTCTCTGATGTCTTCTGCCAAGACACCGGCTATCTTCCTGATTGCTTCAGGTATCATTATGGTGTATGCGCTGGCCACTTCCAAAAAGGCAAAAAATGTGATTAAGACTTCGGTCGATTTGGCTCGCCAGGAAGAGGGCGATGAGATGTTTGGCTCTTCTGCACTGGCTCGTGTCATCGTGCGTCGTGCTACCAATATCAATGATTTTCTGGTACGTGTGATTCCGGTGGGTATGCGTCGCTGGATTGACAGTCGTTTCAACAAGGATGAAGTGATTCTGAATGATGGAGCTGCATTCGATATGGTACGTGCTTCAGTGAATCTGGTATTGTCTGGATTGCTGATTATTATTGGTACTACCATGAAGTTACCGTTGTCTACCACTTATGTGACCTTTATTGTAGCGATGGGTAGTTCACTGGCCGACCGTGCCTGGAGTCGTGAGAGTGCTGTATATCGTATCACAGGTATGCTTTCCGTGATTGGTGGCTGGTTTATTACGGCGTTCGTAGCTTTCACGATTTGTGCGCTGGTAACCTTGGTGATGTTCTACACCAGCTTCTTCGGTATGTTTGTGTTCATTGTAGTCGCTGTGGTTTTGCTTGTACGCAGCAATATTAAATACAAGAAGAAAGAACAGGTGGAAGGTCAGGACGATGTGTTCAAGCGGATGATGAGCAGCAAGGACAAGAGCGAAACATTGGCGTTGCTTCGTCAGCATGTGCAGGAGACCTTGGCCAGCTACGTGGATTTCAGTGAGAAAACCTACGTACAGGTGACTGACGGATTTATTAATGAAGACTTGCGCAGTCTACGGAAGGCCATGAATGCCACGGACGATCAGAAAAAGATGCTCAAGAAGCGTCGCCGGAAAGAAATTTTGGGATTGCGCCGTCTGCCTATGACAGTCGCTATCGAGAAAAATACATGGTTCCATTTGGGTAGCAACAGTTGTGAACAGATGCTTTACTGCTTGAAGCGAATCTGTGAACCGTGTAAAGAGCATGTGGACAATAACTTTAATCCGATTTCACCGGATTGCGTGAAAGAATTCCTCCCGATACGTGAACAGCTTTGCAACCTGATGGAGCGTACCAAGCAGGTTATCAGTACTGGAAACTATGCGGATACGGATGATATTCTGAAAAAAGGAGATGAGTTGAAAAACAATATTTCTGCTTTGCGCAAACAGCAGATGAACCGGATGCAGGAGTCTGACAATACAAGCTTGAAGGCTGCTATGGTCTATTTGAATATCCTTCAGGAATCTCAGGAGTTGGTAAGTATTTGGCGCCATCTGTTGCGTGCCAGCCGTTTCTTCCAAGGGGATTACGTGCCGAAAGAGGTTGCCATATTGACTTTGGCGGAAGATCGTTGATTCTGATTTGCTTTTTGAATTAATAAAAAGGGGCCGGCAAGATTTTTTCTTGTTGGCCCCTTTCTTTGTTTATTTGGATTCATCTTCTTTTATTTCGGTGAGGTTGCCTGTGGTGGAATCCATGATGAATCCTCTGACCCGGATGTCCTGTGGTACCAATGGATGATGGCGTACGATATGTACGCTTTTCTGTACGGCTTCTTCTGTATCGTTGAAGCCGCTGAGCCAGGAATTCAGATCAATGTCGCAATATTGCATCATTTCGATGTGGTCTTGCGAAATTCCTCTTTCACGCATGTGACGCAGCATCACCTGACTGTCCATGTGCTGCACACCGCAATCAGTGTGTCCGATAATCATCACTTCTTCCACGCCTAATTCATAGATGGCTACCAGCAAGCTTCGCATGGCGCTTCCGAATGGGTGGGTGATGGTACCTCCAGCATTCTTGATGATTTTGACATCTCCGTTCTTGATGCCCAGTGCGGCAGGTAACAGTTCTGTCAAACGGGTATCCATGCAAGTGACAATGGCAATTTTTTTATCAGGATATTTGTTGGTGATGTACTTTTCATATCCCTTGCTCTCTACAAATGTTTTGTTGAAGTGTAATAATTCGTCTATCATAGTTCTTTCTCTTTTGTGTAGAATACGGACAAAAATACAGATTTATTTTGTGATTTTCCCGACGCTTCCCGATAGAATCTCCAAAATCATGTACTTATCGTGAAATGCGCGTCTGATTTTTTCGTACTTTTGTAGCAAATTCAACCAAACTCTTAAAATATGGCTAAAGAACTCGAACTCAAGTACGGCTGCAACCCTAACCAGAAGCCGGCCCGCATTTTTATGCAGGAGGGAGAACTGCCTATTGAAGTATTGAACGGACGTCCCGGTTATATTAACTTCCTGGATGCGTTCAACGGATGGCAGTTGGTGAAAGAACTGAAAGAAGCTACCGGCATGCCGGCTGCCACTTCGTTCAAGCACGTGAGTCCTGCCGGAGCCGCAATCGGTCTGGAACTGGATGAAACCATGAAGAAAATCTATTTTGTGGATAATTTGCCTTTGTCTCCGCTGGCAAATGCGTATGTGCGTGCCCGTGGAGCTGACCGTATGTCGTCTTACGGTGATTTTATTGCCTTGAGCGATGTATGCGATGAAGAAACAGCCCGTTTCATCAGTCGTGAGGTTTCCGATGGGGTAATTGCTCCGGGGTATACAGATGTGGCATTGGAAATCTTGAAGAAGAAACGTAAGGGAACTTACAACGTCATCAAGATTGATCCGAACTATCGTCCGGCTCCGATTGAACACAAGGATGTGTTTGGCATTACGTTTGAACAGGGAAGAAATGAAGTGAAGCTGAACGGTCCGGAATTGTTTGCCAATATTCCGACACAGAACAAGAACTTCCCGGAGGCTGCCAAGCGTGACTTGATGATTGCCTTGATTACATTGAAATATACACAGTCAAATTCTGTATGCTATGTGAAGGATGGACAGGCTATCGGTATTGGTGCCGGACAGCAGAGCCGTATCCATTGTACACGTCTGGCTGGTAACAAGGCCGATATCTGGTACCTGCGTCAGCATCCGAAAGTATTGAATCTGCCTTGGGTAGAAAAAATTCATCGTGCTGATCGTGACAACACCATTGATATTTATATCAGCGATGACCATGACGATGTATTGGCAGATGGCGTATGGCAGCAGTTCTTTACGGAAAAGCCGGAAGTGCTGACCCGCGAGGAAAAACGTGCATGGCTGGATACGTTGAAAGGAGTATCTTTGGGCTCTGATGCATTCTTCCCGTTTGGTGATAACATTGAACGTGCACACAAGAGTGGAGTAGAATATATCGCTCAGGCTGGTGGTTCTGTACGTGATGACAATGTGATTGAAACATGCGATAAATATGGCATTGCCATGGCATTCACAGGCATCCGTCTGTTCCATCATTAATTCTGAAGGAAAGAGATAAAAAGAGGAGAGGTGCAAATTTGCACCTCTTTTTTTGTAAATCGTTGAAGATTTGCTATCTTTGCTCCCACTTTAATACTCAATCTTGGGGTTGTTTGGTTTTGACAGCGAGAGATGTGGTATGTAAGCATGCAGTGCGTCAGTGATTTGCACTATAATCTCAGTTACTGAACAATTATCTGGCAACGAAAATTATGCTCTCGCTGCTTAATCGAAGAATAGTAGATTAGCTTTATTTCCGTCACAGTGATGGAAACGAGATGTCGCTCAAAAGCTCTTGTTCCGAAGCGTTTGGTCAAGCGGCACAGCAAATTCGGGAATAGTTTCAGTCGGGTTCCGAGGCTGAAATGAAATTTTAGGGACTAAGGTATAAGTGGGTGGCTCTGGTCTTGCTTATGCACGAAAACCGAAGGCAGAGATAAGCATGTAGAAAGCATATGGCTTCCTTGTTTGGACGAGGGTTCGACTCCCTCCAGCTCCACGAAGATTCTTGAGAACCGCTGATTTTCAGCGGTTTTTTCTTTTTATATCATTTTTGTCTTCTCCTGATTAGTTCCCCTTTCTTGGCTCTATTGACTTATTTGTAGATAGAAGAATAAAAAACGGCATATATTCTTTGATGTCTGGAGAATATATGCCGGTTAAGAAGTGATTGGAATTTGGTTAATCTGCAATGGCATCGTCAAAGTTCTCAATTCGAGTCACCTTCTTGATGCTGTCCAACTTTTTCAGGTTCTCACAGATGGTGTTCACATCGTCCACATCGTGTACAAAGAGTTGGATTCGTCCCTCGAAAATTCCATCATTTGATTCAATGTTCAATTTGTGGATGTTGACGTTAAGTTGTTGCGAGATAATCTGTGTCACTTGGTTCAGTACACCAATACCATCAATGCCTTTCATATAGACATTCACCGGGAAATTGAGGGCTTTTCCGATTTCCCACTGTACGGCCAGCAATCGGTTGCCGAAGCTCGTTTTTAGTTGGGCTGCAATCGGACATTGCCGTTTGTGGATGATAATGCGGTTGTTGTCATCAATGTATCCTAACACGTCATCACCCGGAATTGGTTTGCAGCAATCTGCAATGATATAGTGTTTCTGTATCTCGTCAGGAGTCAGTCGGACTACTTTTTTCTTGTCAATATTGAGTTGAGGAGCACTTTCTTTGGGAGGTACACTGTCCTGTGTTTTTGACTTGTTTCCTCCACCGAAAGCAAATACAATGTATTTTTTCCAGTTGGTCGGTGTCGGCTTTTCTTTGAGTTCATTTTTGTCGGCTTCTCCCAATGTGAAGATCTTTTGCCCTATTTGATACATGAGTTCTTCAGGCGATTTCAACTTATGGAGTGTACAAAGTTTCTGTATGTTGGTATCATTGGCTTCAATGCCCTCTTTGGTAAAGAAGTCGTGTAACATGTCTTCTCCCGTCTGTTGGGTTTCTTTGCGTTCCCTCTTCAGGATAGACAGAATTTTGGCTTTGGCTTTGGCCGTAGTGGCAAAGTTAATCCATGAAGGTTGTACCTTCTGGGCTTTGGAGGTCAGAATCTCTACTTGGTCTCCGCTTTGCAGCTTGTGGCTAAGAGGCACCAGTTTGTGGTTGACTTTGGCTCCGATACAGTGACTTCCTAAGAAAGTATGAATAGAGAAGGCAAAATCCAGTGCCGTTGCATTCTGTGGCATGGTCTTGATTTCCCCTTTGGGAGTAAACACGAAAATTTCAGAGGCAAACAGGTTCAGTTTGATGGTGTCCAGGAAGTCAATGGCATCCGGTTGCGGGTCATCCAAGATTTCTTTAATGGTTTTCAGCCATTTGCTGAGTTCACCTTCATCCTCACTACCTCCTCCTTCTTTGTATTTCCAGTGTGCAGCAAAACCCTGTTCAGCTACGTCGTTCATTCGCTCACTTCTAATCTGCACTTCAATCCATTGTCCTTTGTTACTCATCAGAGTTACATGGAGAGCTTGATAGCCGTTGGCTTTCGGATGGCTGACCCAGTCGCGCAAGCGGTCGGGATGTGGCTTGTATATGCGGGAAATGGCTACATAGATGTTGAAGCAGTCATTCAACTCTTCTTCTTCGTTTTTGGGAGTAAATATGATACGTACAGCCAGAATATCGTAGATTTCTTCGAAGGTGATGTGCTTGTTCTGCATTTTATTCCAGATGGAATAAGGCGACTTGATTCGTGCGAGTATCCGATAGGGAAGTCCCATTTTATCGAGTTGTGCGCGGATAGGAGCTGTGAATTCTTCGAACAAACTTTCTCGTTCAGCTTGTGTGGCTTTCAATTTGTCTTCTATCTGCTGATAGGCTTCTGGATGTTCGTACTTGAAGCTCAGATCCTCTAACTCAGTCTTGATACGGTTCAGGCCTAAGCGGTTGGCCAGTGGCGCATAAATATAAAGGGTTTCTCCTGCAATTTTATATTGTTTGCTGGGCAGCATGGAACCAAGTGTACGCATGTTGTGCAGGCGGTCCGCTATTTTGATGAGGATGACACGGATGTCATCGTTCATCGTAAGGAGTAGTTTCTTGAAATTTTCAGCTTGGGCAGAAGCTCTGTCTCCGAAGATTCCTCCGGAAATCTTTGTCAGCCCGTCCACAATCTGGGCTATTTTAGGCCCGAACAGATTTTCGATGTCCTCCACAGTATAGTCTGTATCCTCCACTACATCGTGAAGTAGTGCAGAACAGATAGAAGTAGACCCTAATCCGATTTCCACGCATGCAATACGTGCTACGGCTATGGGATGCAATATATAAGGTTCGCCCGAACGTCTGCGCACTCCTTTGTGAGCTTGTCGGGCGAAGTTGAAGGCTTTTGTAATAATTTCTACCTTTTTCCGGTGTTTGCTTTCAAGGTATCGGTCCAATAACTCCTGAAAGGCATTGTCTATCAGTTGCTCATCTGCTTGTTCCTGCGTAAGTTTCTCCTCAGTCATATTCTCTCCCTTCTTTGAATCGATAATGCAAAAATAGAGAAAAATACGAATCAAACAAGCAAATGCTTCCTTTTCTTATCGGACACGTAGTGATTTGCCTGCTCGGATGTTGCTTCCCTTGATGCCGTTCAATCGTCGGAGTTGGTTTACACTTACGCCATATTTGGCTGCAATGCTTCCTAATGTCTCTCCATTACGGATGCGATGGTATACGGCTTTCCCTTTACTCTGACTTTTGCTCGTACTGCTATTGCTGACCGTTACGGTATTGCGGCGCGTCTGATAAACCTCTGGCTTATAATTGTAAATACTGTCTTCATGGTCGATGAAGCAGCTCATCATCTGGGTTGGCAATCTTAAAGCATAAGGTTTTTCATTGCCTGGAATGATATCCTTCTTGAATTCAGGGTTCAGGGCACGCAGCTGGTCGATATCCATCTTGCATACTTCAGCTATCTGGTTCAGATTTAGTGGACGGTTGATGTGAACTGTATCCGTACTTTCGGGCATGTTCATTTCCATAGGGCTGATGTAATGCTCGCAATAATAAGTCATGATGTAATTGGCTGCTACAAATGCAGGTACATAGCCTCTGGTTTCTTTGGGAAGGTAATTGTAAATCTTCCAGAAGTCTTTTTCACCTCCAGCTCGGCGGATGGCTTTGTTGATGGTACCCGGTCCGCAGTTGTAGGCTGCTAACACGAGGTTCCAGTCGTGGTAGATATCAAATAAATCTTTCAAGTAGCGGGCTGCGGCTCGTGTAGATTTGATCGGATCTCTCCGTTCGTCTACCAGTGAATTGACTTTCAGACCATATACCTGACCGGTACGAAGCATGAACTGCCATAGGCCTACGGCTCCTTGTGCGGAAGTGGCTGTCGGATTCAATGCCGATTCAATGACAGGCAAGTATTTAAGTTCCAGTGGAAGGTCATATAAATCGAGAGCTTCTTCAAAAATGGGCATGTATAGGTTGTTTGCACTTAACATGAAAGATACTTTCTGTCGCAGGCGAGTGGCATACATGTCGATGAATTTCCGTATGATATCATTGTAAGGCATCTCGATGATGGCCGGAATCCGTTGCAGACGATCCATATAGATTGAATCGCTGACTTCTGGGTTCTGGGTAGTCATCGTACAGTTCTCTGCCGGGTTGATATAGTGTTTGGATATCCAGTCCAGATAAAGGCTGTCGGTGGTGGATATCATACCTTCCGGTAAGTCTATAATGTCTTCTTGTCCGTTTGCAGATTGTACAGTAATGGTTTTCTCCGTTTGCTGTGCAAAAAGGGAGGACGCACTGCAGATTGTGGCAGTCAGTAAACTGAAAAGTAGCTTTCTCATTGTTTAAAATTTAATACAGCATTGCAAGCCGACTCCTTGGGGACGGTTGCGGAATGCATCGTTAAAGATGGTGGGTTCCCATTTCATGCTGAGGTCTTTGCTGATGTCAAAATCAGAAAGTTCGGCATCCACATAGGCATCAATCACCGATAATAAATATACACCAATAAATGCAAATATACTTAGGTCACGTTGGCGGCGATAAAGGTCTTTACGTGTACGAAATAATTCTTGCCAATATTCAAGCCGGTCATTTACATTGGTTCCAGGAGGAAGGAAGTTTTCGTAGCTTTTGTTGTTCGGATTGTTGCTCATGATGTCCTGATAGGCCTGCGAATAGTCCTTGTACATCTGGCTGTTCCACGTCAGGGCGTAGGCACATCCTACGAAGCCTCCATAAATGATGGGTAACTTCCAGTATTTCCGGTTGTAGATTTGTCCGGCCCCTGGGATGACCAATCCTAACCATACTGTCCTGTTGGAATTAGGTATCCAGCGTTTTTTTTCTATGGGCTGAGGTTGGGCATGTTGTAAAGAATCGTTTTGTTGTGCCAATGCAGCTGTATCTACGGGAGCTTCCAGATTTTTCAGGTTCAGCTGTCGCTGCAAATCTGTGGTATCGGCCAGTGCCAAGCTGTCCGCTTGATGCTTCAGGCGGATGGAGTCGGTGGTCAATATGCCTTCCCGGTGTTTCTTGGCACGTTGGGCATGTACTTCCATGCCCCCCCAATAAGGGGTGCAGAGTAACAAGATAAACGATAGTAAATATGTAAGTGTATGTGCTCTCAACTGAAGTGGTCGTTTATTCTGTTTTTTTCAAAGAGTCTAAAATCTCCATAATTCTTTCCAGGTCTGCTTCGCTGTTAAAAGGAATGCTGATTTTTCCTTTTCCTTTATTACTGCAAGATAGCTGTACCTTTGTGCCGAAGAAACTGCACAAATGGTTTTGCAGCATAGAGTATTCTTCTGACAATTGTGTCCCTTTGGGAGTAATGGTTTTTCCTCCGCTTTTCACACTTTCACCGCTGGCCAGTGCCTTCACGATTTCTTCTACCTTTCTGACAGAATATCCCTGACTTACGATTTCATTGAAAATACGTATCTGCGTTTTAGGGTCATCTAAAGTCAGTAATGCACGTGCATGTCCCATGTCGATTTCCTTGTTTTTCAGAGCCATCTGAATGGGAGCCGGTAGTTTTAGTAACCGTAGGTAATTTGCGATAGTCGTACGTTTCTTGCCTATTCGTTCGCTGAGTCGTTCCTGTGTCAGTTCATACTGTTCAATCAGGTGCTGGTAAGCCAGTGCGATTTCCAGTGAATTCAGGTCTTCGCGCTGTATATTTTCGATCAATGCCATTTCCATGACATTCTCGTCGTCTGCCGTGCGGATATAAGCCGGTATGGTTTTTAGTCCCGCTAATATGGAAGCTCTGTAACGTCTTTCTCCTGCAATGATCTGATAAGAATCCTCGCTGATTTGACGTAGGGTGATAGGCTGTATGATACCAATTTCAGCAATGGAGTCTGCCAGTTCCTGTAAAGCAATCGGATCAAACTCCCGGCGAGGTTGGTTGGGATTGACCGATATCTTGCTCAATTCTATTTCGTTGATAGAGGATGAGCCGGAGGTCTTTACCTCTTCATGAGATATCAAGGCATCCAGTCCTCGTCCTAATGCAAATTTTTTCTGTACTGCCATATACTTTTATTTGCTGTTTTTGGTTATAATTTCGTTGGCCAGGGCCAAATGGTTTTTTGCTCCGGTGGATTCTGCATCATAAAGGATGGCCGGAATACCGTGGCTGGGAGCTTCACTCAGTTTGACATTACGCTGGATGATGGTTTTGAATACCAGCTCCTGGAAATGTCGTTTCACTTCGTCATAAATCTGGTTAGCCAAACGCAGACGTGAGTCAAACATGGTTAGTAAGAATCCTTCAATTTCCAGCGAAGGATTCAGTTTTGTCTTGATAATCTTGATGGTATTCAGCAGTTTGCTAATTCCTTCCAACGCAAAGTATTCGCATTGAACTGGAATGATTACCGAGTCGGCAGCAGTCAATGCATTGATGGTAATCAAGCCGAGCGAAGGCGAGCAGTCTATTAGTATGTAGTCATATTCGTCTTTCATCGGTTCCAGTGCGTGTCGCATGATTTTCTCACGGTTCTCCAGGTTCAACATTTCAATTTCAGCACCTACCAGGTCGATGTGAGAAGGTATGATGTCTAATCCGTCAATATCGGTGGTGTAAATAGCTTCCCGGATGTCTGCCTGATTGATTAAACATTCGTAGATTGAACAATCAATGTCTTTCAAGTCCACGCCTAGACCAGATGAGGCATTTGCCTGAGGGTCAGCGTCAATCACTAGTACTTTCTTCTCGAGAGTAGCTAAAGATGCAGCCAAGTTAATCGTCGTGGTAGTTTTGCCTACTCCTCCTTTTTGGTTGGCCAAAGCAATAATTTTTCCCATATTAATCAGTTTATTCTGATTGCGAAGTAACTAATAATTGGTGACAGTGTCAATTAAAATTCCATGACTTTTGGGAAAGTGTTGAAAAGTCACCTCATCTGTTAATAACTTCACGCGGGCAAAGATATATATTTTTGCTTAATTGTGTGACCCGGTTTGGTAAGATTAAGATTTGTTGTAACTTTACACTCATAAAAAGATTGAATGATAATATGGTGAAAGAGAAACCGTTTCTGCTGTTGTCGAACGACGACGGCTATGCTGCAAAAGGAATTCAGGAATTGATAAAAGTGTTGCGACCGATGGCTGATTTGATGGTGGTAGCTCCTTCCGGTCCCCGTTCGGGAGCTTCAGGTTCCATTACGTCAGAACATCCTTTGCGTTGCAAACAATTGGCTTCAGAACCTGGCTTTGTTTTATATAGTTGTACGGGAACACCGGTAGACTGTGTGAAACTGGCCTTGCACGAACTGGTTCCTCGGGTGCCCGATATGGTGATTGGCGGAATCAACCACGGAGATAATTCTTCGGTCAATGTACATTATTCCGGTACGATGGGAGTGGTGATTGAAGGTTGTTTGAAAGGCATCCCTTCGGTGGGTTTTTCTCTTTGCAATCATGATGCGGAAGCGGATTTTACTCCTACATTCCCGTATATACAGCGTATTGTAGAGGAGGTGCTGGTACATGGCTTGCCTTCAGGTACTTGCCTGAATGTGAACATCCCCAATGTAAAGGAATTGAAAGGGGTACGTGTCTGCCGGCAGACAAATGGCGTGTGGACCAATGAATTCGTGAAGGCAGAGCATCCGAGGGGAGGCTATTATTACTGGTTGACAGGTTCTTACAAGAACAATGAACCTGATGCGGAAGATACGGATCATTGGGCGCTTGACCATGGATATGTGGCTATTACCCCCACACAGATTGATGTGACGGCTTATGCTTTAAAGGAAGAGATGACTCACTGGAATTTTCAGGTATGAAATACTATTTGATTGTAGGAGAAGCTTCGGGTGACTTGCATGCCTCGAATTTGATGAAAGCCTTGCAAAAGAATGATCCAGCTGCTGAATTTCGTTTTTTCGGAGGCGATTTGATGGCGGCCGTGGGAGGCACTTTGGTCAAGCATTACAAGGATATGGCCTATATGGGATTTATTCCAGTATTGCTGCATCTGCGTACGATTTTCCGAAACATGGACTTTTGTAAGCAAGACATTGTTGGTTGGCAGCCGGATGTGTTGATTTTGGTCGACTATCCGGGATTCAACCTGAAAATTGCTGAATATATCAAGGCGCATACCCGTATTCCAATTTTTTATTACATCTCGCCCAAAATATGGGCATGGAAAGAATACCGCATCAAGAACATCAAGCGCGATGTGGACGAGCTGTTTTCCATCCTTCCGTTTGAGGTAGATTTCTTCGAGAAACATTCCTATCCTATTCATTATGTAGGCAATCCGTGTGTGGATGCCGTCGATGGTTTCCAACAGGCATACTCGGAAGATTTTGCTCAGTTTGTGGCACGTAACAAATTGGGTAGCAAACCTATCGTGGCATTGTTGGCCGGGAGCCGGAAACAGGAGATAAAAGACAATCTTTCGCGTATGATAGAGGCTTCCCGGTCGTTCCCGGAATATCAGTTCGTTATCGCAGGGGCGCCGGGCATTGCACCGGAGTTTTATCGGGCCTATATGGGAGAGAATGCGGAAATTGTGTTCGGGCAGACCTATGATTTACTTTCCCACGCCACGGCTGCTTTGGTGACGAGCGGTACGGCTACCTTGGAAACGGCATTGTTCCGTGTTCCTCAGGTGGTATGTTACTACACGGCAGCCGGCAAGCTTGTGTCGTTTTTGCGGCGGCATATATTAAAGGTAAAATACATCTCGTTGGTCAATCTGATTGCCGGGCGTGAAGTGGTGGCCGAGCTGGTGGCCGATGGAATGACGGTGGAAAATGTGAAGACGCAGCTGGCCCGGATTCTTCCTAGTGGTGAGGGCCGGGAACAGATGTTGCAGGGATATGAGAGGCTGATTAATCTGCTTGGTGAGGCCGGAGCTTCCGACAGGGCTGCTTCTCAAATGGTAGAATGTTTACGACAGAAAAAGAACAAGTCCTCGCATTCCAAATGAATGGAGGACTTGCATTTGTAGGATATAAAAAGGGATATTCAGTAAATGTCCCCAAAATAAGATGGTATATGAAATGATTATGGTCTATCATCTTCATATGCCATTTTTTATTGTCAATTTTCCATGTATTCTTACATAATTCTATCCATCAGGACATGACACTTCTGAAGAAGCCAGATGACCTCTTCCGATTCCGTCAGTAAA
>NZ_CABROP010000047.1:0-23110 GCF_902472605.1 uncultured Bacteroides sp.
CAGTATTGACTATCAATAAGATAAGAAGGCGTGTGTCGAGTCCCGTACGCACCGCAAACTTACAAAGCGAAATTAGGAAAAGCTCTGATTCACAACAGAATCAGGGCTTTTTTCGTTTCTGGGCGGAAGCAGAATATAGCGTTTCTACGAAGTTTGTCCGGGCAAAAATGATTGCTTAATCTGCATTGTTTGTCTATGGAAATGTGCAGATTCTTATTATAGGTTATCTTGTATATAAAATAGGATTATAGATTTATTTATCTATATTTCCCGATTATAGACTACTAAACCTATATTTCTTGGTGAAATAAAAGAAAATTCATATCTTTGTTATCAAATCAATGAACCATAATATGTTTGCAACAATTTCAGCGGATATAGTAGCATCCACTTCTTTGTCTGTGAATGAAACTATAGGATTAAAGCAAAGGATAGAATCATTATTTGGCTTGCTAAAAGTGAGTTATCCTGATTTTGAAGGCCGCCAAATAAAAGGGGACTATATAGAGTGTGTAATGCAAAATGTATCAAACGTATTCCGGATAGCCTTTATAATCAAATCCTGTATCAAATCTTTTTCCACAGCTAAGAATGAAAAGATGAAAAATTTCCATACATACGGAATACGTATAGCCATTGGTATCGGAGGTATGAGAATAGTGGATACCGAACAAGGCATTTGGGATGGTGAGGCCATATATCTGTCAGGACGTGCGCTTGAGGGAATGAGTTCCCTGAATAAGGGAACGATGTCTGTCCATACAAGTAAAAAGCAATTATCTGCCCCCTTGCAAACTATAGCCCTATTGACCGATGCTATATTAAATGATATGACTGTGCGCCAAAGTGAAGTCGTTTACTATAAATTGCTTGGTTTCAAAGAGGCAGACATTGCCAAGAAATTAGGTATATCCCAAGCCAGTGTAAATAATGCGTCTACGGCCACAAAATGGTATTGTATAGAAGAAGTCATAAAATATTTTGAACAGGTAAATTTTGAAGAATATGAATAGTTGGTTGTTTTTAAGTCTGCTATTGGCACATGTTATAGGTGATTTTTACCTGCAAAATGATAAATACTGTGCACAGAAAGAGGAAAAGAAATTCAAAAGCTGGTTCCTGTATGTGCATTCGCTTATTATTGGTGCCGTGTCATGGGCAGTTGTTCCTATTTATGATTTCAAATTTTATGCTCTTACCATTGCTTTCTTCCATTTGGTAATAGATGTGATCAAAACATATAGTCCCAAAGGGTTATGGAGTTTTGTTATTGATCAGATTACTCATTTGTCTATACTGATTATAGTGGCGTCTTCCTTTGACACTACAACAAAGTTGCCAATCCAATCAATGGATTACAATGACAGTTTCTCAATACCTCTGTTCATATTGGCGATATTATTGTGCATTAAACCTGCCAATATCCTGATTAAGCTGGTCTTAAAGAAATATCAGGTTGGAGAAACACAATCCTGTGAAAACATCAAAAATGCAGGAGCGTTGATTGGAAATTTAGAGCGCATTCTGACAATCATATTCGTTATTATTGGACAATATGAAGCAATCGGTTTTATCATAGCGGCAAAATCCATACTTCGATTCAAGGACACGGATACAGCAAAAACAGAATATGTCCTTGCTGGAACATTTCTGAGTTTTGGAATTGCATTGCTGTGTGGTTTAATGGCAACAAAATAACAGATGGACAGTTTTCAGGAGAAATACAATGCGCTTGTCATTAAATACAATGCTCTGCTTGCCGAAAATGAAGAACTGAAGTCAATACTTTCACAGCATGGTATAGTGTATTCCTTCATCAAACGTGCTGATGAAAGTACAGCATTTTCTTCCATAATATACCCTCCAATCAAACTCTCCCTTGATGAGAAAATTGCATTATTTCGTAGCTTTTTCAAGGGGCGAAATGATGTATTTGCACGACGGTGGTTCAGCAAAACTACAGAAAAGGGTGGTTACCAACCTGTCTGTATCAACGAATGGCGTAGAGGAATATGTGATAAGAAAAAGCATAAATGTGCAGAATGTCCTAACCGAAATTTTGCGCCATTAACTAATCAAGACATATACCGACATATGGAAGGTAAAGATGACAACGGATGTGATGTTATCGGTCTGTATGTCGTTACTTCTGATAATAAATGCTCTTTCCTATGTGTTGATTTTGATGACAAGAATTGTGCTCATGGATATAAGAACGATGTATTGGCATTTAGTTCCATTTGTAGAGAGTGGAGAATCCCTTTCTGCATAGAACGCTCACGCTCTGGTAATGGTGCACATGTGTGGACTTTCTTTAATGAACCTATACCTGCCTACAAGGCAAGGAAATTAGGCAATACAATTCTTACAGAAGCCATGAAGCGTAATGGGAGAATTACATTCGATTCATACGATCGCTTCTTCCCCAATCAGGACAAAGTGTCAGAAGGTGGATTTGGCAATCTTATTGCATTGCCATTGCAGGGAAAAGCTAGAAAAGCAGGAAACAGCGTTTTTGTGGATGAACAGTTTCTTCCATTCCGAGATCAATGGTCATACCTGTACAATGTAAGAAAAATAGATGAAAGTGCCGTAGATGCATTATTGACACAGAACCAGCAGGAAGATTTTGGAACATTAGCTACCTCTTCGGAAAATAAACCGTGGGAAATACCAGTCATACAAGATGTGACCCAGGAAGACTTTAACGGTAGGCTTATAATATATAAATCAGACAGGATATATATCCCTTTAAAATCTATTTCTGATAAGGTTACCAATCACTTGAAACATATTGCTGCGTTCAAAAATCCTGATTTTTACAGCAAACAGGCGATGCGTATTTCTACGTATAACATTCCTCGTATTATCTGCCGTGCAGATTTTACCGATGAATATCTTGCAATGCCTCGAGGGTGCGAGGATGCCATCATTGATATGCTGTATTCCCTCAAGATTAATTATGAAATAATTGATAATACAAATCATGGTAAACCTATTGGCGTAACATTCAAAGGAAAGGAACGTGATGAACAGTTGGACGCTATCAATGCCCTCATGCCATTTCCCAACGGTGTGTTGTCTGCAACGACAGCCTTTGGAAAAACTGTTACAGCCGCGGCTCTGATTGCCCGAAGAAAGACAAATACACTTATTCTGGTACACTCCAAGGCATTGCTTATGCAATGGCATGAACGTCTGTCTGAATTTCTTGACATAAATTTTATAGAAGATGAGATTTCCAAGAAACGAGGAAGGAAGAAGGCATTTTCTCCAGTCGGGTGTCTTGATTCTACCTCTAACACGTTGCATGGTGTTATTGATATAGCCCTTATGCAGTCGTGTTTTGAAAATGACGGAGTCAAGCCTTTTGTAAAAGGATATGGGATGGTCATTGTAGACGAGTGTCATCACGTATCTTCCATAACATTTGAGAATGTATTAAAACACGTTACGGCACATTATGTCTATGGACTTACTGCCACTCCAATCCGCAAAGATGGTTTGCAGCCTATTATCTTTATGCAATGCGGTCCGATTCGTTTTTCTGCTGATGCCAAGGCACAGATACAGAAGCAGTCGTTCCAGCGTTATCTTGTGCCGAGATTTACATCTTATAGACCTGTTACCGATGACAAACAATCGTTTACGGCACTATCACAATCCCTCGCTGAATCGGAAATACGGAATAATCTTATAATAGAGGATGTCCTTAATGTTGTAGCGGCAGGTCGAACGCCTATAATACTGACCGCCAGAACTTCTCATGTAGAGTCGCTTGCCAGAATGTTGAAGCAGCATATCATCAACATCATACAACTCACAGGAGAAGGGGCTGCAAAGAACAAGAGAGAAACGCTGCAAAAGTTACAGGATATACCCAAAGATACCCCTCTTGTAATAGTAGCCACGGGAAAATATGTGGGAGAGGGATTTGACTATCCACGACTTGATACACTGTTTTTGGCACTACCAATCTCATGGAAAGGATTGGTGGCACAATATGCCGGACGTTTGCACCGTGAGAATGAGGGCAAGAAAGATGTTCGTATTTATGACTATATTGATATACACGAACCTGTTTGTGAGAATATGTATCGTAAACGCCTGAAAGGATACTCTGCCATCGGTTATCGTGTACTGTCAAAAGATACTCAGACGCTGTTTGATAATACAGATGACTTACAAATATCATCATATGAAGGACAGATTTTCAATGGCAACACATTTCGCTTGGCATTTATGCAAAATTTGAAAAGTTCAAAACAATCTATTGTCATATCCTCTCCAAAACTCTATCGTACAGAACGAAACATATTTGTTAAAATGTTCAGAGAGCTTCATACAAGTGGTATTCAGGTGGCAATTCTTACATCAGAGGAAAGCAGTCAGACGAATTATCTAAAAAGTTTGGGATTATATGTAAAGATTGTACCTAAGCTATCCTTATCCTCATGTATCATAGATGGGTTCACGGTCTGGTATGGCAGTATCAATATACTTGGCTATGTAACAGAGGAAGACAACATTATTAAAATCACAGATGAAAAACTTGCAAATGAATTACTTGATGTCATTTACGATAGCGAAAAATAGGGAAATACAAATAAGTTAAAAATCATAGTTCTGCTATCTCGGGATAATCCACTCTAAGTGTAGCAACCATTGCCGAACAAATAGAAATAACTGCCAAAGCCGTAGAAAACAAAAAATGATTTTCCTGAAGGGAACTCAGTTTTTCGTCAACCCATTTTCGTCTTTCGTTATAAAATAGCTCCCTTATATAAGAATAAAAACAGTATACAAATCGGAATATTTTACCGGTTTATGCTGTTTTTTTATTGGTTTGTTTTATCGACTTTTCCGTCTGCATGGAAGAGCAAACTGTGTTTTGTACAGCTATGCTCTCGGCTCGGGGTTATGGCTGTAAGGGTTAGTAATCATCCTCCCCGTTGGGAAACATAGCCCTGCGTTCCGCTTCCGCGTCGAAAAACTCATATTCGTTTTTTACCTTGGTAATCAGTCGGAGAATATTGTTAATCAGTTTGCGTTCCGCATCACGGGCTGCGGGCAGGTAGTCCTCCAGGTCTTGTTCTATCGTGCAGACTTCTTCTTCAAATTCGTTGATATCGAAACTTTCGTCTTCCAGCAAATCATTCTCCAGCGCATTCTCCATGCGGGTTTTTAGTTCCAGCAAGTCATCTTTGTTCATCGTTCTCGTTTTTTGTGCCCTAAAGATAAGAAGATTATTCTTATGTTGTTCTTCTTTTTTCTCAGAATGTAGTACCATAAATACCTTGGCACGAACGAGCCGACCTCTCATCACGTACGTGTCGACTTCTCATCACGTACGTGACGAGGTCTCCGCACGAACGTGTCGAGGTGTTTTTGTCGGGAGGTTGTGGAAATTAGGAATAGTCGTTTAGGGGAATCTCCTAATTAATATTAAAATCAGAAGCAGGGCAAAATCCTTTTCAAACGTTTTTTGTTGTATACTCATACAAACTTGACTTAAATTATATACTTCTTATTAATTTGACTGAATGAAAAAAATCTTCTTTCTTGCCACTTTGTTGAACGTGGCTCTGTGGACGCTTTGTGTGACTTCGTGTAACAGCAACCTGCCGGAGAACGGGATGGAACAACCATCCGCTGGTCCGGTGGACTTTGATATGCTGTTGGAGGGTTCACGGGCTGTGCTGAGTACCGACGGGAGTGGTCGTTTTGAAGAGGGAGATACGGTGGTGGTGTATGCCCGCAACGCGAAGGATGGGCGCTCGCAGCATTATACTTTGCATTTGTCAAACGGGAAGTGGATGCCTGAGTTATATTGGGCGGAAGTGGGAGAGGACGTGGAGTTTACAGCTTGGTACGTGGCTCCTGCGCTTCGTCTGCATCAGGCCGGTCAGGCTTCGTCCGACTATCTCCATACGTTAGCTGCCGACCAACAGGGGATGGAATATCGTCGTTCGGATTTGTTGTGGGCACAGGCTCGTGTGCAGGCTGGCCGAAAAGTGCAGCTCCATTTCGCCCATACATTGCATCGGTTGCGTCTGGTGCTGGAGAGCAAGGATGCATCGTATTCTGAGGAGCAGTTGCAGCAGGCGGAAGTGAAGGTTTATACGCCTTGTCAGCTTTCGTTCAACCTGTCCGATGGGACACTGAAGACCCCGTCTGATTATCAATGGGTGAAGATGGCCCGTCAGGCCGATGGGGTATGGATGGCTTTGGTATGTCCGCAGGAGACGGAGGCGTTACGTGCCGAAGGCTGGATTTGCATCCGTATCGACGGACAGGAAACTACGGTGAAGGTACCTGAGACTGTAGACGGGAAGCCGTTCAATCGGTTGGAGGCAGGAAAGGAAACGACTTATCGGTTAAACTTGCAAAAGGGAAACACGCCGGATGCCTTTGCGGGAACTACCCGTTGGGTGTATGGATTGAAGGAACCAGCCGAAGAGCAGTGGGAAGAAGACCATACCCAGTTGTCTTGGACGGAGGGCTGCGGATGGTTCGATTGCAACAAGGTGAATCCTTCGGATGTGTCGTCCAGTGGTGACGGACTGATGTGTTGGGCGGCGGCTACTTCGAACCTGATTCACTGGTGGCTCCAGCAGAACAAGGAAACGGAGGCTGTGAAAGCTTACAAGGGACCGAAGGCGGTGCCTGACGATATGCTGCACAGCGAGGTTTTCCAGTTGTTCAAGAACCGTTTTCCCAATCAGGGAGATTGTCCGCTGAAGGCCATCAACTGGTTCTTCAACGGGGTGTTTCACCGGAAAATGTATGATACCGATCAACCGGACCCTTATGCCGGATTCTTCCGTGAGCAGCTGGGTACGCATTCATTGGGTGCGGAATATGTGGGCATAAACCTGATGCGTGACCGTTTCAATGCGATTGTCAAGCAAGCTTTGATTTCGCAGCAGGGCATCTTGTTTATCGTGAATATCGGAAGAGCCTGGTCTACCCATGCCGTAACGCTATGGGGCGTGAAGTTCGATGAGAACGGACTGATTGATACCCTTTACATGGTGGACAACAACGATGGCCGTTACGACAAGTGGGGTACTATCCGGGAGATGAAGGTGCAGTACCTTCCATACTCCAGCACGAATCAGGATTTGTATCCCTATGTGCCCAACAGCTTGGGAAATTTCACTATCCGCATCGAGTCGCTCTGCACCTTGAGTTTGGGGCGGGAGTGGATAAAGTAAGGTAGAGTGCATCCAATGAAAAATAATAACCTTATATTATCAATACCATGAAAAAGAAAATGATGATTTTATTGATAGGCTTGGGCGTATCGTTGCTATGCTCTTCGTGTTCCACCATTTTGGACATGATATTAGGGAGTCACCAATGTATCTATCCTAATTGTACAGAACGGGCAACCGACGGTTCTGCTTATTGCTCCTATCATAAACCTTATTATTTGAGATAAATCCACGAGGCTCCCGTTTTTATGCTTGAAAGTGGGTAAGGTTGTTTTTGTGTGTTGAAACTGCCTTTAAAGCGGATGGCTCTTTCTCTGGTCCAATCCGCTCAAACCTTCTTTATATGGAATAGCCGAAAAAGCCAACCCATTCACCTTGTTTTGTGCGTGAATGGGTTGGCTTTTTCGGCTATTTACGGCATGTGTCGCTTTCGTCTTCGATACACTTGAGGTTATTCAATCATTTTCTTTAAGGTATTCTTCATGACTTCGTGGTTGCGGAAATCGTTGCGGAGCTGATAGTGTCCGGACTTGTCCACCAGCACATACGAAGGAATGCCGTCAATCTTGAACTGTTCGCAGAGATACTTCCATTGCTCGTCGTTCAGGCGGAAATGTTTCCCCTTGATGTTTGGAATCGCCTGTTTGTAAGTGACGAGGGGAGACGTTTCGTTGGCAAGGTAAATCCATACCAGATTCTCGCTCTTCAGTTCCTGCTCCTTCAGCGGCTCGTTGGCACGGATGGCCATGCGGCAAGGCCCGCACCAGGTGTTCCAGAAATCCACCAGGATGACTTTTCCCTTGTAAGGCGCGATGAGGGCTTCGAAGAGCTTGTCCGGGGCTACTTCAGGTGTCTTTTCGATGACGGCTTTTCCCTCTACGGCTTTGAGTGCGATTTGCGCGTTTTCTTGCATCTTCAGCAAGGCTTCACGCCAGAAAGGATTCTGTACATCATCCAGTTTTTTCAGGTCGTCCTCAGTGAGGACAGCGTTTGAAGCTTTCTGTGTCAAAGGCAACACTAGTTTCAATTCGGAGGCAAAGGTGCCTTCCAAGCCCGCTTCTTTAGGCCATGCGATATCAGGGCTAGATACAGCTGATACATAACTTATCAAATCCTTTCCCATCAGCAGCTTGGGGTCGGCAATGGAGAAAAGTTTGCACAATTCCGCACGATTTTCAGCTGTCAGTGGGTCGATTTTGATGTTCAGGGGTTTTGAGCGCTCCCATTGGTTATGTATTTTTCTGTAATTATGTTCGCGGAACCAGTCGCCTTTTGCCATGGCCTCGACTGCCTCCTGCTTTAAATTAATTAAGGCCAGTTCCTTACCTATAGACGGTAGCTTACTTTGAGCAATACTGTCTGAAAGTGCCTGATAACTACTGATGACATGCTGTGTGTATTCGGCAGCCGTCATTTTGTAGTCGGCAAACTCGCCTGTGTACAAATCCATGCCATAATACTTGTCTGAATACAAAGACGGAGCTGATAGTCTGGCGTATGTACCTGAGTAGTAACAGAAAGGAATGCTCTTGAATGTCGGCAACTGTTTCTTTTCTGTTCGACGCTTCAGAATATACTGCCCGCTGTGCCGCATGTCCACATAGAGGTCTATTTCCTCACCCGGTGCCAACCATATTTGTTTATTTATCATGCCTACGCTGATTAAAGCTTGTGCAGGCCCGTATTGCCAGAACTTGAATTCAGCCATACCCATAGAGTCGATGGTGGTCTTATAAGGCTGCTGGCCATTCATTAGCGTATTGAGGTAAATATCGGCTTCCTTGGCCAACTCTTTCCGATAGCCTGAAAGGTGCATGTGTACCACCGTTTCACCCACCTTGAACTGAGGGTCGGGCATAACATCGGGGACGGTTTCCGAAGTACGGATTACTTCGGCAGGAATATCGGCCGGGCGGTCGAGAGCCTTCTTTCCCGTCAGGTCAATGCCGAACAGCTTGAAGCACTCGTCGCAATCGGATTCGATGAAGTCGAACGAACGTGTGTCGCGGGGGAGGGGGTCAAAGCTCAGCCGGAAGGAGGCTTCTCCCGTTTCGGGCATCCAGAAAAGAGAATCGGCTTCAATGCCCTGCGTGCCTTTCAAGGCATATTTCTTGCCGTCGGCTTGCAGGTAAGATTCGGAACTGATTTTAATCCAGTAGTGCGGGCGGAAATAGGCGTCCGTATAGAGCACCGTGGCTGTGTCGCTCAGTTCCACTTTCGCAATGTCGAGCGTCATGGTGTTGGCAGACTCGATGAAGGGGTTCTCTATGCTTTTCGAAACAGGTGTGTTTGCTGTAGTGACCAGCCATGAAGTGGCGGCCAATGCCAGTAGGACCATTCTATTTTTCATGTGGATTCAGGTTTAATTGTTTGCGTAAATATAAGGAAAGCTTTGTGTTGGGAAAAGAAAAAGATTAAAAATGTAGGGGAGGTATCTACAAACTGATAAAGAAAAGTTTTTTATTTTCTAAAAAATCTTGTGTAAATGTAATATTTATTCGAATCATATTCGTTATCTTTGCACTAAGAAACATTTATTAATGTTCAATTAACACTATTCTTTTAACTAAAAACAGAATTATGAAAAGAAACCTAATTCATTTCCTGTTGATGGCCGTGATGGCTGTATGCAGTATGTCTGCTTTCGCTCAGACTACTACAGTGAAAGGTCAGCTTGTTGACTCAGAAACGGGCGAACCTTTGGTCGGTGCCGCCGTTATAGTGGAAGGTCTGTCACAAGGTTCAGTGACCGACATTGACGGCTACTTCAAGCAAAGTGTGGCTGCTAATTCTACATTGGTGTTTAAGTATGTAGGCTACAAAGACCTGAAACAGAAGATTACCCGGAAGGGCACTTCTGTCGATTTGGGTGTGATTAAAATGCAGCCGGATGCTGTTATGTTGAACGATGTTGTCGTCACTTCTTCGGTGGCCATTGCCCGTAAAACTCCGGTGGCTGTATCGACAGTGGCGCCGGTATTCATTGAAGAGAAACTCGGTACAAAGGAGTTTCCGGAAATTCTGAAGTCCACGCCTGGAGTCTACGCCACCAAACAGGGAGGAGGTTTCGGTGATTCTCGTATCAATATGCGCGGTTTTGAATCGGAAAATATTGCGGTGATGATAAACGGTGTGCCGATGAACGACATGGAATGGGGTGGCGTTTATTGGTCCAACTGGGCCGGACTCTCTGACGTGACCCGCAGTATGCAGACGCAACGTGGTTTGGGAGCCTCCAAAGTGTCAGCTCCTTCAGTAGGTGGTTCTATCAATATTGTGACCAATTCGGTAGAGGCCAAGAAAGGGGGTTCCGTTTCTTATGCGATGGGAAATGACGGATACAATAAAATCATGTTCAATGTGTCGACCGGTATGAGCAAGTCGGGATGGGCCTTGACATTGTTGGGTGCCAAGACTTGGGCTGACGGATATATCCAAGGAACGGAATATGAAGCTTACAACTGGTTCATCAACATTGCAAAGCGTATCAATGACAATCATCAGCTGTCGTTTACGGCTTTCGGAGCTCCCCAGTGGCACAACCAGCGTAACAACAACGACGGACTGACCATCGAAGGCTGGCAGACACTTGCCAAGAAATACATGAACGGAGACAGCCCATATAAGTATAACCCTACTTATGGCTATGGTTTGAATGGGGAGAGAAAAACTTCTGCCCGCAATGCTTATCATAAACCTCAGCTTTCATTGAATCATTTGTGGCAGATTGATGAAAAATCATCTTTGAGTACAGCACTTTATGCTTCTATCGGTAATGGATATGGATATGCCGGACAGGGACTGGAATCGACCGACCGGAGTAACTGGTATGGCGCTTCTTATGGTACGTTGAATACGACTTTCCGTCACGAGGATGGAACGTTTGCTTACGATGAGGTTTATAAATTGAATCAGGAAAGCGAAAACGGTTCCAGAATGGCCATGTCAAAGTCTTACAACAAACATACCTGGATTGGTTTGCTTTCTACTTATACGACGAAGTTCGGTAAGAATATTGACTTTTATGGGGGTGTAGACTTCCGTTATTATAAAGGTGTACATACCAATGAACTTTGCGACCTTTATGGAGGCGATTATTTTGTAGACTCTTCATCTCGCCAGAATGTACTGGTGGCCAACAATGCCGCTGCGGCTGCCGGAAGTGCTTTTGTTAATCAGAAGCTGCAGGTAGGTGATGTGGTTTATCGCGATTACGATGGATATACGGTACAGGAAGGAGTTTTTGCACAGGCTGAATACAATAAGGATAAGCTGAGTGCATTTGTGGCCGGTTCTATTTCAAATACGGGTTACTGGCGTTACGACCGCTTCTACTATGATGCGGCTCATGCAAAATCAGAAACTGTCAACTTCCTGGGCTGGACAGTGAAAGGTGGTTTGAACTACAACCTGACTGAAAATCATAATCTGTTTGCCAATGTCGGTTACATCAGCCGTGCTCCTTTCTTCTCGGGAGGTGCTTTCCTGCAGTCTACTACAAGTAACCTGACCAACCCGGATGCGGTAAATGAGAAAGTATTCTCGGCAGAATTGGGCTATGGCTTCCGTTCTAAATTCCTGACGGCAAACCTGAACCTGTATCACACCAAGTGGATGAACAAGACCATGAGCCGTGGTATCGATTTGAAGAATGGGGAAGGTGTTTTTGTAGACCGTATCAGCATTAACATGAGTGGAGTCAATGCGATTCACCAGGGTGTGGAACTGGATTTCGTGGCGAAACCGTTCAACTGGCTGGATGTGCGTGGTATGTTCTCTATGGGTTTCTGGCGTTGGGACTGTGATGCCAAGGGCTATTTCTACGATTCAACCGGACAGCCTGTAAAGAGCTGGACAAATCAGGGAGAGATTACGCATGCTTCAGGTATTCAAGCTGAAGACCATGCTTCAATGACAATCCATCTGAATGGTACTAAAGTGGGTAACTCGGCTCAGACTACTGCGGCTCTGGGACTGGATGCCAAGATTACTAAAGACCTGAGCGTGGGTGTGGACTGGAACTATTATGGCCGGAACTATGCGGAATGGTCGTTCAACTCCAATGATTTGGTGGCCAACGGGGAGAAGTCTTATGACGATCCTTGGAAGATGCCGGATGCAAATGTTTTCGACCTGAGCGCCAGATATCGTTTCAACATCGGAAAGATCAGTGCGACACTTTATGGTAACATCGACAATGTATTCAATCAGGAATATATCACGGATGCCATTGACGGTGCTTCACACACTTGGAAGGATGCTCGTGTGTTCTATGCATGGGGCCGTACTTACAGCGTGAGACTGAAACTTAATTTTTAATCTCTAAAGTTGGTGGAATTTATGAAAAGAAACTATATAATCCCCGCAATGGCATCGTTGCTTGTGTTAGGTGCCTGCGATTATAATGAAGATAATTTTGAGGGACTGGACGAAATGACTCGCCCTACCAATGTCTTTAAGAAAGACTATACTCTGACGGATGCAGATTATGCAACAATTGCCAACAATAGTACCAACAAGGCGCTTGCTGAAGCTGCCGGTCTTTCCGGCGAACTGTCGGCGCTGAAGACCTCACTGACCTTTACCGATGAATTGCCGGGTACGGAATATATTCCTGCTTTTCTGGCCGCTACCTGGTATACAGGGGATGACGGTTCTGCAATCAAGGTTACTTATAGCCAGCGGAGGGCATCTACTGCTACGGAAAAGGCGCTTAATGCAGCTTCTATCTATAGTGTCAGCAATGAGGACTATGAAACGGCATGGGGTGGTGCCAAGAATGCTTTCTTCACTCCTGTGGAAAGTGCTTCCAAGCATGTACCGGGTATCTTGAAAACTAAGTATCCGGAAGCGGCCAATGGGGACATGGTATTGGTGGACTACAATTATTCGGAACAGGAACCGAGCGGGGACGCTCCGGCTTTGAACGAGGGCTTCGACGGACAGACAAATGGGGAGAATGTGGCTATCGACGGTTGGCACAATGTGGTTACCGTAGGTACGTATGCTTGGCAGGCAAAATCGTATAGTGGTAATATGTTCATGCAGCAGAGTGCTTACAAGCACGATGGCCTATTGGAGTCTTATATGATTACACCAGCCATTGCCATTGAGTCGGGTATGAAACTCACTTTTGATGCCTGCTATGGAAATTATAAGGCAGAAGGTGGCCGTCTGTCAGTGCTTTACAGTGAGAATTTGTCAGATTTTACGAAGGAAGCTATTGCTGCCGCTACTTGGACTGATATTACGTCTGCAGTGAACATACCGGTTCCCGATGAGACTTATGGAACATTGGCTAATGTATGTGATTATGATCTTTCTACCTTGGCTGGCAAGAAGGTTTATTTTGCATTCCGTTACAACGGCAATTCAGACAATGCGACTACTACTGTGCGAGTTGATAATGTGGTAGTGAAGAAGACGGCAGGAACCAGTGATTTGGAGTCTGCTCAAGTGAGTGACCTCTTCCAGTTCAATGGAACCGACTGGAAACTGTTTACCGGCGCTCTTTCTTTGGATGCGGCAGACTATAAGGCTATGGGAAGCAACTATGGAAACTTGGACAGCTCCATGGCCCCCGACAATTATTTGCCTGTTTACCTGTCACAACGCTATCCTTATGCACAGGAAGAAGATCAGTATACGGTGGCCTACAAGTACTATGACGGAAAGAGTAACAGTGTGAAATGTGCTACTTATATGATGCAGGCTGGCAAATGGGCCACTACTACAGTGCAGGTGCTCACTAATCAGTTTGTGTTGACGAATGGCAAGTGGAACTATGACCCCAGCACGGTAATCGATTTGCCGGTAGAAAAGGGAAATACAGAAGTCTCTGCTTTCTATCAGGCAATCACAGATTGGGTAAAGGAAAATTATCCTAAATATGTCACAGGGTATGGCAACAATGATTATTATTATGGTGGCTCAGCTTATCAGAATAATTTTGACTTCCGTGTGAGCGCATGGAAAGGGCAGGGAACTTATAATGACATGAGCGACTCTGACATTGAGAAACTGATGTGGGAGCGTCTGCCGGAAGCTTTCCCGCATGCGTTGGAAGCTCTCTACGGTTCTGTCACTCCGGTGGACGGCATTGATGTGATTTATACGATTAATTTTGGAATTTACGATGGTAGTGCGACGGTAACCTGGACGATTCAGTATAAGGTGGTAGCTACCGGTAAGTTTGAATATGTGCCCGAATCCTTGAAGAAAGTGGAATGATCTTTTAAATGATAAATGAAGAGGGCTGTCTCAGTGCAATTGAATTGTAATTGAGACAGCCCTGTTTGTATATGGAGCCGGACTCTTTGAAAGGCTTTGTACTTCAGGGATAAAAAAATACACCCAGCTTTACTGAAGGTAAAGCTGGGTGTAATAGCTTTAAACTGTTGATTATCAGTCATTGGCGGAGAGACAGGGATTCGAACCCCGGGTACCTCGCGGTACAACGGTTTTCAAGACCGCCGCAATCGACCACTCTGCCACCTCTCCAAAACTCTTTTTAGGAGTACCTCGTTTTTCGAAGGCGGTGCAAAGGTACGTAAAGAATTTTGTTTTCCAAATTTTTGGACTGAAAAAATCGGTGTGAACCTTTATTTTCTCTTCTCCTGACCTTTCTGACCGTGTTTGAAGCCCTTCAGCAGTTCCCGATGGAAACGCATCTCGGCTTTTTGCAGCAGATAAATTTTCTTGGCCGGGAGGAACTGTTTGTACTTCCGCACGTATTCCAGCTCCAGCTCATCAGTGGCGATGCGGGCCTGAATCACGTCTTCCACAATCTTGCCGTATTCCGTTTCAGTGGTATTGGCGTTTTTCCCCTGGCGAAGTTTTTGCCACGCCTCTTTGTTGTACGCCTGTTTCTTATCCTGCAATTCGAAGTAAAGCGGGAAGAATTTCTGCGCTTCTTCGTTGCTCAGTCCCGCCTGCTGGGTGAAGAATTCTTTCTGGCGGTTGCGGAATTCTTCTTTGCTGAGTTTGGCGTTCTGAGCCTGCAGGCCAGTTAGGCAAACTGTCAGCAGAAGCACGAGCGTGTAAATCGTTTTTTTCATTCTCATTTTTTTATTTATAGATTTCCGTATCTGCATCGGTGAGATACTGGTATAAGGTGTAATCATCCATCATGGTCTGGTTGACAATCGGGTCGATGTATTCGTCGGGCACTTCAGTGAAATCTGTCGTTTCCGAGGTGGTGGCAGGCGATTGCTTTTCACCCACGAACATCCGCACGCTGAGCATCAGTCCGCAGAACATGGCGGCCATGTAGACCCACGGTTTGACACGCGTCCACAATGTCAGTCTGGGTGCAGGCTGTGCTTCGCGTTCCGGAAGCTTCTCCATCAGTTGTTCCGTGAAGCGTTCAAAGTAGCCTTCCGGTACTGTGAAGGGATTTTCGGTTCCACATCTCTTCAGTAAGTCTGTTTCTTCCTTTTTCATATTTTTGCCTCCTTTGGAAGTTAGATTTGAATTTGTAAAAAAGGTTTAATCGTGTTGATGAAAAAAATCTTCTATTTTTTTCACGGCATGGTGATAGGATGCCTTCAGCGCTCCTACACTGGTACCCAGAATCTCCGACATCTCTTCGTATTTCATTTCCTGGAAATATTTCAGGTTGAAGATGATGCGTTGCTTCTCGGGCAGTTGCAGGATGGCCTTCTGGAAGAGCTTCTGCGTTTCGTCGCCGTTGAAGTACGGGTCACTCTCCAGTTTGTTGGCCAGGGCCGCGTCGGCATCGTCGATCGACAGGCGGTTTTCGGCCCGCTGCTTGTTCAGGAAGTTCAGGCACTCGTTGAGGGCGATGCGGTAGAGCCAAGTGGAAATCTTGGCGTCGCCGCGGAAATAGTCCAGATTGGTCCATGCCTTAATGAACGTGTTCTGCAACAAGTCGTTGGCATCGTCGTGTGAAACCACCATGCGCCGTATCTGCCAGTACAGCTGTTCGCTGTAGGCCTTCACTATCCGTTCGAAGCCTTTTCGTTGCATCGACGGGTCCTGAAGCATCAGTATGGTTTCTTTTTCGTTATAATTGTTCATGGCGTGTGCGGGTTCGTCATTGTCTGTTAGGACAATCTCCCGGGGAATCGGTTTAATGGGGTTAGTTTTCTTTAACGTCTCAGAGTGAGATTTTCAGCCCTTCGTCGGCGGCCAAGGTGTCTGGGAAGATGGCGCGGGCTTCTTTCAGTAAGGCATTCTCGTCTTCGTAACGGGCGGAGAAATGGCCGATGAGCAGACGTTTCACTCCGGCTTCCTTGGCGATGCGAGCAGCTTGTGCGGCAGTGGAGTGCAGAGTCTGTTTGGCTCGGACGGCTTCACTCTCAGTGAAGGTCGCTTCGTGGAAAAGCAGGTCTACGCCCGCCACTTGTTCCGCCAAGCGGGGCAGGTATGCCGTGTCCGAACAATAGGCATACGTCCGTGGCGGGTCGGAAGGAGTAGTGAGCCGGTCGTTGGGAACCACCGTCCCGTCGTCCAACACGTAGTCCTCGCCGTTCTTGATGCGGTTCATTATGCAGATGGGGATGCCGTAGAAATCAATCATGTCGCGCCGGATATGGTTGGGCATCGGTTTCTCGCGGAAGAGGAAGCCGCAGGTAGGCAGACGGTGACGCAGGGGAATGGTTTCCACACTCACAGAACGGTCGTCGTAAATCACGGTACGTTCGCCCGGGTTGAAGGGGTGGAACACTACCTGATAGGGCATCCCCTTGCAGAAAAACTCCAGTTGCGGTTCCAGCAGTCGTTGCAGGTCGGCATGGGCATGAATGTGCAGGTCGGCCGTGCGTTCCAGCATACCGAACGTGGAAATCAGTCCCATGAGCCCGAAGCAATGGTCGCCGTGGAGGTGAGAGATGAAGATGTGGTTCAGCCGGCTGAACTTCAGCTTGGCGCGGCGGAGTTGTACCTGTGTGCCTTCGCCGCAGTCAATCATGAACAGTTTTTCGCGGATGTTGAGCACCTGCGAGGTCGCCTGATGGCGGGTAGTAGGCAGGGCTGAACCACATCCCAGGATGTGTATGTCAAATTTTTCCATTCTTGTTATTCAAACTTGGTGTTTCGCATGTCACCCGTCTCGGTGTAGGCCAGGTGCATCTTGAAGGCGTTGCGCAGCGACATCGGTGTGTGGCAGGAATGCCCTTCTGAGAGCTTCAGGTAATCCCACAACAACTGTTTGTAATCGGGGTGCGCACAGTTTTCGATGATGCAGCGGGCACGTTGCGAGGGCGATTTACCACGCAAATCAGCCACGCCCTGTTCCGTCACGAGGATGCGCACGTCGTGTTCCGTGCTGTCCACGTGCGATACCTGGGGCACGATGGACGAAATCAGTCCGCCTTTTGCCACCGATGGGGTGGTAAAGATAGACAAAAAGGCGTTTCTGGCAAAATCGCCGGAGCCTCCGATGCCGTTCATAATCTGGCTGCCCGACACATGGGTGCTGTTCACGTTGCCGAAGATGTCGGCTTCAAGGGCTGTGTTGATGGCGATGATGCCCAGGCGGCGAATCATTTCCGGATGGTTGGTGATTTCCTGCGGACGCAGCAGGATGCGGTCGCGGAACATGTCCATCTGTGCATACATCGTGTCCAGATGGTCGTCACTCAGGGTGAGTGAACTGCCGGTAGCAAACCGGATACGGTCTTTCAGCATCAGGTCGATGACCGAGTTCTGTATTACTTCCGTGAACATGGAGAAGGCGGGAAGGCTGGTATCATCGCCCAAGGCTCCTAAAACGGCGTTGGCGATATTGCCCACACCCGACTGCAAGGGAAGGAATTCTTTGGGGATGGCGCCGTTCTTCCATTCGCGCAGCAGGAAGGAAGCTACATTGTGTCCGATTTGCAGGGTAGCTTCGTTTTGAGGCGTGAAGGCAGCGATAGAGTCACGGGCATTTGTACGGACCACTCCCGTGACCTTCTTCGGGTCAATTTTCACACTGATGCGTCCGGCCCGGTCGTTCACATGATATATTGGAATCTGTGTTCGATAAGGCGGGTTGTCCAATATATAGATGTCGTGCATGCCGGTAAGTTTTCCCGTATGTGCTTCGTTCAGTTCGATGATAATCCGTTCGGCTTTCTGAAGCAGGGTGGGAGATATGCCGACCGAGGTGCTCAGGATAATTTCCCCGTCGTCGGTGAGGTCGGAGGCTTCCACGATGGCTACATGGATTTTTCCCAGGAAGCCGTAACGCACGTCTTGTCCGATTTGCGAGAGATGGAGGTCGAAATATTGCACTTCGTGCTGGTTGATGGCCGTGCGCATGTCCTTGTTCGACTGGAAGGGCGTACGGAACGATACGGCGTGGGCCTTGACCAAGGCACTGTCTACCTGACTGCCTGTGGCGCCTCCCGTGATGAGGCCGACCTTGAATTCTTTACCTTGTGCATGTTGTGCTTCTGCGTAGGCGGCCAGTGCTTCCGGCACGGCTTTCGGTGTACCTACTGATGAAAATCCGCCGATGCCGACGGTGTCCCCATGATGAATGGTGGCAGCGGCTTCGGCTGGCGTAATAAATGCGTATGTCATGATGTGTTTTTGGTCTTTTGCTACAAAATAGTCAGACAAAGTTAGAATTTGTAATTCAGATAACCAATCTTTCTGACATCTTTTCCGGTTTTAGCCTCGAAAGTTATCTGATTCACGCAAAATAAACTTATATTTATGCTTTTTCATCAAAAAAGCGAATCAGAATGATACGTTCAAACGGATTTCCTTTTATTTTTGTGAGGAATTATCACGGAATTGTGATAGAAAGATGAGAGTAACTAACTAAAATTGCTTTTACTGTGAATATGCTGAGAAAAGTCAGGCGCACGCTGGGGGTGTTGTGCCTGGTATTCGTGACACTGTTGTTCGTCGACTTCACAGGCGTGCTGCATGCATGGCTGGGCTGGATGGCGAAAATTCAGTTCCTTCCGGCGCTTTTTGCCTTGAATGCCGGAGTAATCGTGTGTTTGATCTTGCTCACGCTGGTAGCCGGACGTGTGTATTGTTCGGTGATTTGTCCGCTGGGTGTGTTTCAGGATGTGGTGGCCCGTCTGGGCAGAGGCCGTAAGAAGATGCCTTACACGTATTCCAAGCCGAAAAGCTGGTTGCGATACGGAGTGCTGGTCATCTACGTGCTGGCCGTGCTGCTGGGAGTGCATGCTTTGGTGGCGTTGCTCGACCCGTATGCGGTGTATGGCCGTGCGGCTCACAGTTTTCTGCAACCTTTGTGGATGTGGGGCAACAACCTGCTGGCTTCGCTGGCTGAGCGCATGGACAGCTATGCGTTCTATTCAGTGGATGTCTGGCTCAAGAGCTTGCCCGTGCTGATTGTGGCAGCGGTGATGCTGGTACTGGTCATCGTGCTGGCGGCACGCAATGGGCGTACCTATTGTAATACCATCTGTCCGGTGGGTACCGTGCTGGGATTCTTCTCCCGTTTCGCTTTGTTCCGCATTACCATCGACAAGGAGAAATGCAACGGCTGTACCCTTTGTGCCCGCAACTGCAAAGCGGCTTGCATCGACGTGAAGAACCACGCGGTGGACGGAAGCCGTTGTGTGGCTTGCATGGATTGTCTGGATAAATGTCATAAAAATGCCATCGGCTACCGTTTTGCGTATGGAAAGAAGGATGAAAAGGCAGCGGCTCCAGTGGCTGAAAAGCAGGATTCCATTGTCGGACGTCGGGAATTCTTGGCTGGTTCGTTGTTGCTGGCTGGTTCAGTCGTGAAGGCACAAGTGGTCAAGAAGGCAGAAGCTATCAAGATGGATGGCGGACTGGCTGACATTATCGACAAGAAAGAGCCGGTGCGCCACACGCCGATTGTGCCGCCGGGAGCGCAGGGCCTCCGTCACTTGCAGTCGCATTGTACGGCTTGCCAGCTGTGCGTGTCGGCTTGTCCGAACGAAGTGTTGCGGCCCTCCAATTCTTTGGATTCTTTCATGCAGCCTTACATGTCGTACGAACGCGGTTACTGCCGTCCGGAGTGTACACGCTGTTCCGAGGTGTGTCCCGCTGGAGCCATCCTGAAAATCGACAAGGCCGAGAAGTCTTCCATCCAGATTGGGCATGCCGTGTGGGTGAAAGAACGGTGTATTCCACTTACCGACAAGGAGGAGTGCGGCAACTGTGCCCGCCATTGTCCGGTGGACGCTATTTCGATGGTACCATCCGATCCGTCCAACCCCGATTCGCTGAAGATTCCGGCTGTGAACGAAGCCCGTTGTATCGGTTGCGGAGCTTGTGAGAACCTGTGTCCGGCCCGTCCGTTGAGTGCCATCTACGTGGAAGGCCACGAACGTCACCGTACGCTTTAATTGAATTGTCTTACCTTTTATATATGCGAAGAGAATGGACGAGAAAAAACAGATGAATCGAAGAGATTTCCTGAAGATAGTAGGCATCAGTACGGTGGGAGCCACGGCGGCGCTCTCCGGCTGTGCACCCGATAAGAAAGAAACCAGCCAGGGGGTAGGCGAGGTGCCCGTGGGCAAGATGACCTACCGCCAGTTTCCTCCCAACGAGGACAAGGTGTCGCTGTTAGGCTACGGCTGTATGCGCTGGCCCACCCTTCCGGCTCCTGGAGGCGACGGCAACGTGATTGACCAGGAGGAAGTGAACCGGCTGGTGGACTATGCCATCGAGCATGGCGTGAATTATTTCGATACGGCCCCGGTCTATGTGCAGGGCTGGTCGGAGACTTCCACGGGTATCGCCTTGAAACGGCACCCGCGTGAGAAGTTCTTCGTGGCTACCAAGATGTCGAACTTCTCTAATTCCGATTATGATTTCGGGGTGAAGATGTATCACAATTCGATGAAGAAGTTGCAGGTGGACTACATCGACTATTACCTGCTTCACATGCTGGGGGCTTCCGGCAAGCGAGGGTTGCAAGGACGTTTTCTGGATAACGGCCTGCTGGATTTCCTGCTCAAGGAACGTGAGGCCGGACGTATCCGCCATTTGGGCTGGTCGTTCCACGGCACGAAGGAGGAATTCGACCGGGCACTGGCCATGCACGACCAGGTACATTGGGATTTCATTCAGATTCAGTTGAATTATTCCGACTGGTTTCATGCTTCGGGCAACAACGTCAATGCCGACTACCTGTATGAGCAGGTGAGCAGCCGGAATATTCCGGTGGTGGTGATGGAACCGTTGCTGGGCGGACGCTTGTCGAACATCCCTGAACACGTGTTTACCCGCTTGAAAGAACGCAACCCCGAAGGCAGTGTGGCATCGTGGGCTTTCCGTTTTGCCGGTACGCCTTCGAAGGTGCTGACCGTGCTCAGCGGCATGACCTACCTGGAGCATCTGCAAGACAACATCCGTACCTATTCGCCGCTGGTGCCGCTCACCCAGGAGGAAAACCAGTTCCTGCTCGACACGGCGGAACTGATGCTGCAATATCCCACCGTGCCTTGCAACGACTGCAAATATTGTATGCCGTGTCCTTATGGCATTGATATCCCCGGCATTCTGGTACACTACAACAAGTGTGTGAACGAGGGTAACATGCCGAAAGACCGCATGGACGAGAATTACGTGAAAGCCCGTCGGGCCTTCTTGGTGGGCTACGACCGCAGTGTGCCGAAACTCCGTCAGGCCAGCCATTGCATCGGTTGCAACCAGTGCAGTCCGCATTGTCCGCAGTCCATCGACATCCCCAAGGAACTGCATCGCATCGACGAGTATGTAGAGAAACTGAAACAGGAGACGCTGTGATGGAGGAACTGATACGCTTGCTGAACGAGGGAGGGTATTCTTGCGTGGTGCGTCACGGGGAGGAAACACGAACCTTTTCCCGCCGGGGAGTGGCCGACCTGTACGACTTGTATCGTACGGACCGGGATTTTCTGAAGGGAGCCTGGCTGGCCGACAAAGTCATCGGAAAAGGAGCTGCCGCTTTGATGGTGCTGGGAGGCGTGGCCCGCGTGTGGACCCGGGTCATTAGTACCCCGGCCCTCACTTTACTCCGAAACGGGGGCGTGGAAGTAGCCTTTGCAGAAGAAGTGCCCTGTATCATCAATCGCACCTGCACGGGACGTTGTCCGCTGGAGACCCTCTGCGACGTGTCGGACAATCCCGTGGCACTTTATCCGGTGATTGAGGGTTTTGTGAGCCGCATGCGGGAAGCCGCAGAAAAAGAAAAAACAATTGTAAAATAGAAAAGAAACATACACATGGAAACAACCGTAAAACTTTACACATTGGGCTACAGCCGCGTGAAGACCTACGTCACCGCCCTGCTGTTTGTGGCCGGAAACATCGTCCTGCCCCAGCTTTTTCACCTGGTGCCGCAGGGAGGAGTGACCTGGCTGCCCATTTATTTCTTCACCCTGGTAGGGGCTTATAAATACGGCTGGAAGGCCGGACTGCTGACGGCGGTGCTCTCGCCGCTGCTCAACTCGTGGTGGTTCGGCATGCCTGCACCTGCCGTGTTGCCGGCCATCCTGCTGAAATCCGTTTTGCTGGCCGTGGGTGCCGGACTGGTGGCAGCTCGCTTCCAGAAAGTCACCCTGCCGTTGCTGCTGGCCGTGGTGCTGTTCTATCAGGTGGCAGGTACGTTGGGCGAGTGGATGCTCTCCGGCAGTTTGTTCACCGCCTTGCAGGATTTCCGTATCGGCATCCCCGGTATGTTGCTGCAAGTGTTGGGAGGCTACTGGGTGATTCGTCGCATTTGAGAAAAGAACTGATTTTCAGGTACTTTTAACTCTGTCAGAAAACGCCTTTGCGTTTCGGTTTAAACGCCCTTACGTTTTGTGTAAAACGTACTTGCGTTTGGATCAAAACGCAAAGGCGTTTTGTTTGAAATGTACTTGCGTTTAAGAACAAACGCCAAAGCGTTTGAGGTGTACTGAAAATAGTTGTCAGTTTTAAGATTAATTCCTGACTAAGTTGAC
>NZ_CABROP010000048.1:0-21020 GCF_902472605.1 uncultured Bacteroides sp.
GGAAGCCAAAAGAAGATTATAACACACGGAGTAACCTGAAAAGCCATAAGTGAGTAGGGAATAATATAAAACCCGTTGGTGGAATTGAAATATGAGTGGTGTGGTTATGTTTAGTTAGTATAGTATTAGTGGATGATAGAAAACAATGATACCATTAATGGCTATTTGCAAAGTTTTCTTGCAGAGTGAATGATAGAATATGGTTTTGTTTGCAACTCTCAAATTAGTTTGAGAGTTGTGCCGGTTTGGGTTTGTATATTTGTAGAAATGTATATTGGAAGAAAGTATGAAAAAATAATTTATAATCAGAATAATATGAAATTGAAAACAATTACTTTGCTGTTTTTCAGTGTTATATTTGTTAGTTGTGCTTCTTTGTTAGGGGTGCAAAATAGTAAATATATTTCAGAAAAGATTGAGATAGGAATGAACAAGAAGGATTTCTTGAAACTTTTTGGAGAGCCATACGCAAAGGAAATGATAACAGACAGATATAATCGTCCTGTTGAACGGATGCTATATCAGGAAAGCCTTTACGACCAAGAATGGTATACCTTGACAACAGCTTTTGTTTTTCAAGATGGAAAACTGGTAAGTCAAGAGGTTGTAAGTAAACAATATATCAATAGAAAAGGGAACAAATAACTTAAATATTAAATGAAGATTTTATGAGAACAAAGATTTTATTTGGAATACTAATGCTGTTCTTGTTTACATTTACCTTTATCAGTTGTGACAAAGAAGATGAGGAAGGTGCAAAAGTAACCGATTACCAAGAGTATGAGCTCACAGTGGCTTCAAAAAAAATATTGGGCATGATATTCAGTGAAGGCAAAAATTATTTCAGGAAAGTTTATGCCGTCAAAAAAAATAATGCTCAAGACTGGGAATCATTCTCCTCTATTCAAGACTTCAACTACGAAGAGGGTTATGAATATCACATAAAAATAAGCGAAACGACGTATTTGGATTATCGCAAGGGCGACCCTTCATGGACGGAATACAAACTGCTCGAACTAATCTCAAAAGAGAAGCACGATTCAGAAGGACTGCCGGATAACTTTTTGTCGAGCGATTATAACTGTTTGAATGCAGAGTTTCGTTATGTTATTGAAGCAGATGAAAAGGATGAAGTGGAGAAAAGATTGATGAATAATAGTCTTCTTTTCATGTGCAAGCAATTTGTATTCAATAAAGAGTTTACAGAATTTGCTATGCTCAATGAGGATAGTGAATATCTTGTGTTAGCCGACGGTAAGCTAAAGAGGGAAACGAATGACAATGAAAATTTCCCCGATAGCTATAAACTGATACCATTAGAAGGTCAAGTGGCAGCCACAGAGCAATGGACTTTCATTTGCGATTTCATCACACATAAAGCTGCTCTGACGATGGATGCTTTTATCGTAGACCTTCCAGAAAGTACAGGAAATAGCGGAGACATGCGTTCCCAAATCTGGCTATATCGGGATATGACACAGTATGCGCAAGAGGCATTTCCCGAAGCTGGAGTAAAAACGGCTGTGGTTTCTTATACTGTTGGTCTCAACTAAAACAAGACTTCTGGCTGTGTTACTTGTCGGTGGTATCATTGGAGTATAAAGAAGAATATTTGTAAGGAGTAATCAAACCGGAAACTTTGTCGGGTACGTAATGAACAAAAACAATAGGGAAAATAAAAGAAAATACAGAACTATAAACTTCTAAAATCAAGGCAATATGAAAACAAAGAACTTATTCGGAATACTAGTATTATTTCTTGGTGTGCTTAGCCTTACAAGTTGCAACAAAGACGAAGAGGTTTTTTCTAGTGAAGCGATACAACAGATGCTGTTCGACCTGAAAGGAACTTATCATGGCACTGTACAAGTAGCCTATTATCAAGGTTCTAATATAACTGAATTGCAGAATGCAGTAGCTGTTTCACGCGATTCACTTCGGTTCAATATGGCATTACAGCCCCTATCGGAGTTGATTTCAGACAAAAACTTGTCGGACCGTTTGCGTGAGATAGGCGAAGTATCTGTCGTTGCCGGATATGAATTTTTACAATGGGATTCTGGTTCCATTAGTTTCGTATTGTATCCAAAAGATGTCAATATTTTAGGTGAACACGATACGTCTACTGACATTCGGATTGTGTTTTCCATGAACTATGGAGGTGATGCAGTGACTTATATGAACTTTATGATGTTCAATATGTCACCTTTGGAGTTATGGGTAGACGGAAAGAAATACGATGACTTTCCTCGCCTTGTTTATCATTTTAAAGGAGAATATGAATAAAACAAACAATAGTGAAAAGTCACGTAAATACATAACTATAAATTTCAAAACCAATTTTCAATTTAAACTAAAGACTTGTACATCAATATCTTTATATTACTATGGGTGGTAAGCTTTTCTATCATATCAGCAAAGCATCACATAAGGTCCAAAGATATTGTTCAATATATCAGGTCATTGTTTTATAATAGGTTAAAATACTTATCAAGAAAGATATACGTTGAAAAGATGTTCTGAGATTCTGCAAAATATTACGTTTAAAGAGTGGCTTCTTACTTGAATATGCCCCCCACTTATCTCAGCCTAATTCTCAAACTAGTTTGAGAATTGTGCTGGTTTGGGTTTGTACATTTGCAGAAAATATGGTCTACTTAGATAAAAGGCTTTCCCGTTTTTGGAGTGAATTATTTTACAAATAATAAATACCTAAAATTATGAAACGGTTGATTTTCTCATGTCTTGGACTTTTTATAAGGAAGCTGGCAACAGCAGAATATAATAACGCTGCAAATCTCTCATATCAGGTTTACATGGAGTGTGGAAATAATGATTTAACCCAAGCAGGAATTGAAGCTTTCAAGCGTTTTATATATGATATTTCGCTGATGGCTGAACTTGATATATATGGAGCTTTTGATAATGAGAGGTTAATAGGCATTATTGGTATCCACAGAGAAAAGCAACATATATCGCTTTTTTTTGTGCAGAAGCAATACCATCGGCAAGGGATAGGAAACTCTCTTTTTAACTATATGATGGAATATTACAAATTTACCAGGATATCGGTCAATTCCTCAACGTATGCTGTCCCCTTCTATCAATCCTTGGGATTTAAGGTTGTGGGAGATAAAGAGTGTAATAAAGGGATAGTAAGTGTTCCAATGGTTAAAGATTGATGGTCTGATAATTATGGGTATGGATTGCCTGGTTACAGAATTCAATTTGTATGTATTGTTTTGTTATTTAAAACCTCAAATTAAGTTTAGTCATGAAGAAGCTATTATTAAGTTTTGCATTTGTGTTTGCATTGGTGGGTTGCAAGAAAGAATTTGATGAAGAAAAGATTATTATGCCGTTAACCTATGAACAAGAGGCTGCGGTTATAAATAATTACACCACAATTGATACGGTAAATAATTGTTATTCAGTTATAATAACTGATGAAATAATGCTAGATCACAATTTAACGGAAAAGAATGTGATACGTGCTTTAAAAGGCATAGAGTCCATTAATAAAAATATAGAGGAGGACATTAAAGACGGTAAAGTGGTAACACTTACATTGAATAATATGCATGGCTTCAAATCATTCACTGCCAATATTGACAAGTCGCAAATAAAGTTCTTGGACTTGTACGTTCCCGAATCGGAATTAAAAAGAACAGAACGTGCGTATGCAGGAAAGATGTCTTTTGCGTATGGAAATTGGTTTGAGTATAGCAAGAGTTTTGAGGCCACTGAGGAGGTGAGCAGTGATTTTTGCGTTACATCTTGTGATGGATATTGGAGCACAGCCATAGTTTGTGAGACGGGTTCCTCTTCATACGGACCTGCTTTTACAATTTATGGAAATAGCAATACGGCGGGTTGTATAAAGCGATATTGGTGGTTTACAGATACTAAGGATACCTCATGTCATTGGACCTTTAGAGCACAAAAGCCTGTGGGAGGTAATGCCAAAGGCTATTTCAACATTTCGGACACCTATTAATTGGGTGTGCACGAGGCATTGAGAATATCGTTTGATATAAAACGGAGAAGAAGGAAGTGGATTCTTCACGCTTCGGAAGGTAATGTATTTTGAACTACAGTTTTTGACTGAATTTATTGTATAAACTTGACTAATGAAAAAACTATTTTTAGCTATAATAGCCTGTTGGGTTTTGCTGCCGGCTTACAGCCAGTATGTTGTAAAAGGAAAAATCATGGACCCAGAAAATGCAGTGATGCCGATGGTAAATGTGGCCTTTTTGAATCAGATGGACAGTACCCTTGTCAGCGGAGCGGTATCCGATTCTTGCGGGATATACAGCACATCGCTTGCGGAGGGAAATTATATTATCCGTTATTCTTATCTGGGTTACAAAACACTGTATAAGAAAATGCAGGTCAATGCCGAGCGTACGCTGCCGGTGGTTCGGATGGAAGCTTCACAGACCACGCTGAAAGAAGTGGAAGTCACCGCGTATCGGAAGCCATTCAAACTGGACCGTGACGGGCTGTTGGCCGATGTGGAGAATACCATTCTTGCCAAACAAACCAACTTGAACGACCTGCTCTGCAAGATTCCGGGGATACAGCAAAGAGGAAACTCCGTTGAAGTGATTGGGAAAGGAAGTCCTGTCTATTACATCAACGGCAGGGAAGTGATGGACCAGACCGAACTGGATAATCTGTCTGTCGATGAAATTCGTTCCGTGAAACTGATTATGAATCCGAGCATACGATACAATTCGGAGCAGCGTGCCGTCATCGAAATAAAGACCAAACGGTTGGGGGATGGATTGGCTTTCAATGTAAGGGGTAATCTGCAGCAGGGAAACCACTTCAAACAGAACTATCTCATAAATGGCAGTTACAATTACAAGAACTGGGACTTCTTTTTCTCTTACAATTACAACCGGGGAAAAAACAATTCGGCACTTGACACTTACCAGCAGACGCAAAGTGACACTGTCTGGAACCAAACTCAGCTGAGCGCAAAACAGATTTTTAATGAAAGCCATACCTATATGGGAGGGGTTTCCTATCATTTCTCACCCGAGTCGGAAATCGGATTGAAGTACGTGGGCAAGCACAGTCAAAACAGTACCTTTTCCGATGACACCCTTTCCATGATACCGGACCGGGGAATCTCCACGTTCATGAAGAACCATAGGGACGTATCCGGAAAATCAATCAGTCACCACCTCAATCTGTATTACGTGAACGACTGGAAAAATGGTTGGAAAATAAATACCTACGGTGACTATATCCGTAAAACGGACCAAGGCAACGGCTATATCCGTGAATGGGAAAGTGGACGTTCGGAAACTTCATTGAATTATTATAATAAAGCTGTGTGGGACTTGTTCGCTGCCAAGCTTCGCCTCTCGTATGATACCGAGAAAGCGGGAACCATCAGTTTCGGTTATGATTTCAGTCATACAAGCGGAACGAATTACATCGAAAATGTACGCGCCCTGAATAATGGAAGGACAAAAAATATGGAACTGAAGAATTCGCTTTTTCTGGCATACGATTTCTCCTGGAAAAATCTTTCGATGGGGGCTGGGTTCCGTTATGAATATCTTCGCAGTGATTTAAAGGAAACTTATACCGGAAAGCATCAGAATCAGAACTATCATAATTTTCTGCCTTCCGTTTCACTCAATTATAACACGCAGAACCTACAGCAGTCATTCAGTTACTCCATTCATACAGAACGACCTCCTTTTGGCGAGATGAACGACAATGCCGTCTATACCGACCGTTTCACCTATCGGAAAGGAAACCTATATCTGAAACAGGCAATAACCCATGACTTGAACTATATGCTGTTTTACAAGTTCCTACTTATAAACTTGAATTATAACAATATACATCATCCCTTAATATGGGCATTTTACAGTATGCCGGGAAACTCGGCTGTGACAGTAAACAGCATGGATAATTTTGATAAAATGCATAATCTGACAGGTATGGTAAATATACAATATCCAGTGAAGTGGTGGATGCCTTCGCTTACGCTGACTTGTATGAAGACTTTCTTCAGTTATCCGGGGCCGAACGAAAGTGTCCTAAAAGCCGGCCGCCCGCTGTTGATGCTGAACTTCAACAACAGTTTCACGCTTCCATCCGGATTCCTGTTGTCTGCTGATTTTAGTTATGGTTCCAAAGGATATTATCAGTTATATGAAGCGAAGAGTTACACCTCCTTCAACCTGAGTTTGAAGAAGTCGTTCTTGAAAGACAAACTTCAACTTTCGTTGGATGCTTACGACATTTTCAACAAGAACAATACGCGTGCTTCAGCCCGTCTGCATGATATTATCATGAACACTGTCGGAAAGGAAGAAACCCGAAAAGTCGGTTTCACGATTACTTATCGCTTCCGCACGGAAAAGAAGATGAAGAATCAGAGTGCGGCCGAGACGGAAATGTCGCGGTTGAATATGGATAATCAGTAAAGATTGCAGAATGAAAAGTCTGTAAATTCAGTTTGATTTATCAATGTGCCCCGTCCGGTATTATCCACCGAACTCAACAAGATGGAATAGGAGGGACTTATCAGAAGAAAGAGAATGATTATATTGAGCTGAATCTGAAGATAATTAAGGGAATTGTATGACTGTTGGATTTTACTTCAAAGAGGCCATTTCATTTTTGAAACGACCTCTTTTAGAATTACATAGTCGTGATGTAACTCACGTATTGTACTTTAAATCATATAATAGTCAATCGGTTTCTTTTCCCCAAAGCTCAATATCGGTTCGAGCCTTACGGATAGAAATGAAGGTAAAAGTCCAACTGATAATAGCTATTATCAGGTATCCCAATAGAATAGATGCCATAGTGATTTTTTTCTTTAAGTATTTTGATGGTCGTTTCCCGTCTTATTCTTGTTCCAGATATTGGTATTTTTTATGATGGATAACAAGTGTGGCACGCTGGTCATTGTGAAGTTGCCATTCCGTTTCTCCGTCTGTATAGGTGGCGGTTTTGGCGGATGCTTCTGTCTGAGTAAGCGTGTAACAATGAGGAAGTGTAGGATGTAATAGTTTTACAAAAGCCTGTTGGTCGTCATTGTAATAGATGACGTTCAAGAAAGTCGGTGCCTCTTCCTCGTTTTTTTCTCCTGCCAAATGGTAGATACAGTTTGTGGGACTGAGCTGTGTAAATGTATAGGCTGCCGTATCATTTCTGAAGATAAACTCTTGAAAGGATGAAAGTTGTGGAACAGGTTGTGAAAGTTTGATGTGCTGTTCCGGGTCGACATACTCGTCTACTGAGTCATTATGCAGATTCAATTTCAGTTGGTATGTGTTGTTCCTAAAATGGAATTCTGCATATTTCTTGTCTTTCTGACTGTATAGTTTGATGAGGGCGTCTTCTCCACTTTGGTCTTCTTTTAATGACTGCGAGACATATATTTCCGGCAGTTCGGTTCGGTCCGAGATTTTTTTTAATGTCGTATGTTGGCCTTGCAACTCATGGGAGAGAGGTGTGAATTGCATCTGATTGTCCAGATGGAGCTGTTTTCCTTTCTGTTCGATGTTTCCACGGGTGACGAATGTCTCTGGTTCTGCAATGTATTTTTCGAGCAATTCATACTGGTCGCCGTTGATGGCCAGCATGACATAGATTCCCGGACAGTCTGCAGCAGGAAGTATGCCCTCATAGATTCCATCGTTTGTATGAGGAGCTTGGCATGACCATAGCAGAAAGGATAGGCTCCCTATGGCTAAGGGAAAGATGTGATTTTTTTTCATAAGGTGGTTTAAATGTATAGTTATTGTATTAATGTGTTTATCAAGAAAGTTCTTTGATAGAAATAAGATGTGATGCCTTTAGGAGTGAGGGTATCAGATTAAATCCTATAGGACAGTGGTCTCTTGAGAAGAGGGGACAGGTGTGATTCTTTTCGTATGTTTTTATCGTTTATTAATTAGTTGTTTAGTTGTTTGTTTAATGCAATAGAAACAAATAAAAACAGGAAAGGTTCATGAAAGGGTTAAGAGATTACTTTTTTATCAACGAACGTGACAGTAGACTGTCTGAGGGGGAGCACCGCCCTCTGGTTCCGGGTATTGTATGAAGAAAAAATTCCTCTCCTTCAGGTGGATGAGAAGCCTTGGAAGGAGAGGAGCTTTTTATTCAGGAAGACAGAGCAGACTGACCATTTGGCGGACGATGTAAGGTTTCCATTCCGTCAGCAGGTCTTCAAATTCTTCATGGTCCTGCATCATGGTCTGTGTGAGCAAGTCTTTGGAGAGGAAAGGAAATACCAGGGCACTATAAAATGTGCAGAATACTACGCGCAGGGGTACCTGGCGCAGTCTGCCACTGTCCATTTCGGCTTGTAGTTCCTCTTTCAATTCTTCAAAGAAATGCGAGACGGATTGGTGGTGGAAAGCCGAAAAGATGGAGTTCATGTCTCGGTGCAGCTCCCTGAGAATGAACAGAGGCAGATAAGGATTCTGCTGTAGTATCTGGTAGTATACGTCAATTATCTGCCCGATGCGTTCGGCAAAGGGCAGGTCTTTCTGGCACAGGATTTCCTGAAACTGTGGCACGAGCGTTTGGACAATCGCTCCGAAGACTGCATGAAACATTTTATCTTTGGTCCGGAAGTAATAATGCAGTCCCGGACGGTTGATGCCTACCCGTTCGGCAATCTCACTCATGCTCGTGTCGGAGTACCCTTTTTCCATGAACACGGATTTGGCCGTTTCCAGTATCCTGTTTTCTAGGCTGAGGCTCTTTTCGTCAGACATGGCATTTACTGTTTTAAATGGTCAATAAACAACAGCAGGCGGTTGGTGACATTCACGTCGCTGACCCCGCTGTCAAAATCCAAGGAAAGGATGTGGAGCTCGGGGTAGAATTGCTTGATACGTTTTTCTATTCCTTTCGATACGATGTGGTTGGCAATGCAGCCAAAAGGTTGCAGGCTTACTACATTGTTGATTCCCTGACGGGCATACGACATGATTTCGGCCGGAAGCAGCCAGCCTTCGCCGAACTGCGCATTCAGAGAAATGACCTTCTGGGCTTCTTCTGCCTCTTCAAAGATGTCTTTGAAGGGTACGAAGTAGCGGAATTCTTTTCCAATTCGGTTGGCTTTTTCAATCTGTTTCTTGATCAGCAGATAGGCCGACTTGTAGACGAATGCGGGAAGCGTTCCTTTCTGGATGTGCGATTCCACCCGGACTTTCCGGTTGACAAAGTTCTGCATGAAGAAATCGGCCAGTACGGAAGGTACCACCTCAATGCCTTGTTCGGTCAGCCATTCAATGATGTTCTTTTGGGCGAAAGGATTGAATTTCAGGAAGATTTCTCCGACTACGCCTACTTTGGGACACTCCATGTCGCGGGAGATGGCATTGAATTCTGCGGCAGCCTGCGCCATCAGTCGCCACAATTCCTTGCTCCGGCTGGCCAGTATCAGACTTTCGGCCTGTTTCAGGTATTTCTCCCGAAGCTGTTTGGCCTGTCCGGGTTCTTTCTCACGTACGGCAGCCGCATAATAGAATTTGGCGATGCAGTCGCTGAAGAGAATACTGCGGAGAGCTACCGGCAAGATCTTCATCCAGTTCATCTTGAAACCGGGCTGTCCGTTTTCCATCGAACGGCCGAAGGTCAATGAAATGACCGGAGTAGACGGATAGCCTGCTTCTTCGAGTGCTTTTTGGATAAGCGGCAGGTAGTTGCTGGCACGGCATTGTCCGCCGGTCTGGGTCATGGCGACGATGGTTTGCTCCGGATTGTATTTTCCACTCTTGAAGGCTTTGATGACATCTCCCACAATCAGGGTGGCCGGATAGCAGACTTCGTTGTTGGCGTATTTCAGTCCCCATTCGCACGATTCCGTGTTGCTGAGTGCCAGGTTCTCCGTGTCGTATCCGGCCAGGTGCATGATGGCAGGAATCAATGGAGAAATGAACGGCGTGAAGAACGGCAACAGGATTTTCTTATGGCGCAGGTCGTCTTCGCTGACTTGGGGAGCCGCAGGTGCAGGTATTTCCTTTTTGGCTACCTCGGCTTCGTGAAAGAGTTTCATGCTTTCCGTCAGCGAACGGATGCGGAGCTTCATGGAACCCACGTTGCTGATGTCGTCCAGTTTGAGGAGGGTAAATGTCTTTCCTTTTCGGAACAGAATGTCACGCACTTCGTCGGTGAGGAAGGCATCAGGTCCGCAGCCGAATGAGGTCATCTCGATGAACTGCACTTCCGAATCTTGTTCGGCGCACCATTGTGCGGCTTTCAGGATCCGGTTGGGGTATGACCATTGGGCCAGGAAGTGCACGTGCGGCGTGGTTTCCGGCAGGTTGCGTACGATGTCGTCGGTAATGACATCGATGCCCATGTCGGCCAGTACATCGGAAATCTTGTGCTGGATCAGCATGTCGGTATGGTAGGGGCGTCCGGCCAGCAGTACGACCATGTGGTGCTGTTCCCGGGCTTTTTCCCATAGTTGCATATTGTAGTCGGCCAGCGACCTTTGGAAATCTTCTTCTTCTTTTTCAGCCAGTTCAAAGGCTCTCCGGATGCGTGATTCTTCCACGCCCAGCCCTTTCAGGTACTGTACACATTGTTTGTAGAGCAGGTCTCTGTCCTTGAAAGAAATGGACGGAGAATCGATGGGGATTCCCTGGCTCTGCACACTCTTGATGACTTCGGCATAGCCGGTGACCACCGGGCAGTTGTAACTGTTCTGTTCGTGGCCTTTTTTCTCGAAAATGACGAACGGCATGAAAATGCGGTCCACCTTCTCCTCAATGAGATGCTGGATGTGGGCATGTACCAGTTTGGCCGGGAAGCAGATGTTGTCGGACATCACCATCCGGGCATTCTGTTCATAGTCTTTGAAGTCCGATTTCCCGGAGAGCAGTACCCGTATGCCGCATTGGGTGAACAGAGTGTGCCAGAAAGGAAAATCTTCGTACATGTTCAGGCTGCGGGGGATACCGATGGTCATTCGGGGATTCTCCACCTCCTGTTGGGCGCGTTGGAACAGCTGGTCGTTCTTGAAATGATAGGCGTTTTCGCCGGGAATTTCCCGAGAACCGTTGGTGAATACTTTTTCGCATCGGTTGCCGGAATAATAGTCTTTTCCGTTGTCGAAGCGGTAGCGGAACACCTGACACTGGTTGTCGCATCCCTTACAGTGCAGGGTGTGGGTGGTATAGTGAGCTTTCGCGAGAATATCCTCCAGCGAAAGCGTGGTCTGACAATGTTTGCGGGCGTACAAGGCACATCCGAAAGCCCCCATCAGTTCTGGCTCGTCGCATCGGATGACTTCCGTACCGGTCAGCAGTTCCAGGGCGCGTACGACGGCATCGTTGCGCATGGTACCTCCCTGCACGACGATGTGACGTCCCAGTTCGGAGGCATCTTTCAGCTTCAGTACCTTGTAAAGGCAGTTCTTCATCACGGAGTAGGCCAGACCGGCAGCGATGTCGTCCACGGTGGCACCTTCCCGGAGTACCTGCTTCACTTTCGAGTTCATAAACACCGTACAGCGGGAACCCAAGTCACAAGGGTGGGTAGCCCGGCAGGCGGTCTGGGCAAACTCCTGTGCCGAATAGCCTAAGGTGCGGGCAAAGGTCTCAATGAAAGAACCGCATCCTGAAGAGCAGGCTTCGTTGATTTCAATCCGGTCGATGATGCCTTGGTGAACGAAGATAGCCTTCATGTCTTGTCCGCCGATGTCGAGAATGAACGAGACTTGTGGGTCGAGGTAATGAGCTGCCACATAGTGGGCAATGGTTTCCACGATGCCGGAATCCAGCTGGAAGGCCGCTTTGATCAGGTCTTCTCCGTAGCCTGTAGAACAGCTCCCTTTGATGCAGAGCGTCGTATGGTGCGTTTCGCACAAGGCTTTCAGTTGGTTCAGTCCCTCGGCTACGGTCTCGATGGCATGTCCACCGTTCGGTTGATAATAGGTAAACAGTATCTCGTCGTCCGGATTCGTCACCACAATCTTGGTGGTGGTAGATCCGGAGTCGATGCCGATGTATACATCCTGTGTGCCCGGTTTCCAGGTCGCCTTTTTCATTTGATGCGTGGAGATGCGCTTTTCCCATTGTTGGTATTCTTCCGGGCTGGTGAAAATAGGAGCCAGTTCTTGTGACTGCCGGTTAGACAGTCCGGGAGCCTGCAATTTTTCAATCAGTTTGGAAAGTGGTTCCGACGGATCTTTCTCGGTGCGCGACAAGGCGGCGCCTAAAGCAGGGAGCAGGGTACCGTTTTCGGGCAGAATGACTTCTTCCTCTTTCAGGTGCAAGTATTCCATGAAGGCTTTCCGCAAGGCCGGAATGAAAGTCAGCGGACCTCCGCAGAAGAGTACCGGTGCCTTGATGTCATATCCGTGTGCCAAGGTAACCACTGTCTGCACGGTCACGGCATGGAAGATAGAAGCGGCAATGTCTTCGCGGCTTACGTTCTTGGCCACCAAGTTCTGGATGTCTGTCTTACAGAACACCCCGCAACGGGAGGCGATGGGATACACATGGGTAGCTTTCAAGGCCAGTCGGTTGAGTTCATCCACGTCTGTACCCAAAATGACCGCCATTTGGTCAATGAAGGCTCCGGTACCTCCGGCGCAGTTTCCGTTCATGCGCAGGTCAGCTGGTTCTCCGTGGGTGAAGAACACGATTTTGGCATCCTCTCCTCCGATGTCAATCATGGAAGTGACTTCCGGATAATGTTGCTGGATGGCTTTTGTGGCGGCCACTACTTCCTGTATAAAGGGAATTGCATACTGTTCGGACATACCCATTCCCACCGAACCGGTGATGCAGAGGCATACATCGATGTCTCCTTTTTCTTGCAGCAGTTCCTGGAGAATGCTTGTCACAATTTCTTTTGCCTTTGCGTGATGTCGCTTGTATCTGGAAAAGATGAGGTCTCCTCTTTCGTCAAGGACGGTTACTTTGACCGTAGTCGACCCCATGTCAATACCTATTTTAAACATATATGGAATTTTACACTATTGTCAAACACAAAAGTAGACAAGCTCATTTAATTGGACGTGGGATAATGAAATAAATTAACATAAATTATTTCATGTGTGAAAGGAGAATTTGGGCGTGATGGAAGGCATGCCGAGTGAAGGGTAAAAAACGCCTTTGCGTTTGTGAGAAAACGCAAGTACATTTTAACCCAAACGCACTTGCGTTTGAAGTCAAACGTACTTACGTTTTAGATGAAACGCACTTGCGTTTTACTTGAAACGTCAGGGCGTTTTTGGAATGAATTTCCTCTTTGTGAATGTGATAATTGTATGTGGCTGATATATAGCTGTTTATGGAATTTTCTTCCGGTAGGCGGTCGGACTCATACCCATGTGATTCTTGAAACAACGGTTGAAGTGAGTAATTGACTCAAATCCACATTCCAGGCTGATTTCTGCGATGTTCCACCGTTCGTTCAACAGCAGTTTGCAGGCATAGCCTATCCGCATGTCTGTGATATGTTGCGTGAAAGTCTTTCCCGTATTTTCTTTAAAGAACCGGCAGAAGGCTGTCGTATTCATGGCCGCATAAGAAGCTACGTCTTCTAATTTGAGAGGCTGGGTGTAATGCGTGTTGAGGAAAGCGATGACTTTTTCTATTTTCCGACCGTGGAGGTGGGAAGAAATCGGGTTGTAGGCTGGAGATGAAATCAGTTTGCCGGTGGGCAGACGGGTCAGTGCATCCAGCAGTTGCAGGAAGGCAATGATTTGTCCGGCTCCTTGTTTCTCCGGGATACATTTGAGCATTTGTGCAATGTCTGGGAAATCGGTGAGGGTAAACAGCCATCCCCTTTGCGATTCTTCTAACAGACGGTTGATAGCCTGAAACTGGCCGTAGTGGGAGAATGCGTATTGCATGAAGTCTTTTTCGAACTGGATAATCACTCCGTTCACTCTCAGCTCCTCCTGTTGGCTATATTCCGGCGGGTTTTCTACGTAGTGGGGGAGGTTGGAACCCAGTAGAAAAAGAGACTGGTCTGTAAAATTCGTCATTCCGTCTCCGATTGCTCCTTGTCCATATCCTTTTTCTACATAGATGATTTCAAATTCCCCGTGGAAGTGCCAGGGATACGTGAAACATTTGTAGTTGTAGAACCGTGCTTTCAGCGGCAGGGTGTCTGAAATATCCAGTTGTTCGTTGAGTATCTTTTTCATGTAAGTGAAGAATGAACAGAAATAATGGCAAATCTACGTAAATAATCTGCAAAAATCGGTCAACTTTCGTGTGTATTTCTCTTCTAACTTTGGAGCATACAAAAAAATAGAAAAGTGATGGAAAATTTGTTTGATGTATCCGGACGCGTGGCAGTGGTGACAGGCGGGTCTGGAGTCTTGGGAAGTAATATATCTGAAGGTTTGCTGAAAGCCGGAGCGAAAGTGGCTGTCATCGGGGCCCATCCCGATCACGTGGAAAAAGTGGTGGAACGATTACGGCAGACGGGCGGTGAAGTGGAAGGCTTTACCTGCAATGTACTCGATATGGACAGCTTACGGAAAGTGAAGGATGAGGTGCTGGCACAATGGGGAAGAGTGGATATCCTGGTCAATGCGGCAGGAGGAAACATTCCCGGCGGTACGCTGACCGAAAGCCAGCATGTGTTTGACATGAAAGTGGAGGATTTGAATAAAGTGCTTGATTTGAACCTGAACGGCACAGTATATCCCTGTCTGGTGTTTGGGGAAGTGATGGCGGCGCAGAAAAGCGGAAGCATTGTCAATGTATCTTCCATGGCAGCCTGTGAAGCTATTACCCGGGTGCCGGGCTATTCCATGGCCAAGAGTGCGGTGGAGAACTTCACCCGTTGGATGGCCCAGGAGATGGCGCTCAAGTTCAGCGAGAAGATTCGGGTCAATGCCATTGCCCCCGGTTTCTTTATCGGCAACCAGAACCGGGCCGTGCTGATTAATCCGGATGGTTCACTCACGGAACGCAGCCGGAAGGTCATTGCCAAAACTCCGATGCGACGCTTTGGGGATATTTCGGAACTTAACGGAGCCGTACAGTTCTTATGCAGCGAAGCGGCCAGTTTCATTACGGGCGTGACATTGCCGGTAGATGGCGGATTCAGTTCATTCAGTGGGGTTTAAAATCAGTCGGAGGGAAAAAGATGGAAAAGACTTGGAGATGGTTTGGAAAGAAGGACCCTATCACGCTTTCCATGCTTCGTCAGATAGGAGTGGAAGGGATTGTCACGGCCCTGCATGAGGTACCCAACGGGGAAATCTGGACGGTGGAAGCCATCCAGGACCTGAAAGCCTACATTGAGTCATACGGATTGCGTTGGTCGGTAGTGGAAAGTCTGCCGGTATGTGAGGCCATCAAATACGGCGGTCCGCAACGGGAAGCTTTGATTGAAAACTATAAGGTCAGCTTGGCCAACTTGGGAAAATGTGGGGTGAAGACGGTGTGTTATAATTTCATGCCGGTGATCGACTGGATACGCACGGACCTTCATTATGCACTGCCCGATGGAAGTACTTCTCTTTATTTCAGCCGGCTACGGTTTGCTTATTTCGATTTGAAGATTCTGCAGCGGGAAGGAGCGGAGAAAGACTATTCACCGGAAGAGTTACAGCAGGTAGACGAACTGGACCGGCATATCACGGAGGCAGAAAAAGCCGAACTGATTGATACGATTATTGTCAAGACCCAGGGATTCATTGACGGGAACATTCAGGAAGGAGAGCAATATCCGGTCCGTAAGTTCCGGGAGTTGTTGGCTTTATATAAAGGTATAGACCGGCAGCAGTTGAGAGAAAACCTGCGTACGTTTCTGGAGGCAGTGATGCCCGTATGCGATGCCTACGGAGTGAACTTGTGCATTCATCCCGATGACCCTCCTTTTCAGGTGCTGGGGTTGCCTCGCATTGTGACGGACGGAGCCGACATTGAGTGGCTGTTGCAGGCAGTAGACAATCCGCATAACGGGTTGACCTTCTGTGCCGGTTCCTTGAGTTCGGGCAGTCAGAACGACACGCGTGAACTGGCCCGCCGTTTTGCCCGAAGAACGCACTTTGTGCATTTGCGCAGTACGGAAATTTTGCCGGGAGGTGATTTCAGGGAGACTTCCCATCTGACGGGAAGAGGGCATCTGCTCGACCTGATTCGTATTTTTGAAAAGGAAAATTCCGGATTACCCATGCGGGTGGACCATGGTCGCACGATGTTGGGAGATGAAAAGGAAGGATATAACCCCGGCTATTCTTTTCATGGCCGTATGCTGGCGCTGGCACAGGTGGAAGGCATGATGGCTGTCGTCCGAGAGGAACAAACCAGGGGGCTCTGCTGATTTTATCTTTGTTTTTGGGCACGGAATTCTTTCGGTGAAAGTCCGGTGTTCTTTTTAAAGAAACGGCTCAGGTAGGAAGAGTCGGGAAAATGGCAGAGCGAGGCGATTTCGGCAATGGACAGTGCCGGGTTGTTGAGTAAGACCTTCAGCTCGGCGGTCAGCTGTTCGTCAATGAGTTCCTTGGGTGTTTTTCCGTCGGAATGCAACCAGGTAATTTCGTTCAGGTAGCGAGGGGAGATGCACAGTTGTTCGGCGTAGAACGATACCTGGTGCATCTGGGCAGCATGTTCGTGAACCAGGTGCATGAATTTATGAAATAGCAGTTGCTTTCGGGTGTATGATTCGGTGGCCGATACATACGTGTCGGGGATGGCACTGAAAATCCACATCAGCATGCTTTGCAGGAAATTCAGTTCCAGTCGTTCACTGAATGCGGAAGCCGGACGTGTGAAGAGCAGTTGGGCCATGTCAATCCACAGGCTGACATTCTTCCAGCTTTCCGCTCCGTGGTCGTACTGGGGAAATTCTCGCATGTAGTTAAAATAGGTAGTGTCGAGCGAGACAGCGGCCTGAAGGAATACTTTCTTGGGGTAAAGCAGCAGGCGGACATGGAAATCGTCCGAAGCTTCCATCAGTTGCATGATGCTTCCTCCCCAGAAAATAAGTTCCGACCTTTCCTGAAGATGAAACTGCTGGGCTCCTGTAGAGAGAATGCACGTTCCGCAAGTACATAATATCTGTACTCCACAGTTGAAGTGGAGGGGAGAAGGTCGGAGAAAATCCAGGTTTCCTTCGTCGTAGTGGATTCCGTTGAGGGATGATAACAGAGAAATATCCATGTGAAGGTGCTTTTATGAAACAAAAATAGACTTTTTTCTCGGAATAAAATTCATTTTGTGCGGTTTTTGAAAAGTTTTGTGCGGCAAAAGGTATGATATGGCCTTTGGATAATTACTAATTTTGCAGCGTTTTAAAGACAAGCATTATGACAAGAAAAAATTCGCAATTGTTTATTCTCGTATTTTTAGGGGTCCTGACGGCTTTCGGGCCTTTTGTGACCGACATGTATTTGCCTACTTTACCTGCCATGACAGGCTTTTTTCATACCACTTCCTCACAGGTGCAGCTGGGCCTTACTGCCAGCATGATTGGACTGGCTGTGGGACAGCTTTTCTTCGGACCGCTCAGCGACAAGTATGGTCGTCGTCGTCCGCTGATTATCGCCATGTGCCTGTTTTTGTTAGCTACTTTGGGGTGTCTGTATTCCCGTACCATCATGCAGTTCGTGGGGTGGCGGTTGATTCAGGGAATGGCGGGTGCCGGAGGTATTGTCATTTCCCGTTCTATCGCAGCCGATAAATATTCCGGTCGGGAACTTGCCAAGATGCTGGCCATTATCGGAGCCATCAACGGAGTAGCTCCGGTAGCCGCTCCGATTGCCGGAGGCAGTATGGCCGACAGTGTCGGTTGGCACGGTATTTTCTGGGTATTGTTTGGGCTGGGTATTTTACTACTGGCTGGGAGCTTGCATTTTACTGATTCCTTGCCGGTTGCTCGTCGGCAGAATGCACGTTGGAGCGATGTCTATAAGAGTTTCCTCACCGTCATTCAGAACCGTCGGTATGTGTGTTACATTTTCCAGTTTGGCTTTGCCCAAGGAGTGTTGTTTGCCAACATCTCTTCTGCTCCCTTTATCATGCAGCAGCATTATGGCTTTTCTCCTTTGATGTTCAGCCTTTGTTTTGGCATCAATGCCATTGCCATTGTAATTTCTGCGGCTGCATCGGTTAAGTTTGCCCACTCGGAACAAGCGTTGTACCGAGGAAGTGTGGGAATGGTCATTGCCTCTTTCTTCCTCTGCATTGCGCTTTGTGCCAATTGTCCTTTCTGGGTTTACGAGGTCTTGTTGCTTTGTCTGCTTTCCATGCTGGGATTGACTTTCACCGCCTCCAACACGTTGGCAATGGATAGTGAACGGGAAAATGCCGGTATGGCTTCTGCTTTACTTGGAGCGCTGGGCTTTGCTTTTGGCGGTATCGTCTCTCCATTGGTGGGACTGGGCAATATCATGGTGTCCACCGGGATTATGTTTTTTGTCGGTTCTGTCTGTGCGTTGGTGTGTACACGTATTGCACTTCGCCGGGCTTTCTCATTGGCACAGTATTACCGGAGATAATCTGTCGGCATTTCCTCCCTCAAGCGAACGAGGGAGGAGGAGTGGACAGAAAACGGATCGTCTGCTGGGCGGCCTCTTTCAAGGTTTGGAGGAAGAATCTCACCCAAGATTCATACGTACCGCTTTCGTGTACTTTCTGTAACTCGGTGTAGTATCGGGTGCCGTATTTCCCCAAGGTATAAGAAAATATGAGGGCCGGTTTCTGGATGACTTTGTGGTCGAACAGAAAGAGAAGGTTGAGCAACCGGCCTGTCCGTCCGTTGGCATCGATGAAAGGATGGATGGCCTCAAATTGGTAATGAATGAGGGACGCTCGTATGAGAAGGTGCAGATTCGATTCTTCGTGAATGAATTTCTCAAGTTCGGAAAAGGCTTCGGTCATGTCTTCTTCGGTGGGGGGCACGAAAAGGGCGTTTTTCAGGTTGCATCCTTCCGGTCCTATCCATACGGGTGAGTTACGGAATTCTCCCGGATATTTCTTTTCATACAAGGCACTTTGGCACATCAGGTAATGTGCATTCTTGAGCAGACGTCCGCAGAGAGGCAGTGTTTCCAGACTGTCTAAAGCATAGAGAGAGGCTTTTGTCAGATGCCGGATTTCTTCCTGTTCCTCTTCATTCCAGTGGGAAGAGAAGGACGGGATACCAAATGGGAAAAAGTATTTCCCGGCAGAGAGCATCCACGAAGCTTCAGCTTCTTTTCGGAGGATTCTTTGTATCTCTTCCTCTTCCAGTTTACCGATAGCTTGATTCAATTGGTCAATGGCTTCCTGAGCCTCATTGACGAAAGGGGTAAGCAATTCCTCTTCCACGTGGATGGTGGAAAGAGGAGCGGGAATAAAAGAGGTGTATTGGGCGGTTCCCTGTAGTTTCTTGCGATAAGTTCCCATGGTATAAATGATTGAATTTTCTACAAAGATACCTTTCCTCTTGTATAACACCCGTGAATAAGTACTTAAAATGACCGAAAAAGAAGATGACAACATGGTTGTAAGGTTTTATGCTTATCTTTACCGCTCACTTAACAGGAGGTTGTGTCATGGAAAAGATTCACGTTTACATTAAAAATAGGGTTTGCCTCCGTTACATCTATACGGTGGCGGAAGTGTTTCAAGAAAACGGTGTTTCTTCCTTGAAAGTAGAATTAGGCATTGTGACATTGCCCCAGCATTTGCCTCCTGCCCAGTGGCGCGAGATACAGGTTTGTCTGGAACATTATGGCTTTAACGTGATTGACGACAAACGTATGCGTATTGTCGAGCAAATCTGGGTAGGAAAGAGTGCTCCACTGCATAGTTGAAATTGATTTAGTGAAAAATATAAAGTATGATTAAAGCATTGTTTTTTGACATCGACGGCACTTTGGTCAGCTTTCAGACCCATCGGATACCTGATTCTACGATACAGGCCATCCGGCAGGCAAAGGAACAGGGCATCAAAGTGTTCATCTCTACCGGGCGTCCGTTCTCCCTCATCAATAATCTTCAGGAAATCAGTGAGCTAATAGACGGATATATCACAGTGAATGGCGCATATTGTTTTATTGGCGAGCAGGTGATATCCTGTAGTCCGATTCCGGAAGAAGATGTGCGCACCCTTATCCAGAAGGCCGATGAGATGAACTTCGCCTGCATGGTGGTAGGGGAGAAAGACTTGATAATGTACAACAGCAATGAGAAAGTGGATTACATTTTTCGGCAGATGCTGAACGTGCAGGGTATGAAGGAAAGCCGTTCGCTCGATACTTTGTGGGCATATCCCGTTCTCCAGTTGACGCCGGTCATTTCGGAAGAAGAGGAACGTCAAATCATGCCGTTGCTTCCTCATTGCACCTCCAGTCGCTGGTATCCTGATTTTGCCGATATTACGGCCCAAGGGACGGATAAAAGCAAGGGACTGAGAGCCTTCATGGATTTCTTGGGATTGAAAAAGGAAGAAACGATGGCCTTTGGCGACGGAGGTAACGACATCCCCATTGTCCGTGAAGCAGGAATCGGTGTAGCTATGGGTAATGCGAATGAGTCGTTGAAGGCTGTAGCAGATTATGTGACTGCCAGTGTGGATGAAGAGGGCATCCGCAAAGCTTTGGAGCATTGGGTATTTTAATTTTTGCATTAGAATCCTTTGATATGCTCTGTCTTTTGTGTATTAGATAAATGAATCGAATTTTGCGACCACTTTTGAAAAAATGGAAAAATGGTCGCAAATTGGTCGCAAAATATCCTCTTTTCAGCCCATTTTCAAGGATAATCAGCCACTTCTTAACCTTAGAAAAACAAGCCTGATTCAAGCGATATTCCGCTTCAATTTCAGCATCTATTCACAACGATTTATAAGAAGCACAACAGATGAAAAGTGATGGAGATTTATCATTTCTTCATGCAGTACGGATAAAATAAAAGAGGCTGTCTCAAATTGAAATATAATTTGAGATGGCCTTTTTTGTGTCTGTAAAAAAAAATCGGGCAAGCCCCAACTTCGCTCAGTCAGGACTTGCCCGTCTCCCTAATTTTTTGTATCTTAGGGAATCAAGCAATATATCCCAAAGATAA
>NZ_CABROP010000049.1:0-20701 GCF_902472605.1 uncultured Bacteroides sp.
TCGGCCATCGCCATCGAAGTGGGCATGCAGAACTCCGGACTGGCCACTTCACTGGCTACGACTCATTTTGCCCTGTTCCCCCTTGCGGCCGTTCCTGGCGCCATGTTTTCGGTGTGGCACAACTTTTCGGGCAGCATCGCCGCACAGATTTTCCGGAGACAGGCGGAACGGAAGCCTCTAAAAAAATGACATAGAGTATCGAATGAATCATCTACACTCACATAATTCCTTTAAATACTCTTTTGCAGTCTGAATTGCCGCATCATCCATACGCGGCGATTCTATAATTATCTCCAGCGCTTCTGCCGCATAGCCGTTTTGGATGATACTGCGTGTAGACGATAAACAGGTCTTTTTAGCTCCTTCTGCCTTATTTTTATATTTTGGATACACTTCTTCTATTTCGTCTATGGTAATGTCTATATTATGTCTGACCCAATTATACAAATTCAAGAATGTTTTCTTACCAATAGAATTTAGTCTGCTATCCAAAGCATACGCTTTATCATCATCATATTGATCCATCCTCTTACTGCGTTTTTTCAGAGCTCCTTTGGGGTGGTGGCCTTCGAAAATTTCTTCTCTAGCTTCTTTAGTCTGAGGTTTTGATGCTGACCAGACAATTTCGCCTACTACACTCACCGCTTCTTTCTGTTCAGGAATTTGCATCACCATCTTTAACTCAGCATATTCTTTGGGAAATTCTGCTTTCACATAATCCTGAACAATATTGATGAGTTCTTGTTCCTCCCCTAAACTTTTTCCTGCATAATCTACTCTATCTTTTTTAGGAACCACAAAAGAATTAAGCGGATGTATAAGACGACGGAAATGAGCTACAAGTATGCTGTATTCCTCATCAGTAAGCAAACGATTTATGTGACGAATATGTGACGCATCCAATTCCCATTCAGTTCTTTCAGGATTCGGGAAAACCTCACTTAGCCGTTGTTCTCCAACAAAATCATATCCAACAGGAAGGATATGAGCCAGATACCATCCCGATGTATTCAGGTTGATGCGGCTATAGGAATTGCACCTATAATAGGCTAGTTCTCGCTCTTCTGTTGTTGATCCAAAGCCACAAACTACATTTTTCTGATTAAGGTGTTCCAGTAAATCAGATGCAGTATAACACTTACCATGAAGTTTCAAAGCAGCAAAAGGCATCGCAAATGTATTGTCACAAAAAAAAGTTTTGAGTCCATTTTTATACTCTGACAAGAATCCCCGACGCAACAAATGATACTTTTCTTTGGGCTCACTTCCATAAAGACGAATTGCATACACTGCATCTGGATTTTTCACATATTCAAGAAGAGCTTTATGTATGGCTTGGATAGTTGCTTTATTCTGAAACTGCCACTTAATCATCTGATTAAAAAAGTCTGCAGCATTTACAGCAAAACCTTTTGGATAAGGGGTTATTACATTCTTCTTAATGTCGGAAATCATATCGTTTATTAACGAAGAAGATTGAATATCCTGATAATTCATGCTTTTGTTATTTTTAAATTATAGTGCGATTATTTACAATAATGCCTCAAAAGAGTTTTGTCTGATTTATAATGTATAGACAAAGCCCAAAAAGAATGGTAGCCATTTCCTTGGTTTTTACATCCTATTTTCAATATCAAGATTATTAATATCCAAACTTTTTCGGTTCAACTATTTCCACCAAATTCCAATGCGTACCAACCCATTCAAATGAATAACCATTTACTGATAAGTAAGGCATTCCACATGGATAAATACTGTTTACATAAATCATTAATTCTTTCATAATTAATTGAATTAAAATTTTATGCAAAGCTAAAGTAAGTTTTTGGGTTATACAATAGAATAAGTATTTCACTAATACTACTATAAATCATTTACTTATATTTCCACTTTTTCAGATATGGGATTACTGCTGTTCGGAAACATTTTAACAGTATCAATAGTTTTGGCTCTTCTCATCTTGAAACATTATAAAAAAGATTATTCAATGTACTGTCATAAAATCCTGTTTCATACACATATTTTTTCACCCCCTCCCTGCACAAAGCTGCGCAGAAAGCTATACCTTTGAATCCGATTTACAAAAACCAATAAAAACAAGACAAGATGAAGAGAGTGATTATGATTTCCACCAGCCTGCGCACGGGTTCCAACAGCGACATGCTGGCCGACCGCTTTGTGGAGGGAGCCCTCCAGGCAGGTCATGAAGTGGAAAAGATTTCCCTGGCAGGCAAGAATATACAGTTCTGCCGCGGCTGCCTGGCCTGTCAGAAACTGGGCAAGTGTGTCATCAAGGACGATGCGGACGCCATCATGCAGAAAGTGCTACACGCCGACGTCATCGTATGGGCTACCCCGATTTATTATTTCGAGATGAGCGGACAGATGAAGGTGCTCATCGACCGTATGAATGCGATGTATACCCTCGACTATCAGTTCCGCGACGTCTATCTGCTGACCACGGCTGCCGAAGAGGAGCTGGAAGTGGCCCAACGCGCAGAGGGAGGTCTCACGGGCTGGATTGACTGTTTCCCGAAAAGCCGCCTGGCCGGGACATTGTTCTGCGGCGGCGTGGCAGGCCCTCGCAGTATCAGCGGAAACCCGAAGCTGGAGGAAGCCTACGAAATGGGGCTTCATTGCTGAAAAACTCGCACAACAACAAAACGCGGGTAAGACGAAAGATACCGGAGGTCTTGGCTCGCGTCTAACCGATAAAAACAAAACTTATGGAAACATTCTACGACGTAATCGCTGGCGACCAGCTCGTACTGGTGGATTTCTTCGCCACTTGGTGCCAGCCCTGCAAGATGATGCACCCCGTCTTGCAACAAGTGAAAGAGGTGCTGGGCGACCGTATCCGTATCATCAAAATCGATGTGGACACGCACGCCGCCCTGTCACAGCAATACCAGATTCAGTCCGTTCCCACCCTCATGCTGTTCCGCAAGGGAGAAGTGCTCTGGCGGATGAGCGGGGCCATGCCGAAAGCCGAACTGCTGAGCAACCTCGACCCTTTCCTGCGATAACTTGTTCTGACGATGAACGAAAAAATGACGAGAAAAGAAAGACTCATCTCATTCATCTGGCAACACATACTGCTCTTCATGGCGCTGTGCATCATGACACTGGGCATCGCCCTCTGCGTGAAAAGCATGTTAGGCGCCAGCGTCATCAGCGTATTGCCCTATGTGTTTCACGATGCGGGAACGGAGGGACTCACTCCGCCGCTGACCATCGGACTGTACACCTTTCTCATGAATGCCCTGCTGGTGGTGGGTCAGGTGGGCGTACTTCGCCGGCAGTTCGACCCCGTACAGCTCTTCCAGCTGCTCGTGGGGCTGGTATTCGGCATGCTGATTGACCTGAACCTCTACTTTCTCTCCTGGCTGCAACCCGTGGCGATGTGGGAGAAAGCCGTGTCGCAGCTGGCCGGATGCACCATCCTCGCCGCAGGTATCTCGCTGGAAGTGAGATGCGGAAGTGTGACCATGCCTGGAGAAGGTTTTCCCGTTGCCCTCAGCAAGGTGATGGGCATCGAATTCCCAAAGGTCAAGATTGCGGTCGACATCTCACTCGTGTTGCTCGGCGTTGTGTTTAGCTACCTTTTCTTCGGGAAGTGGCAATGGCACATCATCGGAGTGGGCACTCTCTTTGCCATGTATTACGTGGGATGGGTCGTGCGCATCGCCAGCCACCATCTGCACTGGTTCGAGCGCCTGCTCAGGTACCGTCCGGGATTCCGGAGATACATTTACGGACTGGCACGCTACATTTACCGGAAATAGTTCCTTCCCCGGCGCACGGAATTGTGCCCGCGGGGAAGCCCACGTTTCCATTTTATGACTAATTTTGCACCCCGACAAACATTTACTTCTGCAAACACATGAAAAAACTTAGCAAGAACGCCCTCATCGGCTATCCGGCGGGAATCATCACCGGCATCACGTATGGACTGAACCCCTTGTTTGCGGTTCCCCTGATGAAGCACGGCGCCGCCACCGAATCCATCCTCTTCTTCCGCTATCTCTTTGCCGTATTGATTCTGGCCCTGTTTCTGCTGGTCCGCCGACAGAGTTTCCGGGTTTCCGGACAACAGGCGGGTATCCTGCTCATCCTCGGACTGCTCTACACATCGAGCAGCCTCTTCCTGTTCGATGCCTACGAATACATCGCTTCCGGGCTGGCCACGACGCTGGTGTTCCTCTACCCGGTGCTGGTGGCCATCATCATGGTGTTCCTGAAAGTGGTACCCTCCTGGCCGGTGTGGCTGGCCATCGCGGCGACCTTCGGCGGGGTGCTCATCATGACACAGGGCGACGGTACCCAGGCGCTCAACCCCATCGGCGTACTCCTTTCCATCGGTTCAGCCTTAGTCTACGCCCTCTTTATCGTCATCATCAACCGGAGCAAGGCCATCGCCAGCATCTCCAATTCTCTGCTCACCTTCTATGCCCTCTCCGTGGGAGCGATTGTGTTTCTGGGAAAAATTCTGATTTCCGATACAGCCCTCACCGCAGGTCTCACCCACGCACACGACTGGCTCAACCTGGTAGGACTCGCCTTCCTGCCGACGGTGGTTTCCACAGCGACTCTGGCCATCGCCTCGCGTAACATCGGGGCCACCAAGGCTTCCGTCCTCGGGGTATTCGAGCCCATCACCGCCATCGTGGTCGGCACACTTGTGTTCGGCGAACCGCTCACCACGAACATTGTCGTGGGCATCACCATTGCCATCGTGGCCGTCACGTTCATGATTACTTTGACCAAACGGTAAGGCATCCTTTCCGGGGTCAGTAACTCCGGTTCCGGATATCAAGGGTCACCTCCATGTAACTACGTCGTCCCTCTATGTAATCGGCATAGAGGATTTCCACGTCCTGACCTTTCAACACATGGCATTTTCCACATAGCTCACAGTTATGCAAGCACTTCCAGGCGTCGAGCACGTATGCCCGGCGCTCTTCCTGAGTAGATTGTTCTATAAGAGGTGGAGTCATAAGGACTGTCTGTTTGATACATTGACAGACAAAGATACAGGTTCTGCTTCATTCAGACCGAAGGTGTCTTCGTAAAAATCCTAAAACGTATTTGCCAAGAAGAATCTCCACAAAAAATTACGCGCATCTCCTGAGAAGGAATCGGGAAAATACGTATCTTTCCCTAAAAATTAACCACACACAAAACCATGCCACAAGAACTCATACACTCCTGCCCCGAACTGATTGAGTACATCCGTCAGGTGGGGATGCTGCCCCTGCTCTCCATGGGCATTACCGGCTGGTCGGCCGAGGAAGTGACCCGCCTGCCCGACGGCGGCTGGGAATGGCCGCTCTGGGAATGGAAAGGCTCCATCCTGCAAGAAAGCGGTTGCGCCTACGGCAAGTTTTTCAAGGGAAAGGCCGCATTCATCAGCCGCGAATGGTGGCCTGATTTCTGTAACTACCGGCGGAGTCTCTTCCCCTATCCGGAAGAAGGGAGCATCGAAGAAACGATTCTCGACGTACTGAAGATCGAGGGACATCAGATTACCCGGAAACTGCGGGCTTCCTGCGGTTTTACGGGACCGAAGATGCGGAGTCGTTTCGACGCCTATATCACGCGGCTGCAAATGGCCGGCTACATCGTGACGGAGGATTTCGTCTACCCTCGCGACAGCCACGGACGGGAATATGGCTGGGGATGGTCACTGCTCACCACGCCCGAAGCCCTCTTCGGACGGGAAGCCTGTCACCCGGAGCGTACCCCGCAGGAGTCGCGTGAAAGATTGCTCGGGCAGCTGCGGAAAATCCTGCCAAATGAATCAGAAAAAACGCTGGAAGCACTGTTGAAATAAGACTACAGGAACATCGTCAGCAGCGGGATGCTGATCACCGAAAGCAAGGTGGTGAGAAAGGTGCCTTCGGCCATGATGACCTCCCCTTTCTGGTACTGGATGCAGAACAGGGTGCCGTACGAAGCCACGGGCATGGCGGCCAGCACTACGTTGATATTGGCGATGGTGTCGTCCACCTGACAGAGACGGGAAAGGTAGAGAATCAGCAAGGGAACGAGCATCAGACGCAGGGCCGCCATCAGGTAGATGGCCGTGTTGCCGAACATCCGGCGGATAGGTACCCTGGCGATAGACGAACCGATGATGAGCAGGGCGGCCGGTACGGTGACATTACCCAGCAGCATGAACGGGGTACTGATGACGCGGGGCGGAACCCATCCCGTCACTACAATCAGAATGGAGAGGTACGAGGCAATCATCGCCGGACAATAGAGCGTGCGCCAGTCGAAGCGCATCTTGCCCTCGCCGCCCGAGATGAAGAGGGTGCCGAATACGAAAATCAGCAACGTGCTGGGGAAGTTGAGGATGCTGGCATAGAACACTGCACTGGCACCGAAGATGGAGGCCACGATGGGATAGCCGATGAAACCCACGTTGCCGAAAGCCAGCATGAAACTGTAGATGCCGCGGTCGGCCACCTTGACGGGCAGGTAGCGCGGGAGCAGGAAACCAGCTCCAATCAGTACCACATAGGTGGCGAACCCTACCACGAGCAGCGGCAGAATCAATCCCTTGTCCGGGAGCGTGTCGCCCATCACCGACGAAAGTATCAGACTGGGACATGCCACGTTGATGACCAGTCCCGAAAGTTTGCGGTCGAAATCCGCATCCATCATTTTCTTCTTGCTCAGATAATAACCGACGATTACCACGATGAACAGGATAATCATCTGCGTCACGATTGCATCCATTGTGTTGTGCTCTATCTTAAAAAACGGTGCAAAGATACGGATTATCGCCATCGGGTATTCACTCGCACAAAAGTTTTTCATCACACAAAACGGGAAAATGCGTATCTTTACCCCCACAAATTCAAAGCAAGCATGCAAATGAACAGTCTTTTTCCAGATTTGTTTGACGAGGGGAAAACTTCGGAAGCACCTGCCGCCGCGCAGCCGACTCCGGAATACGACCTCACCGACCTTTTTGAACGGCTTTCCCACTCCCCGTTCCGAAGCCGGTTCCGCTTGAAACCAGCCGACATCGCCTATATCCGCGAGAAAGGAATGGATACCATCCGGCAACATGCCGCCGATTTCATACGCAAGCGGCTGGCTCCGGCCGTCATCCCGAACGACGGAAAACAGACGCCCATGCGGGGACATCCGGTCTTCATCGCCCAGCATGCCACGGGCTGCTGTTGCCGGGGATGCTTTGCCAAATGGCACCATATTCCAGCAGGCCGTCCTCTCACACCCGAAGAACAGCGCTATGCCGTGGCCGTACTGATGAAATGGATTGAACAATTTACCTAAAAACGATAGAATCATGATCAAGATTTATGGAATGGACACCTGTCCCGACTGCACCTACGTGGAAGCACAAGTGAAAGGCAATGACCGATACGAAATCATCGACATCGGGCAGCACGTGAAGAACCTCAAGGCTTTCCTCAAGCTCCGTGACCACTCGCCCGTGTTCGACGAAGCCAAGCGCATCGGCGCGGCGGGCATCCCCTGCTTTGTGCTGGAAGACGGCACCGTAACCCTCAGCCCGGAAGACGCGGGCCTGCATTCACGCCCCGTGGAAGAAGGCGCCACTTGTAACCTGGACGGAAGCGGTTGTTGAGATGGAAGCTAGGAAACTCATTTTTCTGCACGGGTTCTTCGCCTCGGGGGCTTGCGTTCCCGCCCAGGCGCTGAAGGAATGTATGGCCGGAAAAGCCCTCGTCCTGACACCCGACCTGCCGTTGCATCCGCAGGAGGCCCTCGCCTTTATCCACCGGCTGTGCGAACAGGAGCATCCCGACTTGCTGGTAGGCAACAGCAACGGAGCATTTCTAGCGCAAATCGTAGCCTCCGAAAACGGTCTCCCGGCCCTGCTCGGCAACCCGTATTTCGAGATGACCCGTTTCCTGACCGAACGCCTCGGTCCACACGAGTACAAATCCACGCGGGCAGACGGCCGTGCGCATTTCGTCATCGACCAAGCCTTGATAGACGAGTTTGCCGAGGTACAGCGCCACCAGTGGGACCATTGCACGCCGGAAGGCCGCGAACGCATCTGGGGCCTTTTCGGGGAAAACGATCATCTGGCGCACTACGAACCGCTCTTCCTCACGCACTATACGCATGCCTTCCACTTTCCAGGACAACACACGCCCACGGCGGAAGAAGTACGGACGTATTATGTGCCGCTCATTGAAAAACTAATGAAGAAATAAACCACAGAAACCTATGCGAATCTTACTTGCCCTCGATTCTTTCAAAGGCTGCCTCTCTTCGGAAGAGGTGGAAGCCGCTTTCTCGCAGGCCCTGACCGCCCGCGGCGCAGAGGTACGTGCCCTCCCGATGTCCGACGGAGGAGAAGGTATGTTGCAAGCCTTTATCGCCGCCCTGCATGGAGAAATGCGGGAAGCAGAAGTGCACGACCCGCTGATGCGTCCCGTGACCGCCTGCTACGGCCTTGCGCCCGATGGAACCGCCATCATCGAAACCGCACAAGCCTGCGGACTGACCCGGATGACTGCCGAAGAACGTAACCCGCTGGTAGCCTCTACCTACGGAGTGGGTGAACTCGTAGCTCATGCCGCACGCCACGGATGCCAACGCTTTATCATCGGACTGGGTGGAAGCGGCACGAGCGATGCCGGAAGAGGGATGCTTCAAGGACTGACCGACTGCCTGGCACCGGGCGGAACGATAGAAGATGTGCTGCACGGGGTACTTTCCGGATGCCGCTTCATCCTGGCCAGCGATGTACGCAATCCGCTTTACGGACCGGAAGGAGCCGCTCACGTATTTGCCCCGCAGAAGGGAGCCACGCCGGAGATGGTGGAAGAGCTGGACCGCCGCGCCCGTCAGTTTGCCGAAGAATCGGCCCGCCGCATGGGCAGAGACGCTTCCTCCCAGCCGGGTGCCGGAGCCGCTGGGGGACTGGGATACGCTTTCCTGCAATACCTTCAGGCTACCACGCAATCGGGTGCCGACCTCTTGCTCGACCTCTGCGATTTCGACACCCTCCTGACCCACACCGACCTGGTCCTCACCGGCGAAGGCCGTGCCGACCGTCAGACCCTCATGGGCAAGTTGCCGGAACGGGTGATGCGCCGCGCACAAGCCCACCACGTCCCCACTTGGCTGGTAGCCGGACAGGCCCGCGATGTCGAGCCGCTGCTCCAGGCCGGATTCAGTCGCGTGGACAGTCTCACACCCGAAGGTATGCCCCTTGAAGAAGCCATCCGTCCGGAAGTCGCCCGGGAGAATATTGAGCGGTGGGTGGAAAGTGTGTGTAAAGAGAATATGATATAATTTACCATTCATGCAAATCCTCCAATTGTCTAGCTATACTAGAGAATTTCTGGTTCAAATCAAGTGTCTTTACCCGCATGCGATTCTTACCGAATAAGGCTGTAAGATCGGGAGTGATATCTTCGTCTGTTTTGGCATACAAAAGCAAACCACTCACTTTCCCCGTATTTTCTACGTCCAGATTCTTCACATAGGTAAACAGCTGATACAGATTTGCAGAATGAATTGTCGGCTTGTCAAAACGGCGTTGCATGGCATGACTATAATATTTTGTATCAATAACCAAGGTTCGGTCTCCCCGATGCAGCACGATATCACTCCGCATAGCAGGCAAAAAATCAATCATCGTGGTCTCTTCCGTGCAAATGTTCCATGCAATCCTGTCTGGATTGGGAGATAATTCACGGTGATGCACCCGGTAATATTCCAACACAAACCTTTCAAACAAACGACACATGTGTTCGTCCGAAAAGGTCGCCATATGGTATTTACCAGCCTCTGTTGTCATAAGCATGCCGTCAATAATGAAATAGCATACATTCATCAGCATCCGATATGCCTGATTGTTTCGCTGATACACAAAACCGTTCCATCGGATATTCCGGAGGTCAATCCCGTCTATCTCCGAAAAGAAAGACATCAACTGTTTCAATTTTGCTTTCCGTACAGGCGACACACTCCGTTCGTGGCATAAAAGAGACAAACTTGTCTTCAGTACCTGATTGAACAGATTATTTTCCGACAAATCATCGTATTCACAACGCAACACATTCCGACATCTCATCCGGTTATTGATGGTTCCTTTTATATCCAAACGTCCCTTTAACATCGATAAATCTTCTGCCTTACTTACATATTCCCGGTGTAATCCACGTTTCAATTGGGCCGATACTCCCTTGTAAAGAATTTCAGCAAACAAGTCCTGGATCCGTTCGAACTCTTCACGAGCAATGTACTCATAATTATTCTTCTTCAGTTCCTCAAAAGCATACGACAACATATAATACACGTTGCGAATCCAGATAGTCCCGTCCTTATTCATTGAAAATACCGTTTAACTTGTTCGACCATCTATCCACTTCCGACTTGTTATCAAACCAATATTCCCGCAGCATCGGAAGGATGTCATAATTCACCACCTCCTTCAACCATTCATCTGTCACAGCCTCCTTTGTACACAGATAACTATGCCCTATCTCAAATCCCTTTCCCAATGAATCATCTGCTGCAATCTGACGGTTCAGTTCTTTCACCTGTTCCACCAACTCATTCAGCCTTACATTGTCTTTTTCCTTCAGATAAACCTTGAAAACCTCCGAATCAAAGCCGGGTTTCATCTCAAAGAAACTGAACCGGCGACGCAACGCATAATCAATCAATGCCAGACTACGGTCGGCCGTATTCATCATCCCGATAAGATACAGATTCCTCGGTATAGAAAACTTCTCATCCTTATAAGCCAGCGTCAATTTTTCTCCCCGGTAATCCTTCTCAATCAGCATCAACAGTTCCCCAAATATCTTCGACAGGTTTCCGCGGTTAATCTCATCAATAATAAAGAAATATTCTTTTTCGGGATGATTGGCCGCAAGCATACAGAACTTATAGAATATACCCTTCTGCAACTCAAAGGTCGCTCCTGCTGGCTTGTAGCCCATCACGAAGTCCTCGTAAGAATAATTCTGGTGAAACTGAATCAGTGCAATACGGCTCTCATCCTTTTCGCCCATCATGGCCTGTGCCAAACGGCGGGCACAGAAAGTCTTTCCTACCCCCGGAGCTCCTTGGAGAATCACATTCTTCTTGTTCCGAATCAGGTGCTGTAAAGTATCAAAGTCCTGTTCACTCATGAACACCTCTTTCAGAAAATCCTCTTTCGTATATTTCTCAATGGATCTTTCCGGCTGAATACTGTCATTCTCCTCCCGAATAAGAGTCAGCAAAGTCGTATATTCCTTTTCTGTCAAATGGAAGAAACTACCGTTCGGATTTACCAGAAATTCCATATTTGCCAGTTCAGGTACTGCTTTTACTTCCGATAACTCCACAGGCGAAGCCAGCGTCTCAACTTTCCGGAAACAGATTCTTTCACCATCGCTTTCCTTCGAGATTACGGCCAGTCCAGTAATCTGTTTAGTGGGATTTGCCTCGTAACAGACCACCTTATCTCCTACCCGGGCATCTAAGAAATGTTGGAAGACACGCCGTTTATTTCCTGCTGTGTTATAGAGTGTGTAGTCCTGTTCTTCTCCGACCATCCAGCTCGTCATACTCCAGATTTTCGGGTTTGCACACAGCCACCAGTAATTGCCAGCAGCTTTCGGCTCCATATCACTTTCCACCAGTTCATTCAATTTCCTCACGTAATCCGTATAAGCCGTCAGGTTAGTCAGCGTTTTCATTGCAAGAGGTTCCTGTAAAGTCCATTCCCCCACTTTATTCCATTTTATACTTCTAACATGTCTGTATTCCGTCCGGTTCTTATCATATTCATAATCGCCAGTGACTATTCCCCGTCCGATAATACACCCTCGACCTTTCTTAGCAAACACTACATCGCCTATATTCATTTCATTGGTAAACTCCCAAGTAGCTAGACTGTCATTCCTGTAATCCTTTTCCTCGCCGTACAATTCCTTCATCCGAAGCTTCATGTCTTCACGGGTTTCATACGGATCAAAATCGCCCATATCATCCCAACCCAGATACATCTTGTCATTAGCTACACATTCATCCCATTTACGGGCCCCTTCTCCAGGAGAGTAAATCCAGGTTTGCACCTTCGTCCCTGGTTCTGGCAACAAGACTGATTCCGGGTGATAAAACCGGCCAACAAAATACGCCAAATCTATTACAGCTGTTTTCAATTCCTTATCGGGATAGCAATCCTCTGTCAACACCCCATCCAGCATTTTCCTGATATCAGCATCCTTCTGTAACACTTCAGCTACCTTGTCATACAGCTTAAAAACCTTACCTACTTCTTCTGCCCCGCTTCCTTTTTTAAGTACCATGGAAGGCATCAGTTCCCTTACCATTTTCCGGGCACAAGAATACTTATAAATATAATACTTATCTGGATATCGAAGCCAGAGGTAGGTGGTAATTGCATTAAGCGTCTGATAATGCTGCTTCCCCTTTCCCCATAGTTTCAACAGTTCATCTGCATTCCTTCGAAACTGATTGATTCGGAAAACTACATTCTGATTCTCATCAAACAGCTCCCGAAACATTTCGCGCACCTTCGTTTCATCTACTTCACAGAACTCTTCCAACATCTTCCTCGGATAATTATTCATTGAAGTCAGCAAATTTTCTGTTTTACTTAATGCTTGTATCAGCATATCCTTGAAATTAAGGGCTTCAATATCCCAGTAAGCCAGAAAACATCGCACGGCTTTCCATTTATATATCTCAACGGGAAAATGCTCTTTAAAGTAGGCTTTGTATGCCTCAATAATCTTTGTAAGATTATCTGAATCTATGTCTGTCATATAATAGGTATAAGAAAAAATTTACACAGAATAAAATTACAACTCCGAAAGCAAGGCCAGTCCCTTTACCGTCAAAAGATACTTCTGACGAGGATGACGTGGTTTATCGGGATACAGCAAAGTGACAAAGCCCTCTTCCAAAGCTGGGAAAAGGTACAGACGAAGAAAATTATCCCTCCCCTTTAACTGCAATTTCTCCATCATCATCTTTACGGACATCTGTTCCTTCCCAATCATTGCTACCAGACGCTCTATATCCGGATTATCCGTATGCACCTTGTCCTGAACTTGTCCCGAGCTTGTCCTGAACTTGTCCTGAGCTTGTCCTGTCTTCTTAGTTTCTGCCAGATTAGGCTGGTTCTTCCATTCGCTGGAAGGGGTAATGTGAAGATAACGATTGCGCAAGTCCCATTGGTCTCCCAACAGCAGATTCCGGAAGAAGCGTTCCAAATATACAGGTGTGTAATCAATCCCTTTCTGCGCATTCTTATAATTCGCTCTCACCAACGCATTACGGAAATACCACGAATGATCGGCAAACAGATTATTGCTCACCTCAAAACCAATAGAACGTAAATATAAAATAGTGAAAACAGCCGTCGTACGTGTGTTCCCTTCCCCAAACGCATGAATCTGCCATAAACCCGAAACGAACCGTGCGATATGGGCCACAATCTCATCCGCGGAAAGTCCTGCATAACTGAAATTACGTTCCTGTTCCAAGTCATAGTTTATGGCCCTTCGTAAATCTTCCCAGTTCAAATAGCTGACAGAATCCCCATTCAAGCCCCATTCTTTTTTCATGATGTCATACTCCCGTATTTTCCCGGCAAACTTCAAGACTCCGTCAAAAATTCTTCGGTGCAATGAGATATATCCGTTTGTGCTAAAATCCAGTGTACGTGTGGACAGAATCTTCGTAATATTCACAGAAACCTTGTCGGCCTCCTGTTTTCCTTCGTCATCTGGCTCACGATTGGCTTTTGACTGATAATAAGTCTTTATCTGTTCACGCACTTCATCGATGGTCATTTCACCCTCGATATGTCTGCGTGCCATATCTTTCAGGTATTCAGAAGGTTTCAGACCATCTACAGCCTGAAGTCCGATGGCTGTCTGCCAGGCATACGCCCGTTGCTGCCTGTCTGGCTCACTCTGTCTTATATATTCATCAAAATCAGTCATGGTTTCTCAATCTAAAAATATTATTCTATCATAATATCCACCTGTTCTTACTTCAAATAGAACCATTATCTCCGCATCAAATTTCTTTCAGCGAGAACAATATATTTCATCCCTTTGCAATTGACCTCCGGACGCTCTACATGACATGCATTATATATAGCATTCAATAAAGCGGATGCCCCCCACATCGGAGAAAGTACTCCACAAATTTTACCAAAAATAATGTCACCCAAGTGAGATTCCCTCATTCTTGCAGAAATTTCTTCTTTCTCTTGCCGTAACTGGTCCAATTTTATAGAAAAAAGTTCAGATTCAGGCGAGATTGTGGCATCCAAAGCGATTTCTTCCACATGATTCCTGAATGTCCTTAAAAGTTCACGATGTGTCTCCTTAAAATGTTTGATCCTTCCAAGATCATAATTTCTAGGAGCTGGCATCAGTTCTTTCAAAATGCAATTTCTCCGATTGTTCTGATGACGGATTTCATATTCTGGGGTATGAATGTATCTAATTGAAAATGAATACGACATTTGGTCTGTAGATAATCTATAATCCTTGGTATTGGCCAACACAGAAGCCAAATAATACATCAAATCATTGGCAGTATGAGGCTCTACATCATACCAACCATTCTTATCGTATTTCGCCAATCCTAATTCCTCTAAAAAATGATACAAGGAATAACCAAATTTACCTTCATGAAGTTTAAACCTTTCCAAATGCCTAATCCGATGAAAAAAGCCTCTTCTTTGTTCTAGACTCCTCATATGTGAAGTAACATATTGCTCAAAAATCTTCTGCACTTGCTCCTGACATCGTAAATTCATCATTGGATCAATAGGTATAACCAGTTCATTGACAACCGCTTCCCGCATAAAAGGTTCATAAAGATCTGGCTCCATATTATATTTATATGGAACAATCGCTGCCACCTCATCATAATACAAAAAAGCACGAACCGCCCATTCCGTTCTTGGTATATTAATTTCAGGGTAATATAAAATGTTCATGGTTCAGAATCTATTTATGCGAATTTAGAGAATTAAACGCAAATACCCAAACCCTTTTTTCTTCTTCAACTATATAACCGAAATATCCGTACGGATGATAGCCGCTGCACAAATGATTTTCATCTTACGAGACAGCCGACGAGAAGACTACTATTCCTCCACTTCCGAGCTTGTCCTGTCTCCCTGGTCTCTACCAGATTGGACTGGCTTTTCCATTCACTGGAAGATTTGTTTTTAAAATGGCAGGATAGCGTTTGTTTCGCTTTCCTGCCATTTCTATTAATAACAACCTGCCGGTCACTTCTTTGCCGGAATCTCCGGCACATAGAGGAAGCTGTCATACTGACCGCCTGTGTAGATGCAGTGACGGCCCACGTTGTGCGTAGCCGGTGAAACCACCACCTCCTTCGGGTCCGCACATTCAGTTGCGTTGCCCCCCAATGTTTTTATCGCAGGCTGTTCGCCCGGCATGTAGGTGAATCCTTCCACCGGCACCGTAATCTTGGCCGAACCGAAAGGCAGCGTCGCATTTTCCGGCTCGTACGCCCCTACCGTCAGTTGCAGGATTTCCCCTTTCTCGAAGTACAATCCCATCGGCCAGATTTCAATCTCCACCGGCACAATCTCACCCGGCTTTAGCTTCTGTTCCGTGGTGAACGTGTAATACGGTTCCGCTTCCGTGCTCCGGCTCTCATCCAACTGGCGCATAGACACCCGCAGACGTCCCGTAGCCGCAATCCGGCTGCCCGTCGGGTCCAGGTAAGGCTTGCCCTCGGGCGAAAGTTTCTCTACCTGCACAGCCAGGTCCATGTCGTCGTTGTCGGGAGCAGCCACCCACGCATGCAGTTTCATGTATCCCGTAATCTCGGTCGGCTTGTCCATCCGGTAACGGTAAGTCACGCGGTTCTCCTTGCTCTCCGATACATACGAATCCGTCTCCACCTTTCCCGGCAACGTCGGCTTCAAGCTGTCGTCCGCAGCCGAAAGATACAGTTTCCGGTATACCGTACGCGCCAGCGGAAACTCATTCTCCGGACGACCCACAATGTCCTTTCCACCCGGGTTCAGCACCGACAGGCGCACCTTCGGCGTCTTCTCCCAGCCGTTGTCGATACCCTTCAGGTAATGGTCGAAGAAGCGGCGCAAGTCCTCCACATTCTCCGGCGTATAATAATCAAACCATTCGTTCGTGTTGTGCACCCGCAGCCATTTCTCCTTGGAAGCCATGCGGCGGAATCCTGCAAACGTGCCGTGCGTATGTACCGGATTCGTGTAGCTGGCCGTCACATACGCCGGAATCTGAATCTCCTCCACGCGGGCCGCCTTGTCCTGCCAGTAGTCGCACATGAACGGCTTTTCCACAATCATCCGCGGCTGGTCCTCCAGCATGCCGTGCGCCGAAGAGAACGTTTCGGCAATCATCTCAGGAAACTCCGGTGCCGGAATACCACCCCTCGTGCCCGATTCCCGGTAATGGTCGCAGAACCCTTCCCAGGGGGCGATGGCCGCCAGATGGGCCGGATGCTCGGCCGCGATGAACCATTGCGAAACCGTCAGCCAGGAGTTGCCCGACATGCCCACCTTGCCGTTGCACCATTTCTGCGAGGCAATCCACTCGATGAGGTCACATCCGTCCAGGGCATCCTCGTGTCCCCAGTACAGCAGGTTGCCTTCCGACATATACGCCCCGCGCTTGTCCGGATTCACCACCGCATATCCGTGCGCCACCCAGTAAGCCGGGTCCGGTCCCTCGAACTTCTCCAGTCCCGAAGTCGCCGACTTGGCCACACCCGAACGCATCGGCACGTCGTCCAGCATCTGTCCGCCCACCTCCTTGCCGTAAGGGCTCCAGGCCAGGATAGCCGGACACGCCTCGCCCGACACGGGACGGAACACATCGGTATAAATGGTTACCCCGTCGCGCAACTTCACGGGTACGTCTCTCTCCATCAGAATGTCGCAGGGCAACGGGCGGGTACCCTCACGCCGTATGCTTCCTTTCTTCAGCACCAGCGTCTCCTGCTTGAATCCCGGATAACGCACCCGCGGCGCCTCCACCGGCAACGCTTTCCGAAGCGCGGCCTTCATTTCCTTTCCATTGACATCGTGCAGCACTATTTCCTGCTGAGCGGCTGCCTGCTCCGTACAGAGGGCCATGAGTGCGATGGCTCCTGCATAAATCCATTTTCCAGTCATAGTAATTCTGTTTTCGAGAGGTAAAGTTATAACAAAAGTGTAAATCGGACAAGCATCTTTTTTGCGGAGTTTTGTTTTCTCGGGAAAGGAAGGATTTACTTTATGGGAAGGAATGGCGGAAGGGAAAGGTCAGTGATTAGAGGCGGAAGAGATACTTTCCTTCGCATTGTAACTCTGCTTGGACGGAATGACACCCCGCACCCCGCCTTTCGGATTGGGTACATCCCCCTTGTAGCGAGGAATCAGGTGCATGTGTACGTGAAAGACCGACTGCCCCGCTGCCTCGTTTACATTGATGCCGATATTATACCCGTCTGGATGATACCGTTCGTCCACTTTCTGCTTCACATACTGAAGCATCACGTTCATGGCCTCACGTTCGTGATTGGTCAAGTCAAAATAAGAAGCCACATGCCGCTTGGGAATGATCAACGCATGCCCGGGCGATACCGGATAGCCATCGTAGAACGCTACACAAGTGGCCGTCTCACAGATGATTTCCACCTTGCGCGACAGCCGACAGAAAGGACAGGTCTCCCCTTCCTTCCGAGGCAGCTTGTTGAAATGATGGTACTCGTAAAGCTCATAGCTCGCGTTCCGTTCCAGACTCTGAAAAGGCAAACGCACATTGCATTGATAGGTGTACTGGCGATAGATGGCATGCAACCTGAATCCTTCTTCCGTCAGGTCACGACGCACGGTAAAAAAGGCCGTTCCTGTAGGAGAAAGAAGATTGGTCACGTTCATCATCACTTCGGCCTGCGCGTAGGGTTCCAGCACGTTCAGCACATAGTTGCACAAGATAGTGTCAAACTTTCCTTCCGGATATTCAGGCCGGTAATAATAGTCATACCCCACAATGTCATATCCCTGCCGTTTCAATTCGTCTGTGTCAAATCCATACCCGCAACCAAAATCCAGAATGCGTCCCTTCAGCAGATGGTGCTGAAGCAAATAACGGGTGGGCACAGAAAGGCTGGTACGCTTGATGGCGGTCAGGTAAGGATGGTTTATTTTTTCAGGTTCCATAATATTCAGTATTTCCAGGTTTCAAAGCCCATGTTTTGGGCAATCTGGTGCATAGGAGTAAAAGTCTGAAAGAAACAATCTAACAAATGCTCTCTATCCATCTGCACAATATCTTGCGATGTATGTCCTAAAGAAAGATAATCTTCAAGCAATTTATTTTGCTTACCAGTTTTCAGATAAATCTTCAAAGCCTTTTGATGTGCTTCAGCTAATTTAGGAAGGTACAACTCTAAATCAGGTAATTTATTACTTTTGGAGCTATTAATGCTTGGATCTGATGGCATTAAATTCCAAAGTAAATCATGGGATACAAAACTCCATGGAATAAAATGATCCAAATCATATTTACGGACTTCTAAACGTTTACCTGTATAAATACATTGCACCTCCATACCTTGATTTATTACTACATTCCAAAACTCATGCTGACTTGCCAAAGAATTTCTCTCTTCCCTCTTTACCAGTTTACTAGGTATATTCGGTACATTTGGATTCCTCACCTGAAGAAAATTAGTCAGTCCCCAATAAGCAAAAGCACTTAGAATATCATAATTTTCTTTCAAATAAGTCAACCAAACCGGATTCAATTCTATCCATAGCAGGCCATCTTTCTTTTCTAATTTATAAAGACAACCATTCTCAAATGTCTGTGAACGAACCACCATTTCTCGGTCATCCGAGGTATTTATCCACGGCCGTAGAAATCGAAAAGGCACATTTTTTTGAAGAAAATTCAATTGTTTCCGTATACCAGCCTGTAAAATGAGTTCCTTTAACAAATCGTTCAATTCCCTAATTCCCAAATTAATAGGAATATTGTTTTCCTTCTGCAAAGTCAGAATGGCATCATAAAGTGATTCTGATTTGCCAAACGAAAGTCGAAAATAGTTAACAGGATACCAAGCATTTGCAACCATGGTTATCATAATTTCCCAGACATTCATTCTTGTTTTTCCTTGTTTTACATATAAATCAAGTATGCCCAAAAACCAATAATATTTGTAAGTTGCTACGGTTTTATCAAATACCCTGTTAAGGTATCGCGTAGTAAGTATTTGTGATTGTGGTATTTGCATACAATTAAAGGCTAAAATTTTATTAGACGACTATACATACAAAAATAAAACATTTTATTTACTTAGTAATTATAAATATGTGTCATTTTATTTTATCCAATAAATGACTTCATCTTGAATACTTTACTACTATAAATATCAAACAGCTAACAATCAAATCTGTAATTACAAATTCACTTATATTTTAAATATGAATCTACATTATTCATATCTTTATAGTACATAACTTACTTCAATCTTATACTCACACAAGGCATAATTAAAATTCACTTATTAACCATCATCTCCCTATTTATCTCAACCCATACATCTACATAAGGTGCAACCAGTTACTGTCCACTTCATTAGACGACATGATGATGTTTCAATCCACGCACCTACGTAAGGTGCGACTCTGAGGAATAGTGCTTGCTGTTCCCTTCGTGCTGTTTCAATCCACGCACCTATGTAAGGTGCGACCCAGTCGTTCATCATCACATCCATATCATTCTCACCGTTTCAATCCACGCACCTACGTAAGGTGCGACATCCTGGCCAACTTCTTCGGCAACAAACTCACAAGTTTCAATCCACGCACCTACGTAAGGTGCGACATCACGTACTGTTTCCCGTGTGCTATTCCGGCGATGTTTCAATCCACGCACCTACGTAAGGTGCGACTACCCCTCACTGATAAGCTGGCTTACTTCCTTGTGTTTCAATCCACGCACCTACGTAAGGTGCGACAAGTATAAAGGTAAATTAAGTATAATCAAGGCATGTTTCAATCCACGCACCTACGTAAGGTGCGACGGCTGCGGAATTGGATTTACAACTTCTTGTTTAGGTTTCAATCCACGCACCTACGTAAGGTGCGACTTAGTTGCACCTCCTAAATCGTCAGGGTCATTAACGTTTCAATCCACGCACCTACGTAAGGTGCGACCTTGTTTGGTCAGGCGCGTTCCATAACTGTATATAGTTTCAATCCACGCACCTACGTAAGGTGCGACTTTTTTTAGTTCTTTAATAAGTCGTGGTATGTAGTTTCAATCCACGCACCTACGTAAGGTGCGACGGTGGCAGACCAAGTAAATCCGGTCACATCCTGAGTTTCAATCCACGCACCTACGTAAGGTGCGACTGAGCCATTTCGGGGTGCATTTTCGCCAATTCCTTGTTTCAATCCACGCACCTACGTAAGGTGCGACTGCAATCCATCTAAATATCTCATCTACAATAATGCAAAAACGGTTTTCCGCGAGTCGAAAGATTGTGTATATCAAGAAGGATTTCAAATATTAAAAATATATTCCAAATAACTGATTATCAATACTTGCGAACTATCCACTATTTATGCATAGCTTTAGGTTCGTAAGCATTCGGTAAACCACGTTGCAATTTTTGTGAATTAGTTCCGAATCGGTGT
>NZ_CABROP010000050.1:0-18200 GCF_902472605.1 uncultured Bacteroides sp.
CTTCAATCTGATATGAAACGACAGAGGCCATCTCAATTCATTTTGAGACAGCCTCATTTACAGTCTTTTGCTTTTCTTCAAAGTGGTGCCCTGAAGAATCTACACGGTAACTATGAGAATATTCATCACCATCTAAGCTAATTAAAAGGTTTATTTTTTTCTCTACAATAAAGTTCATATATTTATCTAATAACAAAGCATTTGTTGTCATATTATAGATAAAATAAGTGTTTTTTATTTTAGGCAATGAATCAATATACTCAATGATCTGTTTTATCAAATTCATATTTAACAAGGGCTCTCCACCATAAAACCCAAACATTATTTTTCTTGGAAATGTAGTTCCTGAATAATGCCCCCAAATATTATATAAATAATCTATCAATGCTTTTGCGTCGGAGAAATTTAAAAAATTATTTTCCCTTTTTTCATGTGTATTATAAAAATCTCCATATCCACAATATTTACATCTCAAATTACATAAGTCCGTCACTTCAAATGTAAGTTGCTTTAAATTAATTAATTGAGAATATCCTTCTCTGAAATATCATAAATATAATGCACATCCTTTGGATGACAAGATTCGTTCCAATTATTGATATAATTTTTTGCATTTTATTTTAATTTAAATTTAAGTATGACAGGATTACTGTCTGGAGTCAATGTCTTAAAAGGTGACGAGGAACTTTCCTCAAAAAAGAGAAAGGCATCAACTAACATATACAAGTAGTCGTTTTTTACATAACAGTTGCTTAAATGTTGGAAACTTACTTCATTTAGATAGTTATCAATGTCATTTTCGAATGGAACATCGCTGTATTGGTTTGCTTTTCCATTGGCGGGGCAATAGCCATAGCAAGGTTCTTGAGTTTCTTTTCCCCAGTAGCTGAAAAGTATTCCTGATTTAAGGGGTAATACATAATATATATCTTCTTTCGGGCTAGAGATTTCACTTCTGGATATGTCTCCCACGGCTGCATGTATAATAAATTTATAATCGGCAGCTGTGTTCTTTTTATGGATGACATACCATGGAGTGATGGAACTGAAGTCTGTTGTTTGGTAAATGGTATCTACATTGGCTGGCTTTATCCAGTGAAGCGAGTCTTGTTTCCCATACATGATAGGCCAATTTCCGTTTACTGCTATTTTCCCTTTATAGGTAGCTTTTATATCATCATGAAAGTTGGGCAGTTGAAGTATCGTTTGATTGGTTGACATGTCTCGCACATAACAGAAAACCGATCCGTCGATATTAAACTCTGTACCATACTCTGGCAAGACATAGTCCCAGCAATATATTTCGTTATTCCCATCATATCCAACGATTTGCTTTCTTCTTTTTTCTTCTCCAAAGTATTGTTGGGAGGCTCCCAGTAAATCGCCATTTAATGAAAATAGTTTGTATTGGTCAGAGCTATAACTGCGTATAGCGACGAATTCTTTCTCTAAATTGAATATTGCTTTTCCTAATTTAAATGAAACTTCTTCCGGGCCTGGGCCTAATTTGAATAGAGGTTGCATAAAGTCTCCGTTCGGTGTATATTTCAGCACTTGCTCTTGGGTATCAATATAAATTGCTTTATCATCTATTACAAGGTTTACTTTTTCAAGATCAGGAATCAAGGGATCCTCGGATAATTGTATATATGAAATAGACTCTATAAACTCGGATAACTTTTGAGGAGTATTCGAATATGTAATATCTTGAAAATTTAGTTCCTTAACCTGTTTGATTTGCAATGACTTTTCTTTTTGAACACAAGAGGTTATGATTAATGACATTAATAATGAAATTAATAATGAATTTCTCATATATTAGAAATTTAAAAATCAGAAGCTGTTTTGAATTATTCCAACAATAATGTTATTGGTCTCCATAAAATTTGAAATCAGCAGGCCAATTGGAAAAATGTTTTATCTTTAAAGGTTCCAAACAATAAAGTTATGACACAGTATCCAACTGTCCTGACTGAAAAACAATGGCAAGTTATAAAAAAGATTTTAGAACCGCAAGGAAGGAAGCGTAAACATTCGCTTAGAGGAATAATGAATGCGATTCTTTATATCAACAGAACCGGGTGCCAGTGGCGTATGCTTCCCACTGACTTCTCTCCTTGGCAAACCGTCTATTACTATTTTCGTAAATGGAAGTTTGAAGGCGTGTTTGAAGAGGTGATGGATACCTTGCGCTCCCTCATCCACAAACAGGCGGGACGGCAGGAAAGTCCCAGTCTTGGTATCATGGATTCCAGAAGTGTAAGGACTTCCCATCATGTTGATTCTGACCGTGGTATAGACGGGAACAAGAAAATCAGCATATCATTGTCGATACGCTTGGCCTTCCTATGGCCGTCGCAATTCACGAAGCTAACCTGCACGACAGCAAGGGTGCACCGCAAGTCATAGAAAAGCTGGCCTACAAGTTTTCGCGTCTGGTGAAGATCCTAGCGGACGGGGGGTATCAAGGGAAACTGGCGGACTGGGTCATGGACAAGTTCGGCTGGATACTGGAAGTTGTTCTCAGGCCTAATGAATGTCCATCCCGATTTCAAGTCTTGCCTAAAAGATAGATTGTGGAACGTTCTTTCTCATAGTTGGAAAACTTTAGAAGGCTCACAATTGATTATGAGTTCTTGGCGGAAACAGCAGAAGCCATGGTGCAGATTGCATTCATACAAATCATGCTTAACAAATTTATCGAGTAAAATCAAAACAGTTTCTTAGTTTGTACAAAAGTAGGAAACCGAACCCGTTTTCTTGCTATGCAAAATATTGACAATCAGTGAAAAAGGTCGTAATTTGGTGGAGATTTTTGCTCCACCTTTTATCTCCACCTTTTGCTCCACCTCGAACGGTAATATTTTACTGTTTTTTGTTTTTCTTCAAAGTGGTGCCACCAGGAATCGAATATTTAAATTCAAAATCCTAAATTACAGCACTTTAATATCTTTGGAAAAATCCCCGAACCACTGAATCAGCTATATGCCTAATTCACCAATTTTCGATAGATTCTCGTTAATCATCCTTTGACTTTACAAAGGTAAGCGTTCAGTTCTATTCCTCCAAATATTTATATGATTATTTAGGTGTAGCTACAAACTATTTTATAAAGTTTATCTTTTGATTATTAGTGATTTAAGAAATGTCATTCAAATGCCAAAACTTTGTTTCTTTCCAATATATCTATAATGTCCTGTTCCTTATACAGAATCTTTCCTCCTATTTTGTAATATGGCAATTTGCCATTCATTCTATATTCAATGAGTGTTCTTTTTGTAATTTTGAGAGCCTTTGATAACTCTTGTTCTGTTACATAACGGTTCCCGTCCAATATAGGTCTGTAGATTAAAGAATTTGTATCCAATATTTTGGATATACCTTCCATGGCTTCAATAAATCTTTTGATTTCATTACTATCCTTATTCAATACCATCTGTCCCATTTCCATTATTAGTATGTGTTTTGAGGTTCTTCTTCATGTAATTTAGAATATCTTCTTTTTTATAATAAATCTTTCTGTCTATACGACTGAAGGGGATTAGCCCTTTCTGTCTTAAAGACAACAGTTTTCTGTCTGATATATTCATAAGAATACATACATCCTGATTATCCAACCATTCATTCAGTTCAGATTTGGAAGAGTTCAGTCCTTTCAGTTGTTTTTCTATCTTGAACAATATGTCGTTCATTTCCATAAATACGCCGGCTTCTATGTTTACTATCTCCATAATCATTAGTTTAAGTGGTTGGTACAAAAATAGAATAGAAGGCTGTGGAACACAAGAGACTATCATCAAAGTTCATAATATAACATCAGATGTCATAGCGAAGCCACCTGACTATGCAGATCGGAGGGAGCTGAAATCCCTGTCTTATTTCGGGATTTGATAAGCAGACTATGTTGGGTTATTGAGTAAGGTGGATTTTCACTGTATCTGTGAGGTCGTATATGGGATATAAGGATAGCCGCCTTTGATTTAGGCTATGCGTCACGTCGGTCGCAGTTTATCCCTGTAATCTTTTCTTTAATTCCAATCCGTTTGCCGCCGCATTCTTTTTCAGGCGAATTTTCATGGCGTAAGCCATAAAGAAAATTCTCCTGAAAAAAAGGAATAGATGCGGCTGGCAAATCTGGATTGGGATTTATCTTTGATGGAAGGGATAATTGCAAAAATGTCTTGTATGCATGTTGGATTTCTTTCCTCAGTTCTCCTAAAATCATTAAAAATAGGTATTGATAAGGTAAAGTATAACCTGTAGATTTGCACCATCAAATAGGAATAATGTTCTTATATGCAAATTTTAAAAGCGAACACACGGAATCGTATATTGATAGTTGCTCGACAGCAATTCGAGCAAAAAGGTTATTCCAAGACTTCCATGCGCGAAATAGCCGAATCGGCAGGAGTTGGTGTCGGGAATATCTATAACTACTTCACGAACAAAGATGAACTGTTTCGTGAGGTAGTGCGTCCGGTATTGTACGCTTTGGAAGCCATGTTGCAAGAGCATCACGGCATACGGGGAGAGGATATTATGATGATGAGATCGGAAGAATACCTGAAATCCTGTATAGACGAATATGTTTCGCTAATGGACAAACATAGTGCATTGATGAAGATTCTGCTGTTCCATGCGCAAGGCTCTTCGTTGGAGTGCTTTTGCAAAAATTATACCGACCGTTCTACCGAATTAGTCAAAAACTGGTTCGCGTCCATGCAACGGAAGCATCCCGAAATCAATACTGCGGTGTCCGATTTTATCATCCATTTGCATACGGTATGGATGTTCACAATGTTCGAGGAACTGTTGATGCACGCCGTACCCCGACAGGAAATGGAGACTATTTTACATGATTATTTTTTGTTTGAAATTCAAGGTTGGAGGGCAATCATTAAGATATGAGATACAGACAACGTAAATATGAAAAGACAGCTGCATCAGGGCGGCTGGCAAGGAGGAAATCTTCACGGAGGTTTCCTCCTTTTTTTATGAACAAATCTGAATATTGTTCACTATTAAATACTTAAAGATATGAAACAGAAATATGAGTTTAAGAGCATCGTGGCGGAAACACTGCTTATTCCGCTATACATGCGGGCAAAAGAAAGCCGTCGAGACAATCCTATTCTGAATGACAAGACTGCGGAACGGCTGGCGGATAATTTGGAATATGATTATTCCCAATTTGATGGGGCGAAACTGAGTGAAGTGGGATGCGTGGTGCGAGGATGGTATTTCGACTGTGCCGTGCAGCGGTTTATTGAGACGCATCCCAATCCGGTTGTGGTGAATGTGGGCTGCGGACTGGATACCCGTTTTCAGCGTATCGGAAACGGAAAAGCCATCTTTTATGATATGGATTTGCCGGAAGTCATTGCGTTGCGCCGGGAACTGATACCTGAACAGTCGGGCAATATCTATATCGCTGCGTCCTTGCTGGAAACCGACTGGATGGATGACTTGCGCCGGAAGCATCCCAGTGCGGAATTTATTTTTATTGTGGAAGGAGTTCTGATGTATTTTTATGAGAAGCAGGTAAAAGCCTTTCTGCATCACGTGGCAAGTCGTTTCGGGGGAGGCGAACTGTGGTTTGACGTGTGCGGTACGATAATGAGCCGGCACGTGATAAAGCCGGACTCGCTTCGCAAGCATAAGGCTCAAATCCGTTTTGGACTGAGTGACGGATATTTGGTGGAGCAATGGGAACCGGCTTTGATGCTCATCGAGCAAGCCAATTACATGAAGTTTTTCCGTTCACGCTGGGGATTTTTCTTTGGTTATGTGCTGGGACGGATACCTTGGTTATGTTTTAAATTCAGTTCAATGTTAGGGTATAAAATTCTCTGTAGGGTTTAATGAAGAAAATGAGATAAAAAGATAGTTACAAGAAAATAATATAGTAATGGGAACTTTAAAAAAATTACAGAGTTATATGGGACAGCGACGGACCCTCTTTCCTTTGTCCCTCATTCTGTCGGCACTTAGTGCGTTGGCAGGATTGGTGCCGTACATATTGATATGGCTTATTGTAAAAGAATTGCTTGTACCGGATACCGTCGGCGATACGGACATGATGGTTTATGCCTGGTGGGCAGCTGGTCTGGCCATAGGAAGCGTTGTGCTTTACTTTGTTGCATTGATGGCTTCACATCTGGCTGCTTTCCGTGTGGAAAGCAATATCCGACGTGATGCGATGGAACGTGTTGTGGATATGCCGCTTGGTTTTTTTGATCAAAATACATCTGGACGAATCCGTAAGATTATTGATGACAATGCCAGCATTACACATACTTTTCTGGCTCACCAGTTGCCTGATTTGGCAGCTACGGTATTGATGCCTCTGTTGACTACGGTGCTTATTTTCATTTTTGATTGGCAGTTGGGATTGGCCTGTCTTGTCCCCGTACTGGTAGCGATGGGATTAATGACTTACATGATGAACGGAAATGGACGGGAATTCATGAGTAAATACATGACCGCTTTGGAAGAAATGAATACGGAGGCTGTAGAATACGTACGTGGTATTCCTGTAGTAAAAGTATTCCAACAGACCATTTATTCATTTAAGAATTTTCACCGCAGTATTATGAATTATAATAGAATGGTAACAGCATATACACGTATGTGGTGTCACCCTATGACATTCTATACGGTAATTATCAATGGCTTCGCTTTCTTTCTCGCTCCTGTCTCCATACTGATGATAGGGCATGGTAATGAGCCTGTATCAGTACTGGTAGATTTCTTCCTTTTTATTCTGCTTACCCCTCTTTTCTCACAAAGTATTATGAAAAGCATGTATCTCCAACAAGCTACAGGGCAAGCTGGAGAAGCGATAAACAGGTTGGAAGGTCTGCTGAACTATGAAGTGCTGAAAGAAGCGGATAATTCACAAAAGCCCAAACGGTTTGATATCATGTTCGAACATGTTTCTTTTTCTTATCCTGGTACCGGACAAAAGGCCATAAACAACATCAGTTTTAAACTTCCCCAAGGTCAGACTTATGCTCTTGTGGGGGCTTCCGGCAGTGGGAAAACGACAATAGCCCGTCTGCTTCCACGTTTTTGGGATGTGCAGGAAGGCCGGATTAGTATAGGCGGCGTAGATGTACGAGATATTTCTAAAGAATCATTAATGGACAGCATAGCCTTTGTTTTCCAGCAGGCTCATCTTTTTAAAACTACCTTATGGGATAATCTCATTTACGGCAAACCAAACGCCACAAAAGAAGAGGTAAACCGTGCGATTGATGCGGCACAATGCAGGGAAACTATAGACCGTTTGCCGGATGGATTGCAAACAAAAATCGGGGCTGAAGGTACTTACTTGTCGGGTGGTGAACAGCAGCGTATTGTACTGGCACGTGCCATTCTTAAAGATGCACCAATTGTGGTACTTGATGAAGCTACGGCTTTTGCAGACCCAGAAAATGAAGTACTTATTAAACATGCTCTGAAAGAATTGACCCGTGGAAAGACTGTTCTGAAGATTGCTCACCGATTATCAACGGTGGTTGATGCAGACCGTATTCTTGTAGTGGATAATGGTAAAATAGTAGAAGAAGGTACCCAGCAGGAGCTCTTGGCAAAGAAAGGGATTTATGCGGCAATGTGGAATGAATATAACCGTTCCGCAAGCTGGACTATTGGCAGAAAGGAGGATACTAATCATGATTAAGACCATACAACAACGCTTTGCCCTGTCGTATCAGGGAGCTAAAGATTTTCTGAGAGGGGTAGTGCTTACTACACTGTTGGATCTGGCATTGATGTTGCCGGCTGTTTATGTTTTCCTGTTTTTGGATGATTGGCTGAGGCCTTTACTTGTTTCAGGAACATCGACAACTCACGGATTGTTATACTACGGATTGCTTGGCTTAGGTTTCATGGGAGTAATGTATGTGATAGGCTTTTTCCAGTATAACAGTACTTATACGTCGGTCTATGACGAGAGTGCAATACGCCGTGTGTCATTGGCAGAGAAGCTACGTTTATTGCCATTGGCTTTTTTCGGAGAGAAGAATCTTTCAGACCTTACAGCTACCATTATGGATGACTGTTCGGACATGGAACATACTTTCTCACATGCTGTGCCACAGCTTTTTGCTTCTCTAATTGCAATCTTGTTAATTTCAATTGGCATGTTTTTCTATAACTGGCAGTTAGCACTGGCTCTTTTCTGGGTAGTTTCGGCAGCAATGACGTTACTCATATTCTCTCAACGAAAAATGAGAACAGGTAATCGTGAAAATTATCTGAACAAACGGGCGGTAAGTGAAGCTATTCAGGAAGGATTGGATAACATACAGGAAATTAAAGCCTACAATCAAGAGATAAACTATCGCCAGGCTCTTACCGACAAGATTGACACCTACGAACAGACACTGACCCGCAATGAACTGATGCTTGGCGTATTGGTGCATGGAGCCCAAAGTCTGCTCAAGTTAGGCATAGCATCTGTTATCATAGTTGGAGCTGATATGCTTTCAACAGGCAGACTTGATCTTTTTATCTATCTTGTCTTTCTGGTTCTTGGTTCCCGGATTTACGCTCCCATAGATGAAGTGATGAACAACCTTGCTGCCCTGTCTTATCTTGATGTACGTATTCGACGTATGCGCGAGATGCAGGAAATGCCTGTTCAGCAAGGAACAACCAAGTTCACGCCTGATAATTTTGACATCGTGTTCAATCATGTGGATTTTGCTTACGAAACGGGCAAGCAAGTATTGCATGACGTGAGTTTTATTGCCCGTCAGGGGGAAATTACAGCATTGGTAGGTCCCTCAGGGAGCGGTAAGAGTACGGCCGCTAAACTATCCGCACGTTTTTGGGACATAGATCAGGGCTCAATCACTCTTGGTGGAACGGACATCAGCCAGATAGAGCCGGAAACTCTGCTGCGTTATTTCTCTGTTGTCTTTCAGGATGTGGTTTTATTCAATGCGTCTGTTATGGATAATATTCGTATCGGTCGCCGTGATGCAACGGATGAAGAAGTCTTGCGTGTGGCACATTTGGAGCAATGTGATGAGTTTGTTACCAAGATGCCTGACGGATACCGTACTATTATCGGAGAAAACGGAAATACACTTTCTGGAGGTGAACGTCAGCGTATTTCTATTGCCCGTGCTTTGCTTAAGGATGCTCCTATCGTTCTATTGGATGAAGCTACGGCATCACTGGATGTTGAAAACGAGACTAAAATACAAACAGCGATTTCAGAACTGGTGCGTGATAAGACGGTTCTCATCATTGCCCATCGGATGAGGACTATCGCCCATGCGGATAGAATTGTGGTATTGAAAGACGGTATGGTGACAGACGTAGGCACTTCTGATGAACTTATCCTAAAAGATGGATATTTCAAGCGTATGATAGAGTTACAAATGGAAAAAGAATAATTATGGAAATAAATCGTCATATACATTGTAGTAGGGACATGGTCATTATGGCCATGTCCCTACTACAATCAACAATACTATATTGTTTTGTATAGTCTTGAGTTTTGTTTTTGTCATATTTCAGGCTTCACAAATTTATCCTCTTTATTTATCTGTAATTCTTAGATATTAATCTAAGGTTTTATTCTGTCACGTCATCACCACATTATCATTCTTTTTTCAAAACGGAAATCGTCATCCGGACCGTCATAGTTTGGTTGGGGATGCGGATTGGGGTGGTGTGGATTGAAATATTCCGTTATCTGGAAGCCGCATACGTTGATATAAAAGTGGATGTTACGCTTGGCGAAGGCAGGTGTTATTGTTTCCCAAATGGTCACATCAGGATGAAACCTTTCGATTTCAAACCACATAAACTTGCCTATTCCCTGACTCTGTGTGCTGCTTTTGACGTATAGCAGTTCGAGCGAACCGCGTTGCCGTTGCTTGTCGATGGAGACAATGGCGCCGCCAACAATTCTGTTGTCCTGCACTGCCTTATAAGCTATTGAGTTGGCTTTGCATAGTGTCTGCTCAATTTCTTCTACAGGCAAAATCCGCTCTTCGGCAGGGAAATAACCGTCTTCGGTATAAAACTGGAATGCGTCTGACATATCCGTCTTGAACTGCTCTCTATCGGACTCGTCCAGAAGCATAAGCGTTAAATTCATTTTCATATATTAATAATTTGTTTTCTTGTCATTTTAATGCTACATAACAGCAATCTAAGAGCAAAAATAGAAATAAAAAGATTATTGATTAACGCAACTTTATCTGAAACGGTAAAATACTGGATTAAAGTGTATTTCTGTTTTGTTGAAATGTAGTGTCATATAATTAAGTTGAGCGTTGTTTTTTTACAGTTTACACTCAATTTATGCGGATTTAGCCCCGCTGAATTGGCTAGTATGGAAAAAGCGGTTTATTTTTGTAGAAAAAATCCCATGGATAAAACAAAGCTTGATCATCTGCTCAACCGATTATTATTGGTTGGAGTCGTGTTTGTCCTCACCTATTTTTTATCAGTATTGATAGATAAAGAATATGCTGTGTGGCTGCTGAGTGGGGAAGCGACCCTAAATGATTACGTCGTAGATGTGTTGTTTACAATCGTATCAAGTTTTGTGTTGGTTGAATTGTCTGTCTTTTATAGTAACTGGTCATTCCGTCGGGTTTCTTTTACCCGAAAGCCCTATAAAGGTTTGTTGGTCAATTCTTTCTTATTACTTATGTTCAACAATCTGACAGCCTGGTGTTTTTCATTAATCTGTATAAGGTTGTTTGACGATGAAAGTTCTTTTCTCTCACAGGGACTTTATATTTCCAGTGTTATAGCCACTTTTGTATCTTATCTTTATACCAACGCCCATTATCTGGAGTCGTATGTTCATGCTGAAAATCAGAAGAAAGAGTTGGAGATAAAGTTATTGAAGGAAAAGGAGTATGCTACCCAGATGCAGCTAGAAGTGCTGAAAGCGCAGATTGATCCGCACTTCATGTTTAACAATTTCAGTATCCTTTCAGAATTGATCATGGAGGACCGTACATTGGCAGACAAGTTCCTGGAACACTTATCCAAAGTCTACCGTTATGTCATTCAGAATCTGAAGCAGGATACCGTGCGTATCCGGGAAGAAATAACTTTTCTCTATTCATACATTTATCTGATTGAGATGCGTTACGAAGATGCTGTGAGGATTGATGTGGACAGTAAGCTGGCAGAAGACAATGAAGGATATATTCCACCCATTTGCTTACAGTTGTTGGTAGAGAATGCCATCAAGCACAATCAATTTTCTGCCTCCCGTCCTTTGGTTATACGTATTTATAGGGAAGAAGATTGGATTGTGGTTGAAAACAAGTTGCGCCCCGTGGTGTCTGAACTGGTTTCAACCGGTATCGGACACCGGAACATTGCCGGACGTTATTTCCTGCTTTGTCAGAAAAAACCCCTTATAGTGAAAAGTAAAGAGTTGTATCAAGTTAAGTTACCTGTAATACATAAAGAGCCATGTACATATTGATTCTTGAAGACGAAAAGAGAAATTTCAATCGTTTGAAACGATTGCTTGAAGAAATAGACGCAACGCATCATGTAGCCGGGCCTCTGACAAGTATTGCGGAGGCAGTAGAATGGTTACGGATGAATCCTGCCCCTGATTTAATATTGGCAGATATTCGTTTAACGGACGGATTGAGCTTTGACGCACTGCGCCAATCGTCCGTCTCCTCTCCAGTCATATTTACAACTGCCTATGATGAATATGCCATTCAGGCATTCAAATTCAACAGCTTCGATTATTTGTTGAAGCCAGTAAATGCAGATGAACTTGCTGTTGCTATTCAGAAGGTAAAGCGTTACAGCAGCATTCAGCAAGGAGGGAATGATGACATACGTATGTTGTTGGAACACATGCGTAAAAATAATTACCGTTATCGGGAGCGTTTCTTGTTGCCTTATCGGGACGGTTATGTTTCTGTCTCGGTGAAAGACATCAGCCATGTGGCATTGGACGGACGGAATGTGTGTCTATATATGAAAAACGGGACGAATGAAAAAATCTCGTATTCACTTGATGAATTGGAAAAACAACTTAACCCCGATGAATTTTTCCGTGTCAATCGCCAATATATTGTCCGTATAGACAGTATATTAAGTATAAACAACTGGTTTAATTCACGGTTGAAGATGCATCTGAAAAAATATCCTGATACAGAAGTGGTTGTGAGCCGTGAACGGGCTACAGCATTGAAGGAGTGGTTGGACAGATAAACCCTTACAAAAAGTATTGAAATACAGTCTAAAAAGCCTTTCTTGCGCTTCATGAACACTTTTTACCGTTTCATGCTTCCCGACCTTGTAAGACGGAGCATTCGACCTTTTCTTTGCAGGAAAAACAGCAACTATAAATATCCTACACAATGAAGAGAAAAACGGTAAACAGGAAGATAACGTATTTTATTTCTGCTGTATGTGTGATGTTTCTGTACTCTTGCAAAGACGGGAAAACATCAGAAGCGCTTACGGCATGTGAAGTAATGACTGTCGCTCCAGATTCAGTTGAAATCAAAGAGTCTTATTCTGCCTCCATACAGGGAAGGCAGGACATTGACATTTATCCGCAGGTATCCGGCAGGATTGTCAAACTTTGCGTTACCGAGGGACAGCGGGTACGTAAAGGACAGCAACTGTTCGTAATTGACCAGGTGCCTTATCAGGCTGCATGGCAAAAGGCAAAAGCAGACGTGCGTGCGACGGAAGCACAGGTAAAGACTGCCCGGTTGGACTGGGAAAGCAAGAAACAGCTGTATGCCGGGAAGGTTGTTTCGGAGTACGATCTGACTACCGCCCAAAATGCACTGGATATAGCGGAAGCCACATTGGAACAGATGAAAGCACAAGAGCTGAATGCCCGCAATGAGCTGTCGTATACCGAAATCAAAAGCCCGGCAGACGGTGTGGTCGGAACGTTGCCTTATCGAGAAGGTACACTGGTAACTTCGTCCATGACCACCCCTCTGACCACTATTTCGGACAATTCTGAAATGTACATCTATTTTTCCATGACAGAGAACAGCCTGCGTTCCTTGCTCAGGCAATACGGTTCTTTGGACGGGGTTATCCGACGGATGCCTCCGCTTTCTCTTGTGCTGAATGACGGAACGCTATACTCCGGGCAGGGACGTATTGAGAGCATCAGCGGTGTCATCGACCGACAGACCGGTACGGTGTCCGTCCGCAGTGTTTTTCCGAATCCTGACCGTCTGTTGTTAAGCGGTGGTATCGGCAATGTAATCCTGCCGCACAGGGAGAACTCTGTCATTGTTATTCCACAAACAGCCACCACCGAATTGCAGGATAAAGTATTGGCCTATAAAGTGACGATGGAATCTCACTCCAACAAAGCTACGGTTACTTCTGTGGAACTGACTATTGAAAAGCTCCATGATGGGAAAAAATACCTTGTCCGCTCGGGACTTTCTGCGGGCGATGTGATTGTGACCGAAGGCACGGGTCTCCTGCGTGACGGAATGCAGATAGAAATAAAGAACAAATAAAAGAAAAATTAAGCGTATGAACCTCAGATTTTTCATAGACCGTCCGGTGCTTTCCATCGTCATCTCCATCGTGATTGTGTTGATGGGGGGAATTTCATTGTTCAGCCTTCCCGTAGAGCAATATCCTGATATTGCACCGCCTACCATCAATGTGTTTACCAGTTATCCCGGTGCCAATGCGGAAACCGTTCAGAAGGCCGTCATCATTCCCTTGGAGGAGTCCATCAACGGTGTGGAGGACATGACCTATATCACTTCTTCCGCTTCAAATAGCGGCGATGCCTCCCTGAATATTTACTTCAAGCAGGGCAGCAATCCGGACATGGCAGCCGTAAACGTACAGAACCGCGTGTCTACCGCCTTGAGCCTTCTGCCTGCCGAGGTGACTAAAATCGGAGTCACGACGATGAAGCAGCAGAACGCCGAATTGAAGACCTTTGCCCTTTATTCCCCCAACGGAAAATACGATCTTCAGTTTCTGAACAACTACATGAATATCAATGTAGAGCCGCGCATCAAGCGTATCGGTGGTGTAGGCAACATGATGCTTTTCGGTTCCAACTACAGCATGCGTATCTGGATGAAGCCCGACAAAATGGCACAATACAAACTCATTCCATCGGATATTACGGCGGTATTGGAAAAACAGAATATTGAAGCGGCAACCGGAGCCTTTGGCGAAAATCATGACAATGCCTATCAATATACGATGAAATACCGCGGCCGTTATTCCACACCCGAAGAATTCGGTGAACTGGTCATCCGTTCACTGCCCGGTGGTAAGGTTCTCCGCCTGAAAGAAGTGGCGGATATTGAATTGGGTGACGAGGCTTACAATTATACGACAGAAATGAACGGGAAGCCTGCTGCCATGGCTATGATTTATCAGAAGGCTGGCTCCAATGCATCGCAGACCATCAACGAGATTGACAAGGTGCTGGAGGAAATCAGCAAAGACATGCCCGAAGGTTTGGAGTTTGTGACCCTGAATGATACGAACCTATTTCTCAAGGCTTCCATGAAAGTGGTATTCCATACTTTGCTTGAAGCCATTCTGCTGGTGGTACTGGTCGTATATGTATTCCTGCAGGACCTTCGTTCCACCTTCATACCGGCAGTCAGCATTCTGGTGTCCATCATCGGTACATTCATTTTTATGGTCGTGGCCGGTTTCTCCATCAATCTGTTGACCTTGTTCGCCCTGGTACTGGCTATCGGAACGGTGGTAGACGATGCGATTATTGTGGTCGAGGCGGTTCAAGCCCGTTTTGACGTGGGTTACCGGTCTTCGTATATGGCTGCCAACGATGCGATGAAAGGCGTATCATCGGCCATCCTCACTTCAACGCTGATTTTCATGGCTGTATTCATACCCGTTTCCATGATGGGAGGGACTTCCGGTGAGTTCTATAAACAGTTTGGTATCACCATGGCAGTGGCGGTGGGCATTTCCGCGATTAACGCGTTCACATTGTCTCCGGCACTTTGCGCCCTGTTGCTTCGCCCATACAAGGACGAGCAAGGGAACACAAAAGACAATTTTGCAGCCCGTTTCCGCAAGGCGTTCAATGCCACATTCGAGGCTCTTTCCAAACGCTATATGCAGTCTGTCCTGTTTTTTGTCAAACGCAAATGGCTGATGTGGGGAACGATGGCCGTAATCGCATTGCTGCCCGTCTTTCTGATGCAAACCACAAAAAAGGGGCTGATTCCCGATGAAGATACGGGATCGCTGATGATCAGTATGGATACCAAACCCGGGACTTCCCTACATGAAAACCGGAGGGTGATGCAGGGGGTGAACCGCTATGTGGACAAAATACCGGGAATCGCATACAATGCCAGCGTAACGGGATATTCATTCAACGGTGCCGGTCCCTCAATGGGTATGTATTTCATTTCTCTCAAGCATTGGGATGAGCGGAAAAAAGAAGGGCAGTCAGTAAATGCCATCATTGACAGCATCTACGCTTTTGCCTCCCAGGTGCCTGATGCCACTTTATTCGCCATGGCACCTTCCATGATTCCAGGCTATGGCATGGGCAGCGGTTTTGAACTTTATTTGCAAGATAAGTTAGGCGGCGATCTGAATGATTTCAAACAGGTGGCAGACAATTTCGTAGAAGCGCTGAACCGGCGTCCTGAAATTGAGACGGCCTATTCATCGTTCGCCACTAATTATCCGCAATATTGGGTAGATATTGATGCCGCAAAATGTGAACAGGCAGGTATTGGTTCAAACGAGATTCTTCAAACGCTTTCCGATTATTATGGTGGGAGTTATGTCTCCAATTTCAATCGATTCTCCAAGCTGTACAGGGTACAGATACAGGCCAGCCCGGAATATCGGGTTACATCAGAATCTCTAAACCATATCTATGTCCGTGCTGGTGATGAGATGGCACCATTGGCGCAGTTTGTCCGTCTGACCAAGACATACGGGCCGCAGGACGTTTCACGTTTCAATCTGTATAATTCGATTCCTGTCAGTGGTACACCGGCCAAAGGATACAGTTCAGGAGACGCACTAAAAGCGATTCAGGAAACAGCCAAACAGGTACTGCCAGCCAACTATGGATACGAGTTCGGAGGTATCTCACGTGAAGAAAGCCAGACAACGAACAATACGCTGATTATCTTTGCCCTTTGCCTGGTACTGGTCTATTTGATATTATGCGCCCTGTACGAGAGTTTCCTTATTCCGTTCTCTGTCATACTTGCCATTCCGTGTGGATTATTAGGCAGTTTCCTGTCTGCTCAGTTATTCGGATTGGAGAACAACATCTATATGCAAACAGGACTGATTATGCTTATCGGCTTGTTGGCTAAGACAGCCATTCTTCAGACCGAATATGCCGTCCAGCGCCGTCGGGCAGGAATGAGTCTGGTACAGGCGACCTACTTTGCCGCCAAAGACCGCTTGCGCCCCATTCTGATGACAGTATTGTCCATGATATTCGGGCTTCTTCCGCTGATGGTGGCGCATGGGGTCGGTGCCAACGGTTGCCGTTCGCTTGCTTCCGGTGTCGTGGGAGGTATGCTTGTGGGAACCATCGCATTGCTGCTTTACGTCCCTGTACTCTTTATCGTGTTTCAATATTGGCAAGAAAAGATGAAGCCCGTACAGACGTCAAAGAAGGATGCGGACTGGGCAATACAGATGGAATTGGAAAACCTTGAAAAGAACAAATAAAATGAAGTCATTCTCTTATTATATGTTGTGTGCAGGAACGGTTTGTCTGATGGCAGGCTGTTCTATTTATAAGCCGTACTCTCGGCCCAAAATGGAAGTGGCCGTGGACAGTCTGTACCGGGATGTGGAAAAGTCGGATACCACTTCGATAGCATCTGTTCCTTGGGAGCTACTTTTTACGGATTCTTACCTGCAAGAACTGATTGCAATCGGATTAAGACAAAATACAGATCTGCGCATTGCCCGCACCAAAGTGGAAGCAGCCGAGGCCGTACTGATGAATGCCCGGCTTTCCTATCTTCCGTCCTTGTCATTGACTCCTGAAGGCGGCATAAACCATGCGGTGGGGCAAACGGTCGGAAAAACATACAATCTTTCCGCTTCAGCTAGCTGGGAGATAGACTTGTTTGGCAAAATCACTAATGCAAAACGGGGAGCCCGCGCGGCTCTTGAAGGTAGCCGTGCTTATGAACAGGCCGTCCGTACCGGACTTATAGCTACCATTGCAGGCAGTTATTATACATTGTTAATGCTTGACCGGCAATTGGACATCAGCCAACGGACTTTAGAAAATTGGGAAAAAATGGAACAAACGATTCAGGCCTTGAAGCTGGCAGGAAAGGCCAATGACGCGGCTGTACTTCAGGCAAAGGCAAGTCGTTTGTCCTTGGAATCTTCCACTGTATCTATTTTGAGAAGCATTCGGGAAACCGAAAACAGTTTGTCTGCGCTATTGGCTGTCTCTCCGACGAATATCGAACGTGGCACCTTGGAAGAACAGCAGTTTCCCGATACGCCTTCGATTGGTCTTCCCATACAATTGCTTGCTAACCGCCCTGATGTAAGGCAGGCAGAATGGAATCTGTCGCAAGCATATTATGCCACTAATGCCGCCCATGCCGCATTTTATCCAAGTATTACACTTTCAGGTACAGCCGGATGGACCAACAATACGGGAGAATTGGTATCTAATCCTGGAAGTTGGTTGTTCAATGCCATCGGAGCATTGGTTCAGCCCTTGTTTAACAAAGGAATAAATATCAGCAATCTACGTCAGGCCAAAGCAAGGCAGGAAGAAGCTTTACTCTTGTTTCAGCAGTCTTTGCTGAACGCGGGGAAAGAGGTGAATAATGCCTTGACTAAATGGCAAGCTGCCAATATGCGTTTGGAATATGGTAACCAGCAGGTTTCGACCTTACAGGAAGCCGTACGCAAAACGGAATTGTTGATGCGGCATTCCTCTACTAACTATTTGGAGGTGTTGACAGCCCGGCAGAGTCTGTTGGAAGCGGAATTGACACTGGCGCAAGATAAATTTGAAATCATACAAGGGGTAATAGACCTGTATCATGCCGTAGGAGGAGGGTATTGATGAGGGTATGAAAAGAATAAAATGTTGAATGAAGTAGCCCTTGATAACGCTATGTTATATCTATTAATATTCTGCCGTTTTTTGCGTGCCGGGGGAAAACAAAAAATCCCGATTTCGCTTGGAAATC
>NZ_CABROP010000051.1:0-17836 GCF_902472605.1 uncultured Bacteroides sp.
AACCCCCCGTTCGTGGCAGCCACAATACGTACATCCGTTTTCTGTACCTTGGAAGAACCTACTTTAATATATTCTCCCGTCTCCAGTACACGAAGTAAACGAGCCTGCGTAGAAAGCGGCAACTCTCCCACTTCATCCAGAAAGATGGTCCCTCCATTCGCCTCGGCAAAATATCCGTTACGGTCACTAATGGCACCTGTAAAAGCTCCTTTCTCGTGTCCGAACAATTCCGAATCAATCGTACCTTCCGGTATGGCCCCACAGTTAACCGCAATATACGGACCGTGTTTCCGCCGACTAAACTGATGGATAATCTGCGGAAAACTTTCCTTTCCGACACCGCTTTCACCCGTCACCAACACAGACAAATCCGTAGGTGCAACCTGCATCGCCACGTCAATTGCCCGATTCAGCCCCTCACAGTTCCCGATAATGCCGAACCGCAGTTTCACGCTTTGTATTTCTGATTTTACCATATATTCCTCGATTATATGACAAAATTACAAAAAGTTTGAAACCCGTCCATGCATTTAGTAAAAATTAGAAGACCGTTCGAATCATGAAGCGGATACCCCATTTGCTGGCAGTTGGTAGGTCGTTGTAGTTCAATCGGCGCACATATTCCACATGCAACAATTTGAAGATGTTATGAATGCCCGCACTTACCTCCACATAAGGCTTCTTGGGATCCATCACATAGCTTGAAGTATGGAAGTTGCCAGCCGCATCGTAATGTCCCGGGAACAGCATCAATTCCGTATCATTGGCATTCTGAGGGAGTAACGGATTATTCTTGTCCGTCAATTGTCCCCATAAACATTTTATGCCGATAAACTCACGCCATTTCAACTTCTTCAATAAAGGGATACGGTTGAAAATCTTTCCCTGCAAATTCCACGATACATCCAAAGAAGCGTAACGGTCGTTCAAGAACTCCATGTTATTAATCAAGCTGAACGTTTCATCCTGAATAATATAAGACAAGTTGGCAGCCGGCATAATCAACAGCGGGAAAGGCACCTTGTTCCACTGGATTCCTCCCTTCACACAGGTATCGATGTTTCCCCAGGAACTCAGCCACCAGCGCTTGTAGAGACTTACCTCCGTCATGTTGTACGTATAATCACTGCCCAATACTCCTTTCAGTCCCAATGTGTGCTGCAAGGTAAATACCGGCGCATCAAGATTAATCGGCAAACGGCGTTGCTTGGTATTGACAAACGTCTCACCCGGAGCATAACGGAAGGCTAATGTAGCCTCCGCTACCGAGAAATCTTTGGTATTATAAGGAGAACGTACCCAGTCTGTACCCGTCAGTTCACCCGAGGCCAAAGCCTGCTGCAACAGATTTTCCTGTGCCATGGTACGATAGAACAACTTTCCACAGGCCTCCAGGTTGGTATGCTTCAGCATCAACGTGGTTTTCAGGCCGCTTTCCTTTTCCAGTTCATACTTCACGCTGGCCGTCCGTTCGTAATTATACTGGTCGACAGTAGTCACTTTAAAGGAGGTAAACACATTATCCTTGTCTGTACCCATAAACTTGTCGGACGGCAACATGTTATCGTATGAATACGACACGGTCAACGAATTAATCGGATACTCACGCGGCAGGTATTCCTTCTTATTGAAAGAATATTCCACTTCAGCCTTGTATTTCGATTTTTCATCCTTAAAGCCGTATGCATAGTATCCTCTCAAGAAGAGATGCGGATTCAGATTGGCTGTGGTCTGCGCGGAAGCTCTCAAACGAAGTCCGTCGATATAGTTGCTGGATATCATGGTATTGATCGGTCCGATATCCACCTTGCTGGGCCTTCCTTTCACTCCGGTTTCCACGAAGTTTTCAATGAAAGCCTTCGCCACAAACATGATGTACTTGAATCCTTTTATTTTGGCAAGATTGTCCACAAACGAGTCCATATTGTCTTCCGACTTCGTCAGCTCCGTCGGACGATATTCCTTCCAAAACGAATCATCGCGCATCATCGCATTCACATCCTTTATCTCATTACCCTTCTTCTTGAATATCTTCTCAGGGATTTCATCAAATCCAAAATCGGAGTAACGCGTCGTACGCCTTACCTGAAACGAACCCAGCAGTTTCTTCAGGTAAGAAAGTTCACACACCATGTCATCTTCCATCAACACCCATTCTCCAGTGTCCAACTGACCGAACTTCTGCTCGATAATCATGTTGTCCACAAAATTGATGTCGGTCTTCTTAGGAAGATTCATGATACATTTATTCACCCGGAAAGTCGAATCGGCCAGGATATACAAATGTCCCGTAAAACCAAAGTCCTGCGAGTTATTGGGTACGAAAGTCAGGTGGAAACATTTCTCACGGTCCACCATCACCGTATCCATAATATAATACTTATAGAAATTGATTCCGGCATTCGATATCGGACTGTCGAAAGGATACTGAAGGAAACGGAAACGGTCCTGATAGATATTAATATCCTGGAACACGTCTTTCAGTACGGTAGACAACATATCACCAGTGTTGAACAGCTCGTTCACGCCCGTAGAATTAATACCCTTCACCAATGTCTTTTCGTCATGAGGATTTTTACGGTACAGCTTCTCTGTCACCGTTTCATCCACTGATATGGGCAATATGTTCTTTCCCGTTATCTCGCAGACCTCTACCTGGTCGCGAAAGAACGGATACTTCTTGAACAAATTAGACTCCCGAAGAGAATCAGTCGTGATGTTGTTCAAGGAAAAAGTAATCTTCTGATACTTATTATAATGATAAAAATCGTTGACACCCAAGTCATTCAATTTCTTGGCTGCAATGACTTTCTTCATCATTTCCACCGCCGGATTATTCTTCCGGGAATATTTCTCTTTCTTCGGTTTGACGATGACTTCATCCAACACCAAATCGGGCTTCATTTTCACATCCAGCTTCTTGGTATTGGCCGACACATTACGCACCTCCGTAGCATAACCTACCATTGAGAAAGTCAGTTTAGTCCATCCGAGGTGAAAAGCTATCGTATATTGTCCATCTATATCCGTAATGGTTCCTACCCCTTTTCCATCATAATATACATTCAAATAAGGAATAGGATCGCCTGTTTCAGAGTCCGTCACAACTCCAGTTATCTGCGCTGAAAGTTTCACAACTCCCATACACAAGACAAGTAAAAAAAACAATCTTTTTATCATACTTGAATTTAATACTTAAGTAATACGCACTTAACCATTTTGTAAAAGTACATAGTGTAAAGGTCTCTTACAAATTTCACTCCCTGAAAAACGATATTCTTACCTTTTTTATGAATAATAGAATATAATTTCTTCCATCTGACAAAAAAGCCGGCGGTGAACAAGACATTCACCGCCGACCTGAAAAACATCTATCAAAGAAATTCTTGCGAATCAATCTATCTCTTCATCGGCTTCATATCCTCCCATCTCGCGCAATGCATTTTTCAGCATGACATACTGCTGGAACAAATGGTTGACCGGAATCTCTCCTTCCGTATAATCATGCATCGGACTCTTCAGGAAGAAACTCAGAAAACGCTGGATACCGTAACGGCCGGCACGCATTGCCAGATCGCTCAACAACACCAGGTCCAGACACAGCGGAGCAGCCAAAATGGAGTCACGACACAAGAAATTAATCTTGATCTGCATTGGATAGCCCATCCAGCCGAAAATGTCAATGTTATCCCATCCTTCCTTGTTGTCATTTCGGGGAGGATAGTAATTGATACGCACCTTGTGATAATAGTCCGCATACAAATCCGGCTGATTTTCCGGCACCAGAATGGATTCCAAGGTAGAAAGCTTGCTCACTTCTTTCGTGTGGAAGTTAGCCGGTTCATCCAACACCAGTCCGTCACGATTACCCAGGATATTGGTCGAGAACCATCCGGACAATCCCAAACAACGTGTGCCGATAATCGGGGCAAAACCTGATTTTACCAGCGTCTGTCCGGTCTTGAAATCCTTGCCTGCAATCGGCATTTTAGTTTTTTCAGCCATTTCCCACATCGCCGGAATATCCACCGTCGTATTCGGAGCTCCCATAATGAACGGAGCACCTTCGGCCAGCGCCGCATACGCATAACACATGGAAGGAGCCACATGCTCCCGGTCGTCCTGCTTCATCGCATTCTCCAAAGCCGACAAGGTACCATGCACCTCCTCGCAAACCGGCACATAAATTTCGGTGGAAGCTGCCCACAGCACCACCACGCGCGCACAATCATTTTCCGCCTTAAACTTGCGGATATCTTCCCGCAGTTGTTCCACCATCTCCCAGCGGGTGGCACAATCTTTCACATTATCCCCATCCAGACGCTTCGCATAATTCCGGTCGAAAGCGGCTTTCATCGGGACAATCTTTTCCAGCTCCTCCTTTACCGGCAGAATGTCCTTTTCACGCAACACCTCGCAGTTCATTGCCGATTCATACGCATTGGCGGGATACACATCCCATGCCCCAAATACAATGTCATCCAGCTGGGCCATCGGAACAATCTCTCCATAATGCAGGTATTTCTTGTCCTTTCCGCGTCCGACACGAATCTTGTCATACTGGGTCATCGCACCGACCGGCTTGGCCAATCCCTTGCGGACCATTAACACGCCGGTCATAAATGTGGTAGCCACAGCTCCCAGACCGACACACAATACGCCCAACTTACCTTCAGCGGGCTTCACATTCATTTTTTCCATTTCTAAATTTCTTTTTTTCTTTTCTATTTTTTCCTTCTCAGAAAGCCATCGCCATGTACCTTTCCGAAAAGAACAAACTGCTCAAAGTTAAAATTTTGTTTGATTAAACCCATACTTTACTGCCTCTTTTATTGAGATATACGTAAAAATAAGACACAAAATCAGAAGAAAAATCCACCAACTGTTTCCTCAGACAGTAAAATTATCCGTATCTTTGCAAACGCATAAAAAGACAAACCAACCCATGAATGATATTTGTTGCATCGGACACATTACATTAGACAAGATTGTGACTCCAAAACAAACTACTTACATGCCGGGAGGCACTTCCTATTATTTCTCTCACGGTATCCGCCGGTTACATGACTTCAAAAACTACAAACTGGTCACAGCGGTTGCACCCAGTGAATACGGCATTGTGGAAGAAATGAGAAAAGAAGGGCTTCAGGTAGAAGTTCTTCCGAGCCGTCATACGGTATACTTCGAAAATACATACGAAGAAAACCAGGACAACCGTTCACAGCGTGTATTGGCAAAAGCTGATCCTTTCACTGCCGACGCCCTCAAGGATGAAAACGCACGCATTTTCCATTTAGGAAGTCTGCTGGCAGACGATTTTCCATTGGAAGTGGTTAAAGAATTGGCCCAGAAAGGTACCTTGGCGGTAGATGCACAAGGATATTTGCGGGAAGTGAAAGGTGAACAAGTCTATCCTGTAGACTGGCACGAAAAGAAAAAAGCCTTGAAATACATTGACATTCTGAAAGTCAACGAACACGAAGCAGAAGTACTGACCGGATTCAAGGATCCGATGCAGGCTGCCCGCCAGCTGGCCCAATGGGGAGTAAAGGAAGTGTTGCTGACATTAGGAAGCTTAGGAAGTCTGATCTATGCTGAAGGCAAATTCTACAAGATTCCGGCCTACGCCCCGAAAGAAGTGGTAGATGCCACCGGATGCGGAGATACTTATGTGCTCGGCTACTTGTACATGCGCAACAAAGGAGCTTCTTATGCAGAAGCCGGATGCTTTGCAGCGGCTATGTCGACCATCAAACTGGAAAAATCCGGTCCTTTCTCCGGCACGGAAGAAGAGGTTTGGCACATCCTGCAAACAGACAAGGCCAAACCGGAAGTACTGGCTGCCAAATAAGAATCAATTGACAAAACCATAAAAAGAAAGGGTTTGCAACCAAATGCAAACCCTTTTCTTTTTTACCTGTCATCAATCCCCGGATTATCCCATCTTACCGGTCAGATAAGCTCGGGTACGTTCGTCAACCGGATTCTTAAACATCTTTTCTGTATCGTCGTATTCAATCAGTTCACCCATATACATGAACATGGAACGGTCGGAGATACGCATCGCCTGCGACATGTTGTGGGTCACAATCAAGATGGTCACTTCCTTCTTCAGCTGGTCCATCAGGCCCTCAATGTGCTTGGTCGCAATCGGGTCCAAGGCAGAAGTCGGTTCGTCCATCAGCAATACATCCGGCTGAAGCGCCAGCGAACGGGCAATACACAAACGCTGCTGCTGTCCTCCGGAAAGGAAGGTACCCCGTTTGGTCAAGGCATCCTTCACCTCATCCCACAGACAGACGTTCCGCAGGTTGCGTTCTACAATCTCATCTTTCTGCGACTTGGACAGGTGAATACCGTTCAGAATATATCCTGCCAGCACATTGTCGTAAATGTTCATGGTCGGGAAAGGGTTCGGACGCTGGAACACCATACCGATGTGACGGCGTTCTTCCATCGGGTGCATCTGCAGCACATTCTCGCCGTTCAGCAAAATCTCACCCGTCACACGGATATTCTTGTATAACTCATGCATACGGTTCACCGCACGCAACAAGGTACTCTTACCACATCCCGAAGGCCCCATGATGGCCGTAATCGTATTCTTTTCAATGTCAGCCGATACATGCTTCACGGCCATCACACTGCTGGTATAAGAGATACACACATCTTTTATCTGGAGAATCGGATTCTTTATATTTTCCATTTCTTTGCAATTCGTTTAGCTAATAAATTCAGACATAACACAAAAGTCAACAGGAACAGGGAAGCTCCCCATATCAGGCTCTGCAGGTTCGGGTCGTTGAAGAATTCCCAAATCAGCAACGGCACGGCCGACATCGGCTTGGTCATGTTCCAACTGATGGCTGCACCACCCAATGCCGTAAACATCAGCGGGGCCGTTTCACCTACCACACGTGAGATGGCCAGCAAAATACCGGTAAAGATACTGCCCAATGCAGAGGGCAACATCACTTTCAGCATCACCCGCCAGTAGCTTCCACCCAAAGCCAGACCGGCTTCTTTCAGGGTATCCGGGAGCACCTTCATGGTCTCTTCCGTAGAACGGATAATCAACGGCAGCATCATGATGAACAAAGCCACACTTCCTGCAATGGCCGAATATCCTTTCATCGGCACCACCACCCAGATGTAGGTAATGATACCAATAATGATGGACGGGGTTCCCTGCAGCAAGTCAGTCAGGTAACTGACCACTACCGCAAACCAGCTTTTTCGGTATTCTGAAAGACAAATACCACAGAGTATTCCCACCGGAATGGCGACCACGGCTGCCAGTATCAACATCAGGAAAGTACCGATAATACCATTGGCAATTCCTCCCGGAATAGCCTCTCCAGCTGAAGCGGCCATCATTGCCTTGTAGGCATTCGGCGTGGCTTCCGTAATGAACGACCAGCCTAACTGCTTCCATCCTTTCACCAGCACTTCTCCCAGTATGGCCAGCAACGGAATGGCTGTCACACCCGACAGCACACATACCAGGATGTAGAGCAACCGGCTTTTCAGAATACGCAATTTTATATTATTTCCATACAACATACATTCTTCTTTTTAGAAAGTTAGACATGACGGGCACGGCGAATCAGAATCTTACCGATGATATTGATGACCGCTGTAATCAGGAACAACAGCAATCCGATGGCAATCAGGGAAGACAGTTTCAAACCATCCGCTTCTCCAAACTGGTTGGCAATGATACTCGCCATGGTATTTCCCGTAGTACGCAACGTATCGGGCATCTGGTTCGTGTTTCCAATCAGCATGGTCACGGTCATGGTTTCTCCCAATGCACGACCAATTGCCAGAATATAAGAAGAAAAGATACCGGAACCGGCCATCGGGAAAATCACTCTCCGGATCACTTCTGCCCGGGTGGCTCCCATGGCATAAGCTCCTTCCTTCAAATCGGAAGGCACCATCTTGATGAACTCTGAACTCAGTGAAGCCGCATAAGGCACAATCATGATGGCCAATACGAACGAAGCAGTCAAGATACCGGAACCTTGCGGTGACAAGTTCAGGTGCATGAACACCGTACGAAGCACGTAGAATCCCCACAAACCATAGATAATAGAAGGAATACCTGCCAGCAAATCAATCACTGTCCCCAAAATGGCAGCGATTTTCTTTCCGCGGAAATACTCACCGGTAAACAGTGCGACAGGAAGAGAAAAAGGTATACACATCAGCAAGGCCAATATCGTGGTCAGCAGTGTACCTGTAATAAAAGGAAGAGCGCCATAACTTTCTTTACCGGCGGTGGTCACCCAGTCATCCGAGAAAATGAAATGCCAGAAACCGAATGTTTCAAAAGCCCCAGAAGCGTCAACGGTGAGGGAGTAAATGATTCCCCCACCAATGACTGGTATCACAATCGCCGATAAGATAAGTAAGACTTTAAAAATCTTGTCTTGCATAACTTATCCTCTTAGCTGTTTATTTAAGAATCGGCTGTCCGTCGTAAGTTACAGTTTTCAAATTCTGAAGACTCAACTCTACGGCCTTCTTAGGCAGCGGAGCATAGTGTACGGTAGCGGTAGTCTGCTGTACGCTGTCGCTCAGCATATACTGCATCAATTCCAGAGTAGCTTTTGCCTGATCCAAAGAACGTTCTGCATAGTGCTGTTCCTTGTAAATCAACAGCCAAGTGAAGCAGCTGATAGGATAAGCTCCGGCTGCATCGGCATCTGTAATGGAACAACGAGTATCCTGCGGAATGTCACCGGCAGCAGCTGAGATACTTTCTGTAGAAGGAGTTACCAGTTCACCCCGTTTGTTGTATACGCTGGCATACGCAATCTTCTGTGCAAAGGCATATTCAGAACCGATGTATCCCAGTGAGTAAGGAGTCTGTGCAATGATTCCAGCCACACCCGGATTACCTTTGGCTGCCTGTCCTACCGGGAAGTCGACCGTCTTTCCAGCTCCGTAAGTGTTCTTCCAGTTTTCGCTGACTTTTGACAGATAATCAGTGAAGATAAAGGTAGTACCACTACCGTCTGAACGATAAGCCAGGATAATCTTCTTGGCCGGCAATGTCACGTCCGGATTCAGTTTCTGCAGACGCGCATCGTTCCAGTCGGTAATCTTGCCGGCATAGATATCTGCAATCACGTCACCTGAAAGATTCAGTTTCACGACATCCGGTAAGTTATAAGCCATCACTACGGCTCCCATACAGGTCGGGATGTGTACCACCGGCTGCATTTCTTTCATTTCGTCATCGCTCAGGAAGGCATCACTACCGGCAAAGTCTACGATGCCGTCTTTCAAGTTGCGGACACCACCGCCACTACCGATACCTCCGTAAGACACCTTATCGCCGGAAGTGGCATTGTAGTTTTCGAATGACATATTATAAAATGGCAAGGGGAAAGTGGCTCCTGCACCAGTCAGTTCCACGGATTCACGTCCATTAGCAGATTTCTGTCCACCACAAGCTGCGAGTGACAAAGCCATCGCTCCAGCAATTAAAGGCAAATAAAACTTTTTCATTGTGTTATACATTTTATAGAAGTTATGAATCTATTTGTTTTTCTATTCAGGTTTAAATGGCAAACGAAGCATTCAGGTACACATAGCTGGCCAGTTTGCCCCCATCGGCTTTCGGTGCCCACAGACGGAAATTCGGCGCCAGTTTCACGTACTTGCCCAGTTTGAATTCCGCTCCTAACATACCGGCCATTCCATCGGTATCCTTGCTCCAGTCATTCTTGGAAGAAAGCATGTCCCAACGTCCGAAAAGACCGATTTTCTTGTTCAGCTGAGCCGAAGCATACACCGACACACCATCCTGGTCACAACCGTCCACATATTTGGTGTTGGTCTGGTAGTTATATTCAGCTGCTACCGAGAAAGCCTCATTTTTATAACCCACAAAGGCCGCCAAGTTGGTAATGCCTTTCAGGTTATCTTCCGAAGCCTCATTGAAAGAACCGTAAGCACGAATCACCAGTCCTTTTACCGGAGTCACGGTCACACCGGCCCCATACTGAAGTCCGTCTTTCACCTGTACTTTCTTATACCCTTCGCCGTTGGCTACAATCACATCGGCTGCCACCACCTTGTTGAACTGATAAGCTGCCGAAAAAGCTAAATCGGCACTGCTTCCGAATTTGTATTCATCCTGGAAAGATTTCATCACATAACGTTTGCCCCAGAAATCTTCTTGTAGTTTGAACTGTGTGGTACTGATTAATCCGGCATTCAGCGTCCATCCTTTCTGCTTCCACGTGATTTGCGCATTCTTGATATAACCAATACGGTGGTAATCGCCGACATCCTGCGACTGACCGAAGTCCACCACTGCCTTCATCTGCAAGCCGTGAGGCAAATTATATTGATAACCTAAATACGCACGGTCCAATCCAAATCCCCTGTCATCATTCACATGTCCGAAACCGGAATGCACATCAGAATAGATGGTAATAATAGCCGCACCTTTTTTTTCGGCGGGTTCCGACTTGTCGGGATTACTCTCAGCAAAAGTTGGCACCGCAACACAGGCACATGCCATCAAAAACCATAAAATTCTTTTCTTCATCTTTATCTTATTTGGAGATTTATTTTTTACACCACAAAGGTCTTGAATTGGTATTACAAACAGATGTCATCCACTTAAAGAAAATGTAACACCCTGTTACAAACATATTACAAAAGCAGAATATCACCTTCCAAAGCTCAACGCCTCAAAGAAGACGATTGATTCAGAAGACGATATCCTGCTTATTCCCAATATCTTACCATCCTTCAGCTTCACCAAGCCAAAGAATAGGTGAATCGGGTTACTTGATTTCCAGCGTCACGATAGACTTGGCTGGCAGCTTGATTTCCAACCCGTTCTTGGTCAGCTTGGCACCCTTGAAGTCGGCCAGCTTCACTTTGTCAGGCTGCTCAAACGTGTTGTAGTCATCGATGTTCGCTGAAGTAAGAATGCGTCCGGTCACTGATTTGGCTTTCACGTCACCCAAAGTCAACGTGATATCCTGCGATTCTTTCAGGTCGATGTTCGACAAGGATACATGAATCACTCCGGCTTTGTCACGTGAAGCGGTGGCACTGACCATCGGCACGATGCGGTTGTCGCGTACAATTTTCCGTTCACACTGCAAATCCAGCGGCAGATAAGTAGCATCCTGATGTACATTATACATCTGGAACACATAATAAGTCGGAGTCAGCACCATCTTGTCGTCTTTGGTCAGAATCATGGACTGCAGCACATTGACCACCTGTGCGATATTGGTCATCTTGATACGGTCGGTGTACTTATGGAAGATGTCCAGACTCAAAGAAGCCACAAACGCATCGCGCAGAGTGTTCTGCTGATACAAGTGCCCGCTGATGGTGCCCGGTTCTTCATCCCACCAGGTTCCCCATTCATCGACCATCAGTCCGATCTGTTTCTGCGGGTCGTATTTATCCATGATGGCGATATGACGCTTCAGCACATCTTCAATTTCGCGGCATTTGCCCACTGCCCAGTAATAATCCTCGTCGTTGAACTTGGTAGCCGATCCCTTACTTCCGTTCCATCCTAACACGGTATAATAATGTAAGGAGATACCGTCCATCCGATGTCCGATGTTCTGCATCAGTACCTCGGTCCAGTTGTAGTCATAATCGCTGGCTCCACTGGCAATCTTGAACAGGCGGTTACCGTCGTAGTTGCGGCAATAAGTGGAATAACGGCGATACAAATCGGAATAATATTCCGGGCGCATGCTACCTCCGCATCCCCAGCTTTCATTTCCAACGCCGAAATATTTCACCTTCCACGGCTTTTCGCGTCCGTTTTCCTTTCTCAGTTTTGCCATCGGGCTTCCCTGCTCAGAGGTCATGTATTCCACCCACTTGGCCATTTCTTCCACGCTTCCGCTACCTACGTTTCCGCTGATGTAAGGTTCACATCCTAACATTTCGCACAGGTTCAGGAATTCGTGCGTACCGAAACTGTTGTCTTCTACAGTTCCACCCCAGTTGTTGTTGACCATACGCGGACGTTTTTCACGCGGACCGATGCCATCCATCCAGTGGTATTCATCGGCAAAACATCCTCCCGGCCAACGGAGTACCGGCACCTTCAAGGCCTTCAACGCCTCGAACACGTCCTTACGATACCCGTTAATATTAGGTATCGGAGAATCTTCTCCCACCCAAAGACCTCCATAAATACAGGTACCCAGATGTTCGGCAAACTGGCCGTAGATTTCTTTATTGATAATTTGTTTTCCCTGTTCCGGATGAACAGTCACGGTTGCCTTCTGTTGTGCAAACAAAGGCATTGCGGCAAAAAGAGCCAACCCAAGAATTGCATTTTTCATACTTATTGATTTTTTTGTCGTTGTTATTTCACAAAAGTAGAAAAATTTCATCCTCACCAGGTGTACAACAGACCACTTTATGGAGGAAATTTGAACATTCTTTCCCTCTCCTGATACCAGATACAAAGTTTTCTTACTACTTTTGCATCCAAATTTATTCAATATGCATTCTAAAAAACGGATTATCATCTGGGCTGTCATTGCGGCCATCCTTTTAGCAGGAATCATCAGCATCTGCTGTCTGCTGTTCAACCGACCGCTTCATCTCACACAGCCTACCTTTATTTATATAGACCGTGACGATACGGCCGATTCTGTCTATGTGAAACTGCAACGCGACCTGCACGGCAAACACCTGGCAGGCTTCCGAATGCTGTCGCGCTTCAAGTCGTACGACCAACACATCCATACCGGGGCTTACCGCTTTGATGCGCATACCAACACCTTGACTTTGTTCCGCCGCCTCAGCAGCGGATATCAGACACCGGTCAAGGTGACCATCCCCAACGTCCGTACACTGGCCCGCCTGGCGCACTCACTGGACCGCCAGCTCATGGCCGACTCGACCGAGATTTTTACGCTGATGTGCGACAGCAGTTTCTGCGATTCTTTGGGATTCACTTATGAAACGCTTCCTGCACTCTTCATTCCGAATACCTACGAGGTGTACTGGAACACGCAGGCCAAAGATTTCTTCCAGCGCATGAAGAAAGAATACAACCACTTCTGGAATGACGAACGGAAAGCGAAAGCAAAGGCCGCCGGACTGACTCCGGTAGAAGTAAGCACCCTGGCCTCCATCGTGGAGGAAGAAACGGCCAACCGGGCTGAAATGCCGATGGTGGCCGAACTCTATCTGAACCGCCTGCAAGCCGACATGCCGCTGCAAGCCGACCCAACCGTGAAATTCAGCCTGCAGGAATTCGGACTGCGACGCATCCTTCACAAACACCTGGAAGCCGACAGCCCGTATAACACCTACAAACACACCGGACTCCCTCCCGGCCCTATCCGCATTGCCTCCATTCAAGGAATAGAAAGCGTGTTGAACCATGCACAGCATGACTATCTCTACATGTGTGCAAAGGAAGATTTCTCAGGGACGCATAATTTTGCCGCTACCTTTGCGGAACATCAGGCCAACGCACGCCGTTACCAGCAGGCACTGAACAAGAGAAACATCCGCTGAGAATATTAGCGGACGGATTTCCAAAATTGCATGAAACGGGCGTAGGGACCATAGCATACCAGTGCGTCGCCCTGCTGCAATTCATAGTCTTCAGGAAAGGTATTGGAAACTTCCCGCTCAAAGACGGAGATTCCTAAGAAATTCTGCACCTTTTTTCCACGCACCAGTGAAATAAGCTTCATCTCGAACTCCTGTTCCAGGTTCAGTTCGTTCAGATGATAGCCCACCAATTTGGAAGGAACTACAAACTTGAACACATAGGTGTTCTCATCAATTTGAAACAGCTCGGCCCCTCCATCCAACTCCAGCTGCTGGGCCAGCAAACGGGCGGCATCCTGTTCCGGAGTCAGAATACGGTCGATGGAAAAAGCCTCCAGCACGGCCTTGTGTATCTCGTCGACCGCCTGGGCATAGATATGTTTCACTTTCAGTTTCTTCAACAGCGACACGATGCGGACTGAAGCTCCGAAATTGTCGCCTATCGCCACAATGACTGCATCCACACTCTTCAAGGGAAGTACGGAAAGGGCTGTTTCGTCCGTGGCATCCAGCACAAATGAAGTCGCCATACGGTCTTTCACACAATCTACATGCTGGCTGTTGATGTCCGCTCCGGCCACTTCATGTCCCATGGCTGTCAGCTCCATGGCCAGCATGCCTCCGTAATGTCCCAAACCAATAATCAGATATTTCATACGTCAGTTGATGATAATGTTGTCACTTGGATATTTGTAATTTCGTTTCCTTTCCTGCCGCACCAGTCCGGTGAGCAAGGTGAATGCTCCCACACGTCCCACGTACATCATCAGAATGACCAGCAACTTGCTGGAATCACCCAATGTAGGGGTCAGATTGAGGCTGGAACCTACAGTGCTCAAGGCCGACACGCATTCAAAGATGATGGCCAGCAGGCTGGCTTGCGGCTCTAACATACTCAATACAAAAATGGCCCCGAAAGCCAGGAAAAGATAGAGCATCATGGCCGCATTGGAACGCCGGATGGAATCGTGCGAAAGTTCTCTCCGCAAAATGGCGACCCGGTCGGAACCGCGTATCACCGCCCACAGGTTGAGCAGTACCACGGCACACACGTTGACTTTCACTCCACCAGCCGTAGACTGTGTGCCCCCTCCTATCACCATCAGTACCACCATGAGCAGCAACGTCTGCAACGACAGGGAAGTAAGACTCACACTGGCAAAACCTGCCGTACGCGGACAGGAGGAATTGAAGAAGGCATGCACCCACTTATCAACCACCGGCATACCCGTGAACGAATGGTTCCACTCTAAGGCAGCAATGACCAGTGTACCTCCTACCAGCAGGATGGCCGTCGCTACCAGCACAATCTTGGTGTTCAGATTATACAGATGCACTTTCTTGCGGAACCTCGCCGAACGATGCACTACCCTCCATTTCAGGTACGTCAGATAATAGGCCACGGTTTCATAGAGGTTGACCAAAATAGGAAAGCCGATGCCTCCCAGTGCAATCAGTACCCCCAACGTGATATAGAGCAGGTTGTGATGCTGCATGACGGCCGGATTGCTCATTCCGCCGGGTAATGTGGAGAATCCGGCATTACAGAAAGCCGACACGGAATGGAAGGCCGAGAAAAAAAGTTCTTCCCGCAGATTCATATCCAATGTACCGTGAATGCTGAACCAGATGACCAGCATCCCCACTCCTTCAATGGCCAACGTAAACCCTAATATATATAATAAGGTAGAGAGAAGAGAATTCAATGAATTGGAACTGATCATGTCGCCCACCATCAGCTGGTTGTAGAGCGAAGTGTTTCCCATGAAAAACATGGCAAAAAAGCTGGTCAGCGTCATCACTCCCAAACCACCAATCTGAATCAGCAGAATAATCAATACCTGTCCTTCCAGCGTAAAGGTGGAAGGCACATCCACCGTAACCAATCCCGTCACGCAGGTGGCACTCGTGGCAGTGAACAGCGCATCAATGAAAGAAATGCCTTGATAAGTGGCCCGAGGCAGCATCAGCAACCCGGTTCCTACGAAAATGAACACTAAAAAACTTCCGGCCAAAATCAGTGAGGGATTCGTTCGCTTGCCCAGCAACCGGACCAATATGCCCGAGAGCTGCGAGAACGAAAGCAGCAGCAACACCGCACCTTTATAATAATTGTGATGGAAGAATACCCACACCCAATATACTCCTGTGCTCTCCTCCGGTTTCTTGAAGACGACAGGCAACAGCGTGAGATAAAGTAAAATGGTCAGTATCCAGGTCCAAGGAGTAAACTTAAAGGGTGAATCTTCCTGACGGAACAAAATCTGCACCGTGGTGCTCAACAGGAAAATCACCCAAAGCACATGATACACCGTATGGATTGCCGCCTGTTCTCCTGCCGAGATACGGAACCCATATTCATAGACGATGGCGAGCAGAAAAACCACTCCACACAGGAAATTCACTCCCATTACCCAGTTGAGCAACCGGTTGATGCGCGGCACCAGCAGCTTTTTCTTATATAAGTAAAGTCGTTCCCAATAGTCCATCGGTCATATCATTTTGAGCTACGGCTACAAATGTATGGAAAAATCCATATACTTGAACGGCACGATACCGGAAATCTGCCAGAATCCGACACCGGGACAAAAAGTGATAAGAAAAAAGCAAAATGAGTTGTTTGTTATCATTTATTTCCATATTTTTGGCGAAACCTTAAAAAAAGTAAGCAATTATGAGTAACAGACAGAAAAGATTCATCTTGCCTGAAGATGAAATACCAAAATATTGGTATAACATTCAAGCCGACATGGTCAACAAACCCATGCCGCCGCTGAACCCGGCTACCAAAGAGCCGTTGAAACCCGAAGACCTTTATCCCATTTTCGCCAAGGAACTCTGCCACCAGGAACTGAACCAGACCGATACGTGGATTGAAATTCCGGAAGAAGTGAGAGAAATGTACAAATACTACCGCAGCACCCCGCTGGTACGTGCCTACGGACTGGAAAAGGCCATCGGTACACCTGCCCACATTTACTTCAAGAATGAAAGCGTCAGCCCCATCGGTTCACACAAGCTGAACTCAGCCTTGGCACAGGCCTACTATTGCAAGAAGGAAGGGGTGACGAACATCACGACCGAAACGGGAGCCGGACAATGGGGTGCCGCCTTGGCCTACGCCGCCAAGGTATTCGGACTGGAAGCAGCCGTCTATCAGGTAAAAATCAGCTACGAACAGAAACCTTACCGTCGCAGCATCATGCAGACTTTCGGGGCACAGGTTACTCCTTCTCCGTCCATGTCTACCCGCGCCGGAAAAAATATCCTGACCAAATGCCCGAACCACCAAGGTTCACTGGGTACAGCCATCTCGGAAGCCATCGAACTGGCACAGACCACCCCGAACTGTAAATATACTCTTGGTTCCGTATTGAGTCATGTAACCCTGCACCAGACGGTTATCGGACTGGAAGCAGAAAAGCAGATGGCGATGGCCGGAGAATATCCCGACATCATCATCGGATGCTTCGGAGGGGGTTCCAACTTTGGCGGCATCAGTTTCCCGTTCATGCGCCACACCATCCTGGAAGGAAAGAAAACACGTTATATTGCTGCCGAACCGGCTTCCTGCCCGAAGCTGACCCGCGGTAAATTTGAATATGACTTCGGTGATGAGGCCGGCTATACCCCACTGTTGCCGATGTTCACCTTGGGACACAACTTCACCCCGGCCAACATTCATGCCGGAGGTCTCCGCTACCACGGCGCAGGGGTCATCGTTTCCCAGCTGATGAAAGACCACTTGATGGAAGCGGTCGACATCGAACAGCTTGACACCTTCAAGGCGGGTTGCCTGTTTGCCCAGGCTGAAGGTATCATTCCGGCTCCGGAATCCTGCCATGCCATTGCAGCCACCATTCAGGAGGCCGAAAAATGCAAGAAAACAGGCGAAGAAAAAGTCATCCTCTTCAACCTGTCCGGTCACGGACTGATTGATATGAGCGCATACGACCAGTATCTGTCGGGCAACCTGACCAATTATTCCTTGACGGAAGAAGACATTGAAAAGAGCCTGGAAGATGTGCCACAAGTGGATATGAAGTGATTTTTGAGGACCTGAAAAAACGCACTTGCGTTTGGAAGAAAACGCAAGGACGTTTTGATCAAAACGCAAGGGCGTTTGAGTTGAAACGCACTTGCGTTTAAGAACAAACGTACTTGTGTTTTTGACACGGTTTCTCAGACACCTGAAAATAACGAAAAAAGAGGCCGTCTCAAAATGAATTGAGATGGCCTCTGTCGTTTTATATCAGATTGA
>NZ_CABROP010000052.1:0-17517 GCF_902472605.1 uncultured Bacteroides sp.
CCCGTACGGCAGTTTAGCAAACTGCTGGTTTCAGCCACTCACCCAAACTTCCAAACTTTTTGGGAAAACGCATTTTCTCTCAAATGCGGTGCAAAGATAGAGTGAGTTTTTGAGTTGTGCAAGCTTTTACAGACTTTTTTTATAAAGCAATCCCCCCTTCCTATCGAGTCTATTTCTAAACCTCATCTATTTTTGTAATTAATACAAATTAATAATATACCACAAAATAGGTATTGTACAGCAACAGCTTTTTCACTACCTTTGCACGCGGTTAGAGAAACCAAATTCACATCACTTTTTAATATTTTAATTTTATGGCAATGAATTTCAAAGAGGGTCGTTGGAACCATGAAATCAACGTGACCGATTTCGTAAAGACAAACATTACGCCTTACGAAGGCGACGCTTCATTCCTAACGGGTCCAACCGAACGTACAAAAGCTGTTTGGAACAAATGCTTGGAAGCGCTGGCAGAAGAACGCGCAAACAACGGAATACGCTCTCTTGACCCATCTACTGTATCCACCATCACTTCTTTCGCACCAGGATATATTGACAAGGAAAACGAAGTCATCGTAGGTTTGCAAACAGATGAAGTTTTACGTCGTGCCATCAAACCTTTTGGCGGTATCAAAGTCGTAGAAAAAGCCTGCCGCGAAAATGGCGTGGAAGTAGATCCCAGAGTAAAAGATATTTTTACCCATTACCGCAAGACACACAATGACGGTGTGTTCGATGCATATACAGAAGAAATCCGTTCATTCCGTTCTCTTGGCTTCCTGACAGGATTGCCCGACAACTACGCCCGCGGACGTATCATCGGTGACTACCGCCGTCTGGCACTCTATGGTCTGGACCGTCTGATTGAAGCCAAACAGAATGACCTGCGTCATCTTACAGGCCCGATGACGGATGCCCGTATCCGCCTTCGCGAAGAAGTGGCAGAACAGATCAAAGCCCTGAAGGAAATCAAAATCATGGGCGAACAGTACGGACTGGAATTGGGACGTCCAGCATTGAATGCACAGGAAGCTGTACAGTGGGTATACATGGCTTACCTGGCTGCCGTAAAAGAACAGGACGGTGCTGCCATGTCACTGGGTAATGTGTCTTCCTTCCTGGATATCTATATTGAATATGATATGACACATGGCCTGCTGGATGAGGCTCACGCACAGGAATTGATTGACCAGTTCGTCATCAAACTGCGTATGGTACGTCATCTGCGTATGCAGGCTTACAACGATATTTTTGCAGGCGACCCGACTTGGGTAACCGAATCTATCGGCGGACGCTTCAATGACGGTCGTACCAAGGTGACCAAGACTTCTTTCCGTTTCCTGCAGACATTATACAACCTCGGTCCTTCACCTGAACCGAACTTGACGGTACTGTGGAGCCCGGAACTGCCGGAAGGATTCAAGAAATTTTGTGCACAGGTATCTATCGACACCTCTTCTATCCAGTATGAAAACGATGACTTGATGCGAGAAGTGCGCAACTCAGACGACTACGGTATTGCCTGCTGCGTTTCTTATCAGGACATCGGCCGCCACATCCAGTTCTTCGGTGCACGTTGCAATTTGGCAAAAGCCTTGCTGCTGGCCATCAACGGTGGACGTTGTGAAAATACAGGAACACTGATGGTGAAGGGCATTCCGGCATTGACCAGCGATGTACTGAACTTCGAAGAAGTATTGGCCAACTACAAGAAAGTGCTAAAAGAAATGGCCCGTGTATACAACGAAGCCATGAACATTATCCATTATATGCACGATAAGTACTACTACGAAAAGGCACAGATGGCCTTCGTAGACACCGACCCGGCCATCAACCTGGCTTACGGTGTGGCAGGTATGTCTATTGCCGTGGATTCACTTTCAGCCATCAAGTATGCCAAAGTAACTGCCCGCCGCAACGACATCGGCCTGACAGAAGGCTTCGACATTGAAGGCGAATTCCCTTGCTTCGGTAACGATGACGACCGTGTAGACCACCTGGCTGTCGACCTGATTTACTACTTCGACGAAGAACTGAAGAAACTGCCGGTTTACAAGAACGCCAAACCGACCCTGTCTATTCTGACAATTACTTCTAATGTAATGTACGGAAAGAAAACAGGTGCAACTCCCGACGGACGTGCCAAAGGCGTAGCATTTGCACCGGGGGCCAATCCGATGCATGGACGTGACAAGAACGGTGCCATCGCTTCATTGAGCTCAGTTGCCAAATTGCGCTATCGTGATTCACAAGATGGTATCAGCAACACCTTCTCTATCGTACCCAAGTCACTGGGAGTAGATATGGAAAACCGTATCGAAAACCTCGTAACCATGATGGACGGTTACTTTGTGAAAGGTGCCCACCACTTGAACGTGAACGTACTGAACCGGGAAATGCTGGAAGATGCCATGGAACATCCGGAGAAATACCCGCAACTAACGATTCGTGTGTCAGGTTATGCCGTGAACTTCATCAAACTGAGCCGTGAGCATCAGTTAGAAGTGATTTCACGCAGCTTCCACGAACGCATGTAATTCGCTAAATAAAGTTTCATTTAGACACAAGTTGCCCCAGCAAAAAGAGGTGGCTTGTGTCTATTATTTTTTATCCACCATGATCAGAGTACATTCATACGAATCATTAGGCACTTACGACGGCCCCGGAATCCGACTGGTAGTGTTCCTGCAAGGATGCAACTTCCGGTGCCTGTATTGTGCCAACCCCGATACAATCGATGCCAAAGGCGAAAGCAAGGAAACCGCTCCGGAAGAAATCCTCAAAATGGCCGTAAGCCAAAAGCCCTTCTTCGGGAAAAAAGGAGGCATCACCTTTAGCGGAGGAGAACCTACATTCCAGGCAAAGGCCCTGATTCCTTTGTTTCGCATGCTGAAAGAAGCAGGCATCCATATTTGTGTAGACAGCAATGGCGGCATCTGGAACGAAGATGTCAAGGAACTGTTTTCACTGGCCGACCTCGTTTTATTGGATGTCAAAGAATTCAATGACGAACGCCACAAGAAGCTGACCAGCCGGAGCAATGCACAGACCTTAAAAACCGCAGCCTGGCTTGAAGAAAACCATAAACCCTTCTGGCTACGCTATGTGCTGGTGCAGAACTACAGCTACTTCAAGGAAGACATCGAAGCATTAGGAGAACATTTTAAAGACTATCAAATGATTGAGCGAGTAGAAATCCTTCCCTATCACACCTTAGGCGTACACAAATATGAGGCCATGAAAATGGATTATCAATTAAAGGATGTCAAGCTCAATACCCAGGAGCAATTAGACGAGGCCAAAGAGCTGTTCAGTAAATATTTCAAGACAGTTTACGTGAACTGACCCCTCTACTCACAAAGAGGTTTCTCCACTCCATCCGGCCATTCAAATCCGATGGATGAAGTGAAAAATGCAAAAAACCGCCTCGAATTTACCTCGACACGAACGTGACGAGGTCTTGACACGCACGTGCGGAGGTCTCATCACGTTCGTGACGAGAGGTTGACATGTTCGTGACGAGGCATTTATGACGCTGCATTTTCAGAGAAAACGTATCAAAATTTAATCAAACCTGAAAGGTAATACTTAAAAAGGCCGTTCCAAACCCAAGTTTGAAACGACCTTTTTTTTTAAGTCCTCTTGTATGATTCAATCAGAACAACAGCACAGTCAGTTCCCGGGCACCGTGTGCACCCAACACCAAGGCCTGTTCAATATCTGCGGTCTTAGAAGGGCCCGAAATGAATACGCCATAACCGTATTCACCCGTATCAATTTCCTGATAGGCTTCGTGCATATTGTTGACCAGGTTCTTCCGGTCAAGCAAAAGAATCAACGCTTCAGAAATGAAATACACGGCACGCTGCTCTACGTCCTGTTCAATCCAAACCGCTCCATTTTCACAGACTCCTACCCGTCCACGTACTACGGCCAAATCGGTTCCGTCCAGTTCAGCCGAAGAAGCCACATCATCCGGATGGAAAGTGGCGCAGGTAATCTCTTTCAAATTGGATGCAATGCGTTTGGCATCCGGATACAGTTCGTGAATCAACACATTCACATCTTGTCCTGGCCTTACTTCTATCACATGTCCGCCAACCTCGCCCACTGTCTTACAAAACTGAGCTACCGGATCAGCGTAAGTAATCGCTTCTTTTTCCAGTGTCGACAAGTCGGGTTTCTCATAACGTACCCGTGTATTCCGACGGATATTCTGTAATATATCTTCTCTACTGCTCATGAATACTTATTTTACTTTACCCTTTTTCCACATATCATTAAAACTTTCCTTGGCAAACTGCGGCATATCGTGCTCTTTTCCCCAATCGTTCATACCGTTGTAAACCATCACATGAGGGAATGAATTTACCCATGAAGCATGACCCAAGGCGAAATTGAACAGGCCCGGATGCTCCATCAGCACCTTCATTCCGCCTGACATCACGCGTTTGGAAGAGCTGGCCACACCAAAGCCATCCAGTTTCTGACGCCAACGGTAAATCTGGTCAGCCAAATCGACTTTTGCCGGACATACGTTCTGGCAAGAATAACACAAAGAGCAGGCCGATACATTGTCGTAATAATGCAACGGGGCCTTCAGCATACCCAAATTGATACCGATGGGACCCGGTATGAAATAAGTATAAGAATAACCTCCTGAACGACGGTATACCGGACACGTATTCATACAGGCTCCGCAACGCAGGCAGTTCAACGTCTTCACATGGTCCTGATCGGCCAGAATATTGCTACGTCCGTTGTCTACGATGATGATATGCAATTCTCCTCCCTTACGAGGCTTACGATAATGAGAGGTATAGGTTGTAATCGGCTGTCCTGTACCCGAACGTGCCAACAGACGGGTAAATACCCCCAAGGCTTCCCGGTCGGGCACAATCTTTTCCAGTCCGAAAGCGGCAATCTGCAGTTTCGGCTGTGAAGTTCCCATATCGGCATTTCCTTCGTTAGTACACACCACAAACTCACCGGTAGAAGCGACCGCAAAATTGGCACCAGTCATGGCAGCTTCTGCTTCAATAAATTTATGACGCAGATTCTTGCGGGCGGCATGGGTCAGGTAAGTCTGGTCGTTGTTGCCCGGTTCCGTACCCATTTCCTTCACAAACAATTCACCGATTTCCTCTTTCTTGATATGGATGGCAGGCACCACAATGTGACTCGGCTTCTTGTGCATGAGCTGAAGAATTCGTTCGCCCAAATCACTTTCCACCACGTCGATGCCTTTCTGCATCAGAAACTCATTCAATCCACACTCTTCGGCCAGCATGGACTTGCTTTTGATGAAGTGATGCACATTGTGTCCGTGCAGAATATTATAAATAATAGAGCAATACTCATCGGCATCCTTCGCCCAATATACATGCGCCCCGTTTGCCTGTGCATTTTTTTCAAATTCCTGCAGGAGCTGGTCGAGGTGACTGTTACTGTACATCTTGATGGCAGAAGCCATGTCACGCAAATGCTCCCATTCCGGTACTTCCCGGCTCATCTTATCACGTTTGGCACGCATCATCCACAACGTCTGGTCGTGCCAGGCTGCCAGTTCCCTGTTTTCCTGAAACTTCTCGGCAGCTTTTGAATGTTTCGTACTCATAATCCTGCTGCTAAAACTTCTACGATATGAATGGTTTTAATGGGTAATTTGTCACGGGAAATGATTCCGTTCTGGTGCATCAGGCAAGAACTGTCCGCACCCACAATGTATTCGGCTCCCGTATCGATGTGACGTTGCACCTTGTCACGTCCCATTTGTCCGGACACGGCATGTTCTTCTACGGCAAACATACCTCCAAAACCGCAACATTCATCCGGACGTTCCGGTTCCACTACCTCGATGTCTTTTACCAGCGACAACAAATCGCGCAGCTTGCTATAATAAGGTATATTCAGTTCACTTGGGGAAGAAAGATGCATCAAGCGAACTCCATGACAACTGTTCTGGATGCTCACTTTATGCGGAAAAGATGCCTTCAAAGAAGTAGGTTTTACCACATCATGGATAAACTCACAAATATCATAGATTTTCTCTTCACTGGCACAACGGTGCGACTCTTTCGCCAACAGATTGCCATAATGGTCGCGTACAAACACTACGCAACTGGCCGACGGGCCTACAATGTAATCATACTGTTCAAAAAGCCGGTCAAAGCGCTTAGCCAGCTCTACAGACTCGTTTTCAAACCCCGCATTTGCCATTGGTTGTCCGCAGCAAGTCTGATCCAGCGGATAATCTACGTCCACTCCCAGACTCTTCAGCAACTTAAAAGAAGCTACTCCCACCTGTGGATAAACGGCATTGATATAACAGGGAATAAATAATCCTACTTTCATATATCTAAATCAGTTATTAGTCTTCTTTCGGTTGGCAAAAGTAAGAGGTTTTCTTCGGATATGAAAATTTTCCCTTGCATTTTGAACATGATTTCAGTTCGGACAACAAAATGTTATAAATGCGTGCGCCCCGCGAATCACTTCGCAGGGCGCACCCAACTAATAACTAACTTCTTTTACTTTTGTGGTTTACGTAATTTCTATATGACTAACACTGCAAAGATACGGGAATCCGCTTTTTCGGGCAATACCTAAAATTGGGTATTTTAGAATCGGTCCAAACAGCAGGATTCACTTACAGATTCATTTTTACCTCGCTTAATTCCACCAGCTTGTTTACAATGGCATAAATGGTCAATCCAGCAGCCGAATGTATCTGCAACTTTCGGGTGATGTTCCTCCGGTGAGTAATGACCGTATGCACGGAGATATACAACTTCTCGGCAATCTCCTTGTTGGTCATGCCACGTACCACACAGCCCACAATTTCCTTTTCCCGCTGGCTCAAGGAATCCGGCTCACTGTCTTCTTCTCCCGCCATGTTCATCAGCTGTGAAATCTTGTGCGCCAGTGAATCTACGTCATCAAACAACCCCACGGAATCGTCATATCCTTTCAACTGGCTGGCATCTACCATCGTATAGATCAGTGAGACAAATTTCATCGGCGCCTCCGGATACTCTTGCTTGAAAGCGACGACGTCGAACCATCCTCCAAACTGAGGATTTATCACCAATATCTGAGGTCTGTGTGCCTCCATACAATGCCGCAAGCCCTCTTCCGAAGAAATCTCAATAACCTGTATGGGCAAGTCGGGCAGACGTCTTAACACAGACACCAACCCGCTACGGACAATCATCGATTTTTCGGCTACCGCAATGTATATTGTTTCCTGCGATTTCATTTTATTTCTTTTTCAAGCTCCATAATGGCAGGTACAAAGATGTAATCTTCCACCCGGTTGTGTGAAGCCAAATCTTCCTCACAACTAAAAATATCGAACAGTGTGGCATTCAACAGCTGGTTGTCACCGCCCGAAGGATAATATTTGATAATGATATTCTTCAAGTCTGTCAACTTGGCGTTTATCTGGTCGTGATGACGCGCAAACACTCCGATGCTATAGTCCGGCAAACGCTCTCCTTGCAACAAATGTTCTACATAGATAAACACTTTCTTATTCTCATATTCCATGTGTTTCCGTACCTCGTGTACATAGGCATCGAAAAACTGGACAATGAGAAAGGCCACTTCGTTTTCCGACGAACAGTCGATGGCTTCAATCAGTTTCCGGCGAATGGTGGGCAACTGAAAATCCAGAAAATAAGAATGAGCCCTCTTCAGATAGTCCATCAAGGCAGGAATGGAAAGCCCGCTCAGATGGTCATGGATATGGTTGCTCTCCTCGCCGAGAAAGTTCACTACAATTAAAAACGTATTGCAGTCCACATGGTTCATGGCACAGACCTCCTGTACCGACTTGTCACCGAATCCGAGCGAAACGCCAAAACGGCTCAACACCTGCAAAAGCGCATAATTCTCGCATATCAAGTCGCTCATCTTGTCAGTCGGCTTATACATCCGGGTGGTATGGTTACACATAAATATCGTATTCATTATTTTACGGTGCAAAGTAAAGGAATCCTCACAAAAGGCACAATCCCTAATTTTAGGTATATTTCAACAGCCTTTTTAATCCCGGCAAAGATAAACCGGGACAGCACATTTTCCCAGTCTGAAAATACAAAAATTCTCTAAATAAAAAGAGGAAAAACTACCCCCGATATGCAGAAATAAGTTACCTTTGTTACAGAAACATTAAAATCATTGCATTATGTATACCATACAAGCCAACGCTTCCGGCACACGGAGCATCGAAGTATCTGAGAAACATCTGGAAACTATTGAAAAATATTCCCTCTTTCAACAACTCATCGACAGCAACGGCATCGTAGACGAGACCGTGCTCGACAAGCTGAAGCTGAACATCCGTTCACTGATTGCTTCCATGGAAGAGAACAGCAAGGATTTGCTCGACTTGTGCATCGACGTCATCTACCACAACAACATGAAGGCCTTCGGATTGCACCAGCTCATCCTGCTCTATATCAAATGGGAAAGAGAAAAAGAAGAGAAAGAAGAAGACGAAGAAGAATCTACAGAAAACTCATAAATTGCCTTGAAAGAATACAAGCTGACCGACTGGCTGCCTACCACCAAGAAAGAAGCCGAACTGAGAGGATGGAATGAACTGGATGTGATTATTTTCAGCGGGGACGCCTACGTGGACCATCCTTCTTTTGGAGCTGCCGTCATCGGACGAATGCTCGAAGCCAAAGGACTGAAAGTAGCCATCATCCCCCAACCTAACTGGCGCGACGACTTGCGCGACTTCAAGAAATTAGGACGCCCTCGTCTGTTCTTCGGTGTTTCTGCCGGATGCATGGACAGCATGGTGAACAAATATACAGCCAACAAGCGACTGAGAAGTGAAGACGCGTATACTCCGGACGGACGTCATGACATGCGCCCGGAGTATCCCAGTATTGTCTATACGCAGATTCTGAAGAAGCTGTATCCCGACGTACCGGTGGTTTTGGGAGGTATTGAAGCTTCCCTGCGACGGCTGACCCACTACGACTACTGGGAAGAAAAGCTGCGTCCTTCCATCCTGGTGGAATCGGGAGCGGACTTGCTGATTTACGGCATGGGCGAAAAGCCTATTACGGAACTGAGTGAACGACTGCTGAAAGTGGAAGGAGAAACGCATGCCGGCGACCTGCCGCACGACATTCCACAGACAGCCTACCTGATTTCGCAGAAAGAAGTAACCAACTTGCCGGAGAACCCCAACGGACAAGGAGACCTTACCTTGTATTCCCATGAGGAATGTCTGAAAGACAAGAAAAAACAGGCACAGAATTTCCGCCACATCGAGGAGGAATCCAACCGTTATGCCGCAGCCCGCATACTGCAACAGGTAGGCAAGCAGACGGTAGTTACCAATCCTCCCTATCCCCCGATGACACAAGGAGAGCTTGACATGTCGTTCGACCTGCCTTATACCCGTCTGCCGCATCCCAAATACAAAAACAAACGGATTCCGGCATACGAGATGATTAAATTCTCTGTCAACATCCACCGGGGATGCTTTGGCGGATGCGCTTTCTGTACCATTTCGGCCCATCAGGGAAAGTTCATTGTCAGCCGAAGCAAGGAAAGTATCCTTAAAGAAGTGAAGGCCATCACCGAAATGCCCGACTTCAAAGGCTATCTGAGCGACTTGGGAGGTCCTTCGGCCAACATGTATCAGATGGGAGGAAAAGATACGTCCCTCTGTCAGCGTTGCAAACGCCCGTCGTGTATCCACCCCAAAATCTGCCCGAACTTGAATACCGACCATTATCCGCTGCTGGAAATTTATCATGCGGTAGACAGCTTGCCGGGCATCAAGAAAAGCTTTATCGGAAGCGGGGTACGCTACGACCTGCTGCTTCACCAAAGCAAGGACGCGAAAACCAACCAAAGTACCAAAGAATATACACGCGAACTGATTACACGTCACGTGAGCGGACGACTGAAGGTGGCACCGGAACATACCAGTGACAAAGTGCTCTACCTGATGCGCAAACCGCCCTTTGAGCAGTTCTATGAGTTCAAGCGTATCTTCGACAAAATCAATAAGGAAGCCGGACTGCGGCAGCAGATTATTCCTTATTTCATCAGCAGCCATCCCGGATGTACGGAAGAGGATATGGCCGAACTGGCCGTCATCACCAAGAAGCTGGATTTCCATCTGGAGCAGGTGCAGGATTTCACCCCGACCCCCATGACGGTCTCCACGGAAGCATGGTACACCGGCCTGCATCCATACACCCTGGAACCCGTCTACTCTGCCAAAACGCCGCGTGAAAAGCTGGCCCAGCGTATGTTCTTCTTCTGGTACAAGCCCGAAGAACGCAAGGCCATCATCAACGAACTGCGGAAAATCGGCCGGAACGACTTGATTAATAAACTATACGGAAAATAAGGAGTCTACGTGGGATTTGTCCGTGTTAGGCATGACGCGGACGAATCTTACGGACCACCGTTGACAATGTTTTCTGAATGGTCTTGGTCAGCACAATCAACGTGACGGCCACCAGAATCAGAAAAATTCCCCAAGCTTCCTGCGCCGTAAACGATTCGCCGAAAATCAAAGCACCGATACAGACAGCCGTCACCGGCTCCATGGCTCCTAAGACAGAGGTAAGCGTACCCCCGATATGCTGTACGGCCAACACCAGCGTAATATTAGAGATGACGGTCGGTACCACGGCCAACAGCACCAGATTCCCTACCGACACGGCATCCGGCACCGGCTGGGGTGCTTGATTAGTCAGCGCCTTCACGGCAAACATCACCGTGCTGACAATAAACACATAAAAAGCCAGTTTCCGCCCGTTCATATCGCGCAGACGGGATTTGTTGACAGCCACAATGTAACTGGCGTAGCATACTGCCGAAAGCAGGACGATAATCACCCCCGACACATCAAACGACAATTCATCTCCTTTCAATGAAAGTTCGGACACTCCGTACACGGCCAGCAGAATGGCAACCCATGTCACCCACGACGCCTTCTCACGAAACAGCATCCACATCAGCATGGTGACGAACACCGGATAGGTGAAATGCAGGGTAGTGGCCACTCCCGCCCCCATAAAACCATATCCCCAAAACAAGAACATAGCTGAACCTGTATAAAACAATCCCAACAAAAGAAACAGCGGAATATCCCACAGCTCTATATGAAACGATTCCTTCTTCACCTTCATCATCACCCCCAAAGCAAAGGTGGCAAAAAGGAAACGATAGAAAAGAATGGAATCAAACATCATCCCTTTCTGCATCAGCGGAAGGGTAAACAAGGGAATCAAACCGAATGTCACCGAAGTGGCAAGTCCATAGAAAAATCCTTTCAAGCTGTTCATACTGCGAAATGTAAGAATAAGTGCCGCAAAGGTACACAATTCAGGCCGATATACCTAACGCAAAAGAGGCCACAGAAACCTTCATCGGGTTTCTGCAGCCTCTTTCATCTATTTCTATCGCAATAATCAGCGGTCTTTTATCGGCTTGTAGTCCACTTCCTCCAGCACGTTCTTGTAGGCCGGACGGATGATGCGACGACCTTCGAAATTCAGCTCCTCAATGCGGTGTGCCGTCCATCCTACGATACGGGCCATAGCAAACAGCGGGGTATAGATTTCATGCGGCAATCCCATCATTTCGTAGATAAATCCCGAATAGAAGTCCACGTTCGAACATACCTGCTTCTTGGTACCTTTCACCTTCTTGAAACATTCTATGGCACGCTGTTCCAACAGTTCCAGAAAGGCAAATTCCTTTTCGCATCCCTTTTCTGCCACCAGCTCGCCGGCCAGTTCCTTCAGCAAGACCGCACGCGGGTCGGAAATGGTGTACACCGCATGACCGATACCGTAAATCAGTCCGCTGCCGTCGTAAGCTTCTTTGTTCAGCATCCGGGTCAGATAGGTATCAATCTCATCCACATTCGTCCAATCGGAAATCACCTCCTTCAAGTGATGGAACATCTTGATCACCTGAATATTGGCACCTCCATGCAACGGACCTTTCAAAGAACCGATACCGGCGGCGATGCTGGAATAGGTATCCGTACGGGTAGAGCTGGTGACACGTACTGTAAACGTAGAGTTGTTACCACCTCCGTGTTCAGCCTGCAATACCAACAGCAAGTCGAGCATACGGGCTTCCAGCGGCGTATAATCCTTTTTAATCATATAAAGGAAGTTCTCGGCCAGCGACAGGTTCTCGTGCGGGTGACGGATATGCAAGGAACGTCCGTGGATGCTGTGACGATAAATGTTGTAAGCATACGCAATGATGGTCGGGAACTTGGAAATCAACTCGATGGACTGACGCATCAGGTTGTCGCGTGAGATGTCATCCGGATTCGGGTCGAATGTATACATCTCCAGCACGCTACGCGCCAGGATGTTCATGATGTTCTGACCTTCCAGGTCGATGATGTTCATCGTGGTCTTCTTGTCGAGCGGCATGTTGTCATTAATCAGTTCCTTGAACGAAGCCAGCTGCTCACTGTCCGGGAGTTCCCCCGAAAGCAACAGATAAGCCACTTCCTCGAAGCCGAAACGTTTCTCGCGCAACAGCGCATGAGCGATGTCGTCCAAGTCGTATCCACGATAGAACAACTTGCCCGGAATCGGTTTCAGTCCCTGGTCGGTACGTTCATACCCTACCACATTACCAATCTTCGTCAGTCCCACCAGTACTCCCGTACCGTCTTCATTACGAAGACCACGCTTCACGTTGTATTTTGTAAACAGTTCATTGTCTATACGGCATGCCTGCTTGGCACATTCGGAAAGCTTGTAAACGATATATTCCTTTTTCATAAACTTCTCTTTTATCCATTAATCATTCCGACAAAAGAACCGTCTGCTCTTACAGCAGTTCGACGATTCGCTGTCCAAAATCCTTTGTTCCCAGTGCGTTTCCTTTCGGCATGAAACGGGCCAGATCGGCCGTGGCTTCTCCGTTGGAGAATGCTTTTTCCAGTGCATTCACAATCAGCTGGGCAGCTTCTTTCCAACCCATGTATTCCAGCATCATCACCGACGACAACAACAGGGAACAAGGATTCACTACATCCTGTCCGGCAATGTTCGGTGCCGTGCCGTGAGTCGCCTCAAAAATGGCATGGCCGGTCTGGTAATTGATGTTGGCACCCGGTGCGATACCGATACCGCCCACCATGGCAGCCAGCTGGTCGGAAATATAATCTCCATTCAGGTTCAATGTCGCAATCACAGAATATTCTTCCGGCAGCAACAGCGTATTCTGAAGGAACGCATCGGCAATGCAGTCCTTCACCACCAGTTTGCCTTCATTGATAGCTTTGGCTACGGCAGCCTTGGCAGATTCCTCGCCCAAGTCTTTCTTCAGACGGTCATACTCGTTCATGGTGAAAGTACGGTCCTTGAATTCCGTTTCAGCCACTTCGTATCCCCAGCGCTTGAAGCCTCCTTCGGTAAACTTCATGATGTTTCCTTTATGTACCAGTGTCACTGAAGGCAGTCCATTATCCAATGCAAATTGGATGGCCGCACGTACCAACCGCTGTGTACCTTCCTTCGAAACCGGTTTCACGCCGAATGAAGAAGTCTCCGGGAAACGTACCTTGGTAACCCCCATTTCGTCGTGCAGGAACTTATAGAACTTCTGCGCTTCAGGAGTACCCTGTTCCCATTCGATACCGGCATAAATATCCTCTGTATTTTCACGGAAAATATACATGTTCACTTTATGAGGCTCTTTTACCGGAGAAACCACACCCTTGAACCAACGTACCGGACGCAGGCAGACATACAAGTCGAGCGTCTGGCGCAGCGCCACATTCAACGAACGGATACCTCCACCTACCGGAGTAGTGAGCGGCCCCTTGATACCTACCAAGTATTCCTTGAATGCATCCAGCGTAGCCTGCGGCAACCATTCACCTGTCTTTTCAAACGCCTTACCCCCTGCCAGCACTTCTTTCCATTCAATGCTGCGCTTGCCCACGTAGGCCAGCTCTACTGCTGAATTGACAATTTTCTGACATACCGGAGTAATTTCAGCGCCTACTCCATCGCCTTCGATAAAAGGAATCACCACATTGTCGGGAACCATCAGTTTCCCGTCTTCCATATACATCTTGCTGTTACTCATATCTCTCTTATTTTTTAAAGGTGTTCAAGGCAGAACCTGCTTTGAACCAGTTAATTTGCATTTCATTATAGGTGTGAAGCACTTCGAAAGTCTCCGTCGTGCCGTCATCGTGCGTCAATACGGCATACAGCGGATGTCCCGGTGCAAAATGCTGCAATCCCAGGATGGAAATCCGGTCGTGTTCACGCACCTTGTCGTAATCATCCTTGTTGGCAAAAGTCAGTGCCAGCATACCTTGTTTCTTCAGGTTGGTTTCATGGATACGTGCAAAGCTCTTGGCCAAAATCACCCGTACATTCAAGAAACGCGGTTCCATGGCCGCATGTTCACGGCTGGAGCCCTCTCCGTAGTTTTCTTCTGCCACGACAATAGAACCCATGCCCTTCGCCTTGTACTGCTTGGCCACGGCAGAAACCGCCTCATACTCACCCGTCAGCTGATTCCATACGCAGTTCGTCTTTCCGTTGAAGGCATTGACTGCGCCCATCAGCATGTTGTCGGAAATATTTTCCAAGTGCCCACGGAAGCGCAACCACGGTCCGGCCATGGAAATATGGTCAGTGGTACATTTTCCCTGTGTCTTGATCAGCAGCGGCAGTTCCAGGAAATCTTCACCGTTCCATGGAGCAAACGGTTCCAGCTTCTGCAAGCGCTGTGAATCCGGCTGAATGGTAACTTCCACCTTACCTCCGTCGGCCGAAGGAGCCACATACCCATTGTCATCCACCGTAAAGCCTTTCAAAGGCAAGGTTTCTCCCGTAGGCGGATCCAGTTTCACCGCTTCGCCCTTTTCATTCTTCAGGGTATCCGTCAGCGGATTGAAGCACAAGTCACCGGCAATGGCAAAAGCGACTGCAATTTCCGGTGAAGTGATGAAGGCATGCGTATTCGGATTGCCATCAGCACGTTTGGCAAAGTTACGGTTGAACGAGGTCACAATGGAATTGGCCCGCAACGGATCATCAGTCACACGCTTCCACTGTCCGATACATGGACCGCAGGCATTAGTCATCACCACGCCACCGATACTCTTCAGGTCTTCAATCATGCCATCACGCTGGGCCGTGCAATACACCTGCTCGGACCCTGGGTTGATAATCAGCGAAGCCTGCATCTTCAGTCCCTTTGCCTTTACCTGACGGGCTACCGAAGCCGCACGGCTCAAATCCTGATAAGAAGAGTTGGTGCAGGAGCCAATCAGTCCCACCTCCATCTTCTGCGGGAAACCTTCCTTCTTCACACGAGCGGCAAACTCTGAAATCGGACAGGCCGCATCGGGAGTAAACGGACCGTTTACATACGGTTCCAAAGCTGAAAGGTCGATTTCAATCAACCGGTCATAGTATTTCTCCGGAGCCTGTGCCACTTCCGCATCCGCCTGCAAGTCGGCTGCATTAGCCTCAGCCAGTGAAGCAATCTCCTCACGGCCAGTCGCACACAGGTAGCGTTTCATTTCCTCATCGTACGGGAAGACCGAAGTCGTAGCCCCCACTTCCGCTCCCATGTTGCAGATGGTAGCCTTTCCGGTAGCCGACAACGAATGCGTACCTTCTCCAAAATATTCGATGATGGCATTGGTTCCCCCTTTCACGGTCAGAATGCCTGCCAGCTTCAGAATCACATCCTTCGGCGAAGCCCAACCGTTCAGTTTACCGGTCAGCTTCACACCAATCAGTTTCGGCATCTTCAGTTCCCATTCCATGCCGGTCATCACGTCCACCGCGTCGGCACCGCCTACGCCGATGGCAATCATTCCCAAGCCACCTGCATTCGGCGTATGAGAATCGGTACCCACCATCATTCCGCCCGGGAATGCATAATTCTCGAGCACCACCTGATGGATGATTCCTGCTCCCGGCTTCCAGAAGCCGATGCCGTATTTCGAAGCCACACTCTTCAAAAAGTCATATACCTCTTTATTTGTGGTACAAGCGGAAGGTAAATCCTCTTCCACTCCTTTATATGCTTGAATCAAATGGTCGCAATGTACAGTGGCAGGCACTGCCGATACAGATTTTCCGGCATTCATAAACTGCAGCAATGCCATCTGTGCCGTGGCATCCTGCATGGCCACCCGGTCGGGACGGAAATTGACATACTCTTCTCCCCGACGGAACGGAGCCATCGTGTGCTCGTCGTACAAATGGGCATACAATATTTTCTCGGCCAAGGTCATGGCACGTCCCAGTTTTTTCCGGGCTTTTCCTACTTTTTCCGCATACGACGCATAGAACGTCTTCTGCATTTCCATGTCATAAATCATCTGAACAATCCTTTTTATAACTTAGTGCGCAAATATATCGAAAATAAACCACAAATTTGTCTTTAAAAGTGATAAAAAAACAACAAACTGCTATTTATTGTTACATCTTCTTGACAATCTACATCTTTAAAGAAAAAAATTCCAGCCGTTTTTTGGCAGCCCCATCTGCAAACTGAAAAATACTTACATATTTTTACTATTCTCTCTCACTGAACTGGAATTTCCAGCAATATACGATGAGAATCTGACAAATGCAAGCATCTTAATCAAAATATCAACTTATCCGATTTATGTTTCCCGTGCGGGAAACATACGTTTTCCTAAGCAGAAACGTACGGTTCCGCCAAGGGAAACGTAGGGCTCCGCCTGCGGAAACGTAAAAAAGAACGTGGCTTTTTACGCATTATTTCATTATAGTTTCAAATCATCCTATCCATCAGCCACATTATCCGCCTTTTCAGCCACTGGAATCCATTGAATTTTATGTGGTTATTCCAAAGATTTTTTGTAAGTTTGAGGAAACTCTTATATCAAGATATTATGGAAACATCCCTCTTCTGGCTGATACCGGCCGCATCGCTGCTGGCATTGGCACTTGCCGGATATTTCTACCGGCAGATGAAACAGGAAAGCGAAGGTACTCCTGCCATGGCACGCATCGCTTCGTACGTGCGGCAAGGAGCCATGTCGTACCTGAAACAGCAATATAAAATTGTCACAATCGTGTTTATCGCCCTGGCGGTGCTGTTTGCCATCATGGCCTACGGGTTCAACCTGCAAAACCACTGGGTGCCTGTGGCCTTCCTGACGGGAGGATTCTTTTCCGGCTTGTCGGGCTACCTGGGCATGAAAACAGCGACCTACGCTTCGGCACGTACGGCGCATGCTGCCCGGAACTCCCTGAACAAAGGCCTGAAAGTGGCCTTCCGCAGCGGAGCCGTCATGGGACTGGTAGTGGTCGGGCTGGGATTATTTGATATATCTTTCTGGTATCTGTTGCTGGAACAATGCATCCCGGAAGATGCCCTGAATCCGACAGCCAAACTGTGCATCATTACCACCACCATGCTGACTTTCGGTATGGGAGCCTCCACACAGGCCCTCTTTGCCCGTGTAGGCGGAGGAATCTACACCAAGGCAGCCGA
>NZ_CABROP010000053.1:0-17085 GCF_902472605.1 uncultured Bacteroides sp.
TTCATATTGCAAACGTTTAAAAGATATAAGAAACCGATACAGCCAATTTTGTAAGCCCCCAATAGTTTTTGGTCTTGTCTTCGTGACACTTGCTGCAAGGGATACGGGGACTCTCTTTATACCACAGGCGTGCGTATCCGGCACCTACCAGCGCTTCCAGGTTCCAATGCGACGACAATATCCAATTATAGCCATAGGTGACACCTCCCCCGGCCAGATAACCGTCGTAGCGCTTCTCGCTGAAACCTCCGTAATACTGTGCCCCGTGCAGATGGACTCCAATAAAATGCCCTTCGAGACTCTCACAGAACCAATATCTCAATTCCGGCTGAACAAGCCAAAAACGCATTTTTTTATCATCCTTAAATGTCCACGGATTATAGGCTATTTGCCAGTCAGTGGTAAGTTTACGACTATGCTTTAACTCTATTCCAACATTTGGAGTAAGCGCCCCCCAATAAAGCGCATTTGTTTTTAAGGCCACATCTTGTGCAAAGCCTCCCACACACAAAAAACAAAAGAAACAGCTCAAGAAGAAAAATCTTCTACTCATTTGCATCATTATCCTTACTTTTTTCGGGATGCAAAGTTAGGTTCTCAACCTAAGATGAAAATTACAAATCCATGTCAAAAAGTTATATTTTTACGTCACATGCATGCAGAATCCACTTCAGAACGACTCCTGAGCAATTTCTTTACGAAGTTCATTCGGCGTTTTACCAAAATATTTCTTACAAAATGTAACCAGATAAGAGGTTGACGAAAAATGGTATTTCTCTGCAATCTCAGCTAAAGACATGGGGGTCATAATAATGTCGTTTTTCACAAATTCCTGTTTACGCAGCAACAACCAGTTCTTGGCCGTATCCTGAAAAGCATCTTTAAAGCTACGGTTAAATGTGCTCAAACTCATATTAGCATACGCGGCAAAAGACTTGACATCAAAAATCACATGACTATGAGCCAATACAAAGTCCTTAAAATCCATATTCCTACTTAAAATAGGACAAAAAAAGCGTGCCAGTTCTTCTTTATTATAACCTGCACGCAAATACAAAAACAATTCATCACGTTTTATCTGATGAAAATGAACACACCCTAAACCTTCCTGCAAACAATCTACCAATAAAGAGAGGAATCTTGACAAACGGTCATCAAGAGACAAAAAATAAAAACTGAAAGAGCTATCAGACGGTATATCTTTCACCAACTGTTGAATAGAAAAACGAGAACATAACTTCAAAGAACTGGAAAATTCACAAAGCAATAAAAGAGTATCTTTTCTACCTACCCCTACTATCGGTTTTCCCCCCGGGAGCAAGAACATCTTTCCAGAAACTACATTTACATGTTCACTTCCATCATACTTGATTTCTATTTCCCCATCTACGACAAAAGCCAAAAAGGTTTTATCCAAGAATTTACGTTCTTTCTGTTCTCCTTTGTCAAAATGAAGAAATGAGAAAATACGAGTTTCTTTATTCACATAGTTACTGCATGAAATGTGCTCATTTTTATCTAGTAATATCATAAAGCTATATCTATAAATAATTTTCCAATCCTGATGAAATTTATCTTAATTCAGCACTCTTGTACTTATTACAATACAAATATATAGATTTACTATAAAACAAAAAATTATTAGAATAACATAATAAAAAAAAACTCTTCTTCAGCTTATCCTAAATCCACCTACATATTCTCTGTCCCACAGTGTGGGATTTATATCCCACACTGTGAAATATGTATCCCACACTGTGGTTTTTGTATTTCACAGTGTGGGACAGAGAATTTTCTCCTGCATTTCACCTTTAATGCAAAGAGTTTCAGAAATATAGATACGATTATTCTACTGTAACCGATTTGGCCAGGTTTCGAGGCTGGTCGACATCCATTCCGCGGCACACAGCAATGTGATAAGCCAGCAACTGCAAGGGAATGGAAGTGATGAGCGGATCCAGACATTCCAGCGTGGCAGGCAACTCGATGCTGTAATCGGCCAGACTGCGAATCACGGTATCTCCCTCGGTCACTACGGCCACGACTCTACCCTTGCGGGCCTTGATTTCCTGAATGTTACTCAGCACTTTTTCGTACAAAGGCGACTGGGTGGCCACAATGACCACGGGCATCTCGGCATCAATCAGGGCAATGGGACCGTGCTTCATTTCGGCTGCCGGATAGCCTTCGGCATGGATATAAGAGATTTCCTTCAGCTTCAGGGCACCCTCCAAAGCTACCGGGAAAGCATAGCCACGCCCCAAGTAAATGAAATTGCGGGCATAGGTAAACATTTTCGAGAAGTTGGCGATGAAGGGATTCTGCTTCAGCACTGTCCGCATCTTTTCGGGAATCGCCGACAGCTCCTTCACTACCCGATGATATTCCGCTTCCGGAAGCGTACCTTTTTCACGACCTAAAGCCAGGGCAAGCAGGGTGAGCACCGTCACCTGTCCGGTAAAGGCTTTGGTGGAAGCCACACCGATTTCAGGGCCCACATGGATATAAGACCCGGTATCCGTGGCACGGGCGATGGAGGAACCGACCACATTACAGATGCCATAGATAAAAGCCCCTTGCGATTTGGCCAGTTCGATGGCAGCCAGTGTGTCGGCCGTCTCTCCGCTCTGGGAGATGGCAATCACCACGTCATCGGAATGGATGACCGGATTGCGGTAACGGAACTCGGAAGCGTATTCTACTTCCACCGGAATACGGCAGAAACTTTCGAGCAACTGTTTGCCGATGAGTCCCGCATGCCAGGAGGTACCACAGGCTACGATAATAAACCTCCCGGCCCGAAGCAAGCGGTCCCTGTGGTTCGTCACGGCGGAAAGCGTCACTGTACAAGTATCCGTGTTCACCCGCCCACGCATGCAATCGCTGATGCAGTCGGGCTGGTCGAAAATCTCTTTCAGCATGAAATGAGGGAAACCTCCTTTCTCCAGCTGACCGATGTTCATCGCCACCGTCTGTGCTTCGTGCGGACATTCCACATTGTGCAAATCGACTATTTTCAAGGGAGCATCCGCCCGCAACACGGCAATTTCCCCGTCGGACAGATACACCACCTGATCGGTATAGGCCACCATGGGAGTGGCATCGGAAGCCAGGAAAAATTCGCCTTGTCCCACACCGACCACCAAGGGACTGCTTTTACGCGCAGCGATAATCTCGTCGGGATGCTTGCGGTCGACCACGGCAATGGCGTAGGCACCGATGACTTCGCGCAAGGCCAGCTGTACGGCGGTCAGCAAATCCAGATTGCCTTGCTGCTGAATGTAGCCAATCAACTGCACCAATACCTCGGTATCGGTACTGCTCTTGAAAGTACAGCCTTTACGTTGCAATTTCTCTTTCAGCACGGCATAGTTCTCAATAATCCCGTTATGCACCAATGCCAGATTGCCGTTCTGGCTGCAATGCGGATGGGCATTCACCGTACTGGGCTCGCCGTGGGTGGCCCATCGCGTATGGGCGATTCCCACACAACCGGACAGGTCCTGCCCTTCGGCCGTCCGCTCCAGGTCGGCCACCTTTCCCACAGATTTATACACATTCAACTGATGAGTGTCGCTCATCAAGGCCACTCCGGCACTGTCGTATCCACGATACTCCAGACGCTTCAGGCCTTCCACCAATATCGGCCAGGCTTTCCGCCTCCCGATATAACCTACAATTCCACACATAGTAATTCTAACCTTAAAATATTATAGAAATCAACCTAATCTGTTTGCGAAATTACGATTTCCCCTAAAAAAGTGAGATATTAACAGAACTTTTTCTAGCAATACCCCGTTTTTTATATTAATTTAGAACCAGAAATGACAATTGCCCAAACGTTTTGACAGGTTATTGTCATAAACGAACAAATTATCCACCTTTAAATCAAAAAAGACATGAAACATTCACTTCCTGCACTTCCGTACCAATTGGATGAGCTGGCTCCGAAGATGAGTAAAGAAACCTTGGAATATCATTACGGAAAGCATTTGCAAACGTACATTGACAACCTCAACAAACTGATTGCCGGTACACCGTTTGAAGAAAAAAGCCTGCAACAAATCGTGCTGGAGGCAGAAGGCCCGGTGTTCAACAACGCAGCCCAGACGTGGAACCACACGTTTTTCTTCGACACACTGACTCCGCATCAGCCGGAGATGCCTCAACCGCTGGCCGATGCACTGGCACGCGACTTCGGTTCGGTAGAAGCCTTCAAGGAAAAGTTCACACAGGCAGCTACCACACTGTTCGGCTCCGGATGGACCTGGCTGGCAAGCGACAAAGACGGACACTTGTCCATCGTCAGTGAACCGAATGCCGGAAATCCACTCAAAAAGGGGCTGAAACCGTTGTTGGTCATCGATGTATGGGAACATGCCTATTACATTGATTACCGCAACCGCCGGGCGGCCTACATTGAAGCCTTCTGGGGACTGGTCAACTGGGCCAGAGTCGGGGCACGGCTCTAAGAAAATAAATCGGGGCTTCCGGCAGCAACCGGAAGCCCCGATGGGTTATAGACTTACACACATTGAAATATCATTCGGTCTTGATGTGGTTCACCGGATTTTCGCGGACGGCTTTCCAACTGATGAGACACACGGAACCCAAGGATATCAGGGCTACCAGCAGGAAGGCAACTCCAAACACACCCCACATCGTCATCGGCGAATAGTGCAGGATGTGGTCAATCTGTTGCACACCAAACCAGGAAAGGGGAACCGCACATACTACTCCTACCAGCAACGACAACAAGGAGAAACGAAGCAGTCGTGCCCGTTCCATGCCTGCACTGGAACCGAATACCTTCCGAATGGCAATATCGCGTTTGCGCTGGCTGATGAAATAAATGCTCATGGCCGTCAGTCCCAGCAGGGATATCAACAAGGCGGCGCAAGTGAAGGCCACGATAAGGGTATGCAGATGCCACAAATCCTGGTATTTCTCACGCATCTCATCGCCATACCACTTTGACTCAAAAGGTGCTCCGTCAATGATTTCTGAATACAAAGCGTCGAGTTCTTTCTTATAGGCCGGCAAATCACCGTCGATGGTCTCGACCACCACATTCCAAGCCCACAGGCTGTCAGGATGTTCCACCAAAAGGAAGGTGGGCGACTGCGGGTCGAGTACCGACCGGAACTTGAAGTCTGCATATCGTCCGCCTACCATGTACGAGCGAGCGTCAATATCGTGCAAGGCAGGAGTACGGTCATAGGCCAGTTGCAGGGAATCGAATGTACTTTCAGAGAAATACATCTTAGCTTGCGACAGTTTCCGGTCGTCCAGCAAACGGATATGGAAGATGTCCAAGAAGGCGGAATCCGTACGGAATACCTGAAAACTGATGCTCTTCTGTCGGTTGTGCGCATCGTACATCTGCATCGTGTTATTGTTGCCTCCGTTCAAAGGTACCCCTTGCGTCAGACAGACCTTCTTCACAAAAGGTTTCTTCCGGGCCTCATCGCGGAAAAGACGAATCTTCTCTCTAGAGCCGGACACCAATGCCGGATAGTCGAGCACATGCCCGTAGGTATAGCCCATCGGTTCATGCAAGATACGGTAAATCTGCACGGACAAGTAGAGGGCACAGGTCAGCATGGCCACGGTAAGTCCGCTCTGCACCACATACAAAATCCGGAGATACACGGCTTTGGTCTTCCGTCGGAAAGTACCTTTCACCACATCCAACGGATGATAGTGAGAAAGCAGGACGGCAGGAACCAGTCCGGCTACCAGCGAAAGCAGGGCAATCCCCACCAGGTAAACCAGTACGGTCATCCACCCCATATCGCCAACGAGGTCCAGCCGGGTCTGCAACACGTCACTCGCGGTCGGCTCCACCAACTTGGCCAGCACCAAGGCCAGCAGGAAAGCGCCCACCGTAAACAGGGCCGATTCGCCCATCAAACGCCAGAAGATGCTGCGCTCCGAAGAGCCCAAGAGCCGGCGGGTAGCCATTTCCTTGGCCCGGTAACTCACCTGTGCCACGCACATGCTGACATAGTTGAACACTGCCATCAGCAGAATCAGGCTACCGGCTGCCATAAAAATCCATACCCGGGTCAGGTTGTATTGCTGGAACTGCGGACTGGGGATGGAAGCAAAGTGCACTTCTTTCAACGAGGTCCAGAAAGCCTCGTGAAACACGTCGTGCTGATAAGGCCAGAAAAACGTAGCAAAGAAAGAACGCATGTCGGCATTCTTCCGGTTTGGATCTGTTCCCTGCGGAAAACGTACCAGGATGGCAGTTCCTCCCACATTGTTCATGTCCGGGTTGTTTTTGCTGCTCCCCCAGTTTACAAAATCCACATAGTCAAAAGGTAAAATGGCTTCCACTCCATCGGGTATCAGCGAGTTGTCGAAATCCTTCATGACACCCGTCACCGTGTACACGCCTTTTCGATCGTTCGACAAATGAATCCTCTTTCCTTCCGCAGGTTCCTCTCCAAACAGCTTGCGGGCCCCCGACTCAGTCAGTACGATGCTGTGAGCATCGACCAGCGCCTGGTCCGGATTCCCCGACAACAGGGAATAGCCAAAGAAACGGAAGAAATTTTCCTTCACACAATAAATCTCCAGACTGGTTTTCCGGTCGTCGACTGTCGCATAAGTCCCCGACTTATAGGCTTCGGAGTTGACGGCACACCAGTCGGCCATTTCCGGATAACGGCTGGCCAAGCGTTCGCCTACCAGGTAATTGCCGGCAAAATAGCTCTCGTTCGACAGGACGTAAATGTGATTGATATCCTTTATATCGTCGCCCACGGTGACCTGCCGCACGACCATGTTGGCAATGAGCAGCACGAACATCAGGGAGATGCCCAGTCCTGCCACATTGACCAACGTAAACAGTTTGTTGCGCTGGAGATAAGTAAAATAAGTTTTCAGTCCTTTCATCGTATTTTAGGGTTTGAAGTTGTTATTCGGTCTTGATGCTCCGCACGGGGTTTTCATTGGCATTCTTCCAGCACTGGAACATCACGGTCAGTACCGTAATGAGGCTGACCAGCAGGAAGGAGGCCACAAATACCCAGGCACGGATAGGGGTCTTGTCGGAGAAACTTTCCAGCCAGTCGTGACCAATCCACCAGCCGAAGGGAGCTGCCAGCACGAAGCAGACCACCAGCATGACGAAATAACGCTTGGTGAACATGTAGAGGATTTCGCCGGTAGAGCTTCCCAAAATCTTCCGGATACCGATTTCCTTGCGGCGATATTCGCTTTCAAACAAGGTAAGCCCGAACACACCAATCATGCTGAGCACAATGGCAATCAAGGAGAACAACAGAATCTGACGGGTGAAACGCAGTTCCCGACGATAGTTCCGGTCAATCACCTCATCCATGAAACGGAACTTGAAGTCACGACCCGGAGCTATCTTTTCTGCGGCTTCTGTCAAGCGATGAAGCATGTCCACCTTGTCTACTCCCGAAGCCACCCGGATGTTCAAGATGCTGTTGGCATCCCAGTCTGTGTGGTCCTTTCCGTAAATAAAGAAGGCCATCGGCTCTACGGCATCGTTGTTTCGGAAGCTACTGAAACGGATGTTCTCACAGAATCCGATTACGGTGTAATCCTCAGGGACAGCCGGTTCATCTACTCTCATCCAAGGATATTTCTTCCGAGCTGCTTCGTTGAAGATATACACATCTCCGTCGCCCGGTTTGAAATCACGTCCTTCAGTTATCTTGATTCCCATCACCGACAAGTAACGGTAGTCCACCGGGAAACAGACCATATTGATGGCACGTTCCCCACTTCCTCTTCCCCACGACATGTAGTTATCGGACGAACTTAACACGAACTGGGAAATCGAAATGCCTTCTACGCCCGAAATACCGGACAATTCACTGACAATCGCTTCCCGGCGATTGAGATACTCACCAGGAATCTCTCCCACCAATACGACCTCCTTGTCGTAGCCATAGTCGCTACGCTGGATATAACGGCTCTGCAGGTACATGATACCCACGGAGATAATCAGCATGAAAGAGACGAAGAACTGGAAGCAAACCAGAAACGTACGCAGCATCTTGCCCTTCGGAGAAAGGCCGAACGAACCTTTCAACACCAATGCCGGCGGGAAAGAAGTGACGTAGTAAGAAGGATAAGCTCCGGCCAGCAAGCCCATGCACACGGCAACTCCGCCCAAAGCCATCACCAAACCCGGATGGGACATCAGAGAAAGATCGGATGCCACCAAAGTACTCAAAGAAGTGCCTTTCAGCAGATAGAGCCAAAGCAAAGACAACAGGAAGCCACACACACAAACCCATACGGATTCTAACAGCAGATACATCCGCAAGGAGAAAGTGGAAGCACCCAACACCTTCTGGGTATTGACGGAACGCAACCGCATGGGAGTTTCTGCCAGCGAAAAGTTCATGTAGTTGACTGCCGCCGTCAGCAGAATCAGTACCGACACACACAACAACAGGTACACAGCGGCCTTGCTGGTAGCTGCCTTGTTACCCACTGTAGAATAGTGTACCTCGTCCAACGGCGTAAAATGAATGAAATCCTCCCAGTCTTCCTCTCCGCTAATCCGGTCTCTTGGAATATTCTGCTTGCAGCTTTCGATGACCGACCGCTCCACATCGGCCAATGAAGCCGGATTGTCGAGCCGGATATACAGGGTATAATTCCAGTTCGTCCAGGAATCTTTGTTCAAATCCGAACGGAAACAAGAGAACACACAGTTACCCAACTGGGAATTCTCCGGCATGTCCTGATAGACTCCTCCTATCACCAAGGGCTGGTTACGGGATTTACGGTCTATATAAATCGTCTTGCCAATGGCATCTGTAGTACCGAAAAAACGACGGGCCATGGAGGCCGAAATCAGGGCCTGGCCGGGTTCATTCAGGGAAGCGGTCGTGCCGCATACCATAGTAGGCTGGAATACCTCCAAGTAATCCCCAAATCCGGTAAACCAGAGTTCTGAATAGATGTGTTCGTCTACCTCAAAATCGGAGGAATAGTTGGACAATGAAGTCACTGAAATGGCCTGTATATGGGGAGAAGAAGCTCCTACCAGTTCACAGAAGGGACGGGCCAGCCAGATTTGCCAGCCGTAATCTCCGCCGGCATTCACTTCCACCCGATAAATACGGTCGTGTGCCGGATAGGCTTTGTTGTAGTTATAGTCGTAGTCCACCTGCGTCAGGATGACAAAGCAGGCGGCAAACGCAATACTCAACCCCAGCAGGTTCAATACGCTGGCCGTAAAGAAACGCCGGAAAGTATGCGAAAAATTTCTGAAAAGTGTGTTCATAAGTTGTTACGTGTTTATTATGTGATGGCAAAGTTTTATTCACCGACTTTCAACCGACGGGTAGAAACACTGCCGATGCCATCTTTGGAAATATGAGCCGACCGGGCTTTTCCACTCAGGGTGAGACTGCCGACACCTTCCACACTGGCATCCAGCCGGTCACAATCCACCGTCAGTTCGCCATTGCCTACTCCTTCCAAAGTGATTTTTACGTTTCGGGCATGCAAATCGGCCACATTCAGGCTGCCTACTCCCTGTATATCAAACTTCACATCCTTCAGGCTCAGACGGGACTTGCAATTGAACGAGCCGACTCCTTCAAAAATAACTTTCTGCAAATCGGGGGCACTGATATAGATGGAGAGTCCGTTCACGTTCTTGGTGGTCTTCTTCCCTTTTTCCGCCCACGTAATCAGCAATACTCCGTCTTTCACCGTACACTTTGTCTGATTTACCCATTTCTTTTCCCCTTCCACACGAAGTGAATAAGTGTTCGACTGGGTGAAATACACGCTGGCTACACTTTCCAATTCAATGGAATGGAAAGCACTCACACTACGGGTTTCACTGACTTTGTCTTCATTACCTCCTTTTGCACTGGCACAGTTTACACACATTAAACCCATTACCAAACCCACGAATATACTTGCTATCTTTTTCATAATAATTTATCTTTTTAATTTAACACCAATATTTCATTGTCTTTGTAACTCTCATATCCGGAAATGATGACCCGTTCGCCTTTTTCCAGTCCTTCCAGCACTTCATAATACTGGGGGTTCTGCCGTCCGATACGGATTTTACGACGATAGGCTTTCTTCCCATCCTTGTCGACCACGAAAATCCAGTTGCCTCCGGTCACCTGGAAGAAGGTACCCTTCGGAATCAGCACGCTTTCGGTAGGTTCCCCCAGCTGCAGGTCAATGTAGTAGGTCTGTCCGCTGCGGATGTTCTCCGGACGTTTGCCCTGGAAAATGAAATCGGTACGGAAACGTCCGTCGCGCACCTCGGGATACACCTTGCGCACTTTCAGGTTGAACGAAGAACCCTGCCGTTCAAAAGTAGCCGGCAGTCCATTGGTCACACGGTCGATGTAGTGCTCGTCAATCATGGCCTCAATCTTGTAGTCCGACAAATCGTTAATCTGTCCCACCATCTGTCCGGCATTGATATTCTGTCCCAGTTCCGCATCCAGCAATCCTAATTCTCCGTCGATGGTGGCTCGCACTTCCAGCTTATCTTTCCGTTCGCGAATCAGCAAGACGTTCTTGCGCATGTTCTGCAAGTTATCTTCCATCTGGTCCATCTGGATGTTGCGGTAGATGGAATCCTGCGCCAGACGTTCCATAATCAGCTTGTGCTTCTTCTGGGCCACTTCGTAGTCTTCCTTGGCCTGGAGGTATTCCTCGCGGCTGATGAGCCGTTCCTTGTACAAGCGCTGGTATTGCTGGTACGTACGCTGCTTGCGGCGGGTATCAATGTCGAGCTGCACTTTCTCGGTCTCGTTGTTCAGCTTGTCCTGCTGCATGGTGACCTGCGTGTTACGAAGCAGGTTCTGCTTCTCTGCCAGTTCAGATTCCGCATTCAGAATCTGCAAGTCCAAATTAGAGTTGCTCAAACGGAGAATCACATCGCCTTTCTTCACGTGCGCTCCTTCTTCCACCACCTTCTCCTGCACGATACCTCCTTCTTCGGGGCTGAGCTGTACCACGGAAATCGGCTGCACCTGTCCGTTCACCCGGATATAATCATTAAACTTGCCATAGGTCACATCGGCAATGTTCAGCGACTTGCCGTCGACTTTCAGCGTAGAAGCATGATTGCCGAAAATAATCCAACCCAACAACAGAAGTACAACCACTCCTCCTGCGATATAAGGAAGGTGTTTCTTCTGGATTCCTTTTTTCTTTTCTAACTGTATATCCATAATCTCGTCGTTTTTTATCAATCTTTTTTAGCGGTTTCTTCCAGCCCGCGAATAATTTCTTCTCCTTTATAATAGTCCACCAGACGACATTTCATCAGGTAGGTCAGCTTGCTTTGCAACAGCTTGGTCTCGCTTTCGAGCAAAGTGGCCGCATTGTTCTGCACATCGAGCGAAGTCATCAACCCTTCTTCGTATTTCCGGCGGGTGACATGATAAGCCAGTGAATCGGAGTTGACTTTCTTCTCCATCTGGATACTCTCTTTCAAATACCCTTCCCGGTCCTGTACGGCCTGAAGCACCAGTTTCTGCAATTCCTCTTTCTGCGACTCGTACTGCTCGCAGGCAATGCGGTAATTGTTTCTTGCCTGTCGCAACCCGGTCACTCCCGAAAGACGGTTAAAGATAGGAATACTCATGCTGATACCCACATAGGAACCGAAGTTATTGTTGAACTGGGTACGGAAATTCGGATAGGAAGTAGAATGCAATTCCTTATAATAAGAACTGGAAATACCCCCAAACAAAGTGATGGACGGTACCACATCGGCCCAGGAAATCTTGCGGCGCATATCGGCCACCTTCGCATTCAACTCCGCCTGACGCAGGGTAGGATTGATATTCAAGGCGATGCGGAACACATCGTCCGCCTGCTCCTGAGTCAGTTGAATATAATGAAGTGTCTGTGTGTCGAGTACAGCCGTATCCAGTTGCAACGTATCGTTTGCCGGAAAATTCATTTTCTGCTTCAAGGTCAGCAAGGCCGTTTCGTACAAGTTCCGCTGGTGGGTCAGGTTGTAACTGTCGGTGGCTTGCTGGGCTTCCATCTGAGCCACATCGGCCAATCCTTTCAGTCCCAGCTCTTCCTGACGGCGGGTCTTATACAGCAATGAATCGCTTTCTACCAGTTTCTTGCGGGCCAGCCGCAGAGTACCGTAACAGTACAAGGCATCAATATACGCCTGGAAGGTTTCCAATGCAGTGTTATCTTTGGATTCCTGCCAGGCAGCTTTGCCCATCAACCAGGCAGCCTTCGAGCGGCGTACCTCGTTCACCAGTCCTCCGCCACGGAAAATCGGCATGGAGGCTTCCATGGAATAGGCATTGTTGAAGGTAGACACGGTGTTATAGGTATTGGTCTCCGGGTCCACCGAACGACCGAAATTATATTGTACGCCAGTACTTGCACTCACTCCCGGCAAGAAACTGCCAATGGCTTTCATACGGTCCATCCGGGCATTATCTGCCTCCAGTTCCCGCTGACGGACAGTACGGTTGTGGGCCACCGCATAGCTCATGCAACGGTCTACATCCCAGACCTCCTGCGCCGTAGCTTCCAACCCCATCCAACCGGAAAGAAGGAAAAGCGTGATGTGTAATAAATTCTTTTTGTTCATATCGTAATCGTTTATCTGCCAAATCCTACTCAAATACCGTGCCAAAAAGTTATCAGACTCATTCACAATAAGATACGATATTCGCCTAAAATCGAAGTGTCTAATTTTTTGACAATCGGTGTCTAATTTTTTGACAATCGGTGTCTAATTTTTTGTCACTGTCCGTATTTTTTAGACATTTTTTATGCCCTCCCCTCGAAAATTCCTATTTTTGTCATAAAATCTCAATCACAGATGGCAAAACAAGGAACTTTACTCGTAGTAGACGACAACCGCAACATTCTTACTTCACTGCAATATCTTTTGGAAGAATATTTTCAACAAGTGATTACGCTGAATTCTCCGGTTACCATCCCTTCTCTCCTGCAACGGGAAGCAGTGGATGTGGTACTGCTCGACATGAATTTTTCTTCCGGCATCAACAGCGGAAATGAGGGCCTCTATTGGTTACGCGAAATCAAGCGGCTGCGCCCCCAGATTCAAGTGGTACTGTTTACGGCCTATGCCGACATCAATCTGGCGGTAACTGGATTGAAAGACGGGGCAACCGACTTCGTGGTAAAGCCTTGGGACAATGCCAAACTGGTACAGACCTTGCAGGAGGCTTACGCAAAGGGGCATGGCAATGACAAGAAAGGAAAACAAGCTGCACAACCAGATGAGAAATCGACCATGTACTGGGGCAATTCAGCCGTCATCCGCCCGTTGCGGTTGCTGGTAGAGAAAGTCAGCACCACCGATGCCAACATTCTGATTACAGGAGAAAACGGAACCGGAAAAGACATGCTGGCCCGCGAAATCCATCGCCTGTCTCCCCGACGTAACGGACCGATGGTAGTAGTCGACATGGGAGCCATCACCGAATCGCTGTTTGAAAGTGAACTGTTCGGCCACGTCAAAGGCTCGTTTACCGATGCCCATACCGACCGCATCGGACGTTTTGAGGCAGCCGACGGAGGAACGCTGTTTTTGGATGAAATTGCCAACCTACCTTATCACCTGCAAGCCAAGCTGCTGACGGTGCTTCAGAAGCGGTATTTCATCAAGGTGGGAAGCAACACTCCGCAACCGACCAATATCCGACTAATTTGCGCCACCAACCGCAACTTGGATGAGATGGTACACAACGGGGAATTCCGCGAAGACTTGCTGTACCGCATCAATACCATCCACCTGCACATTCCGTCACTTCGGGAACGGAAAGAAGACATCCTGCCACTGGCACAGCGCTTCCTGGAACAGTACAACCTGCAATACCAGCGCACGCTGACCGGTTTCAGTGCCGATGCCGAACAACGCCTGCTAAACTATCCTTGGTACGGTAATATCCGTGAGCTGCAGCATACCATCGAAAAGGCAGTCATCCTTTCGGATGGCAAGCTACTGAAAGCGGACAACCTGCAACTGGCTGACGTTTCGGCCCCGGAATCCCCGACCGTACAGGAAGAAACAAAAGAAGATACTCCGCTGCAAACCTTGGACGAGATGGAAAAGAACCTCGTCAAGAAAGCCATCGAACAATGCGATGGCAACCTGTCACAGGCAGCGGCACAACTGGGCATTACGCGGCAGACACTGTACAACAAAATGAAACGCCATGGCATCTAAATGGTTCTCTTCCCCACTGACACGGATTCTCTCCCTCACAGCAGGCGTGTCCTTGCTGACCTTAGGGATAAATGAAAATGAAAACGGATGTATCCTCATCGGGGCCTGTCTGGTTATCCTCGCTGTCTATCTTTTTTATTCCAGTCAGAAACAACTACGGGAGAAAAGCTGGCTCATGCTGGAAGCCATCCGCAACCGCGATTATTCCTTCCGCCTGCCCACCCACGGCTTTATCGGAGGCGAACGTATCCTGCAAAATACCTTAAATGAGTTTGGGGCCATGATGGGCGAACAAAAACAACTGATGGAACAGCGGGAACGGTTTTATGAACAAGTACTCTCGGGCATAAGTTCCGGTATTATCGTACTCGACAAAAAAAACAAAATCATCCAAAGTAATCCAGCTGCGGCACGACTGCTCAGCATCCCGGCCCTCGGCACTCTCCAGCAACTGGAGCGCTACGGAGAAGACATTCCGGAACTGTTGGGCACCTTGCCTGCCGGCGAACGTTGCAACCTGCAATATGGGACCTCCAAAGGAGAAGTGCAACTGTTAGTCCGGGCATCCGTGATGCAATTAGGAGAAAATACGGTCAAGATTCTGACCCTAAACGATATTCGGAATGAGATGGACGCCAAGGAGCTTGAATCATGGGTGAAACTGACCCGGGTACTGACACACGAAATCATGAACTCCATCGCGCCGATTTCTTCGCTCAGTGAAACCTTCCTACAGCGAAAAGATGTGAAGAACAGCCCCATCTACGAAGGAATCCGCGCCATTCATGAGACATCTACCGGATTGATATCCTTTGTAGACAGCTATCGGAAATTCTCTTCACTTCAGAAACCTTCTCCAGAGCCTTTCTACCTGAAAGAACTTCTGCTGCAAATAGAAAGTATCCACCTCATCCCTTCACACATCCAGCTGACCCTTCAAATAGAGCCTGAAGACCTGATGCTCTACGCCGATCCGAACCTGATCCGACAGGTACTCATCAACCTGATAAAAAATGCCGTACAAGCCATCGGAGAACGTACAGGGAAAATCCATATCCGAGCTTACTCCACCAAGGAAGAGCATATCCTTATTTACGTGAGCAACGACGGCCCCGCCATCCCCGAACAGGAGGCGGAAGAGATTTTTGTCCCCTTCTTCACCACCAAAAAGGAAGGCAGTGGTATCGGACTTTCTCTCTCCCGGCAGATTATGAAACTCTCCAACGGTAGTATCAGTCTCCTGAAACCAGAAAGTAACGGCTGGAGTACGACCTTCGTATTAGAATTCTTTTAAAAATGCAGAAAGGCGCTGAATACGTTTATTCAGCGCCTCCCTCTATACCTTCTTCACGAGCAATGGTTAAGCCATTGCCAAGTCAGACGAATCTGACTCATGTTTCTTCAAAAGCATTTTCAATCCTTCCAATAAATTCCGGCATCCGTCATTCATCTCTTCTTTCATGCTCCTGTAGCCAAAATCCACATCGCAGGATGGCATGTCGGCTTTCGGTTTGCGTTTGCAGATATCTGCAAACAGATGAATCTTATGCCAATTCCGATAATCCATGAAGCGGGTCAGCAAATCTTTCTGCCACGGCTCCATTACTACCACGAAGTCCGCTTCATCGCGCAAAGCCTCGTTCATGTTCCGTTCCAACTTTCTCCCTCCCGGAGAACCAAATTCCGTCATCTCAGCTGTTACCACCTCCACATCGGTCATGTCAGCTTCGGTGAGTTTCTTCTTAAAAAGAGACTCCATAGAGAACAGCTTTCCGACACGTTCCAGACCGACCAATAGCACTTTCATAAAATCAGATTTTAAAAGTTAATAAAAAGAAGGTACCGAAAATCCTTTCTCGTGGGGAATATAATCATTTAATCTGAAAATGCAAAGAAAACTACAAAATATCAGCTAAAATTACACATTTATTATGATTTATCAGGCTTTAAGGGGAAATTCTGACAATCTATCGATTATAAACGACTTTCCTGAATCAGGTCAATTAAAATCGGACGCATACCTCCCACGAAGCATTCCACGGCAATCACCATCAGAATCAATCCCATCAGTCGCATCATCACATTATTGCCTGTTTCCCCTATTACCTTCACCAGTCTGGTAGACAAACGCAGGATAATATAGGTTAGGATATAAACTACGGCTATGACTGCCACCAAAGTGACTTTCAAACTCCAGGTATGGGCATCATCCATCATAATGATACCGTTTGCAATGGCTCCTGGTCCGCACAGCATTGGAATGGAAAGCGGAGTAATGGAGATATCGTCTGCATATGCCTTGATTTCCTCATCCTTGAGCTTTGTATTGGTATAACGGGCCTGCAACATATCGTATCCAATCTTCAAGATAATGATACCCGCAGCAATACGAAAACCGTTGGTAGAGATACCAAAGAACTTAAACAGGAACTGGCCACAAAAAGTAAATGCGATTAATATAATAAATGAAATAATTGTCGCTCTTTTCACAATATGCTGACGCTCCTTTTCTCCCAGTCCGTTGGTCATGGTCAAAAATACCGGCATCGTGCCCAGAGGATTTGTCAATGTGAAAAAGGAAGTGAAGCACAACAGTGCATAAGGTAGAATTGTATCCATAAAAACATATTTAAAAACCAAAACAAAGATACAATAAAATCCATACGAAAGCCCAAGTCAAAAGGAAATATGGCATAAATTTTCCAGTAGTAGATTAGATTATCACATAGCCTGCAGAAACATCCACAAGTCTACACGCAGAGGAATAATTCCATCCGCGTACAGGCATAAAAAAAAGCCCCGAAGCAGTTATGCTTCAGGGCTTCTCTAAAACGGCGACTACCTACTCTCCCACTTGTACGCAGTACCATCGGCGT
>NZ_CABROP010000054.1:0-16912 GCF_902472605.1 uncultured Bacteroides sp.
GAACAATATTAAAGATTAGTCGAGATGGCAAATCACAAATCATCTATTAAGAGAATCAGACAGGAAGAAAAAAGAAGACTTCACAACAGATATTATGCGAAGACAATGCGCAATGCAGTGAAGAAACTTCGTGCAACTACAGACAAAGCTGAAGCTGTTGCATTGTATCCTAGTGTACAGAAAATGTTGGATAAGCTGGCTAAGCGCAACATTATCCATGCGAACAAAGCTGCTAACTTGAAGTCTAAACTGGCTGCTTATATCAGCAAATTGGCTTAAGTTTACGCTTGACGTAAAAAGATATTAAGGCTGGATGTCGTCATCTGGCCTTTTGTCGTATCTACCTGCTTCATGTCTTTTTCACGATTTTTAGAGTGCTGAAAATCGGTTTATACCAGTTTTTTTTAGTATCTTTGAAAGCTTAAAAAAACGAAGAAAAAAACATGAGTGAAGAACTGACACAGAACAGCGGAAGCAACTACTCGGCCAGCAGTATCCAGGTGTTGGAAGGACTGGAGGCCGTTCGTAAACGCCCCGCCATGTATATCGGCGACATCAGCGAAAAAGGCTTGCATCACTTGGTCTACGAGGTAGTAGACAACTCCATTGACGAAGCCCTTGCCGGTTATTGTACACATATAGAAGTAACCATCAACGAAGACAACTCGATTACCGTACAGGACAACGGTCGAGGTATTCCGGTCGATTTCCACCAGAAAGAAAAAAAATCAGCCCTTGAAGTCGTAATGACTGTACTCCATGCCGGAGGTAAGTTCGACAAAGGTTCTTACAAGGTATCCGGAGGTTTGCACGGAGTGGGTGTTTCATGCGTAAATGCCCTGTCTACCCACATGATTACCAACGTCTTCCGCAACGGAAAAGTGTACCAGCAGGAATATGCTTGCGGAAAGCCGCTCTATCCGGTCAAGGAAGTGGGCACCACCGACCTCACCGGTACCCGACAGACGTTCTGGCCCGATGCCAGCATCTTCACGGTCACTGAATACAAATACAGCATCCTTCAGGCGCGTATGCGCGAACTGGCCTACCTGAACAAAGGCATCACCATCACGCTGACCGACAAGCGTGTGAAGGAAGAAGACGGTTCTTACAAGCAGGAAGTGTTCCACTCCGAAGAAGGAGTGAAAGAGTTCGTACGTTTCCTGAACTCCAACAATACACCGCTGATTGACGACGTAATTTACCTGAACACGGAAAAACAGGGAATTCCTATCGAGTGTGCCATCATGTACAACACGGGATTCCGCGAAAACCTGCATTCGTATGTAAACAACATCAACACCATTGAAGGTGGTACGCACGAAGCCGGTTTCCGTATGGCCCTGACCCGTGTGCTGAAAAAATATGCCGAAGAGAGCAAGGCACTTGAAAAAGCCAAAGTGGAAATTTCCGGAGAGGATTTCCGTGAAGGACTGATCGCCGTGATTTCTGTCAAGGTGGCCGAACCGCAGTTCGAAGGTCAGACCAAGACGAAGCTCGGCAACAACGAAGTGAGCGGTGCCGTAAACCAGGCGGTGGGCGAAGCTCTGACCAACTACTTGGAAGAACATCCGAAAGAAGCCAAAATCATTGTCGACAAAGTGGTACTGGCTGCCACCGCACGTGTGGCTGCCCGCAAGGCCCGCGAATCAGTACAGCGCAAGAGCCCGATGGGCGGAGGCGGACTGCCGGGTAAACTGGCCGACTGTTCCAGCCGTGTGGCAGAAGAATGTGAGCTGTTCCTCGTCGAGGGTGATTCGGCCGGCGGTTCTGCCAAACAGGGACGAAGCCGTCAGTTCCAGGCCATCCTGCCGCTGCGCGGTAAGATTCTGAACGTGGAAAAAGCCATGTGGCACAAGGCATTCGAAAGCGACGAAGTGAACAACATCATCCAGGCACTGGGCGTACGCTTCGGAGTGGACGGAGAAGAAGACAGCAAGAAAGCCAACATCGACAAGCTGCGCTACCACAAAGTCATCATCATGACCGATGCCGATGTCGATGGTTCTCACATCGACACCCTGATCATGACACTGTTCTACCGCTACATGCCCGAGGTTATCCAGGGCGGACACCTGTACATCGCCACTCCGCCGTTGTATAAATGCAGCAAAGGAAAAATCAGTGAATACTGCTATACAGACGAAGCCCGTCAGGCTTTCATCCAGAAATACGGTGACGGAAGCGAACAAGGCATCCACACCCAGCGCTACAAAGGTTTGGGTGAAATGAACCCGGAACAGCTGTGGGAAACCACCATGAATCCGGAAACCCGTATCCTGAAACAAGTGAACATTGAAAATGCGGCCGAAGCCGACTACATCTTCTCCATGCTGATGGGCGACGATGTAGGTCCACGACGTGAATTTATCGAGAAGAATGCGACGTATGCAAATATCGACGCATGATTCAATTTTTTCTTAATTCATTATTTTAAATCCAGCCTCACATCTTACAGAGGGAAACTCCGGATTCCGCAAGGACATCCGGAGTTTTTTATTTGCACAACTCCATCAGATTCATTACTTTTGAGCAAAACAAAAAGCCACAAACTAATACATACGATATGAAAATTACTTTTCGCATACAATACCGTACGGGCTGGGGAGAAAGCCTCTGTGTCTTCCTCCACCAGCAACAGATACAACACGCCGTAGAAATGACTACCCGCAACGGGGAAGAATGGACAGGAATGGCAGACTGCGACTTCCATTCCTCCGAACCCATCACTTACCGCTATGCCGTCAAGCTGCACGGAAAGGTGACACGAAAAGAATTTGGAGCCATTCCCCACTCTTTCTACCCGGGCAACATACAACAGCACCATTACCTGATTGAAGACTGCTGGAGAGACCTGCCGCAAAATGCCTATCTCTACACTTCGGCCTTCAACCACGCATATATACCGCAACAACCGACCAAACTCTCCAACGACGCCGGACGCTGCATCACCTTCCGGGCGCTCTGTCCGGGACTGCGCAACCGGAAACAACAGTTGGGAATCATCGGCAGCTGCGCGGCCTTAGGCAACTGGGAATACTGCCGTCCGCTCCGGATGAAGGAAGTACAGCCCAACGTATGGCATCTGACACTGGATGCCTCCACCCTGCAATTCCCGTTTGAGTATAAGTTCGTGGCCCTGCAGGAAGAAAGCGGTGCCGTGGAGAAATGGGAAACACGGCCCAACCGGACCTTTTCCCTCCAGCCACTCCAACGCGGCGAAACTTACCTGCCCATGGAAACGGAGGTGTTCTTCGAGGATACCCCTCACCGGATTGCCGGCTGCGCCATCCCCGTATTCTCCCTCCGCTCGGAAGGAAGCTGCGGCATGGGGGATTTCGGCGACCTGAAGAAGCTGATGGACTGGGCTTGCCAGACCAAGCAGAGAGCCATCCAGATTCTGCCCATCAACGATACCACACTGACAGGAAAATGGACAGACTCTTATCCCTATAACAGCATTTCCATCTATGCGTTCCACCCGATGTACATCGACCTTCGCCAGCTTCCGGCACTCAAAAACAAAAAAGCTGCCGAAGCTTTCGAGAAGGAACGGCTCAAGGTGAACTCTTTCTCGATGATGGATTATGAACAGTCCACCCAGCTGAAACTGAATTACCTGCATCAGATTTACAAACAGGAAGGCAAAAAGACACTGGCTTCAGAAGATTTTCTGGATTTCTTCCGCCGCAACGAAGAATGGCTGCGCCCATACGCTGCCTTCTGCTACCTGCGTGACTCATACGGCACTCCGGATTTCAACCAATGGCCGGCTTACAGTACCTACCAGCCCGACGAAATCGCCCAGCTGTGTACGGCCGAACACAAAGCTTATCCGCAGATTGCTTTCTACTACTACCTGCAATACCTGCTCCACGTGCAACTGCTGGCTGTGAGCACCTATGCGCGTCAGAAGGGCATCCTGCTGAAAGGGGACATTCCCATCGGCATCAGCCGTACCAGCGTGGAAGCATGGGTGGAACCGCATTACTTCCATCTCAACGGACAGGCCGGCGCTCCTCCCGATGATTTCTCCGTCAACGGACAAAACTGGGGATTCCCTACCTACAACTGGGAAGCCATGGAAAAAGACAACTATCGCTGGTGGCGTCGCCGCTTTGCCAAAATGGCCGAATATTTCACGGCCTACCGCATCGACCATATCTTGGGATTCTTCCGTATCTGGGAAATTCCCGACCATTCCGTACACGGACTGCTCGGGCAGTTCTCACCGTCCCTTCCGCTCAGTGTGGACGAAATCAAGAGTTTCGGACTCCATTTCGACCCCGACTTCATGACCCGCCCCTTCATAGACGACACCGTATTGGAAAAACTGTTCGGGGCACAAAGCGAAATGGTGCGGAACACCTTTATCGAACCGATAGCAGAAGGACGCTACGCCATGCGTCCGGAATTTGACACCCAGCGGAAAGTGGAAGCCTGGTTCGGTGACAAGCACGACGAAGAAAGCCTGAAACTAAAAGAAGGTCTCTACAGCCTCATCAGTGACGTGCTCTTCATCCCCGACCACCATGATCCGGAGAAATATCATCCGCGCATTACCGTACAACACGATTTCGTGTTCCAGCAACTAAGACCCAAAGACCAGGAAGCCTTCAACCATCTGTACAACCATTACTACTATCAGCGACACAACGAATTCTGGTATCAGGAAGCCATGAAGAAACTGCCGGTACTCACCCAGTCCACTCCAATGCTGGTCTGCGGTGAAGACCTCGGTATGGTACCCGGATGCGTGCCTTGGGTCATGAAACAACTGCAGATTCTGTCGCTCGAAATACAGCGTATGCCCAAAGAAATGAACGAAGAGTTCGGACATACAGAAAACTATCCGTTCCTGTCGGTATGTACCATCGGCACGCACGATATGTCTACCCTGCGCGGCTGGTGGGAAGAAGACCCTGCACGTACCGAACGTTTCTACCACAATGAAATGCACCACATGGGAGGCACTCCTTCGCCTGCTCCCGGATGGCTCTGCAAAGACATTGTATTCAATCACCTGAAGAGTCCTTCCCTGCTCTGCATATTGGCCTGGCAGGACTGGATGAGCATCAGTGAACGTCTGCGCAATCCAGATGTGGAAGCCGAACGCATCAACATCCCTGCCCATCCGCGGCATTACTGGCGCTGGCGCATGCACCTCACTCTGGAAGAACTACTCAAAGAGGATGAGCTCAATCAAACCATCCGCGAACTGATTGAAGACAGCGACAGAGAATAAGCATCCTACTATACAAGAAGCGTCCCCGAAGCCAGCAAATTGGGCTTCGGGGACGCTTCATTTTTCCACACCGGGGAGTTTATTTCTTATTTCCCAACAGGAACTCGTCGATGGCCTTCTTCAGTGCATCCTTCGGCATGGCACCCTGAGAAACCTGTGGCGTACCTTCTGCCGGAATGAACAGCAACGTCGGGATGCTGCGGATACCGAAAGCCGCAGAAAGTTCCGGTTCCTTGTCCGTATCAATCTTATACACTACAATCTTTCCCTTGTATTCTCCAGCCAGCTCTTCCAATATCGGAGCCACCATCTTGCAAGGACCACACCAGGTAGCATAGAAATCGACGATAGCCGGCAATTTGCCTTCATATTTCCATTCCTTAGGATTCTTTTCGTAATTATACACCTTAGTCAGAAACTCGGCTTTAGTCAGATGTATCACATTCGTCTGTTCCGCCGAAGTTTTCTGTGCTTCTGTCTGATTGCTATTGGACGCCTTGCTTCCACAAGCCGGCGTTAGCATGGCTGCTGTCAGGAGCATCAATAATATTCTTTTCATAAAATCAAAATAATGAGGGGTTATCAAATTTTCCTTATCTTCTTATTTTGCAAAAATAATATCTTCTGTAATAAGAACAAATTTTGAATGAAACAAGTTACTGTCTCCCGACCTTATATAACGTTTGTTCAGAAAAAAGTCCAAGTAATATCAGACTTAGCGTCTGATATTGCCTGGACTCATCAAAAAGTTCTTCTTGACTATTTACTGTTTAATATTCTTCCTCGTTGAAAAAGAAATCTTCCTTACTCGGATAGTCAGGCCAGATATCTTCTATACTTTCATAAATTTCCCCTTCATCTTCCATTTCCTGCAAGTTTTCGATAACTTCCAAAGGAGCCCCCGAACGCATTGCATAGTCAATTAACTCGTCTTTAGTTGCTGGCCAAGGAGCATCTTCCAGCTTTGAGGCCAATTCCAATGTCCAATACATAGTATATAATTTTAAACAGTTTTACTTCCGTTTTATTGAGTCACAAATGTATAACAAATTCTTTCACTCGCAACGCTTATCCCAATAAATTTCGCTTTTTCCTGTTAAATTATTTAACCTTCGAGATAAAACGAACAAATAATCAGACAATCGGTTAATAAAACACTTCACCTGCATATCCAGTTCGTAGGAAAGCGTGTCTTCCAGCGCCTGAATCCGCCGTTCTGCCCGGCGACAAACCGTACGGCACACATGACAGACAGAAGCCGGATAACTCCCTCCCGGAAGGATAAAACCTTTTAAAGAAGGCAACGATGCATTTATCTCATCAATGGCTTGTTCCAGCCGATGTACGTTCTCTTCGGAAATAGAACTTTCTACTGGGCGTTCCATTTTTTCGATGTCCGTGGCCAGATAAGAACCCAGTGAGAAAAGCTTATGCTGCACAAACCGGAGCAGCCTTTCACTCTCCACATCGTCCATCACCGAAATCAGCAGTCCGAGCGTAGAATTCAGTTCGTCTACTGTACCATACGCCTCCAGACGTACATCTGATTTGGACACCCGTACGCCTCCAACCAGTGACGTCGTACCCTTATCTCCCGTTTTGGTATAAATTTTAGTCAGTTTCATATCGTTTTAAATTTAAGGTTCCTGTTATACTCAAAGAAAGTTCACAATGCGGTGCTCTTTCACACGTTCCTTATCGAAAAATACCAGCCCCACATCATACAGGTCGAAAGTGATTCCCGTTCGCGGGTCAGCAATCACTTCCTTCCACCATTTCTTTTTCTCCTGCGTGGCATAAGGGCTACCTATGACAAAACAGGTATTCTTGTCCGTCAGCGGCAGCAGCTGTTCATATACTTTCTTGTACGCATCGGTATGCGCAATATGCACAACCTCGGGCTTCTTTCCTTCGGCCACCAGTCTTCTCATCTCTTTATCACAGTCACCCGTCACGTATTCAATAGAGGATTTTCCAGAAAGGATTCGTTTCACGGCATCTTCCCGTTCGTTCGCAAAAGTATAGACCTGCATATCCGTATGGGCTTCAGCCATATAACGGGTGCTCATGCCGCTCCCCGTTCCGATTTCCCACAATACGGAAGGACGAAGATAATTGACCAGCCGAAACAAAAACTTATCTACTTTTTCCCGGTAATGAGGCAGAAAAGCTACCACCCGCCGCAAATGATGCAACGGCCCGTAGGCATAAAAAGGCAAACGTTCGTATATCACGAACGTGATAAAAAAGAAATCGGCCGGAGAATGAACTCCATACCCACAACGATGCCGGAAGCGGCGACACCAGTTCCACCCCCTTAATATTATATCCCCCATTTTTACTCGGATTCTATGTTTATTTCAACAGGCAAAGATAAAGTTTATAGCGGAAAAACAAAAAGGATAGGAAGATTATGATACAAAATATCCTGAATGAAAGTCTAAATAACTCCAGACTTTCATTCAGGATTAATATTTCATGAAAAACAGGCGTGATTATTTACGCTGTCCCAATTTGTCATCCAAATAAAGGATACCGGCAGCATCACCGCATTTCTTAATCTTTTCAAGGATGTTCTGAGCAGTAGCTTCTTCTTCAACTTGTTCACGGACATATCCCCACAAGAAATCTTGTGAAGCTTTATCTTTCACTTCAGAAGCCACATTGACCAATTCATCAATCAGTTCAGAAACATGGCATTCGTGCTGATACACATGTTCAAAAACTTCTTGTACACTGCCCCAGCCTTGTGGAACGACATCAATCTTGTCTACTTTAGCCGCGCCACCACGTTTAGCCAAATAATCAGCCAAATCGTACGCATGCTGCAACTCTTCCTGTGACTGAGTTCTCATCCAAGAAGCGAAGCCGTCGAAACCTTCTTTCTTCAAATAGAAAGACATGGACAAATACAGATTAGAAGACCACATTTCAGCAGTAATCTGCTCGTTGATAGCATTCTGTAATTTTTCTGAGATCATAGTTCTATGTATTTTATTAAGTAATTCAACATCTACTCTTTTACGTACAAAATTAATGCCATAATCCCAGAAGATGACAAGATGTCACAGTTCACTACTAAAAGTTAGAGCATGCGGGATTTCCCCCAGAAAAAGCGTGACAGATGCAGACGGTCCAGACACCAGGCGATACCGAAAGAGCCTAACACACAGACAAAAAGCGACACAAAAAGGAAAATCATTCCGGTAGCGTCGAAGGCAAACACTTTCACCAGCTGCTTGACAGCCATCGTAAACACAGGCGAGAAAACCAGCAGAATGAAGGTATGCGAACCGATGTAGTTCATCGGATGCTTTATTCTTTCAGGAAGATGACGGAACACGGCCAACAACAGACTTATGACCAGGTAGGTCATAGCCACTCCCGACAAAGTTCCTTTGTTCAGGTTGGCTTCATCGCATGCCAGCCATACCACGGGTACCACGGCCCAGAAAGAAGGAACAAAAAAAGAACGGAAGTCCACTCCTGTCCGTTTCAAGACTACCCCTGCCATAAAATACAGCGCATTAATCAAGGATAGCACTCCCAAAACTGACAATACGGCATAACACAGAGCCAACAAAATCCATACAGACACTGTCTGATTCCATCGCCCCAAAAATTTATCCACTCCAAGGTAAGTCAATCCACACAACATCAAGGTATGCAAATACCAGTAAGGCCCCAACGGATGAAGAAACAACTTGTCGAGCCACAAAAAAACCGTCAGATGATCCACCGACTCTCGGACCGGCAACAGCGCAGACATCACCACGTAACCGGTCTCCATCACGGCATAGGGAACGAAAATCCATCCCATGCTCCGAAGAAACGGACGGACTCCCTTAGCGATATTCATCACATAACCTGAAATGATGAGAAACGCAGGCATATGAAACGTGTACACGAGCGATTTGGCGTAGGGATACTTGTCACCAATATAAGCCAGATGAAACACTATCATCAGCAGAATAAATACGGCTTTCAAGTAATCGAGCTCTGCAATACGATTTTTCATGGAGCGGAAGATTGGTTTGTAAATAAAAAAAGGCTGACTTTATCAAGTCAACCTCTTCGTACCCAGACCCGGGGTCGAACCGGGATGGATGTTACTCCACTGGTGTTTGAGACCAGCGCGTCTACCGATTCCGCCATCTGGGCATTTGTTTTTGTTTTGCGTGTGCAAAGGTAAACACATTTTTCTGAATCCGCAAGTAAATAGACATTTTTTATGAAAAAAGTCCCTCATTGCTCCTACTTTGAGAGCTACAAGGGACTTTTGAATCATATTTCTTCGCTTATTTCTGACGGATGAAGATATTAATCGGGGTTCCCGACAATTTCCACCGTTCACGAATCTTGTTTTCCAGGAAACGGCGATAAGGTTCTTTCACATACTGAGGCAGATTGGCAAAGAACACAAACGACGGAACCTGTGTATTGGGCAGCTGGGTGATATACTTAATCTTGATATATTTTCCCTTATTTGAAGGAGGTGGATAAGCCTCAATCAAAGGAAGCAGTTCTTCGTTCAAACGTGCTGTCGGAATACGACTCGTACGAGCCTGATAGACTTCCTTCGCAGCTTCCAGCACCTTCAAGATACGCTGTTTGGTCAGCGCAGAAGTAAAGATAATCGGGAAGTCTGTAAAAGGAGCCAGACGGTTGCGGATAGCATCTTCGTATCCCTTCATCACCTTGGCTGTCTTTTCTTCAATCAAGTCCCACTTGTTGACCACTACTACCAATCCTTTCTGGTTGCGCTGCACCAGTGAGAAGATATTCAAATCCTGTCCTTCAATACCACGAGTAGCATCCAGCATCAGGATACATACATCCGAATTCTCAATGGAACGGATGGAACGAATCACTGAATAATATTCCAGATCCTCGCTCACCTTATTCTTCTTGCGAATACCTGCCGTATCCACCAAATAGAAATCGAATCCAAATTTGTTGTAACGCGTATAGATAGAATCGCGTGTAGTACCTGCAATCTCCGTTACTATGTTCCGGTCTTCTCCGATAAACGCATTGATAATAGATGATTTTCCAGCATTCGGACGGCCTACCACTGCAAAGCGAGGAATATCTTCATCCAGAATCTCCGGTGTTTCTTTCTTAAACTTGCTCAACACCAAATCCAGCAAATCACCTGTTCCACTTCCACTTAAAGCCGAAACACAGTAAGGATCTCCCAATCCCAACGAATAAAACTCGGCCGCATTGTATTGCAAGTCGTTGTTATCCGTCTTGTTAGCTACCAGCAGTACCGGTGTCTTCGAACGGCGCAGAATTTCTGCCACTTCCATATCCAGGTCAGTGACCCCGTTCATCACATCCACTACAAACAGAATGACATCTGCTTCCTCAATGGCCAGCATCACCTGCTTGCGGATTTCTTCCTCGAACACATCATCCGAGTTTACTACCCATCCACCGGTATCTACCACTGAGAATTCCTTTCCCAGCCATTCCGACTTTCCATACTGTCGGTCGCGGGTTGTACCGGCCTGTTCATTCACAATCGCCTGACGCGTCTTGGTCAGACGGTTAAACAGTGTCGACTTTCCCACATTGGGACGTCCTACAATCGCAACTAAATTTCCCATACTTATCTTTCATTTACGGCTTCGCAGCCGATATTAATCCAATTGATAACCAAAATTCTTCAATTCCTTATCCGAGCTTCTCCAGTCCTTGTCTACCTTGACAAAGGTTTCCAAATAAATGGATTTCTGGAAGAAATGCTCCAATGTTTTACGAGCCTCGGTGGCCACCTTTTTCAAGGCTTTTCCCTGACGCCCGATGATAATGCCTTTCTGCGACTCACGTTCCACATAAATCACGGCATTGATATGGATGCTCTTGGCATCTTCCTTGAACTGTTCTACCACCACTTCTACGGAATAAGGAATCTCCTTGTCGTAATACAGCAGGATTTTCTCGCGGATAATCTCCGTCACAAAGAAACGGGCTGGCTTATCCGTCCACTGGTCTTTTCCAAAATAAGGAGGAGAGTCGGGCAGCAGTTCCTTGATGCGTTTCATCACCACATCGACATTAAATTTTGCCATAGCCGAAATCGGGATAATTTCCGCTTGCGGCAACATCTCGTGCCACTCGTCCACCAGCTTGACCAGATTCTCCTGGTTCGTCAGATCAATTTTATTTATCAGCAACAAAACAGGTACTTTCAAAGCACGTACCTTTTCCATGAACTCCGCATTCTTATCGGGTTTCTCAATTGTATCGGTGACATACAATAACACGTCCGCATCCACCAACGCCGATTCCGAAAAGTTCAGCATAGACTCCTGAAGCTTGTAATTGGGCTTCAATACACCCGGAGTATCAGAGAAGACAATCTGCATGTCGTCCGTATTGAGAATTCCCATAATACGGTGACGCGTTGTCTGAGCCTTGAAAGTCGCGATGGAGATACGTTCCCCCACCAGCAAGTTCATCAAAGTGGATTTTCCGACATTCGGATTACCCACAATATTCACAAATCCGGCTTTGTGCATAAGTAAATATTCGTTCACAGACAAAAAAACGCATCGATTGGGATGCGTTTTTTATCTGTAGTGTTAATTCTTTGTTTATTTATTTCCATCATAACCCCACTTCACGTAGCTGGCACCCCAAGTGAATCCAGCACCAAACGCAGTGAAGATAATGTTGTCGCCCTTCTTGAGCTGCTTTTCATAATCCCAAAGGCAAAGGGGCAACGTTCCCGCACTGGTATTACCATAGCGCTGGATATTAATCATCACCTTGTCCAATGGAACTTCCAGACGAGAAGCAACCGCATCAATGATACGCAAATTTGCCTGATGGGGAACAATCCAGTCAATGTTGTCTTTGGTCAAACCATGTTTTTCCGCTATCTGAGCGGTTACGTCTGACATGTTTGACACTGCATATTTGAACACGGTTCTACCTTCCTGATACAAATAATGCATCTTGTTGTCAATGGTAAAATAAGAAGGAGGACAAACTGAACCACCTGCTTTCATATGCAGGAACGGAAGTCCTTTACCATCTGTACGCAAGATAGAATCGATAATACCATAATCTTCTGTGGTAGCTTCCACCATACAAGCCGCAGCACCATCTCCGAAAATCGGGCAAGTGGCACGGTCTGAATAGTTCACCATGGAAGACATCTTATCTGCGCCCACAATGATAATTTTCTTGTGACGGCCTGACTGAATCATGCTGGCAGCTGTTTCCATCGCAAACAAGAAACCACTGCAAGCAGCCTGCAAGTCGAATGCATATGCATTCTTCAATCCAAGTTTATCACAAAGAATAGAAGCTGTAGAAGGGAAATGATAGTCAGGAGTTGTCGTCGCTACAATTACACAATCAATGGAAGCCGGATCTGAATCCGTTTTCTGCATCAACTGCTTAGCGGCCTTACGAGCCATATATGAAGTTCCCAAACCTTCTTCGTTCAGGATACGTCTTTCTTTTACCCCGATACGGGTCATAATCCACTCATCGTTGGTGTCAACCATTCTCGACAATTCTTCGTTTGTCAATACATAATCAGGTACATACCCACCGACTCCGGTAATTACTGCATTTATTTTTTCCATCATTTCTTAATTTCGTGGCCTATAAAAAAACAGCCGGGGAGCCGAAATGGCTCTCCGGCTTTAATTTTCCTGGAACATGCAAAGATGTTCAACAAAGCGTCAAGTTATTAAAGAGCAGCTTCTTTTTCGATAGCCAACTTACCTCTGTAATAACCGCAAGCCCCACATACTGTGTGATAAACATGCCATGCACCGCAGTTCGGGCAAATAGCCAACGTAGGAGCAACTGCCTTGTCGTGAGTTCTTCTCTTCGCAGTTCTCGTTTTTGATTGTCTTCTTTTAGGATGTGCCATTTTTCTAAACTTTTATTTAATTATTATCTAATATTTTCTTCAATTCGTTCCATCTCGGATCTATTTCTCGGGATTCAGGCAATTCCTCATCCATTTCTTCCTCCAAGAGGAAATCATCCATCTCGCCTTCCTCCTCAGCCGAAGTGCGTAGATGTTTGTTCAAAGCTCCCATCATACTTTTATTGCATTGTCCAGGAGCATGCACATGCTTCATCGGTAAACTCAATGCGATAAACTCGTACATAAACCACGCGACATTAATATAACCGTCTTCCTCGGGCACAATGACCATATCGTCCTCATCTGAGAATGCAGCTCCCAGTTTCACCTTCAAGGTATCATCTGTAACCACCGGTAATTCCATGTCATCCAGACAACGGTCACAAGGCACAATTACAGAACCTTCGATATGGAAAGTAAGGACATAGACCCCCATCGTTTTTTTTACGTTCAGCTGCACCTGCAACTTTCCCTTCTGGATTTCTGGAGCGTCAATATCCGTAAAGAACTGATTGGTCAAAGAGAACTCATAATCAGCTGAGTTTTCCGTCATGTTCTTTAATTCTATCTTGTATGTACTAAGTTTTCCCAAGTCGCAATACCATATAAATCGGGCGACAAAGATACAAATAATAATTCATTTCATCTAATCTTTCTGCTTTTTATTTATTAAAAATGCTTGTTTAACATACTTCACACTTTCGAGTTTCTATTTCTCTATATTAAAAATAGGTATAAATAAATGCATGAATCAGCCTCACAAAAGAGAAACGGGCGCAAATCCATTCATTTTTTACTGCGCAAAGGAGAATCCCGCACACTTTTAATTTAATTAACCCTTAAATCATAAATAAATATATTATCAATCGTACATTTTATTAGCAAATTAATTAAATTTGCAGCACATATCAAAGATATCAAACCTTATTCAATATGTTAACTCAAATAATTAATGCCCGTATTTTAACCCCGCAAGGATGGCTGAAAGACGGTTCCGTACTAATCAGAGACAACAAAATTCTGGAAGTAACCAACTGCGATCTGGCTATCGTAGGTGCTACACTGATTGACGCCAAAGGTATGTATATCGTACCAGGAGGAGTTGAAATCCATGTACACGGAGGTGGCGGACGCGATTTCATGGAAGGCAGTGAAGACGCTTTCCGTACTGCAGTCAAGGCACACATGCAGCATGGAACGACCAGCATCTTCCCCACCCTTTCTTCTTCTACCATTCCGATGATCCGTGCCGCAGCGGCTACTACGGAAAAATTAATGAGCGAGCCCGATAGTCCAGTACTTGGACTTCACTTGGAAGGACATTACTTTAACATAAAAATGGCAGGGGGACAAATGCCTGAGAATATCAAGAACCCTGATCCTGAAGAGTACATTCCCCTATTGGAAGACACACATTGCATCAAACGTTGGGACGCGGCTCCCGAACTTCCGGGTGCCATGCAGTTTGGTAAATACATCACTTCAAAAGGCGTGTTGGCTGCAGTAGGACACACACAAGCTGAGTTTGAAGATATCTATACCGCATTCCAGGCAGGTTATACACATGCCACTCACTTCTACAACGCTATGCCGGGATTCCATAAACGCCGTGAATACAAATACGAAGGTACTGTAGAAAGTATTTATTTAATGGACGACATGACCGTGGAAGTAGTTGCCGACGGCATTCATGTACCTCCTACCATTCTGCGTCTGGTACACAAAATTAAAGGAGTAGAAAAAACTGCGTTAATCACCGATGCACTGGCCTGTGCCGCAAGCGACAGTAAAGAAGCCTTCGACCCGCGCGTCATCATCGAAGATGGTGTTTGCAAACTGGCCGACCGTTCTGCACTGGCTGGAAGTATCGCCACCATGGACCGCCTGATTCGTACCATGGTCCAGAAGGCAGAGATTCCTTTGGAGGATGCAGTCAGAATGGCTTCTGAAACTCCGGCCCGCATTATGGGTGTTCTTGACCGGAAAGGTACCCTTGAAAGAGGCAAAGATGCCGACATCATGGCCCTCGACCGTGACCTTAATGTACGTGCCGTATGGGCAATGGGAAAACTGGTAGAAGGCACTAACACACTTTTTTAACCACTTAAAAACATTCGACAATTATGCTGACACAAATCATAAACGGCCATATTCTTACTCCACAAGGATGGATGAAAGACGGCTCCGTACTCATCAGTGACGGAAAAATTTTGGAAGTCACAAACAGCGACCTGGCTGTCATCGGTGCTACCGTCATCGATGCCAAAGGTATGTACATCGTGCCAGGCTTCGTGAGCATGCATGCACATGGAGGTGGCGGACACGACTTCACAGAAGGAACTGTCGAAGCTTTTCAGAAGGCCACACAGGCTCATTTGAAACATGGAGCTACTTCCATTTTTCCTACTCTTTCTTCCACCAGTTTCGAAAATATCCGACGTGCAGTGAACGCGTGCGAAGAATTGATGAAAGAAGAAGGAAGCACCATACAGGGATTGCACATAGAAGGCCCCTATTTGAATAAGAAGATGGCCGGAACGCAATGGGAAGAATTCCTGAAAGACCCCGATCCGGAAGAATATATCCCATTACTTGAAAGTACACAATGCATCAAGCGCTGGGACATCAGTCCTGAACTGCCAGGAGCCCACGATTTCGCCAGATATACTACCTCAAAAGGTATCCTGACTGCAATCACCCATACCGAAGCAGAATATCCAGAAATTAAAGCTGCTTTCGAAGCCGGTTTCACTCATGCAGCCCACTTCTATAATGCCATGCCGGGATTCCACAAACGTCGTGAATACAAATACGAAGGCACCGTAGAAAGTGTGTACCTCACCGACGGAATGAGTGTAGAGGTGATCGCCGACGGAATCCACCTTCCAGCTACGATTCTCAAACTCGTCTACAAATTGAAAGGGGTGGAACAAACCTGCTTGGTAACCGATGCCCTGAAATATGCAGCCTACACAGGAGAACCGATCAATGATCCAAGATACATCATTGAAAATGGTGTATGCAAACTAGCCGATCATTCCGCTTTAGCCGGAAGTTTGGCCACGATGGAAACATTGATTCAAACCATGGTGAAAAAAGCAGCTATTCCTTTGGCTGATGCCGTACGAATGGCTTCCGAAACTCCAGCCAACCTGATTGGCATAGGAGCCTATAAAGGTACCCTACAAAAAGGAAAAGATGCAGACATTGTCATCTTGGACAAAGATATCAATGTAAGATGCGTATTCTCCTACGGAAAAATTGTAGAAGACACGAATACAATGATTCACTAACCTAATTATATTATAGAAATCAATCGCAAAAACTCTGGGCTGTGAAGTCCGGAGTTTTTTTATGTCTGATTTTAAAGGCTATCAGCCGTCTCTACCAACGGGGAGAGCACATTTCTGGGATTACCATACAGGCTAAAGGAAGCGACAGGAGCGCCGTGACAGACACACACCGCCCAAGGCTTTCCTGAGCCGCATTAAGCAGGCTTGGAAGATAACGGGACATTGCTTTCCCCAATGCAGATTCATGATTTGTCGGCCATCTCTCCAGCTTCTGACGGGACGCCGGAAAACATATTCTACTACCCCCGTATTCACGCTGCCCCGTCCGAGGACTCCTTCGGTCATCATTCCGGCCCCGCCGTTTCCCGTGTACCCGTCAGGGCATAAAAAAAAGCCCCGGAGCAGTTATGCTTCAGGACTTCTCTAAAACGGCGACTACCTACTCTCCCACTTGTACGCAGTACCATCGGCGTGGCG
>NZ_CABROP010000055.1:0-15731 GCF_902472605.1 uncultured Bacteroides sp.
TACCTCCCGGGCAGCATCCTACAAGGACCACGCCCAGGGCCAGTTCTTCCGGCAGGGCCAGCAGTCTACAGAGCAGCCACGCCAGGGAAGGCATGATAAGGAATTGGGCCAGTTCGCCCACGAGAATATCTTTAGGGTGTTGCAACACAGGCTTGAAGTCGGACGGGCGGAGAGTCAGTCCCATGCCGAACATCACCACGCCCAGCATCGGCGTGATGGCCGAAGTGCTTATCCAGTTGAATGAGGCGGGAAGGAAGAGTGCCACGGCAGTCACCAGTACCACGATGAGGGTGATATGTGCCGCAATCCAAGCAGAGATTTGGATGAGGTTATTTTTCATTGTTCTCTATCTTAATCGTTTTTCCAATCTTTTGGAATCCTGAATAAAATCGCTCTTTTCGCGTACAGACGAAAGAGGGGGACAGGTCATTCGGATTTTTCCGACAAAGGTACGAAAACCTCTGTGAAACGCAAACAGGAAAAGAGAGGTTCGACAAAGTGGAAAGGTTCTGTCATCGAACGAATAAGAGGATGGAAAGTTAATTGGTTTCGATAATCGAGGTAGAATTATCCGTAATTGGGACGATTCAAAATCCCTCAAAACCGCTTATCTTTGTAGAAAAACAAAGAGAGAGATATGAAAGTTTTGTTGATTAACGGAAGTCCCCACAGAGAGGGAAATACATTTATCGCCTTGTCGGAAGTGGCAAAGGCGTTGGAAGCAAATGGCGTAGAAACGGAAATCGTATCCATCGGAACTAAAGCCGTGCAGGGCTGCATTGCCTGTGGCCGCTGTAGGGAACTGGGACGGTGCGTGTTCAAGGATGAGTTGTATCAGAGAATCCGGGAGAAACTGGAGACAGCGGACGGTATCGTCATCGGGTCGCCCGTGTATTACGCAGGGCCTAACGGTTCGCTTTGTGCCTTGCTCGACCGTCTGTTTTATTCTGCCGGTGAGTTGCTGGCCTACAAGCCTGCCGCATCGGTAGCTGTGTGCCGTCGCGGAGGAGCCAGTGCGACGTTCGACCGCCTGAACAAGTATTTCACCATCAACAACATGCCGGTGGTATCTTCGCAATACTGGAACAGCGTGCACGGCAGATTGCCCGGTGAAGCGAGTCAGGACATCGAGGGATTGCAGACCATGCGTACACTGGGACGTAACATGGCATGGCTGCTGAAGAACCTGAAGCAGGGTGGGGAGCCTGTCCCGCCCAGTGAACCGTGGACACCGACCCATTTCATCCGATAAGAGACTGTTTCAAAAAACGGTGAAACCGGAATGAATCCCTCATCAAGTGAGAGCAGAAAAAAATCCTCCTGTGTATAACCCGTAGACTGAGGCTCCACAAGAGGATTTTTATTTTATTCCATACCTTTCAATTTTTCTACTAGCAGGTGGGCGTGACGGATGGATTTCTCTTTCATCCGGGCCAGTTCCTTCTCATCGTGGCGGCTTGCATACGAAAGTCCCCCGCTGTATACATAGCCACACCATTCCAATTGGCAAAGATGGGCCATCTGTTTGTAGGGTATCAGAAAATCGTCAATCGGATGTTGCTGCGGTCCGTCGTAGCTGTACATTTCTTCCGGTGCACCCGTCGTGAACGACAATACCAACTGCTTGCCTTTTAATTTGTCGCCCGTTTTCCCGTGTGAGAATCCGTGGGTGAAAGTCTTTTCTATCCAACGGTGCAAAAGGGAAGGAGCCGTATACCAGAACAACGGATACTCCAGAACGATGATGTCCGCACGGAGAAGACGTTCCTGTTCTTTCTGTACGTCGATACAGAAATCCGGATAGAGCTTGTCCAAGTAAGCAATCTCCGCTTCCGGTAACAGTCTATGTACTTCTTCCAATATCGTTTTGTTGGCGAACGAGTCATTCAGGTCGGGATGCCCCGATACAATTAAAATCTTTTTCATGATGTCCAGTTTTATCAATCTATCTACTTTTGTGGGTTAAATATAGCTCTACGAATTTAAAAATTTATTGTCAGTCGGACAAATTTATTTCAAAAGAACGATTTTACTTCGACACGTTGCTGCTGACATATTTTTGACCATCTATTAGAAAATGATTACTTTTGGACCTTGAAAAAAGGCAGGAAGTCTGCCTTAGATACCGATAAACTGTTTAAAAATAAAATCTTATGAATAAAGTTCGTTTCTACACCGGAAAATCCGTCTGTTTGTGGTGCGTGATAGCTTTTTCACTTATGTTGCTTTCGGGATGCCGCAAGGCAGAATCGGAAATGTATATTCCTCAAGCTCCCGACTATTCTGACCCGACTTTCTGGTATACCCAAGAGAACGACAAGACCGGTACGAATGCCGATGTGTTCTATATCGTATCGACCTGGGAGAAAGACTGGACGACAGAGGACGGGGTAACGGTCCACTATGCCGATGTCTACAACAAGCAACACCGTGATGACATGACGAAAGAGATTTCGGGTGTGGCAGCCTACATGGGGAAGGACAACAATTTTTATGCTCCTTTCTACCGTCATATCACAATTGAAGGATGGGCTACCCGCGATGAGAATATCATCAACAGCCGTTTTAAGGTGGCTTTTGAAGATGTACGCAATGCGTTTGAGACTTTTCTGAAGAACCGTCCGAAAGATCGTCCGTTTGTATTGGCCGGATTTAGTCAGGGCGGAAAGGCCGTGGTGGAGCTGCTGAAAATCATGCCTGAGGAGGCATACCGTCGGCTGGTGGCCGCTTATGTGTTGGGCTACAAGGTAACTCCTGCCGACACACTGGCTTCTGCGCATATCAAGGCCGCCCAAGGTCCCGACGATATTGGGGTGACCATCTGTTACAACTCGGTCAGCGATGTGAAGTACATCCAGCCCGTGGTAGCCGCTCCATGCGCTTTCTGTATCAATCCCGTCAACTGGCGTACGGATGAGGTACAGGCTACCTTGCACGACACAATTACGGTCAGTGTGGCACAGAAGGAAAAAGTGCTCGTAGTGAAAGGTTACAGCGGCAGTGAGTATGCTCCCATCATGGGCTTCCTCAATGTAGGTGACTTCCATAGCTGTGAGCCGTGGTTGTACAAGGAATGTCTGGAGAAGAATATCAAGAACCGCATCGAGATGTTCAAGAGAACGCGGTTGTGAGGAATAAAATTCCACTTTCGATGTAACATGTAGATGTAATTGGGAAATTATAGTCATAAAAAAAGAGGCACAGTACGCTGCGCCTCTTTTTTATTACAATTCTCAATTGTCAATCCTTTTCATAGACTCCTTCCCGTGGCAGAGCCTTGTCAAGATTGGCTACGCCTAAGACGGTGATGGCGGTAACAGTGGCCGTATGCTTCAGATATTCCGGGATATTCTTGGTAAACAAATCACGTTCGGTATGCCAGATTTCTCCATAACTGAAATTATATCCTTTCACATCTTTTGTGGTAAATCCGTATGTCGGGACTCCATATGTGGCGAACACTTCCGAATCGGTACCACCTGCTACTTTCGGTAATTTGCGGGGCGGCCGTACAGTCACTTTAAACGGAATGTCCTCCCGAATCTTTTGGATAGGCTGGGTTATCTTGACGAAATCATCATACATCGCCTGTGAAACAGCTATTCCGACGGGCGGTTCCGGCCCACCGTCACGGTTGAATACGTTGACAATCTTAGGCAGTTCCTGCTCATGTTTCTTGCAATAAGCTTTCGATCCTAACAGTCCGAACTCTTCTCCGGCAAAGGCGATGAAAAGAATCGTTCTCTTGGGTTTCGCTCCCGACAAGGCTAACATACGAGCTGCTTCCATCATGGGGGCAATTCCTGTACCACAGTCGATGCCGCCTGTACCCGTATCATAAGAATCCAAGTGTCCGCAGACGATGACTTGCTCGTCCGGGTATTTGCTACCCCGTATAGACGCCACTACGTTGTGGTATTTGATAGGTCCGAGTTTGAAATGATTGCGGATATCGAACTCCAGCAGGAAGTCTTCCCGCCGTTCTTTTACCATCTGGGCGATGATGTTGAACTGATGCTTGTCGAGTTTGATGTCAGGAACTTCCGGCAGGTTGTCGAACGTCATGCTGTCAATCATCTTCCGGTCATAGAGCGCGCGGATAGGCACTTCCGATGCTTGGATGAATCCTAAGACACCGGCTTCAATCATCTCATGGTAGTAAAGAGCCGGGAATTCCTTATAAGGAATCATCTCGTTGTTTTCTTTTTTCTCCCGGTTTCTCGCCCTGAGTTCGGCATTCTTCTGGTCGATTTCCTTATTTTCTTGTTTGATAGCCTGACGGAGCGAATCTGCATGCGCCGTCCGGTCGATTGGCCATCCGTCGTTTATGCCGGAGATTAAAACCCAGGCTCCTTTCAACTTGAATTTAATGCGTTCGAATTCCTGGTCGGTATGAGGTTCCATCAAGACATGACCACGCTGCACCCCTTTCGTCCCGGAAGTATACGAAGGAGTCGCGAAATGGAGGGTCATTCCATGGTCGTGACTCAACAGCTTTCCAAACCAAGGACCGCGGTTAAAACCGACAGGGAGTTCACCAGCTTCTTCCAGATGCACATCCAACCCCCATTTCTTGTATTCGTGTACCATCCATTCGGCTGCATTCTCATACGCATCCGACCCGATGGGGCGTCCGCCAAAACGATTGGTCAGTATATCCAGCTGATGTGCGGCCTGATTATCCTGTTGCCCCATTTCAATGATTTTATCAACGACGGCTTTTTGAGCGAAAAAAGGCTGTGCTCCTAATGACAAAAATACAGCACAACAAAAGAATAGCTTTTTCATATGTCACAGAATTGAATTTTTCGGTTGCAAAAGAAATGATAAATTGGATAAAATCAAAAAAAATGAGAGCTTTTCTGTCAGGAAAGATGATTTTTATTTTATTCCTTTTACCTTATGCAAAAAAGAAGTCTTCTTATGCCCAAAGAGTTGACGGCTCAGCCATGTGACTTGAACCATCAACTCTCTGATACGTTCCTGCAACTATTCATTCTGCTCCGCCTGTTTTTGTCAGTGGCAGATTCGGAAGTCATTGATATGGGTAAATTCTTTTCAATAGTTGATTGCCTAACAAGGGGCGATAGTGTCCTGATTCATAATAGTTGTGGTAATCTTCTGTAAATTCGTTTATGCCACTGAAATCATACACATTTTCTTTTCCGAAAATGCTTTGCAAGATTTCTCTGTCGTTCGGATGCAGTTCTTTCTGGTGATAATCCGGACTGATGAGGATACGTACTGAGGTGTCATGGCGGCGCAGGATTTTGCTGATTTCCTCCAACAATACGCGTTGCTGCTGAAATATAACAGGCTCTTCTATCACAACAGTGCCATTCCGTTCGGGAAATTCCTTTTTACGGTTTTCCCAGTATGCCTCACCTTCCTGCTCAATCATCTTCTCGCGTGGATTGAACGAATCATTGTTCCTCGAATCGCGTATTCTTCCATAAGGATTCATTCGTTTCGTTCCTGGTTCCACACTTCCTGTAATTCTATATTTCAGGTATGGGAACAAAAAGTCCGGCATGGCAAATGCCTGTATGAATTCCATCTGCACAGTAAACGGACTATCTCCCGATATCGCAGCCGGAAGTACATTACTATAACCATTCAAAAGGCTGAAACGTGAAAGGGAAGTCCGGTCAAGAATCATCAGCACATTTTTTATTTCTGCACCGTCCTTCTCAAGAGCATGAAGCTTGAGACTTATCGCCTTCAGAGTCTCTCCATTCCCGAAAAGACGGATGGCACGGTCGCCGGGGGCAAGGTATTTTTCCCACTCCCCACAACGGAAGGCCATGGTACAGGAATTGCCCAAAACAAAAGAATTGAAATGTACGCTGTCCTTATGGTTTTGGTATATTTGCCAACCTACATGCTGTTCGTTCAGCATGACATCCGAATCATACAGGTCATATTTGCGAAGAATCATGAAAGGATCATCGTACACGTAAAGAGCCATCAACGCCCAAAATGGGAGGGAGAACCACGCCAACTTTCGGACAAGACGTAGGAAGGCAGATTGTTTACAGATGTTTGCGCCAGTAGTAGTTTCCGGTATTTTTTCCATCAGAATTGTAGATATATGAAGTTTTCCGTGCCGAACTCGCCATAAGCAAACACGGCAAACACAATTAAATAATATACTGTCCAGCGAACGAAGGCGGGCTGATTCTCAAAACGAAGAAGCAAGTCGCTTTTGGACATAAAAAAGTCATAAAGCAGTATCAGCAACCATGCGCTGCCGGCCACGATGCAGATGTGGTCGGACATGCCGATATTGATTTCTTTCCAGCTCGCACGAGTCTGAAAAGAGATATTCCGCAGGAAATAGAATGCGTCTGAAACGGACTGTGCCTTGAAAAACACCAGCGATACGGCAAAAATGAGGTAGGTACGGACGACCGAAAGCGTAGCGAACAGCCGTTTTCCAATCTGTTTCCTTACCTTGTTCCGTATTTTCTCCGTCCTTAGTTCCCACACAATCACAAGCCCTTGTATGAGTCCATAGACGGCAAATGTCCATCCCGCACCGTGCCATATACCCAAGGCAATAAAGGTCACCAGGAGGCTTGCCGCCACACCTCCTTGTCCCCAACGACGGGTAACCGATGACAAAGGAAGGAAAAGGTAATCCCGCACCCAGGAGGAAAGGGAGATATGCCAGCGGCGCCAGAACTCAGCCGTGGTCTGGGCGGCAAAGGGATGCGCAAAGTTGGGTGACAGTTTCAATCCAAACAGCATCCCTGTTCCAATCGCCATGTCCGTATAGCCGGAGAAGTCGGCATACAGTTCGATGGGATAGAGCAGGCAAGCCATAAGCAGTTGTACACCTGAGGCGGTGTGCATCGAATCGAACACCCCGTCAATGTAGGGCGCTATATGGTCGGCAAGCACCAGCTTCTTCACCAATCCCACCACAATCAGCTTCAGGCCGTAGGTCATCATGGAATAGGAGGCAGGAGAGAGTCTTCGGACTTGCGGAAGCAAATCGGCCGACCGTTCAATCGGGCCCGACAGGAACTTCATGAACAGGAGCATATAAAGCAGGAAATCCATCAGATTCCGTTCCGCCTTTTCTTCCTCCCAATAGACCTCCGTCAAGTAGCCGATGGCCTGAAAGGTGTAGAACGACATGCCCAATGGGAAAACAATGCCGGAGTTTCCGGTCCACTGGTGGGCATAACGGAACCCAATCCAGCAGAGGACGAGACTGGAGATACTGCTCCAGTAAATCAAGCGGGAGCCCCTTCCTTTTTCACAGGCCCGCTCAATCCGTATCGCCGCACCGTAGGTGAAAAGACTTACGACCAGTGCCGTGACAAGAAATACAGGATTGAAGTAGCCGATGAAAACCCCACTGGCCGCAAGCAGAATCCACTTCCGCCCTTTCTCACGGACCAAATGGTATAAGGTGAAACAGAGCAGGAGCAGCAGGACAAATTCAAGGGAAATGAATGACATTGCTTTTCCCTCCTTATTTGGCCTTATTCAGGATAGTCTGGCAAAGATCGCCCACGTTTTTCAGTTTCACTATCTCACGAAATGTGAAACGCACCCCGAACTTTTTCTCAATCTCGGTGAGCAATATCATATTGGTCAGTGAGTCCCATCCGTCCACCTCGTGGGCTGTGGTTTCTTCGGTCAGTGTGATGTCGTCTCTCTTTAATACTTTTCTGAATATTCCGTTCAGGATTTCCAATAATTCTTTCGTTTCCATATACTTGATTGTTTTTGAGTTATTGAGTGATGAATTTTAATAGTTGCTTCCGGTCAGTTTTGTTGCTGTTGTTTTGTGGAAAACAAGGGATAAAATGAATGTGCCGAGGGCACATATAAGCCGGCAAATGGCTTTGCATATACTGTTCCAGGTGTGCCGTATCTTCCGTCTCCCGCTCTACGGCCAGATGCAGTTCACAACTTCCGTCAGAGGTATAAACCGGCAGCACTACCGCGTTACAGCCATGCTTGTAGAACGCCTTGACGTGGTATTCAATCTCGCCCAATTCTATTCTGAAGCCTTGTATCTTTACCTGTGTGTCTTTACGGCCGCAATAAACGATGTCTCCGTCCGTATCTGCCAGACAGAGATCTCCGGTACGGTAATAGAGCTTTCCGGAAGAATCCGTCACAAAACACTCGGCCGTCTTTTCGGGAGCCCCCCAATATCCGCTCATGAGTTGAGGTCCGGAAATCCATAGTTCACCCATCTCTCCGGCCGGAAGGGGTTTGCCCGAAGGGGATGCAATCCGATAGTCCATCCCCTGAAAAGGTTTTCCGATTGCCGCCATGCCGTTATGGTGTTTGGCCCCTTCCGCCGGGATGACATACGAAGTGCAGTAGATGGTCGCTTCGGTCGGTCCGTATAGGTTGACGACCGTGGCATTGGGTATGCAAGGGCGAAATTCGTGGAGCAGATTCACGTCGGTAGCTTCAGCGGTGACGACGAGATAACGCAAGTCCGGAAAGCAGATTTCTCCGAAATAAGGACGTGACAACCGAAGCACGGAAGGGGCTACCGCCGCAAACGTAAGCCGATGACGTTCCATGATATCCAGTACGTTCAGGTATTTCATTCCCTGTTGCGGAACAGCATAAACACACGCGCCGAGGGTGAGGGGATAAAGAAACGACACGACAGAGACATCAAACGTCAGTTCGAACATCTGAAGCATACGGTCGTTTTCATCCAGTTGCCATCCTAAAGCCCGATAGGCCCGATAGAACGCATTCAGGTTCTTCCGGGAGATGGGGACACCCTTAGGTTCGCCCGTACTTCCGGACGTGAAGATGATGTAGGCGGGCACGTCGGAATCCACCTCCTTGATGCCGGACGGCAAGGCAAGTCGATGGGAGGGGAGAGACACCCGTATAGCCTTGATGTCGGCGGGAAGCATGTCGCCATTTTCTCCGCTGTAAAGCAACAGGCCGATGCCGGATTGCCGGGCTATCCGAGCGTTGCGTTCTGCCGGATAATCGGGATGCAACATGACATAGGTTTTTCCGGAAAGTAGCACACCCAAAATGGAGGCATAGGTTTCCATACGGTTTTCAGCCGCGATGCCCACCGTGTCTCCGTGGAGATTCCTCAGCGTTTCACAAATACTTCCTGCCAGTCCGAACAATTCCTGATAGGTATAGGTCCGGTCGTCAAGGACCAGTGCCGGACGCGTGGCATAACGATTCGCAGCCAGGAGCATGGCTGCCAGCATATCTGCGTCGTTTTTCTTTTCCATATAACGTTAATTATAGTCTAGTTTGTTATATCTGCTTTCCTTTATTCACTTGTTTGTATATTTGTATAACGGAGACGGGCGCAAATCCCCCTATTCCGAAAATGTAAATATTGGTTAAATATAAGTGTGCGATAGATAACAGTCTCACTGATTTGTATGCGAACAGCATTCTGGGAGGAAAAAATATACGTGATTTATTACAAGAAGAATAGCTAATCTGTAGTGTTTCAGAGAAATGCTTCATTGAATTGTACAACATGGGGAAATGTTTTTTATGTTTTCCATCTGAGAACCGTATGTTTTCCATGCGTGAAACGTACGTTTCTCAAGGCGGAAACATACGTTTTCCGTGGGGGGAACATGGAAATTTCAAGCCCAAATGGGTATTTATGCTTAGGCGTTTTTGAGTCTGCATAAAAGGAGGAAAAGAGGAAATTGGCTAGAAACAATATATTGTTTGTTATCTGTAAAATATCAGCCTTATGAATAATATAATAGCATTTAATATCTCAACGCCCAATAATGTGGCCAAAGCAAATTTCAACAGGGATAAATTCAAAAAATTATCTTTGTAACACATCATAAAATAAAGTAAAACTGCTATATTTGCATATTATATGATAAGTTGAGCTATGACGAAAAGTACGATGGGTACCAAGTTGCCAAGAAAGCTGGAGCAGAAGATGCAGATAGTAGGAGAACAGATCAGGCTGGCCAGATTACGCAGAAATCTCAGTATTGCCCAAGTTGCCGAACGTGCCACCTGTTCACCTCTTACGGTTTCACGTATAGAGAAAGGTGTACCGACAGTGGCAATAGGTATTTATCTCAGGGTGCTTTATGCGCTTCAACTAGATGATGATATTCTTCTGCTTGCAAAAGAAGATGCAATGGGAAAAGCATTACAGGATTTAAGTCTTAAACAGCGGGAAAGGGCATCCAAAAAAGAATAAGGTATGAAAAGACTCTATGTATTTGCTGATTTCGATTGGCTGAAAGAACCAAGGTTCGTTGGAGAGTTAAGTTACGAATCACTTCGTGGCTCTGACAGCTATGGATTTTGTTATAGTAATGAGTGGTTAAAGGATTATGGTAGTCTGTTTCTTAGTGATGATTTGAATAACTATCCAGGGCAGCAATATACAGCTCCAGACAAGGATATTTTCGGATGTTTTTCTGATGCCCTTCCAGACAGGTGGGGGCGTACATTGATAAATCGTCGGGAACAGATTCTAGCAAAGGAAGAGAATCGTCCGGTACGTCGGCTTTCTTCATTCGACTATCTTATCGGGATTGAGGACTTTTCTCGCATGGGGGCTTTTCGATTCAAGGAATCAATGAATGGAGAGTATATCAATGCAAGCGAAGTCCTGCGCATACCACCGCTGACAGATATTCGTGAGTTGATTGCAGCTAGTTCCGAAATAGAGAAAAGTGAAGATGAGAACAGATTACCTGAAATGCGTTGGATTGCTCAACTGGTACAGCCTGGTTCATCTCTTGGTGGAGCACGTCCAAAGGCAAGTGTAATTGACGAGAACAAGATCTTGTATATAGCAAAATTTCCGTCCCGCAAAGATGATTATGATGTTGGACTTTGGGAACATTTCTCACATCTGTTGGCAAAGAAGGCTGGTGTCAATGCTGCAGAAACAAAAGTAATCTCTACTAGCGACAAATACCATACTTTGCTTTCCCGACGATTTGATAGAAGGGAAGACGGTAAGCGCATACATTTTGCTTCAGCCATGACTCTATTGGGCTTGAATGATGGTGCCAATGCTAATACCGGCCATGGCTATCTGGATATTGTCGATTTCATACTTCAGAATTGTACTAACGTGGAGGATAATCTGCAAGAACTGTATCGCAGAGTTGCATTCAATATTTCCATTGGTAATACGGATGACCATTTCCGTAATCACGGTTTCCTTCTGACAGCTAAGGGATGGACTTTGGCTCCGGCTTACGATATTAATCCAACGCTGAATGAGTATCAGAGTCTGTTAATTAACAGCTATACCAATAAATCGGATTTGAATGAATTGCTGAATTCTTGTGAGGAATATATGTTACAGAAGCATATTGCTCAGCAAATCATTAGTGAAGTACTGAATACGGTTAAGTATTGGCAGTCATTGGCTACGAGACTAGGTATTGCTAAAAACGAACAGGAACGGTTTGTGGTAGTTTTTGAGAGGCAGGTAACATCGTATGATAGGGTGTAGAATGCATGTATATAAATGTTATAAATAACTAATGGATTGTTATGTTTGATGGACGAAATATAAACTTAGGGATGCCTAAAGAACTTGTTAGAATGGTAAATTTCTTAAATGAAAAAGAATCTGCTGGTGAGTTTGAGTTTAGTGATTCTGTGTCTTATTGGGAGAACAATAAGCATATCATCGAATCTTTTAGTTATGATAGTCGTGGATGGTATTTTGCCGTTGCTTTCGCATACATTACATATATGAAAGATGGTAATATTATTTTCGATGAAACTGATAATATTAGGAAATGGGCTACGGGATTTCGTCTTGTTGCAGGTGCATTTGGATGGGACCCTGAATTCATGAAGCTAAATATTTTGTCATTTGAAGGTAAAACAGAAAATATAGGTCACCTTGTAGATATAGCAGTTCAAAAATACGCTAGTTCGTATTATGATAATGCCGTTGTCTTAATGTCATTGTTGCCACAATACAAGCTGAGTTGCTTTGCTGGTCTGATGGAGAATGATTTTAATAGATATTGTGTGGATTATCCTCCTGAATGTGACATGGAAGAGTTTGCAATTGCTTTTGTGAGAACGAATCAGCTCACAAATGACGACATTAACACTGCTTTTGATATAACTATATCTCACACGTCTTTTATATCAGGTCCAGCTATGTCTTTCTTTCTTTATACGCTTGATAGATTAGCTGGGCAAAGAAGGGAAACTTGTGAGCAAAAGATCTTAGAATTGTTGCAAGGCGATATATCGCTGTACGTTAATCCTTTATGCCACTGGTTGTCTTTTCAACAAAAGATTGGCTTATTTATAGAGAAGTGTGTCATATTATTAATAAAAGGACTAAAAAGTGAGAATAAGGAAGCCGCACTGAAATGTATTGATGATTCAATATGTATTCATTTAAAAGATTCTAATTCTTTAATAAATATTTTTATAACCATTGCCGAAAGTCTGACTCCAATGGATATTCTAACAATGAACGGATGTCTGTCTTCTTTACAAAAGAATGGTGATGATTTTCTAAAATTTGTTTTGTCGTTTATTATCCACCCAAAAGGGATATATCGTGTTGTGGGGCGTAGGCTATGGGATGATTATCATTTGGAATTTTCAGAATTTAATCCTCAAAAAGACTTAGATGAAATACCTCAATGTCTATTTATTATAAGTATGCTTCAAGATTATGGTAATCCGGAGACGAGACTTCCGAAGTTATTGCCATTGATAGAGAGCGATTCAACGCGCGTTCGTAATGTCATAATGAATAGATTGGTACCATATTTAGATGATTATATGGGGCATGTAATTAAAGTTTTTGATAAATTGAATATTAATAATGAGCATGTTATAAAAATCAGGAAATATTATGACCAAAGAGTCGATGCTATAGAGAAAAGAAGAGCGATTAAAGAACTGTCCCCCAAATACAGTTACGTGGTTGAGTATAAAGAAGCAATGAATACTCAAAAACTATATTGGCAACAACAGATGAAGGAAGCTGAAAAAAATAATGAGAGTTTTTTAAACAACATAATGACTAAGGTATTATTGGCAAGAGGAGGAGGTTGGAGGGATGATAGTGGGAATATACAACATTTAGGTTGTATAAAAATTTCAGTACCCTCTAGGCAATTAGTTCAATCTATGACACCTATGGAACAAAATGAATGGATAAATGAATTATTGAAAGATTGGAATGAAACGGCAGGAAATAATTAAACAATATGTGGAATCCTTAAAAGAGGATAATGAATTGGACTATATATTTCCTATACTTTTAGAACGTATGGGATATAGAGTTTTATCAACACCACGACAGTCAAAAGGACAGTCACAATATGGAAGAGATGTGATAGCAATAAAAAAAATTAAGGGGGTATCTACTCTTTTTTTGTTTGAACTGAAAGGATTTGGCTCCAAGGATATAACAGATAGAACACTTAATGAGAAAGATGGTTTGATAGAATCACTAAGAGCATCCAAGTATACCCCTTATGAGGATGTATCTGTTCCTAATCTGTGCAATTTCCCTAGATATTATGTGTTTGTTCATAATGGTTTGATCGATGCAAATGCCCTTCCAACATTTAATGGATTTATTAAGACAGAATTTCCTAATGGAAATTTTGAAGAATGGGACATAAGTGTGTTAACTACTTATTTTTCAGAGTATTTATTTGACGAAACGTTACTAGCTGATGATGAAAGTTACCGCTTGTTTAAAAAAATACTTGTCCTATTAGATGGAGAAGGTAATACCTTCAAGGATATTTCGTCCCTCATAGACATACAGTTAAGTAAAATAGGGACTATAAAGAAAGAAAACAAGAGGATACTTCTTAATATGTTTGCTACATTACGATTGATAGCACATATGATTCATTTTTACTCTATAGAATGTGGAAATCTACTGCCTGCAAAGTATTGCATTGATACTATAATTTTGAAAACCTGGGCTTGGATTCTTAGAACCAAAAAGGAGAAAAAAACTATTATTATTAATCATTTCAATTGTCTTATTGGGTTACAGATTCAAATATATGGGGAGTATTTAAATAAAATATTAAGTGTAGTACAATTTCCCAAAGGGTTATTTTGTTTTGAACCGACAGACTCAGAATATATGTTTTATCCGTTAAGATGCTATGATTTCTTAAGCGATTTAGTTTATTTCTATTTCTTAACAGAGTCTTTTTACAATGTTTCAAAGCAGGAACATAGAAACAGAATAGAGATTCTAAAGAATATAATTGAAAATAATAATGCTTGCACTATGCCTTTGTTAGATACACATTCTATCACTATTCAAATCGTATTTTTGTACATGTATAAATATGCAGAAAATCAAGAAGACATGAATAGTTTGAGGAAGTATTTAATATATACAGTTATAAATCTGATAAAACGTTATGAAAAGCAAAAAATGTGGCCGGAAATGTATGGAAATCGAATGGCCTTAGCTAAAAGCCTTTATGTGAAGGATGACGATTATCATTGTGAATCGTCTTTGCTTTTAATGGTAGTATTTGAATTGTTATCATACCTAAATTTACCGGAGTTCTACTCTTTTCTTAAGCAGAAAGTTGAAGAATCTGAGGTAAACTTACAGGTCGCATATCCGATAACCAATGAATTCGATATTGAACAATTGCTTTTTGAAAAAAGACTCAATAACGAGTTGGCTGTGCAGACCAATATTAAGCTACCTGAAACAATAGAAGATTTTCAGAATAATTATGTAAAAAAATATGAATCTATTGAGTATAGAAGCGATAAAGCTGGTTATTATTTTTTGCGTGTGTTAGCTCATAAATATTATGAAACTGATTTGTTTCCAGATTTTCTTGGTCGTGCATATTGTAAATAATAATCTATTATGTGTTCCCTATGATTATTATAGTACTTATATTGTGCTAATTACTTAATTTTGTATGTTAATTCATTTTCTATGACCGAGAAACAAATACAAAACTATATTTGGGCAAAACGAGAAAGCTTTGCAGATTTGCTAGTTGCACCACAATTTCAAAAAGTAAATATTGATAATCCAACATACGCCTCTCCTTCTGACGTATTGTACAATATGATTATTAGTCGTTATGAAAAATTGTGGGAGACAATGAGCGAAATCGACTTCTTTGGTTGCGAAGTGTCTCTAAAAGAGGAGGGACAGCCTACGATGAGAACAGATTTTCTTGCAATTCGATGCGGTAATGATGGAATTATTGTCATAGAGTTGAAAAAGTCTGATCAGACGGCGCGTCAAGCATATACTGAATTGCTTGCGTATGGTAGCTATTTACGGACTAAATTCACACCTATGTCTGGTGGTGATATTATTTATGTTCTTATCTCACCAGTAGGAGAAAGAATTGTTGAGCAAGCCACTATCAATACGCTAATATATGATAATAATAAAGTTTGTTTACTTATTCCCAAATATGATGCTGGAGATATAAATACATTAAAGTTAGAATTATGGATTCCAGATAAAGAAATTTTCAAGGATTTAAGTTACTCATGCTTTAATAGAGAAAATATTTCGGTCAGTAAAATTGTCTGGGAGTCTCTTCCTGATGAATGGTCTCCTAAACCAGGAGAAAAACCAACGCCAGAAATGTACAAACGTCTCAATAAAGTATCTTCTATTGCAGCTCAACTTATGGAAGAAAGATACTATGTTTGTAAAGTCTGATTAAAGTCGCTCGTCGGGACGGGTGGTCCCGCCCCTTGCCGCTGGGCGCTCCCCG
>NZ_CABROP010000056.1:0-15669 GCF_902472605.1 uncultured Bacteroides sp.
CAAAATTATTGGTTAATTAAAAGGAGAGAAAGACTATGGCTAAGAAAGCTAAAGGAAACAGAGTACAGGTAATCCTTGAATGCACAGAAATGAAGGATAGTGGTATGCCGGGAACTTCTCGTTATATTACAACAAAGAACAGAAAAAATACCACTGAAAGATTGGAACTGAAGAAGTACAATCCTATTTTGAAAAGAGTAACAGTTCATAAAGAAATTAAATAATAACAGACCATGGCAAAGAAAACAGTCGCAACCCTTCAGACAGGTAAAGAAGGCCGTTCTTATACTAAGGTTATCAAAATGGTTAAGTCTCCGAAAACAGGTGCTTACGTTTTTGACGAACAGATGGTTCCTAACGATAAAGTTCAGGACTTCTTCAAGAAATAATTTAGCGAGTCAATTATAAAATGCTAAATAAAAGTTCCTTTCATTTCAATATGAAAGGAACTTTTTTTTGTGTGTAAACTATAATAGTTTTATCTTTGTGTCAGAAACTGATAAAAGTTATGTTGTATGGGATTTTTTAGTTTTTTCTCAAAGGAAAAAAAAGAGACGTTAGACAAAGGATTGTCTAAAACCAAAGAAAGTGTATTCAGCAAGATTGCACGTGCAGTAGCTGGAAAGTCGAAGGTAGACGACGAGGTGTTGGACAATCTGGAGGAAGTGCTCATTACGTCTGATGTAGGAGTGGAAACTACGCTGAATATTATCAAGCGCATTGAAGCCAGGGTGTCGAAAGACAAGTATGTAAATACCCAGGAACTGAATAATATTCTTCGGGAAGAAATCGCGGCACTGCTGATGGAAAACAATACGGTGGATACGGCAGATTTTGACGTGCCACAAGGTAAGACTCCGTATGTCATCATGGTAGTGGGTGTGAACGGAGTGGGAAAGACTACAACCATCGGGAAACTGGCTTATCAGTTCAAAAAAGCAGGAAAGAAAGTCTATTTGGGCGCAGCCGACACGTTCCGTGCAGCCGCCGTGGAGCAGTTGGACATTTGGGGCGAACGGGTAGGTGTACCAGTCATTAAGCAGAAAATGGGGGCCGATCCGGCTTCGGTGGCTTTCGACACGCTGAGTTCGGCCAAGGCTAATAATGCGGATGTGGTCATTATTGATACGGCAGGTCGTCTGCACAATAAAATCGGCTTGATGAACGAGCTGACCAAAATCAAGAACGTGATGAAGAAGGTGGTTCCCGATGCGCCGCATGAGGTGTTGCTGGTGCTCGACGGTTCTACCGGACAGAATGCGTTTGAACAAGCCAAACAGTTCACGCTGGCTACGGAAGTAACTGCAATGGCCATTACCAAGCTTGACGGAACCGCCAAGGGTGGCGTGGTCATCGGTATTTCCGACCAGTTTAAGATTCCGGTAAAATATATCGGGCTGGGAGAAGGAATTGAAGATCTTCAGGTCTTCCGTCGTCGGGAATTCGTGGATTCGTTGTTTGGCTCAACCACAGAGAAATGAGAAAGAATACAATTGATATTATTACATTAGGGTGCTCAAAGAATCTGGTGGATTCTGAAAAGCTGATGAAACAGCTGGAAGCCAACGGATACAAAGTGACGCACGACAGTGCCCACCCTCAGGGAGAAATAGCCGTCATCAATACGTGCGGTTTTATTGGCGATGCCAAGGAAGAGTCTATCAACATGATACTGGAGTTCTGTCAGGCCAAGGAAGAAGGCCGGCTGAAGAAGCTCTATGTGATGGGCTGTCTGTCGGAACGTTATCTGAAGGATTTGCAGATGGAGATTCCGCAGGTGGACAAGTTTTATGGGAAGTTCAACTGGAATGAGTTGCTGGCCGATTTGGGCAAGGCATATCATTCTGAATTTGCCATTGAACGTCATTTGACTACCCCCAAGCATTATGCTTACCTGAAGATTTCGGAAGGCTGCGACCGCAAGTGTGCGTATTGTGCCATTCCTATCATTACCGGAAAACATGTGTCCCGTCCGATGGAAGAAATTCTGGACGAGGTGCGTCTGTTGGTGTCGGAAGGGGTGAAGGAATTCCAGGTTATTGCGCAGGAACTGACGTATTACGGTGTAGATTTGTATAAGAAACAGATGTTGCCGGAGCTGATTGAGCAGATGGCGCATATCCCGGGCGTGGAATGGATTCGTCTGCATTATGCTTATCCGGCTCACTTCCCGGAAGACTTGTTCCGTGTGATGCGGGAAAATGACAATGTGTGCAAGTACATGGACATTGCCTTGCAGCACATCAGCGACAATATGCTGGAGAAGATGCGCCGTCATGTGACTAAGGAAGAAACATACCGTCTGATTGAGAAGTTCCGTCAGGAGGTACCGGGTATTCATTTGCGTACCACACTGATGGTGGGACATCCCGGAGAAACAGAGCAGGACTTTGAAGAACTGAAGGAATTTGTGCGCAAGGCTCGTTTTGAACGTATGGGCGCATTCGCTTATTCGGAAGAGGAAGGGACCTATTCAGCCAAGCATTACAAAGATGAGATACCTCAGGAAGTAAAGTTGCGGCGTTTGGATGAACTGATGGCGTTGCAGCAGGAAATTTCGGCCGAACTGGCGCACCAGAAAATCGGACAGGAGTTTAAGGTCATCATCGACCGGAAAGAAGGTGACTATTACATCGGCCGTACGCAGTTTGATTCACCGGAAGTAGATCCGGAAGTTCTGATTGAAGCAGGTGAACACCGGCTGAAGACCGGTACTTTCCATCGGGTGAAGGTGTATGATGCAGATGATTTTGATTTGTACGCAAGAATTGTAAAATAATCCAATGACAAATAAGGAATTCATAGAGGAGCTTTCCCGCCGTGTGAACAGGCCGGGGAAGGAGACGGCTTCTTTGGTCGCTTCGTTTGCCGAATGTATGTCGCAGGCTTTGCAGGACGACAAGACGGTCAGTCTGCAAGGTTTCGGCGCGTTTGAGGTAAAGAAGAAGATGGAGCGTATCTCTGTGAATCCTGTCACTCGTCAACGTTTTCTGGTACCTCCCAAATTGACGCTGGCCTTCAAGCCGAGCGCAGCTCTGAAAGAAAAGTTTAAAAACGTGTCAACTGATGAATGAGAAAATAACCTTACAAGAACTTGTGGAATTGTTTGCGCAGAAATGCCAGTTGAATGAGGCAGATGCGGAACTGTTTGTGAAGGAGTTCCTCTCTTTGATTGAGGAAGCCTTGACACGCGACAAGTATGTAAAGGTGAAAGGGTTAGGTACCTTTAAACTTATCAATATAGAGGCTCGGAAAAGTGTGGATGTAAACACGGGAGAAGCCATTGAAATCAAGGGACATACCCGTGTATCGTTCATTCCGGAGGCAGGGTTGCGAGACCTGATCAACAAACCTTTTGCACATTTCCAGTCGGTGCTGCTCAAAGATGAGGTGCATTTTGCCGACCTCCCGGAAGAAGGTGTATTGCCGGAGGGGGCAGAAGAAGAATCGGAGTCTGATACAGATACGACAGAAACTGATGTGGTTTCTTCTTCCTTCGAACAGCAGCCGGAGGCATCGTGTCTGGAAGTAGCCGCAGATCCGTCGGTGGAAGAGAAAGAAGAGCCGACGGAAGCAGCGGATACAGAAACGCTTGTGCAGGAAATGAACATTCCAGAAGCTGATGCGGCTGTACCGGAAAGAGACAAGGAACGACACATTCCGTGGTGTATGATTGCTTCAATCCTGTTGGTCGGTATCTTTATAGGAGGATTGATTACCTGGGCGTTGACTTCTGGGCGGCGATATGTACCGGAAGAAGTGGTGGAGTACTTGATGCAGCAGAAACAGCAGCAGAAAGTGGCTCCTGTCGTGCCAGATTCTTCCAAAGTAGCAGATACTTTGACGGTGAAAGTGGATTCATCCCAGATACAGAGAGGGCAGCGTCCGGATACGGTAAAGCAAGAGCAGAAGGTGGTGACCGCAACTCCTGTCCAAACGGGAAAAAATGAAACGACGGCCGTGGTACCGGTAAAGCGGGAAACTTTGGCCGACACGGTGGAATACCAGATTACAGGTACGCAGGCATCTTACACACTCCGTCCCGGAGAAAGCTTGGTACGGGTGGCTCTGAAATTCTATGGCAACAAGAAATTGTGGCCTTATTTAGTAAAGCATAATAAGTCTATCATCAAGAATCCGGACAATGTGCCAGTGGGTACTACTATCCAGATTCCACAACTGACTCCTAAAAAATAGAGAATGGTCTTGTTTCAATCGAAACAGGGCCTTTTTAATCTTCTTTAGTTCAATAAGCCTTAAAAGGGGAAAACAGTCTATATTTTTTTATCAAAATTTATTGTGCCTGTTAATGGAATGCCGTAATTTTGGGGTGTTCTTTTAGGTATCTATGTAAAAAGGACTTTTTTTAATGAAAGAAATAGGAACTAAAATAGAAGAAAATTATGGCTGAAGCTATTGACATTCGTGAATTAAACGAACGTATCGAACGCCAGAGCGCATTCGTAACCAACCTGATGGAAGGAATGAATCAGGTAATCGTAGGTCAAAAACACCTTATTGAATCTTTGTTGATCGGGTTGCTTTCCGATGGACATATTTTGCTGGAAGGTGTGCCGGGGTTGGCAAAAACATTGGCGATTAAGACTCTTGCCTCATTGATAGACTCCAAATACAGTCGTGTGCAGTTTACTCCTGATTTGCTGCCGGCCGATATCATCGGTACCATGATTTACAGTCAGAAGGATGAACAGTTCATCGCCAACAAGGGACCTATCTTCGCTAATTTCGTATTGGCCGATGAAATTAACCGTGCCCCGGCAAAAGTACAGAGTGCTTTGCTCGAGGCCATGCAGGAACGTCAGGTGACACTGGGCAAGCAGACGTTCGCTTTACCGAAACCTTTCTTGGTAATGGCAACACAGAACCCGATTGAACAGGAAGGTACCTATCCGCTGCCGGAAGCACAGGTGGACCGTTTCATGCTGAAGGTTATCATCGATTATCCGAAGTTGGAAGAGGAAAAGAAGATTGTCCGTCAGAACATCTCCGGCGAACGTGTGGAAATCCGTCCGATTCTGAAGGCTGAAGACATCATTGCAGCCCGTGAAGTGGTTCGCCAGGTATATCTCGATGAAAAAATTGAACAATATATTGCCGACATCGTGTTTGCTACCCGTTATCCGGAAAAATATGATTTGAAAGACTTGAAGGGCCTGATAGGCTTCGGTGGTTCACCTCGTGCGTCTATCAACTTGGCACTGGCTGCCCGCAGCTATGCCTTCATCAAGCGTCGTGGATATGTGATTCCGGAAGATGTGCGTGCCGTGGCACACGACGTGCTCCGTCACCGTATCGGACTGACTTACGAGGCAGAAGCTACCAATGTGACTTCCGACGAAATCGTCAGCAAGATCTTGAACAAGGTAGAAGTGCCCTGATGCCCGCCGCTTGATAATGGGGCAGACGGGAAGGAAAGTGTTCCCGTCGGCATTTATCCGCAGCGGAAAGGCTGCATAGATTATAAACGATTCAACCGTGTTCCTCGGTCGATTCCGCAGGGGCACGGTCAAATACTAAAGGAATGGAGACAAGTGAACTTTTAAAGCGTGTCCGTCAGATTGAAATCAAGACGAGGGGACTTTCAAGCAATATTTTTGCCGGCCAGTATCATTCGGCCTTCAAGGGTCGGGGTATGGCGTTCTCCGAAGTCCGGGAATATCAGTTTGGGGATGACGTGCGCGATATAGACTGGAATGTGACCGCTCGCTTCGACAAACCATTCGTGAAAGTCTTTGAGGAGGAACGTGAACTGACGGTCATGTTGCTGGTGGACGTGTCCAACAGTCTGGATTTCGGTACCATCAAGCAGCTGAAGAAGGATATGGTGACGGAGATTGCCGCCACGCTTGCTTTTTCTGCCATCCAGAATAACGATAAGATTGGTGTGATTTTCTTTTCCGACCGGATTGAGAAATTTATCCCTCCCAAGAAAGGACGCAAGCACATCTTGTATATTATCCGTGAGCTGCTTGATTTCAAGCCCGAAAGCCAACGGACCAATCTGCAGTGTGCCATCGAGTACCTGACGAATGTGTTGAAGAAACGCTGTACGGCGTTCATCCTCAGCGATTTTATCGACGACCGGGACTTCCAGAATGCGTTGACCATTGCCAACCGGAAGCACGATGTGGTGGCGGTACAGGTGTACGACCGCCGGCTGGAAGAGCTTCCCGATGTGGGCCTGATGCTGGTACGTGATGCGGAAACCGGTCATGAACAGTGGATTGACACTTCTTCCAAGGCGCTGCGGAATGCACACCACGCCTGGTGGAAGGAAAGACAGCAGAAGCTGAACGAAACCTTCACGCACAGTAATGTGGATTCTGTGTCTGTCCGTACGGACCAGGATTATGTGAAGGCGTTGTTGAATTTATTTGCTAAACGAAACTGACAGTTGACATGAGACATTTTTTATTATATTGTACGAAAATGATGAAGGCATGTTGCTGCGTGGTGCTGATTTTGTGCGGAGTATCCGGACTGAAAGCCCAGTCGGTGACGGTGGAAGCGACTATCGACTCCCTTCAGTTACTGATTGGAGAGCAGGCCAAGATTAAATTGCAGGTCAGCATGGATGCCAACCAGAAACTGAGGTTGCCGCTGCTTCGTGACACACTGGTCAGGGGAGTGGAGATTTTGGATGTGGCTAAACCGGATACCCAACTGCTCAACGACAACAAGCGCTGGCTGATTTCACAGGAATATACGGTGACTTCTTTCGACTCGGCTTTGTATTACCTGCCGCCGTTTGAAGTACTGGTCAATGACAAGGCCTACCGTTCCAAGGCGCTGGCCCTGAAGGTGTATTCCATTCCGGTGGATACGTTGCATCCCGACCAGTTCTTTGGTCCGAAAACCATTCAGGAGGTACCTCTCACTTGGGATGACCTGGCACCGTTGGTGTATTCCATCCTGTTGTTCATCGCATTGGGAGTGGTGACCGTCTTCTTTGTCATCCGCTATCGCGACAACAAGCCGATTATCAAGATTATCAAGATAGAACCGAAGTTGCCTCCTCATCTGGCTGCCATGAAGAAGATTGAGACCATCAAGGCCGACAAGGCTGCCAAACGTGAGGATCCGAAAGCATATTACACGGAACTGACTGATGTGATTCGTGTATATATAAAGGAGCGTTTCGGCTTCAATGCCATGGAGATGACTTCTTCGGAAATCATCGAACGCTTGCTGGAGGAAAAGGACAAGGATTCCATCCGTGACCTGAAGGCGATGTTTGAAACGGCTGACCTGGTGAAGTTTGCCAAATATGCGCCGCTGATGAACGAGAACGACATGAACTTGGTGAATGCCGTGGATTTCATCAACCAGACCAAGATAGAGGAAGATCCGAATGCCAAGAAGGAGCCGACGGAAATCAAGGTGGAGGAAAAACGTTCCAAACAGGGACGGATTGTACTGCTCTGCAGCATTGCCATTACGGGCATTGCCGCATTGATTGCTTTGTATCTGTCTGTGCGTCACCTCATCGACCTCTTTTTTTAATTTTAAAATGAGTTGAGACTATGATTTTTGCGAATATAGAATATCTGTTCCTGCTGTTGCTGCTGATTCCGTATATTGTGTGGTACGTGATGCGCCGCAAGAAAACGGAACCGACCATGCAGGTATCTACCACACGGATGTACATGCAGGCTCCGCGCAGTTGGAAGGTGTATTTGCTGCATGCACCGTTCGTGCTCCGTATCTTGACGTTTGTGATGATTGTGCTGGTGCTGGCACGCCCGCAGACTACGGATAACTGGCAGAATACGGAGATTGAAGGTATCGACATCATGCTGGCGGTCGACGTATCGACCAGTATGCTGGCAGAGGACTTGAAGCCGAACCGTATCGAGGCGGCCAAGCAGGTGGCAGCGGAGTTCATCAACGGACGTCCGAACGACAACATCGGTCTGACTGTCTTTGCGGGAGAGGCTTTCACGCAGTGTCCGCTGACGGTCGACCACGGGGTGTTGCTGAACTTGTTCCAGAGTGTGGGCTGTGACATGGTGCAGCGCGGAATGATTGAAGACGGTACGGCACTGGGTATGGGACTGGCCAACGCAGTGAGCCGTCTGAAAGACAGCAAGGCCAAGTCGAAGGTGATTATCCTGCTGACGGATGGTGTGAACAACCGGGGAGACATCTCTCCGCTGACGGCGGCCGAGATTGCCAAGCAGTTTGGTATCCGCGTGTACACCATCGGTGTAGGAACCAACGGAACGGCTCCTTATCCGATGCAGACCTATGCGGGTGTGCAGTATGTGCAGATGCCGGTAGAAATCGACGAACAGACCATGAGTCAGATTGCGGGTACTACCAACGGAAACTATTTCCGGGCTACCAGCAATACCAAGCTGAAAGAAGTATACCGCGAGATTGACAAACTGGAGAAGACGAAACTGAACGTGAAGGAATTCAGCAAGCGCGAAGAGGCTTATCAGGTATTTGCCCTGATTGCGTTCCTGAGCATCCTGCTTGAAATCCTGTTGCGGAATACAGTATTAAAGAAAATACCTCAAAAGAAGAAGCCATGTTTCGATTTGGAGAACCTCAATATTTATATTTACTGATTGTGCTGCCCTTGCTGGCTGTGTTCTATTTCTATACGAACTATCGCCGCCGCAAGCGCTTGCGCGAATACGGTAGTCCGGAACTGCTGGCACACTTGATGCCGGATGTGTCCAAATATCGTCCCGATGTCAAGTTCTGGCTGACTTTTGCCGCGCTGGCCATGGTGATTTTCATGCTGGCCCGTCCGCAGTTCGGTTCCAAGATGGAGACGGTGAAACGGCAAGGTGTAGAAACCGTAGTGGCACTGGATATTTCCAACTCCATGTTGGCACAGGATGTCACTCCCAGCCGTCTGGAGAAGTCGAAGAAACTGATTTCTCGTTTGGTGGAAACGTTCAACAACGACAAGGTGGCCATGATTGTGTTTGCCGGTCAGGCCTTTACACAACTCCCGATTACGAGCGACTATGTATCGGCCAAGATGTTCCTGGAAACTATCTCTCCGTCGTTGATTACCACGCAGGGTACGGATATCGGCGGGGCCATCGATTTGGCCATGAAAAGTTTCACGCCGAATGAAGGCGTAGGAAGAGCCATCGTGCTGATTACGGATGGAGAAAACCACGAAGGAGGAGCGATAGAAGCCGCACAGGCAGCTGCTAAGAAAGGAATCCGCGTGTTTGTGTTAGGAGTCGGTTCACCCGACGGATCGCCCATTCCAATGGAAGGCAGCAATGAGTTCCGCCGTGACAAGGACGGTAATGTGATTGTGACCCGTTTGAACGAACAGATGTGTCAGGAAATCGCCAAGGCGGGAAACGGCATTTATGTGCGGGTGGACAACACCAACAATGCGGAGAGAGCCTTGAACGCGGAAATCAACAAACTGGCAAAGGCGGACGTGGAGACGCAGGTTTTTACGGAATTCGACGAGCAGTTCCAGGTACTGGCCTGGCTGGCCATCTTGTTGTTGGCTGCCGACCTGATGATTCTGAACCGCAAGAATCCGCTTTTCAAGAATGTGAAACTCTTTAAATGAAATTGGAGATGAAAGTGAAAGGATATATGCTGTGTATGTGCCTGGCCATGACTGCTGTGGCGGGTTATGCACAGAAAACAGACCGTGATTATCTGCGGAGCGGCAACAAACTCTACAAGGACAGTTTGTTTGTCAAGGCAGAAGTGGACTACCGGAAGGCACTGGAACTGAATCCCAAGTCGGCCGATGCCATGTACAACCTGGGCAATGCGTTGCTGATGCAGCAGAAGGGGAAGGAGGCCATGGAACAGTTTACCGCTGCTTCAAAGATTGAAAAGGACAAGATGAAGCTGGCGCAGATTTACCATAACATGGGCGTCATCCTGCAGTCGTCCAAGCAGTTGCCGCAGTGTATCGAAGCCTATAAGGAATCCCTGCGTAATAATCCGAAGGACAATGAAACCCGCTACAACCTGGCACTGGCACAGAAGCAGCTGAAAGACCAGCAGCAGAACCAGCAGAATCAGGACCAGAAACAGAACAAGCAGGACCAGAAGCAGGACGACAAACAGCAGAACAAGGACCAGCAGGAACAGAACAAGAAGGACCAACAGAATCCGCAGCAACCGCAGCAGAATCAGAACCAGATGTCGAAAGAGAATGCCGAACAGTTGCTCAACGCCGCCATGCAGGACGAAAAGAACGTACAGGACAAGGTGAAGAAGCAGATTCAGGTGCGGGGCCGCAAACTGGAGAAAGACTGGTAAGCCAGCAGAGATGAAGAACAAACGAATAATTATAAATCAAAGAAGAATGCGAAAGATAATATTCTTACTTTTTACGATACTTGCCGTAGGACAGGTGAAGGCCGACAACGTACGGTTTGTGGCGGAAGCTGCCGACGTGGTGGTCAGTGGTGACCAGGTACGTCTGGTTTTCACGGTCAATTCGCAAGATATCAAGGATTTCCGGGCTCCATCCATCAAGGGCTTCGATGTGCTGATGGGACCGAGCCGTTCTCAGCAGAGCAGTATTCAGATTATCAACGGAAAACGTACGTCGAGCAGTTCGACGGCGTTTACCTATATTCTGATGGCTGGAAATCCAGGTACGTATACCATTCCGTCGGCCAGTGTAGAGGTTGATGGCAAGAAGGTGTTTTCCAATGCCTTGACTATTAAAGTGCTTCCACAGGATCAGGCTTCAAAAGGTGGAAATAGCGGAGGGGGTAGTTCTTCTCGGAGTCAGGTGGCAGGAAGCCGGATTACGTCTAATGATTTGTTTATCACGGCTACGGCCAGCAAGACGACCGTACACGAACAGGAAGCCATTCTGTTGACTTACAAAGTATATACAGTGGTGAACCTTCGCCAGTTGTATGGTAAGATGCCCGATTTGAAGGGTTTCCATACTCAGGAAGTGGAATTGCCGCAGCAGAAGACCTTCACGCTGGAACATTATAAGGGACGGAATTACAATACGACGGTGTGGAGCCAGTATGTACTGTTCCCGCAGCAGACTGGCAAACTGGAGATTCCCTCCATTACATTCGACGGGGTGATTGCCCAGCAGACAGCTTCCGACGATCCGTTTGATGCGTTCTTCAATGGCGGAGGATACGTGGAGGTGAAAAAGAAAATCACTACTCCCAAGTTGGTCATTAACGTGCAGCCGCTTCCGGCCAAGCCTGCCGGATTCTCGGGCGCGGTGGGTGACTTCAAGCTGGCTTCGTCTATCAACGCTACCGACGTGAAGACCAACGATGCCGTAACCATCAAGCTGACCCTGACGGGTACGGGTAACATGAAACTGATCAGTACGCCCGACATCAAGTTCCCGCAGGACTTTGAGGTGTACGACCCGAAAGTGACCGACAATTACAAGCTGACCAACAGCGGACTGACGGGTACAAAGACCTTTGAATATCTGGCTATTCCGCGCCATGCCGGTAACTTTACCGTTCCGGCAGTGGAATTCACATATTTCGACCTGAAGAGCAACAGCTATAAGACGCTCAAGACAGAGGCATACAACCTGAAAGTGGCAAAGGGACAAGGCAATGCTGATCAGGTGATTGCGGATTTCACCAACAAGGAGAACGTGAAGATGCTGGGCAAGGATGTCCGCTTCATCAAGTTGGGCAATACGACCCTTCGTCCGAAAGGCGAATTCTTCTTCGGCAGCGTAGGTTATTATTTGTGCTATCTGATTCCGTTGCTGCTGTTCATCGTCTTTGCGGTAATTTATCGCCAGAAGGCTCTCGACAATGCCAACGTGGCCAAGATGAAGACCAAGAAGGCCAACAAGGTGGCTACTCGCCGTATGAAACTGGCTGGCAAGCTATTGGCCGAAAATAAGAAGAACGAGTTCTATGATGAAGTGCTGAAGGCGTTGTGGGGATACATCAGCGACAAGCTCAGTATTCCGGTATCACAGCTTTCAAAGGACAACATCGAAGCTGAACTGACCAATTACGGCGTAGAGGAGGCTTTGATTGCCGAGTTCATTGGGGTGCTCAATGAATGTGAATACGCACGCTATGCGCCGGGTGATGAGAACGAGGCCATGGATAAGGTTTATTCCGCTTCCGTGGAAGTGATCAGCAAAATGGAAAACAGTATCAAACATTAAAACGGATAGGAGAGCAACTAAATATGAAGAAATTGTCTTTACTATTGATAGGACTGATTGGGTGCATCCAGTTTGCGATGGCAGCTCCTACGAAGGCAGAAGCTGACCAGGCATATCAGAAGGAGAAGTTCAGTGAAGCCGCTGCTATGTACGAGCAAATCTTGCAGACGCAGGGCGAGTCGGCCGATATCTATTATAATCTGGGTAATGCCTACTTCAAGATGAAGAACACGCCCAAGGCAGTGCTCAACTACGAGCGGGCACTTTTGCTGAGCCCGGGAGATGCCGATATCCGCTTTAACCTGGATATGGCCCGGAGCAAGACGGTGGACAACATTACGCCGACAGCAGAGGTGTTTATCGTCACTTGGTATAAGTCGCTGGTCAACCTGATGAGCGAGAAAAGCTGGGGTTATGTAGGAATTTTCTCCTTCATTCTTTTGCTGATTGGAGTTTCTTTCTATATCTTCGGCAATCGTCTTTGGATTAAGAAGACCGGATTCATCGGAGGAGTGGTGTTCCTGGTGCTGACAATCTTGGCCAATGTCTTTGCCAGCGAGCAGAAAGCTGAACTTGTAAACCGGACAGGTGCCATTGTAATGGAACCGACCATCAACGTCAAGAGCACGCCGAATGAAAGCGGTACTGACCTGTTTGTGCTTCACGAAGGAACGAAAGTCTTCATTGAAGACAATTCCATGAAAGGCTGGAAAGAAATCCGCCTGGAAGACGGCAACAAAGGTTGGGTGAAGACGGAGGCGATAGAAATTATTTAATTCAATTATTGAAAAATGGCAGACATACAGCAACTCATCGAGGCCGACAAGGCATTGCTGCTTTCGTTGAACGGAAGTGATTCCTTGTTTTGGGACGGATTCATGTGGACGGTGACCGACACCCGCACATGGATTGCGGCCATGGTGGTGTTGCTGTATGTCATCTTTAAGAATAACCGGATTCAGCAGGGCATTGTCATCACGCTGATGGTAGGACTTTGCGTATTGGTGGCCGACCAGCTGGCTTCCGGACTCTGTAAGCCTTATTTCATGCGTTTCCGGCCCACGCAAGATCCGGAACTGATGTATATGGTGCAGACAGTCAACGGTTACCGGGGCGGCTTGTACGGCTTTATTTCCAGTCATGCAGCCAATACCTTTGCCGTGGCCATGTTCGTGTCGTTGCTGGTGCGTTATCTGCCTTTTACGTGTATGATGTTTATTTGGGCATTGATACCTTCTTATTCTCGCATTTATTTGGGAGTACATTATCCTGGTGATATTTTGTGCGGAGCCTTGGTCGGACTGGCTGTCGGTGGGCTGTTGTATTTGCTGTATGCCTATATTTGCCGGCGCTTCTTCGATAGTCCGCAATACATTTCTACCCAGTATACTCGTAGTGGATATACGATAGACGATGTGTCTATGCTTCATGTCATACTTATTTTGACTTATCTTTATGCGGTCATTAAGGGGATGATGGTGGCAAAAAGTCTGCATTTTTAACCCGGAAGGAAGATATTTTCAAAAAAAAACAAATTGAAAGTTTGCGCTGTCACAATCTTTTGCTATATTTAAATCGATAATAAAAAACAATTTGTCTAACACTTAATTTTGACTACTATGAACAGAACAATAACTTTTAACGAACTCCGTAAAATCAAAGACTCATTGCCCTCAGGCAGCATGCATCGTATTGCCGATGAACTGAACCTCAGTGTGGAAACGGTGCGCAATTTCTTTGGAGGACACAATTTCAAGGATGGGAAAAGTGTAGGTATTCATTTGGAGCCGGGGCCTGACGGCGGATTGGTGATGCTGGACGATACGACGGTGCTCGATAAGGCGATAGCCATTCTGAAAGAAGAACAACGCGCTTAAGAAAGAAATAAGATAAGGGCTGTAACAAGGAGTGGGAGAGTGTCCGTTCCGGTTGCAGCCCTTGTTGTCAGATATTAACCTTAAAATGCAGAAGCCATGGAAGAAAAACTTGTAACACTGGCCATTCTTACTTATTCTAAAGCCCAGATTCTTAAGAATGTGCTTGAAAATGAAGGAATTGAGGCATGCATCCACAATGTCAATCTGATTCAACCCGTCATTTCTTCAGGGGTGAGAATCCGTATTCGTGAAAGCGATTTGCCCAGGGCATTGAAAATCATTGAAAGTTCTGCATGGCTGGCCGATGATGTGATTAATGAGGAAAAACCAAAAGAAAATCACAGCAAGCAGATTTTGGTGCCGGTAGACTTTTCCGACTATTCAATGGCGGCGTGTGAGTTTGGTTTCAACTTTGCGTCCAAAATTCAGGCCGAAGTGGTATTGATGCATGTGTATTTCAGTCCGGTGTATATGCCGAGTCTCCAATATGCTACGGAGAGTTACGGGCTGCCTATGGAACATGAACTGGGTATCAAGAGTATGCTCGACAACATTCACGAGCAGCTGAACAAGCTCACCGGCAGTATTAAGGACCGTATTGCGAAAGGAGAGTTGCCCGACGTGAAATATACTTGCGTGCTGAAGGAAGGGGTACCGGAGGAGGAAATCTTGCATTATGCACGCGAAGAAAGGCCGCTTATCATCATTATGGGAACCCGTGGAAAGGGAGAAAAGGAAATGGACCTGATAGGCAGTGTGACAGCGGAAATCATTGACCGTAGTCCGGTATTTGTATATGCTATTCCGAAGAATGCCGTAAAAAAGAATTTTGATGATATTCATAAGATTGCGTTCTTTACCAGTTTTGACCAGCGCGACTTGATTGCTTTTGATTCTTTGGTGACTACCTTTAAGGATTATCATTTTGAAGTATCGTTCATTCATTTGAGTGATAATGCGCAGAAACGTACATGGAACGAAATCAAGTTGGTAGGCATTCAGGAATATTTTAAGAAACAGTATCCGCAATTGACCATTGATTATGATATGCTGGGCGGAGAAAGTCTGCTCAGCAATCTCGATAATTATGTGAAGGAAAAAGGCATCGATGTGCTGTGTCTGTCCAATTACAAGCGGAATATCTTTGCCCGGTTGTTTAATCCGAGTATTGCACGGAGGATGATTTTCCATTCCAATACACCGATTCTGGTAATCAAATAAACTGATTCTTTTTAAATTTTGGCAGGGCTGGATTCTTTTTTAGAATCTGGCCCTGATTGTTTGTTTGCTCCAATGGTTTATATTCTTCTTTCGTTTTTAAATTTTACTGTCTATTAATTTGTCGCCGTGCTTTTTAGAATTTTCCGTTTTCCCTAATAGGAGGTATATCTATTTTTTTATAATTAAACATAATACGGATTATATTTATTTTGTGTTTGTATAAAAACGCAAGTACATTTCAGGGAAAACGCACTTACGTTTGAATCAAAACGCTTCGACGTTTAAGACAAAACGCAAGTGCGTTTGGATGGAAACGTCCTTGCGTTTAAGATGAAACGTCAGTGCGTTTTGAGAGACCGATTCTTCAGGTGTGAGGTGTACTGAAAATAGTTGTCAGTTTTAAGATTAATTCCTGACTAAGTTGAC
>NZ_CABROP010000057.1:0-15437 GCF_902472605.1 uncultured Bacteroides sp.
TCTTGAAAACCGTTGTACTGCGAGGTACCCGGGGTTCGAATCCCTGTCTCTCCGCGAAGTTTTACTAGTCCTCGTAAAATCAAGGTTTTACGAGGATTTTTTTTGCCCGTTGGAAGCATCGGCTGGAGAAATGTTTTTTCTTATTTGCTTTTTAACGTGGAAATGGTTAACTTTAAAAACATTTGTAAATCCTTATAAAACAATCAACAGATGAACCCCTTGTTATTCCTTTATTTCTTTGTGGCGATGGCGTTTTCGGCCGTGGCTTCTTCTGTATCGGAAAGTTATGTCATTCCTTATCCTCAACAGATGGCGGTAGGTGATGGTCATTTTGTTCTTCAGAAAAATGCTTCTTTTTCATGCAACCTGAAAGGGACGGATAAGGAAGATTTTGTAAAGTATGTCGGTCAGTCTCCTTTTGCATTGACTTATAAAAAAAGGGGGAAGACGGATATTGTGTTTAAATTGCTCAGTCCGAAACAGTCGCAGATGAAGGAGGAAGCCTATCGGTTGGAAGTGACGAAAAAGGGGATTCAAGTGGAGGCAACTTCTGCTTCCGGTTTGTTCTATGCTTTTCAGTCGATGAATCAGTTGGTACAGCCGGCGGGAAACAATACCTTCCTGTTGCCGGAAGTGACCATCGAGGATACACCGCGTTTTGCATACCGAGGCATGCATTTGGACGTGTCACGTCATTTTTATACCAAAGAATTTGTCAAGAAGCAGTTGGATGCACTGGCCCGTTACAAATTAAACCGCTTTCATTGGCACTTGACAGACGGTGCCGGATGGCGGATTGAAATCAAGAAATATCCGGAACTGACGCGTGAAACGGCTTATCGTCCTTTCCCGGATTGGAAAAGTTGGTGGAACGGTGGCCGTACATATTGCCGTCAGGATGCGCCGGGGGCTTCCGGAGGATACTATACGCAGGAAGATGTGAAAGAGATTGTGGAATATGCCCGTCAGCGTCATATTACGGTGATTCCGGAGATTGAGATGCCAGCTCACTCCGAGGAAGTGCTGGCAGCTCTCCCACAGTTGGCTTGTGGGGGTGATTTGAAGCCCGGGGGCGAGTTTTGCCCTGGAAAAGAATTGACTTACACTTTCTTGACCGATGTACTGAAGGAAGTGATGGCGCTTTTCCCGTCGGAATACATTCATATCGGAGGGGATGAGGCCAGCACGAACCATTGGAAACAATGTCCTGACTGTCAGGCACGGATGAAGGAAGAAGGGATGAAAGAAGAAGGTGAACTGCAGGAATACCTTGTTTCAAGAATTGAAAAGTTCTTACGGGAGAACGGTCGCAAGATGATTGGTTGGGACGAAATACTAACTGGCGAATTGGATGAAACTTCGGCTGTGACCGTGTGGCGTGGGGAGGACAAAGGAGCCGAGTCGGTAAAAAGAGGGCTGCGCACGATTCTGTCGCCGGGTGCCTATTGCTATTTTGACAGTTATCAGGATGCGCCGCGCACGCAACCGGAAGCCATTGGAGGGTATCTTCCGTTGGAAAAGGTATATTCTTATGAGCCTGTAACCCCGGCTTTCCCGGCAGATAAGCTGGATTGTGTGTGGGGAGTTCAAGGAAATGTATGGACGGAATATTTGTCTACGCCGGAGCATACGGAATACATGATTTATCCTCGTTTGCTGGCCTTGGCCGAAGTGGCTTGGACCAATCCGGAACGGAAGGACTGGAAGCGTTTTCATGCGGAGGCTTTGCAGGAAGTGGAGGTACTGGATTCATTAGGATACAATACTTTTGACTTAAAGAATGAAGTGGGCAACCGTCCGGAGGCACTGAGTGTCGACAACCATCTGGCAAAAGGTAAGAAGGTAGAGTATCTGCGGCCTTATGCGGCGGATTACTACCCGGCAGGAGGAGACGGAGCATTGACCAACGGTATCCATGGGGGATGGGTCTATACCGATTTGCGTTGGCAGGGATTCCTTGGAAAGGGAATGGACGCGGTGGTGGATTTGGAGAAATCACAGCCTATCCGCCAGGTTTCCATTGATTTCATGCAATTGATTGGTCCGGGTGTGTTTCTGCCGCAGAAGGTCAGCTTCCTGGTTTCGGAAGACGGAAAGGAATATACGCTGTTGAAGACGATTACGACGACACTGCCTATCACGGATGAAAAGCTGACTATCCAGAATTATGCATGGGAGGGTACTTGCGAGGCTCGTTACGTGCGGGTACAGGCTGACATCAATCCCGAAGCCGGTGGATTCTTGTTTACCGACGAGATTGTAGTGAAATAATTCTATATCAGAGGGCCGGAAGCACGTACCCGAAGCGCAACAAACCAATCAGGTAGTGTGCTTCCGGCTGATGAATCAGATGCAAGGTGGGCTGTATGAACCCTTTGCCTAGGCAGGGAATTTTCCAAGTGAATTCACTGGCCCATTCGTGTGAATGGGAGAATCGGGCATAATCGGTGAATAGTCCGCCTTCTGTTTTTCCACATTGCCATACAAGGCCTGCTCCGGCATAGTGTTTGCATCCTTGGCTGGCGTGCCACTGGGCAGAAACCTGTAAGAGGATTTGCAGGTGGGGAGTGATTGACTGTTCTGCATATCCCCAGATTATTTTCCGGATTTCTTTCTTTTCTTTTTTTGATGCTTGTTCCGTATCTCCTTCTGCATAATTCCGATACACCCCGCTATGTAAAGCAAAGCCCATGTGATAATTGCTGTCATGATGCCGATAGTTGAATGAGGTAAGACAGAGTATCCCGTCGTGCTGCGGGCAGAAACGGAATACATTTTCTTTTCCTGTAAAGCGATAGGAGCCTTTCCCGTTATACAAAGAGGCTTGCAGGCTCCATTGAGCATGTTTCAGCTCGTAGTGTATTCCCATGGAAGACACCGGATAGTTGGCTATGGGATAATCGGCCGACAAGGTGGGAAAGATGCCGCATGAGCTGTTGGTGAACAGGGCTGTGGCCGGCGAAGTGAAATAGTCTTCGTTTAGGTTACGGATGCCGATGAACAGGCTGGAGTTTCCCATTGGCTGCCGGATGCCCAGTATGGCCACGGCCAGCGGATGATTATCTTCTTCGATGTTGGAAAAGGTCTGCAAATCGTTGGCCAAAGACTCGGTTCGGGTCTTTGCTGTGCTGAGGGTAGCTGCTTCAAGGATGGCAGACGGGCTTAGTGGAGTGGAAAAATCCAACCGTAACAAATTCACCCAGTTACATCCTTTTTTGAAATCGCTCTGCAGTTCAGTGGTATAATTTATCAGGAGTTCCTGGGCAAAGCAACGGCAGGGGGATACCGTTGCAATGACCAGTATGTATTTGATAAGTTTTGTCATAACCATTTGGTGAAACGATGGATGTACCAGTTCTTAATCAGTTGTGTCAGTACGCAGTAGGAGAGCAGGATGCCGAACAGCCAGGGGAAATAGCTTGCAGGCAAAGCTTCCAGACCGATGGAGGTCCCAAACGGGGTGAAGGGAATCAGGATACCGGTAGCCATGATGAGCAGGGTCAGTCCGGTTACCTGCCAGGAGGCACGGCTTTGTATGAACGGCACTTTCCGCGTACGTATCATGTGTACAATCAGTGTTTGCGACAGCAGGCCTTCGATGAACCATCCGGACTGGAAAAGGGTCTGATGCTCTATGCTCTGGCAGCCGAAGGCGAACCACATCACCAGATAAGTGATGATGTCGAAGATGGAACTGATGGGACCGATGAAAATCATGAAGCGGCTCAGGTCGGAGGCGTCCCATTTCCGGGGTTTCCGGAGGTATTCCGCATCCATCCGGTCGAAGGGGATGGTAGACTGCGAAATATCATACAGCAGGTTCTGAATCAGCAGATGAATGGGAAGCATGGGCAGGAAGGGCAGGAAAGCACTGGCTGCCATGACACTGAACATGTTGCCGAAATTGGAACTGGCGGTCATCTTGATGTATTTGGTGATGTTGCCGAAGGTCTTTCTTCCTTCCAGTACCCCGTCTTCCAATACCATCAGGCTCTTCTCCAGCAGGATGATGTCGGCACTTTCCTTGGCGATGTCTACAGCTGAGTCGACCGAGATACCGATGTCCGACTGGCGGAGGGCGGCCGCATCGTTGATACCGTCGCCTAAGAAGCCGACGGTATTTTGCTGTGCTTGGAGAAGGGTGATGATTTCCGTTTTCTGTACGGGAGTCAGTTTGGAGAAGACGGTCGTCTCGCGCACTGCTTTCATCTTTTCCTCCTCATCCAAGTCGGCCAGTTGAGGGCCGCTGAGCGCGTTGGTAGTGTTGATACCCACTTGCCGGGCGATGGTACGCACCACGGCATCGTTGTCTCCAGACAAGATTTTGACCTCAATCCCGTGTTCATGCAATTGCTGTATGGCCTTGGCCGCCGATGGTTTGGGGGGATCGAGAAAGGCCAGATAGCCAATCAGTACCATCTCTTTTTCATCTTCCACACAGAAGTCGCACGCTTTGTCGAGGTAGCTTTTTTGTGCTACGGCAATGACCCGCATGCCTTGCTTGTTCATCTGCTCGATGATACGATGTGCCTTGTCTTTCAGGGCTTCCGTCATGGGATGTACCTCTCCGTCGAATTCGGCATGTGAGCAGATGGCCAGCATCTCTTCTACGGCACCTTTGGTGATAATCTGTCGTTTCCCTTGTCGGTCTTCCACCACGACCGACATTCTCCGCCGGGTGAAATCGAACGGTATTTCGTCTACCTTGACATAGTTGTCTTTCAGGTATTCCAATGACAGTTCCTTGACGTGCGACAGGATGGCCTTGTCCATCAGATTTTTCAATCCGGTCTGGAAGAAACTGTTGAAATAGGCATGACGCAGAATACGGCGGCTTTCATCGCTGCTCCCGTCAGCATTGATGTATTTTTCCAATACAATCTGGTCACAGGTGAGGGTACCGGTTTTGTCGGTACAGAGAATGTTCATAGCCCCGAAGTTCTGAATGGCATTCAAGTCTTTTACGATGGTCTTTTTCTTGGACATGGCTACGGCTCCTTTGGCAAGGTTGGCCGTTACAATCATCGGAAGCATCTCCGGCGTGAGGCCCACGGCTACCGATACGGCAAAGATAAAAGCTTCCAGCCAGTCGCCTTTGGTCACTCCGTTGACCAGAAACACGAAGGGAATCATGATGAGCATGAAGCGTATGAGCAGGAAGCTGACTTTGCTGATTCCTTTGTCGAAGGCAGTGGCAGCACGGTGTCCGGCAATGCTGCGGGCAATGGTGCCCAGGTAAGTATCGTTTCCAGTGGCAATGACAATGCCGGTGGCCGAACCGCTGACTACGTTGGAGCCCATGAAACAGATGTTTTCCAGTTCTATGACACTGCCTTTGCGGTGTTTGTTCGTATTCGTTTCCGGACGCTTTTCAATCGGATCCGATTCTCCTGTCAAGGAGGACTGGCTGACAAACAAGTCTTTTGCTTCGATGATGCGGAGGTCGGCGGGTATCATGTCGCCGGCAGCAATCATGACAATATCCCCCGGCACCAGTTCTGTGATGTTGATTTCTTCATCGTGCTGGCCGGCACGTCTCACGTAGCAGGTGTTCGTGACCATCTTGAGCAAAGCTTCGCTCGAAGCGTTGGCTTTCCATTCCTGGCAGAAGCGGAGGATGGTACTGGCAATCACCATCGTCAGGATGATGAAGATGGCCGTCCAATCCTGCTCGCCGGGATTGGCCAGCAAGACGTCGAGTACGAAAGAAATGACCACCAGCACGGTCAGTACGCCAATGAAAGGGTTGATGAAGGCCTTGATGAAGGTGGAAACCGGATTCTTCTTTTGCTCGTGTGCTACCTCATTCTTTCCATAGATGGACTGCCGGTTCTCGATTTCTTCGGAGGTCAGTCCGTTTTTGCTGGTCTGGAAATAATTGCATACGGTGTTGAGGGGCTGGGTGGCTGCCAAAAATACCTTTTCCGCATTGAATGTGCTTGTTTCCTTACTTTTTCTTCTTTTCCACATAATACCTTAATTCGTAGGGGTGATTACTCTATTTCCTTTTCGCACGGCAAAAGTAAGCGATACTCTTGGCAGGGCCTGTTAGAGGATAATTAGAGTGGTATTAGAAAACTATTAGAATTCTGCCGGTTGTTTCCGGCCATTGTTCTGATAGTGTGGTGTGGAAGCTGAAAAAGGAACTTTTAGATATGAGGCAGTTCAATGGTGAAGGTCGTGCCTTCTCCTTGCTTGGAATGTACGGCAAGATGTCCTTGGTGAAGTCCGATAATCTTTTGGGCAAGTGCCATGCCGATGCCGTGTCCTTCTGTCTGTTTGTCTTGTTCCCCTCGGTAGAATAAGGTGAAAATCTGCTCTTTTTCCTTGTCCGATATGCCAATTCCATTGTCGGACAAGCGGACAATCGCCCATTTGTCCCAATAGGAGATTTGGACGAAGGAGGATTTGTTTTCCGAATACTTGCAGTTGTTTTCAATCAGATTGGCAAAGGCGATGTTCAGCAGGTAGGAGTTGCCCATGACGGTAATCATCCGGTCGTCTTCGGCATCTTCCTGTTCGAAAATCAGTTCGATGTGGTATTCCGGGTGGGCCCGCAGAATCAGTTCCCGGGTATCCAGCAGCAGTTCGTCGAGCCGGATTTCGTGCATCTTGATTTGCTCTTTCTGGTAATCCGCCTTGGCTAGATTGAGGAGTCCGTCAATCAGTTTGGTCATGCGTCGTGCATCCTGTAATACGTTTTGCATGGCTTGGCGGTATTGAGCTTCGGTCCGTTCCTTTTGCAAGGCCAAATCCAGTTCCGCCATCAGGGCAGCTAACGGCGTTCTCATCTCGTGGGATACGTTGCTGACAAACATCTTCTGTGCATTGAATGAAATTTCCAGTCGTTCCAGCAGGTCATTAAAAGCCAGGCTCAGTTCTCCGAGTTCGTCTTTCTCGTTTCTCACCGGTAATCGGCGGTCGATATGGGAAGCCGTGATATTCTCTACTTCCCTTACGATTTCCCGAATAGGCTTTAAAGAAGCTCGTACAAGGAAATAACAGGTCACGAACAATAGCAGCAGTCCGAAGAAAAACAGAATAATTAAGGTCTTTTGGAGTTCCAGCAGGTTGGTGTGGCCGTAACCGTCGTAAGCAGCAGCGGTCACAATGTAGTCCTTGCCTTGAAAAGGATAGACCATCCCGATGGCCTGATACTTCCCGATGTGGAATTCTATTTCTTTTTCGTGAAGAATGTGACGGATCATTTCCGGACTTTCCTTGATGATGTCATTCTCGACGGCATCGTGGTAAAGCATGCGGAAGTCAGGGGTATAGACCGCCACTTCCACTTCATTGATAAACTCTTTGTTGTTCAGATAGATGGACTGCATGATGCGGGCATCTACCTGGTCTTGCAGGAAAAGGTGTGCTTTGGTCACCGCCTCACTTTTCAGGTTGTGGAAGAATGTGTTGCTCCGGATGTGTTCGCTGACCAGATAGATCAGGCACATGCACAACAGAAATACCACGGCTATGACTCCGGTGTTTTTGAGTGTCAGGGTGGTCTTTATTTTCATGGCTTTTCGTCGGTAAGAATGAATCCGATTCCGGGTTTGGTGTGAATCAGCTTGGTGTCGAAGTCTTTGTCTATTTTCTTGCGTAAGTAGTTGATATATACATCGATGAAATTGGTACCGGTATCGAAGTGGGTATTCCATACCTTTTCGGCTATTTCCACCCGACTGATGACTCTTTCCGGGTGCTGTACCATGTAGGTCAGCAGGTTGTATTCTTTGGGGGAGAGACGGATAGGAATACCTTGGCGGGTGACTTCCCTGCGGCTGGTGTCTACTTGCAGATCCTTGTAATTCAGTTTATCGGGAGGAGAAGCCGGACTCTCCGCTTCGCTTTTCCGCTTTAGCAGTACTTTTATGCGGGCATTCAGTTCCCTGAAATCGAACGGTTTCACCATGTAATCATCTGCTCCGGCATCGAATCCATCCAGCTTGTCATCCGTGGAACCGAGGGCCGTCAGCATGAGGATGGGAATCTGTGCATTGAGTTTGCGTATTTCCTTGCAAAGCTCGAATCCGTCCAGCTTGGGGAGAATGATATCTGAAATGACCAGTTGGAAAGCATGCGACTGGAAAAGTCGGAGTCCCATGGCACCGTCGTATGCCACGAAGGTGGTATAACCATTTTCTTCCAATCCGGCTTTCAGGAGGTCGGCCACCCTTTTATCGTCTTCTATGATTAAAATGCTGTACATAATAATGTCTGGGTGGTAAGATAGACAAGGTTTGTTTGTGAGTTATCAAGGGAAAATTTCCACGGTGTGGGAAAGGAAATGTGGAGCATACAGGACTCGAACCTGCCACCTTTTGACTGCCAGTCAAACGCTCTAGCCAGATGAGCTAATGCCCCATTATTGCTTGAAAGCGTGACAAAGGTACAATAATATTTTAAAAAACCAAGCATATTCGTCTGGAAAACGAAAGAAAACCATTAGTTTTGTGTAGATTTACGTAAAGAAGGAGATTTATGGATTTACAGATACGCAAGGCCTCATTGGCAGATTTGGACCGTTTGATGGAAATATTTGAAGAAGCCCGTCGTTTTATGTGTCGTACGGGAAATCCGAATCAGTGGATTAACGGTTATCCGCAGCGTGAACTGATACAGAAAGAAATAGAGGCTTCACATTGTTATGTGTGTGTGACGGAAGAAGGAAAGGCAGTGGCCACCTTCTGTTTCATTCAAGGTCCCGACCCTACGTATGCCTATATTGAGGGCGGAGAGTGGAAGGATGATTCTCCTTATTATGTGATTCATCGTCTGGCTTCCGACGGCTCTTGCCATGGAATCGGAAAACTGTGTATCGACTGGTGTTTCCGTCAATGGCCCTGTTTGCGGATTGATACGCATGCCGATAACAAGGTGATGCAGAATTTGGTGCAATCCATGGGCTTTGTATATTGTGGTATTATTTATATCAGTAACGGCACTCCTCGCTTGGCTTATCAGAAACTGGCGTAAGAATTTCTCGCTGACTTCTTAATAATCCTTAATTGTAGAATATTTTCCATTGGAAATTTATTCTTTTCTTGATTATTTCTTTTCTTTGCAAATAGTTTCCAATAGAAAATAATAACAAAGAAAATAGATTAATATGAAGTATGTCATTGTAGGTGGGGTAGCAGGTGGAGCCACAGCAGCTGCCCGTATTCGGAGAAACACGGAAAAGGCCGAAATCATTTTGTTTGAACGCGGGGAATACATCTCTTATGCCAATTGTGGTTTACCTTATTATATAGGGGGAGTGATTCAGGACCGTAACCGTTTGTTTGTGCAGACTCCTGAAGCTTTTTCTACCCGTTTTCGTATTGATGTACGGGTACGTTCGGAAGTGACGGCTATCGATACAGCCCGTAAGGAAGTGAAGGTACGTACTGCGGACGGAAAGGAGTACACCGAAACTTACGACAAGCTGTTGCTTTCTCCGGGAGCTTCTCCGGTTCGTCCCCCTCTGCCCGGAATTGACAATGAAGGAATCTTTACTCTGCGGAATGTGGCAGATACCGACCGTATCAAGAATTACATGCAAGGACACGAAGTGAAGAAAGCTGTCATTGTAGGAGGTGGTTTCATCGGATTGGAGATGGCCGAGAACCTGCATCATGCAGGCATTGAGGTGTCAGTGGTGGAAATGGCCGACCAGGTGATGGGACCGGTGGATTTCTCCATGGCGGCTTTGGTACACACTCATCTGCAGCAGAAGGGTGTCAAGCTATACTTGAAGCAGGCGGTAGCTGCCTTTGAAAAGACGGCATCCGGATTGTTGGTGAAGTTCCAGTCGGGCTTGCAGACCGAGGCTCAGATGGTGATTCTTTCCATCGGTGTACGGGCAGAGACTCGTCTGGCCGTGGAAGCCGGATTGAAGTTAGGTGAAATGAAGGGCATCTACGTGAATGAATACTTGCAGACTTCCGATGAGTCAGTTTATGCAGTAGGTGATGCCATTGAATATCCGCATCCGATTACGGGTAAGCCTTGGCTGAATTTCCTGGCAGGTCCGGCCAACCGTCAGGCACGTATTGTGGCCGATAATATGACTTTCGGCAATAAAGTGAAATATGAAGGTTCCATTGGTACGGCCATTGCCAAAGTGTTCGATTTGACCGTGGCTTCTACCGGGCTTCCGGCCAAGCGCTTGAAAACTTTCGGCATTCCATACTTGTCGGCTACCATCCATTCCGGTTCTCATGCCGGATACTATCCGGGTTCTTTGCAGATGGACATCAAGATCACCTTCTCTCCGGAAGACGGTCGGTTGTACGGGGCACAGATTGTGGGATACAATGGGGTGGACAAACGCATTGATGAATATGCGCTGGTCATCAAGCAGAAAGGTACGGTTTATGATTTGATGCAACTGGAACATGCCTATGCACCTCCTTTCTCTTCTGCCAAAGATCCGGTAGCCGTATCAGGCTATGTAGCTGGAAACATCTTGAGCGGCAAGATGACTCCGCTTTACTGGAGAGAATTGCAGCAGGCCGATTTGACGAAGGTGACCTTGGTCGATGTCCGTACGAAAGACGAATATGAATTGGGCCACATTGCCGGAGCGGTCAATGTACCTTTGGATGAGATGCGTCAGCGGATGAAGGAGATTCCGTCGGACAAGCCGGTGTTCCTGTACTGTGGTGTGGGATTGCGCGGGTATCTGGCATCCAACATCTTGAAAGACAATGGCTACAAGGATGTACGTAACCTGATTGGAGGTATCAAGACCTACAATGCGGCAGTTACTCCAGTTTGTCAGCCGGATGAGGCATGCGAGGTGGTTTGCTCTTGTGACACGGCCGAAGGAACCACGGATTGCAAGAAGGTACACGTGGTCGATGCTTGCGGCATCCAGTGTCCGGGTCCGATTTTGCGATTGAAAAAAGGAATGGAAGAACTGAAAGCCGGGGAACAGATGGAGATTCATGCCACGGATGCAGGTTTTCCGCGTGATGCAGAAGCGTGGTGCCGTACTACCGGAAACCGTTTCCTGTCTTCGAAGTCGGAAGGAGGAATCTATAAAGTATTGGTAGAGAAGGCTACGGCCTGCGCTATGGAGGCTGTCCGCCGGGCACCGGAAGAGAAGGGGAAAACTTTCATTCTTTTCAGCGATGACCTTGACAAAACTTTGGCTACCTTTGTGCTGGCTAACGGCGCGGCGGCTACCGGAAAGAAAGTGACTATTTTCTTTACCTTCTGGGGGCTGAATGCCATTAAGAAGGAACGGAAACCGGCGGTACAGAAAGACCTCTTCGGAAAGATGTTCGGCATGATGCTTCCCTCCAGTTCGCGGAAACTGAAGCTCTCGAAGATGAACATGGGCGGTATGGGTTCGAAGATGATGCGTTACATCATGCAGAAGAAAGGCATCGATTCGTTGGAGTCACTCCGTCAGCAGGCTATTGACAACGGAGTAGAGTTTATTGCTTGCCAGATGTCGATGGATGTGATGGGCGTCAAGAAGGAGGAATTGCTGGACAATGTGACCATTGGTGGAGTAGCCACTTATATGGACCGTGCCGAGGAAGCCAATGTCAATCTGTTTATTTAACGTATGGAAAAAATAAAATGTATCTGTGTGATGAGAGAGCTCTTCCGGGCTCTCTCTGATCTTGAATCGCACTTGCTGCAGGCGCATGGAGTGTCTTTGAACGAGGCCATGGTGCTGTGTGCCATCGGCAAGGAACAAGTGGCAGCCCGCACGATTGTGGAGCGTACCGGACTGACTCCTTCGCATGCTTCGAAGGTGATTCGGGCCGTGGAAGAACGCAACCTGCTGGTGCGTACCTTAGGAGAAAAGGACAAGCGGGAGATGTATTTTTCGTTGACCGACGAGGCGTACCGTTGCCTGAAAGGCATACGCGATGAAGGAGTGGAGGTGCCTGAAATCCTTCAGCCGTTGTTTGCGGCCTATACGGATGAATCGTCTGAATCGTGTGCATAAAAAGGGAGAAAGCGATGAAAAAGAAAAAATTTGAACTGGAAGTACCCGGTGGGGCAGACAAAGTGTTGCTGCATACCTGCTGTGCACCTTGTTCATCGGCCATTATTGAATGTCTGATGCAGCATGGGGTGCGTCCTACCATTTATTATTGCAATCCGAACATCTATCCGCTGGAGGAATACAACATCCGCAAGGATGAGTGTACCCGTTATGCCCAGTCGCTGGGGCTGGAGATTGTGGATGCGGATTATGACCACGAAGCCTGGCGCTGCACGGTAGCCGGACTGGAAAATGAACCAGAGCGGGGTGGGCGTTGCCTGAAATGTTTCAAGATGCGTTTGGCCGATACGGCCCGCTATGCCCATGAACACGGCTTTTCGGTGATAACCACTACTTTGGCTTCCTCACGCTGGAAGAGTCTGGATCAGATTAATGAAGCCGGACGTTGGGCGGTAGAGGCCTATCCGGATGTGACCTGGTGGGAGCAGAACTGGCGCAAGGGAGGACTCAGCGAGCGTCGCATTGCCATTATCAAGGAATATAATTTCTACAACCAGCAGTACTGCGGCTGTGAGTTCAGTATGCGCAAGTCCAGTGACGAGGCAGCTACTCCTTCTTGTCCGCTTCCTTCTTCGGCTCAATAGGCATGGTGTTGTCTTTGTAGGCAGAGAAGCCTTTCACTTTTACGCGCTCTTTCTTTTCCTCTTCATTGATGGCGGCCTGTCCCAGCTGGTTCAGGTTGTCCTTGATCACATTGTGCATGTCAAAGAAATAGTCGAGCAGCATTTTCATGTGTTCTTCCAATTCTCCTTCGTTGGGCGAGAAAAATGTGTGGCAACGGGAATGCAGTCCGATAGTCTTTTCATCCTCATCGGCCATATATACGGTGGTGACCAGTGAGTTCACATTGGCCAAGTTGATGATTTCTTTTAAATAAGGTAAAGCTTCATTGTCCGCATTGATGGAGCCCCACCAGGGATTCCAGATCATGATAAACCGGTTTTCCTCTTCAGCCGCGATGTAGAAATCATCTCCCTGATATTGAAAGGTGATGTGATTTTCCTCGTTCACCTTCGGTTGGCAGCCTATTTTCTTCAGCACACTGATGACGAGGTCTTTTGTGGTGATATCGTCCAGTTCGTCCTTTGTCATTCTCTCAATATGTTCCAGCTGTTTGCGACGTTCACGCCAGAAACGCAAGATGAACAGTGCGATGGGCCAGAGGGCCAGTGCAATGACAGCAATCAATAGGGTAATTTCGCTGAGGTGTGTCATAGTTCATTTTTTTAAGGTTAGCTGATATATTATATCTTTATATATTTTAAAGATAATAATTTTATTTGAAAACAGAGGTATATATTATACTTTTTTAAGCGGATAGCATGCAGCAAAAATGCGATCCGTTTGTTTATTAGTTGTAAACTTTAAAACGAGAGATTATGCGAAAATTAGTATCAATTTTGATATGTGCTTTGGCCTTAATGGCCGGACATATCCAGGCTCAAGAAGTAGAATTGACAAAAGCAGAGAAGAAGGCGCTCCAGGAAAAAATCGACAGTATCCAGCATGTGGAAGCTGTGGAAGCTATCAATGCGAAGAAATTTACGCTGGAAGCCGATCAGGTAGTATTCAAGTACGGGCAGACAGCCTATGTGACTTCGAACACCAACTTTGTATCGGTAGATGGAGAAAATGCAGTGGTGCAGGTAGCGTTTAACATTCCGGCAGCAGGACCTAATGGTCTGGGCGGCGTGACAGTGGATGGCAAAGTGTCTTCCTATGAGGTGAAAACCGATAAGAAGGGTACTACTTATCTTTCCATGAATGTGATGGGGATAGGCATTTCGGCCCGGCTGGATATTAGCATGCCGAAAGGTACAAACAGTGCTACTGTGACTATTTCACCGAATTTTAACTCTAATCGTCTGACGTTGAACGGAGTGATACTGCCCGCTTCTAAGAGTTCTGTATTCAAGGGACGTTCACTTTAATAAATTGGAATGTAGTATGAGAAAAATCTTATTTTTTGCGTGTCTGCTGTTAGGGTTGTCGGCTTGTGAGAAAGACCCTGACATGAACAAACTGGATGCGGATCTGGTGGTGTACACCGATTATGATAAGGATGCCGACTTTGGTAGTTATAAAACTTACTTTTTGCCCGACAGCATTTTGGAGGCAGGTGGACATCGTGCCACTTACTGGAAAGATGAGAATGCGAAAGCAATTCTGAATGAAGTGGCCGAAGAAATGAACAACCGTGGATATACCCGTATCCTTGACCCGGAGAAAAAGGATGAGGCCAGTGTAGGCGTACAGCTTTCTTACGTGGCTCAGACCACTCAGGTAACTACCGGAGGATACTGGGGTGGCTGGTGGGACTATGGTTTCTGGGGACCGTGGTCTGGATGGTATTATCCGTATCCTGTCACTTATTCTTACAATACGAATACGCTGGTAATGGAGATGGTGGATCTTTCAGCTGGGACAGATAGTTCATCAAAGAATCTTCCGGTAGTCTGGTATGCCAGTGCGTCTGGATTCCAGTATAGCGGACGGTTCAATCAAGGCTTGTTGCAGAATGCAGTAGTTCAGGCCTTTGAGCAGTCACCTTATATCAAATCGGTCAATTAAACTACTAAGAGGAGGAATTTCAAATGAAGATAAATATATTGAAAAGAATAGCGATGGTGACCTTTATGTGCCTTGGAGTAGCTGTAAAAGGGTTTTCGCAATATGATGTCAGCAAGACTACCTTGAAGATTGACTGGCAGATGAATGCTCCTTTCTCCACCAATTTTGCAGACAAGCTGAGCGGATGGGGAATGAACTTTGAATTGGGATATGAATTGACCCCTCGTTGGGAAGTGGGCGTGTTTGCTTCCTATCATACCAATCATCAGTATGTGGGGCGGCAGACCCTGTCATTGTCTCCCACGGAATCTTTGACTACCGACCAGCAGCGTTCGGCTTTTCAGATTCCGTTTGGGGTGATGGGAGCATACAATCTTTCAACCAACCGCTATGTGAAGCCGTATATCGGGGTGAAGGCGGGTACCATGTTTGCCCGTTATACCACTTATTTCGGTACGGGAGGTGTGTACGATAAGTCTTGGGGATTTTATGTATCTCCTGAAATCGGTGTGAAGATTTATCCTACAGGAAAGAAGTGGGGATTCCACGTAGCCGGTTATTACAGCTATGCTACGAACAAGACACAGACGCTGACTTTCGATGTGGAAGGACAGAATCAGGCAGGTTTCCGCTTGGGTGTCATCTTCTAAAGGAAATTGACGGAGTATAAATAATTGTCATATTTATTGATTCACAAGAGAGGTGCTTGAAGGTGGTAGCCTTCGGCACCTTTTTTATTGTCGGCATCATTCTTGTGGGCATGAAAAAAGCCGCCTCAAGAATTGAGACAGCTTTTCAGTAGCCCGTGGGGGAATCGAACCCCCCTTTCAAGAATGAAAATCTTGCGTCCTAA
>NZ_CABROP010000058.1:0-15103 GCF_902472605.1 uncultured Bacteroides sp.
TCCGGTAATTTGACAAATTTTCGACATTTCTATCTAGTTTTTATAGTTTTATTCCATGGTTCTCTCAAACGGAGTGCAAAGTAAGTGATTTTATTTTATATAAGCAAATCTTTCACCAATAAATTGCACTTTTACTCCTCATTTTCTTGATTTTGACACAAATCCAGTAATAATTGAAGGGTTTTAGCCGTTGCAGCCTGAATATTTTTCTCACGACCTTCATCTTCGTTCAACATAGCCGTGAGCACCTTTTCCTTCGAGCCGGCAGCCACCCAAATAGTACCTACAGGCTTTTCCGGAGTACCTCCAGCCGGTCCTGCAATACCTGATGTAGCTACAGCATAATCCGTATCCAATGCTTCAATGGCTCCTTTCACCATTTCTACCACGGTTTCTTCACTTACAGCCCCATATTTTTCCAATGTTTCTGCATTCACATGCAAGTGATTCACCTTCACCTCATTTGAATAGGCGATAATTCCACCTTTATAGAAACGAGAACTACCTGGGATAGCAGTTATGATGGCTGCCACATTACCTGCCGTACAGCTTTCAGCGGTAGCCAATGTAAAACCTTCTCTCCAGAAGATTTCACTTATCTCCTTACTTAGTGTTTTGGTTTCTACTGACATAATCTCTTTTTTCTAAATTGTTACTTAATGGTTACCCGTGAATAAGCGGGCTTGTCTATCGTGCAAAAATCCTTGTCCAAAAATTTATAATATCCTGTAATGGCAATCATGGCCGCATTGTCGGTGGTATAGCCAAACTTCGGAATGAAGATGTTCCAGCCATACTTCTTGGCATGTTCACGAAAAGCATTGCGAAGTCCGTTGTTAGCCGATACCCCACCAGCCACAGCCACTTCCTTGATACCCGTATCCTTCACCACCTTGCGCAACTTATCCATCAGAATATCCACAATAGTCTTCTCCAGCGAAGCTGCCAAATCAGTCTTGTGATGTTCCACAAAATCCGGATCTTCTTTCACCCATTCCTTGAGCGAATACAGGAAAGAGGTTTTCAAGCCGCTAAAGCTGTAATTATACCCCGGAATATGCGGTTTACTGAACGTATACGCATTCGGATTACCCTGACGTGCCAACTTGTCGATAATCGGTCCACCCGGATAGCCCAGTCCCATCACCTTGGAACATTTGTCGATGGCCTCTCCTGCCGCATCATCAATGGTCTGCCCCAATACCTCCATGTCATTGTAGGCATTCACACGGATAATCTGTGAATTTCCACCTGATACCAACAGACAGATGAAAGGCAAACTCGGCTGCACGTTCTCACCATCAGGTTCCTTAATGAAATGAGCCATCACATGTCCTTGCAGATGGTTCACTTCCACCATCGGAATACCCAGTGCACGGGCAAACCCTTTAGCAAACGATACTCCTACCAGCAAAGAACCCATCAGTCCCGGTCCACGGGTAAAAGCCACCGCACTCAGTTCTTCCTTGGTCACCCCGGCCCGTTTCAATGCCTCGTGCACCACCGGCACTATGTTCTGCTGGTGTGCCCGCGAAGCCAGTTCGGGAACCACGCCCCCATACGCTTCGTGTACCGCCTGACTGGCAATTACACTGGAGAGCAGAAAGCCATCTTTGATTACCGCAGCCGAAGTATCATCACAAGAAGATTCAATTCCTAATATTATCGTACTCATAAAATGTCTTTATACCTTATATATTAATGCGTCAATATTTCAAGACCCTGTTCCGTCATCACAAAAGTATGTTCCCATTGTGCAGAAGGAAGCTCATCTTCCGTCACTACGGTCCAACCGTCTTCTTCATCAATAAACACTTCCCAGGTTCCCATGTTGATCATCGGCTCGATAGTAAATACCATGCCTGGCACGAGTAGCATGCCGGTACCTTTCTTGCCGAAGTGCTCTACATCCGGTTCCTCATGAAATTCCAGTCCCACTCCGTGCCCGCATAAGTCGCGTACTACCGAAAAACCGTTTTTCTTGGCATGTTTTTCAATGGCATGACCGATATCACCCACAAAGCTATAGGGTTTGGCCGCCTCCATACCGATTTCCAAGCATTCCTTGGCCACACGTACCAGTTTTTCCTTCTGTGGAGTGGTCTTTCCGATAATGAACATACGAGAAGCATCCGCATAATACCCGTCCAAAATGGTCGTACAATCCACATTGATGATATCGCCTTCTTCCAAGATTTCTTCCTCGTTCGGGATACCGTGGCACACTACCTCATTAATGGACGTGCAACAGCTTTTCGGAAAACCTTCATAACCCAAGCAAGCCGGGATAGCTCCATGGTCTTTGGTATATTCGTACACCATCTTGTCTATCTCTGCCGTACTCATTCCGGCATGGATTTCTTTTTCCACCAAATCAAGCACCCCTGTATTGATGACTCCACTGCGACGGATGCCTTCAATCTGCTCCGGAGTCTTGATTAACTGGCGAGTCGGAACCAAATGGCCTCTGTCCTGATAGTACAGCACCTTCTTGTCCAGTTCGGTCAACTCCGCTCCTTTAGGAACCTTCCAGTTTATTTTATGTCTTCTCATAATTCTCGTTTTTTACTTGACGCAAAGTTATAAGAAAAAAATGGAATAGGATACGGTATGAAGAATAAAAATACCTTCCCGTCCGAGAAAGAGTTGTCACATTTCTGCAATACCATCCCAAAGTCCCCGAAAATGTTCACAAAAATGCCACACATAACATAAATTTGACAACTAAAAAACTTGCTGTAACAACAAAATATTTATATCTTCGCCGTGACAGTAAACAAATAAAACAATTTAAATTCAAAAACTATGATGGACAAGGCTCACATTGGAACAAATGCCGGCATTATCTGGAAACTACTCTCCGACAACGCACACTGGGAATACGAGAAATTAAAAAAAGAATCAGGATTGTCCGACAGAGATTTAAATGCCGCAATCGGGTGGCTGGCACGCGAAGACAAAATAGATTTCGACATCGACGAAAAACAAGACCGCTTATTCCTACATGTCAACGTCTATATCGGCTGACAAAAAGGCCATTGAATACAACTGAACGTACATTCAATGGCCTTTTCTGTCACTTTCTATAACAGCATCACACTATCCGGTTTACCGTAATATCCGGGAAGTCATGCAAAAGCATGAGCAACAACCCTTCTTCATTCGCCCGTTTGGCCCGTATCACCATTGAGATACGATACATTTCCCGTCCATCCTCATACACTTTATTCATCTCATACGAAGCAATCTGAAAGCCATCTGAACTAAATCGGCCCGACACAGCCTTCAAGACATCCGGATTTCCTGCCGTAAATTCAATGATCATACTCCGCATCCCCACGCTCTTGAAGCAATAGCTGAGCACTTCCAAGCCCGCCAGCGCCAGAAGTGTGGCCAGAATGCCAATCAGATACATACCCGCACCGATAGCCAGTCCGATGCCCGCGGTGGCCCACACCCCTGCCGCTGTGGTCAACCCACGGACCACTTGTTTCTGCAAGAGAATAATGGTACCCGCCCCAATAAAACCGATACCGCTGACCACCTGGGCTGCCAAGCGGCTCGGATCCAGCCGCACCAAATCTTTCTCCAGCACATCCATAAAACCATATTGCGATACAATCATCATCAACGCACTGCCCAAGGCCACCAAAAAATGGGTCCGATAGCCGGCTTCCTTTGCGCGGTATTCTCGTTCCAGACCGATAAGTACCCCCATCAGGCCTGCCACAAACAATCTTAAAGAAAAATCCACGTAAATATTCATATACTTTCTGTTATCAACTTTCTTGCGAAAGATACGAAAAAAATTGACAGTTCTCCCCCAATAGCCCACATTTATCGAACCCATGAACACCTTCAAACTGACGATCAGACCCATAACTTCAAAACCTATCTATTTATACTGCCATCCACCCTTCCGTTTTCTACGTTTCGCTTTCGGGAAACGTACGTTTCTGCCCGCGAAAACATACGTTTTCCGATGGGAAAACCTACGTTTCTGCCATGCGAAACATAGAAATACGCCCCATGTTTCCCAATCTACGCCCTTATCTTTTTCAATCACACAAAGAGTTTTCTTCCTGATACCACCCTCCCTCTCCACCGTTGTTCCCGTGCACGTTTCCGCTTTCACATTTCCATCATTACACTTTTTTTCGTATTTTTGCACCCGATTCACAGTACTATTTTATGAAATACAAACTATTAGCATTAGACCTCGACGGTACGCTTACCAATTCGAAAAAAGTAATTACCCCTCACACCCGTGAAACGCTGCTCAAAGCGCAGGAAAAAGGAGTAAAAATCATACTGGCTTCCGGACGGCCCACCTACGGCATCGTGCCCCTGGCCGAACAATTGGAATTACAAAAATACGAAGGATATATCCTGGCTTACAACGGCGGGGAAATCACCGACTGGAAAACCAAGGAAGTGATATGCAAGAACCTCCTCGACCCTGAGGTGCTTCCCTACCTGTATGAATGTGCCAAGAAAAATGATTTCGCCATCGTGACCTACGACGGGGAATATGTGCTGACCGAAAAGCCCGACGATGAATATGTGCTGAAAGAGGCGCTGCTCAACGTAATGAAAATCAAGAAGGTGGACAACTTCCTGGAGGCCGTAAAGCATCCCATTGCCAAATGCCTGATTGTAGGCGACCCTACCCGTCTGGCGGTACTGGAAAAAGAGATGTACGAACATTTGAAAGACCGCATGGGCGTGTTCCGCTCCGAGCCTTATTTCTTGGAGCTGGTACCGAAGGGCATCGACAAGGCTCTGTCACTGGAAGGTATGCTGGAAAAAATTGGAGTGTCGCGCGAAGAAATGATTGCCATCGGCGACGGATTCAATGACCTGTCCATGATCAAATATGCCGGACTGGGTATCGCCATGGCCAACGCGCAGGACGTGGTAAAAGAAAACGCCGACTTCATCACTCTGTCGAATGAGGAAGACGGCGTGGCGTATGCGGCAGAAAAATTCATTCTGTCTTAGGCTTCCGGTCGAAGAACGGATTCTTGGAAGATGCACTCACGGGGATGGCATACACCTGAGTGCATCCGTCCAGCCAGTCGAGTTGCTGGGCTGCCAGTCCGGCTGAGAACATGACCCGCGTATCCACCCGATGGTCGGCGGCTACAGAACAGGCTGACCCGATGGCAATGCCTACATCTACACTATTGATGGCACAAGGAACCCCTTCCTTGCGGCTGGCACAAGTTTCGTATCCGCAATGTCCGCAATTCAACCCTTGCGGATGTTCATGCGTACCAATCAGTACAATACATTCTGCCTGAAGAATATTGTCGGCATCCCGCAAGAAGAATTTAAAACCATTGTCTTCATACATCTGCTTCATTGTATCCGACAAGATACGGATATTGCTTTCCGTTACCATTGCCACTTCAATGATGTCCACACCTTTCCCTTTAGGAGCTGTACGTGCGGCCGTCATCATCTGTTGTGCCACCTGCAACACTTGCTCATGGCGGCTGTCTCTTTCATTCAGTATCATATCGTCTTAAAGTTAAAACATATACAATAAAAAAAAGGGTTATATCCAAGTCCCTTTGCAAACGCAAAGAGCACTCTAAATATAACCCTTTTCAAAATAAACCGCCAAACGATTTATTTCTTTTTTCCTTTTTTCAGGTCATTTTCATGAATGGCCTCTTCTACTTGATAAGCCGGTGCATGTTTTTTATGCATGCCTTTTGGTTTTTTATTACCTGCAGCTCCCATAGTAAAAACCTCCTTTCAAAGTCCTTTAAAAAGTCAAACGATATAATTTATTATTTCAATAAATCCAGTTGTTTGAAGCACTTGATCAATTTCTCAATGGCGAAGTCCACCTGTTCCTTGGTATGAGTAGCCATCAGTGCAAAACGCACCAGTGTATCCTGCGGTGCACAGGCTGGCGGGATTACCGGATTAATGAAGACACCTTCGTCGAAAGCTAATTTGGTCACTTCGAAGGTCTTGTCCGTATCGCGCACGTACAGCGGAATAATCGGGCTCTCTGTGTCACCGATTTCAAATCCGGCGTCACGGAAACTCTTCAACGCGTAATTGGTAATCTTCCACAAGTTCTGCTGACGTTCAGGCTCAGTTTTGAAAATATGGATGGCCTCTCTGGCAGCAGCCGTAGCGGCCGGAGTATTGCTGGCCTGGAAAATATAAGAACGGGCATTGTGACGCAACCAGTTGATGACATCCTTGTCACCGGCTACGAAACCACCGATAGATGCCAATGACTTACTAAACGTACCCATAATCAGGTCGATGTCGTCTGTTACGCCAAAATGGTCACATACACCGCGGCCTTCCTTACCGAACACACCCAGACCGTGAGCTTCATCCACATAAATGCTGGCATTGTATTTCTTCTTCAAACGGACGATTTCCGGCAAGTTGGCCAAATCACCTTCCATCGAGAACACACTGTCCACCACAATCAATTTCACGGCATCCGGTTCGCATTTCTGGAGTTCTTTCTCCAAAGCCTCCATGTCATTATGCTTGTACTTCAACTGAGTGGCAAAAGAAAGACGGCGTCCGTCCACGATAGATGCATGGTCACGGTCATCACAAATGATGTAATCGCCACGTCCGGCCAACTGAGGAATCACTCCTTCATTCACCGTAAAACCTGTGGAGAAGCAAAGCGCTTCATCTTTTCCTACGAATTCGGCCAACTCTTTTTCCAACTGTACATGAATATCAAGTGTTCCGTTCAACAAACGGGAACCTGCACATCCTGTACCGTATTTGCGAGTCGCTGCAATGGCCGCGTCAATAATTCTTTGGTCGTGAGTCAAGCCCATGTAAGAGTTTGAGCCAAACATCAGTACCTTTTTTCCGTCCATCATCACCTCTGTGTCCTGAGCACTGTCAATCTCGCGGAAATAAGGATAAACGCCTCTCTCCATATACATCTGAGGCAGTCTGAACTTACTAAATTTTTCTTGTAATAATCCCATATTTTAAGTATCTGGTAAGCACCCCGGCTTACGTTAAACCTTATCACTTTGCAACCGTTTCGTCACATCGTTTTTACTAAGAACGTGCAAAGATACAAAAAACTCCAAAATCAGACACAAATCCCCTAAAAAATTTGGTTTTCTGTTTAATTATCCACAAAAACATCTTCCCAATAGAAAGATAATATTATTTTTGTACTCCCAAAATCTAAATTTGGCTTATGGATACGAAAAAGCGAATCATTTTTGTGGTAAACCCCATCTCCGGAACACATGGAAAAGAGTTCATTCTAAAACTTATCGAGCGAGAACTGGACCAATCCATGTATGAGTACTCTATCAGAAAGACCGAATACGCCGGACATGCTTCTGAAATTGCCGCACAAGCTGCCGCAGAAGGGACAGACATCGTGGTAGCCATCGGCGGAGACGGAACCATCAACGAAATAGGACGTGCGCTTATCCATACCCATACAGCTATGGGAATCATCCCCTGCGGGTCAGGCAACGGACTGGCACGCCACCTGCATATCCCCATGGAACCCAGAGGGGCCATCAAGGTATTGAATGCCGGAAGAGTCAAGACCATTGATTACGGAAAGATTGACAACCGTCCTTTTTTCTGCACTTGCGGAGTGGGATTCGATGCGTTCGTGAGCCTGAAATTTGCGGATTCCGGGAAAAGAGGATTGCTCACTTACCTGGAAAACACACTCCATGAGAGTCTTACCTACCAGCCGGAAACTTATGAAATTGAGAATGAATCGGGCACCGTCCGTTACAAGGCTTTTTTGATTGCTTGCGCCAATGCTTCCCAGTATGGAAACAACGCGTACATTGCCCCGCAGGCCTCATTGACCGACGGAATGATGGACATCACCATTTTGGAACCGTTTACCGTGCTGGATGTGCCCTCCCTCTCCATCCAATTGTTTACCCGTACCCTCGACCAGAACAGCCGCATCAAGACAATGAAGGAAAAGAGCATCATCATCCACAGGGAAAAAGAAGGGGTGTTCCACTTCGACGGTGATCCGGCGATGGGAGGAAAAGACTTGAAAGTGGAAATCATCCATCAGGGGCTTCATGTCATTGCTCCGATTCGCCCCAAGCGAATGCCTTCTCCCCCGCTGAACATCCTGCAACATTTCACGGACTTCATTGGCCGGCAGCCCTTCACCTCAACTATCGCCCAGAAGCACCGCCAACTTCTGATGCTCAACCAGCATATTTTGCGAAGACTTTCCAAGAAATGACCTTTCCTGTTACAAGGCCAGGTAGAACGATTTGACGAGGTCCTTAAACTCCGGCGTATAGACATGATGTGTAGTCTCAATAGCTAAATGACGGATTTCCGTCTGTAGGCAAGACGATTTGACAAAGGCCATCAACACGCGCTTCGGAGGGAGTTCGGCACGGGAATGCACCCACGTCTGACGGGAAAGAGACAAACCCTCTTTCAGGGCCAGTGCTACGAAATCAGAAGCCGCCTGGGCTGGAAGTATCACCGAAAAGCATCCTTCGTCCGAGAGCAGGAAAGCGACTTTCGCTAAAAGTGCTTCGAAATCCAGCGCATCGGTATGCCGGGCCGTGTTCCGCTGGGCCTGCGGGCATTTCACCGATTCCACAAAATAGGGTGGATTCGACACGATTGCGTCAAAACGACCTTTCCACTCTTCCGGAGCCTGCCGGATGTCCAACAGAGTCACGTCCATCCGGTCGGCCCAAAGTGAACGGGCCACATTCTCACGTGCCTGCTCCACGGCCGCTTCGTCAATATCGACCGCCGCCACGAAAGCCTGAGGATTGCGCTGGGCCAGCATCAGGGCAATCAGTCCGCTTCCGGTACCGATGTCCAAGATACGGGAGGCTCCGTCCACCTGTGCCCAGGCGCCCACCAATACTCCGTCTGTACCCACTTTCATGGCACATTTATCATGAAAAACCACAAATTGCTTGAACTGAAAAAAAGGATTCGGCATATTTCTTCTTTCAAAATTTTCGCCAAAAATACAGAAAACCCCTCAGAAAGCAGTCTCACCTCATATTATTTTTAAATAATAAACAGGTATTTGAAGTAAATAGTTTCCATATTAGGCGCGGAATGATTACCTTTGTGCCGTTTTGAACAATAAAAAACCTTCTTAATTCAGAAGCGACAAACAAATATGGTAAAAAAGACAAAAAACAATGAGATTCTGGTTGGCGCAGAAGGCAAGGACATCCCTATGATGGCAGAAATTGAAACGATTCCTGCGGAGGATACCAAGGAAGAAGATCTGACCGGGGATTTGCCCGTCATGCCCTTGCGCAACCTAATGATATTCCCTGCTATCGTCATGCCGATCAATGTGGGAAGGCAACCCACACTTAAACTGGTGAACCAGGCTCTTCAGACCAAGGAACCTATCGTCATTACTACCCAAAAGGTAGGCGAAACGGAGTCTCCCAAGCAAAAAGACCTGTTCCCCATTGCGGTCATCGGAAAAGTGCTCCGCGTATTTGAAATGCCAGGAGGGACCGTTACCGCCATCCTTCAGGCCACGGGTCCGAAGGTGAAGCTGGAAGAGATTACCTCTACCCGTCCTTTCTTGCGGGGAAAGGTGTCTGTCATCAAGGAGAACATGAAGGACGAGAAATCGGACGAGTTCAAGACCTTGATTGACACCTGCAAGGAATTGACCAACAAGGTAATCGAACTTTCGGATGACCTCTCTCCGGACACTTCTTTCGCATTGAAGAACCTGGACAACAACGAGGTACTGGTCAACTTTATTTCGGGCAACTTCCCCTTCCCGATCAACGAGAAGTATGAGTTGTTGCAGATGAATGACCTGAAATCACGTCTGTACCGGCTGATCCAGCTCCTGAACAAGACCATCCAGCTGGCCACGCTGAAACAGAACATCCAGATGCGTACGCGCGAAGACCTGGACCGCCAGCAACGGGAGTACTTCTTGCAACAACAGATCAAGAACATTCAGGACGAACTGGGCAACGGACAGGATGATGAAATTGACGAACTCCAGAAGAAAAGCGAGACCATGCTTTGGAAACCCGAAGTAAAGGAAATTTTCGACCGTGAGCTCGCCAAACTGGAACGCATCAACCCGCAATCGCCCGACTACAATGTGCAATTGACTTACCTCCAGACCCTGCTCTCATTGCCGTGGGGAGTCTACACCACGGATGTGATTGACATACCGAACGCCAAAAAGATTTTGGACAAGGAACACTACGGACTGGAAAAGGTGAAAGAACGTATCTTGGAATACTTGGCCGTACTGAAGTTGAAAGGCGATCTGAAATCGCCGATTATCTGCCTCTACGGTCCTCCGGGAGTCGGCAAGACTTCATTAGGACGCTCCATCGCTACGGCCTTGAAGCGAAAATACGTCCGCATGTCACTGGGTGGCGTACACGACGAGGCCGAAATCCGTGGACACCGCAAGACCTACATCGGAGCCATGCCGGGACGTATCATCAAGAGTCTGATTAAGGCGGGAACTTCCAATCCGGTCATCATTCTCGATGAAATCGACAAGCTGAGCAACGACAATCACGGCGACCCGAGTTCGGCCATGCTCGAAGTGCTCGACCCGGAACAGAACAACTCGTTCCACGACAACTATGTGGACATCGACTACGACTTGTCGAACGTCATGTTCATCGCTACGGCCAACAACTTAGGTACCATCCCCACTCCGTTACTCGACCGTATGGAGCTGATCGAGGTGAGCGGCTACATCACCGAAGAGAAAATCGAGATTGCCCGCCGCCACTTGATTCCGAAGGAAATGGAAAAGAACGGCTTGAAGAAGGAGCATGTGAAATTCTCCAAAGGAGCCATTGAATATATCATCGAGAACTATACCCGTGAAAGCGGCGTGCGTGAGCTGGAAAAGAAAATCAGCAAGGTGATGCGGAAAATCGCCCTGGAAATCGCCAGCGGTGAATTTACCGAAACGCACGAACTGAAGCCGAAGGATATCGAGAAGTTCCTCGGCCCACAGGAATACTCCCGCGACAAATACCAGGGCAATGAATATGCCGGCGTAGTGACCGGACTGGCCTGGACGGCGGTAGGCGGAGAAATCCTGTTCGTGGAAACCAGCCTGAGCCGCGGAAAAGGACAACTGACCCTGACCGGAAACTTGGGTGCGGTCATGAAAGAATCAGCCATGCTGGCATTGGAGTACCTGAAAGCGCACAGCCATCTGCTTGACTTGCCGGAAGGTATCTTCGACAACTGGAACATCCATATCCACGTGCCGGAAGGAGCTATCCCGAAGGATGGCCCATCTGCCGGTATTACGATGGTCACCTCACTGGCGTCTGCCCTGACCCAGCGGAAAGTAAAGGCCAACCTGGCCATGACGGGCGAAATCACCCTGCGCGGAAAGGTATTGCCGGTAGGCGGTATCCGCGAAAAGATTCTGGCCGCCAAGCGTGCCGGCATCAAGGACATCATCTTGTGTGAGGAGAACCGCAAGGATATCAACGAAATCCAGCCGATGTACCTCACGGGCATGACCTTCCACTACGTGAAGGACATCAAGGAGGTGCTCCGCCTGGCCCTGACCGACGAGAAGGTGGCCGATGCCATTGATTTCACCGTGAAAGAAGACAAAGACAAGAACCCAGAAAACCCAGCACAATGAAGTTTGAGTTACAACATACGGATCCCAAATCGAATGCCCGCGCCGGTCTGATTACGACCGACCACGGGCAGATTGAGACCCCTATCTTTATGCCGGTCGGCACACTCGGCACGGTAAAGGGGGTGCATCTTCACGAACTGAAGAACGACATCAAGGCCCAGATTATCCTGGGAAACACCTACCACCTCTACCTGCGTCCGGGACTCGACATCATTGAGGGGGCTGGAGGGTTGCACAAGTTCAACGGATTCGACCGTCCGATGCTGACTGATAGCGGGGGCTTCCAAGTGTTCTCCCTCTCCGGCATCCGGAAATTGCGCGAAGAAGGCGTGGAGTTCCGCTCGCACATCGACGGGTCGAAACATTTGTTCACGCCTGAACGGGTGATGGACATCGAACGCACCATCGGGGCCGACATCATCATGGCCTTTGATGAATGTGCGCCCGGCACCTCCGACTATGACTATGCCAAGAAGTCGATGGAGCTCACGCATCGCTGGCTCGACCGTTGTTGCGCCCGTTTCAACGAGACGGAGCCCAAGTACGGCTACAACCAGTCGCTCTTCCCCATCGTGCAGGGATGTGTGTATCCCGACCTGCGCCGACGTTCGGCAGAGTACATCGCTTCGAAGAATGCCGACGGAAACGCCATCGGCGGACTGGCCGTGGGCGAACCGACGGAGAAGATGTACGAGATGATTGAGGTGGTCAACGAGATTCTGCCCACCGACAAGCCCCGCTACCTGATGGGTGTGGGAACTCCGGTCAACATTCTGGAAGGTATTGAACGAGGAGTGGACATGTTCGATTGCGTAATGCCGACCCGCAACGGCCGAAACGGCATGCTCTTCACCAAAGACGGCATCATGAACATGCGCAACAAGAAATGGGAGAACGATTACTTCCCCATCGAAGCCGACGGCGCCTCTTACGTGGACACCATGTACAGCCGCGCCTACCTGCGCCACCTGTTCCATGCCCAGGAGCTGCTTGCCCTGCAGATTGCCTCCATCCACAACCTGGCCTTCTACCTCTGGCTCGTGGGCGAGGCCCGCAAGCACATCATCGCCGGCGACTTCTCTACCTGGAAGCCGATGATGGTGAAACGTTTATCTACCCGATTGTAATTGTAGTTTGATATGAAGCACAATGTGGCCCAGCTGTTCCGTTTCTACCTGAAAGCAGGAAGGGAGCAGCTGAAAAAATTAAAAGGAAACCCATTCAAGAAGAAATGGCTGAAACGGCTCGACAGGTACATCATCGTGAAGTTCCTGGGTACCTATTTCTTTGCCATCGCACTGATTATCTCCATTGCCGTGGTGTTCGACATCAATGAAAACATTGACGACTTCATCAACAACAAGGCGCCCATCAGTGCCATCATCTTCGACTATTACCTGAACTTCATTCCTTACTACACCAACCTGTTCAGCCCGTTGTTCGTGTTCATCGCCGTGATTTTCTTCACGTCGAAGTTGGCTGAGAACTCCGAAATCATCGCCATGTTCTCCACGGGCATGAGTTTCAAGCGGCTCATGGTACCTTACATGATTTCGGCGGCCATCATCGCCCTGGTCACCTACGTGCTGAGTACGGAGGTCATCCCCACGGGAAGTGTGACCCGACTCAAGTTCGAGCAGGTGTACAAGAACAAGAAGAAGACGGACTATGTGCGCAACATCCAGCTGGAGGTGGACACGGGAGTGATTGCCTACATGGAACGCTACGAGGACTACAACAAGACGGCCTACCGCTTCTCGCTCGACAAGTTTGAAGACCACAAGCTGGTGTCGCACCTCACGGCCCGCCGCATTACCTACGACACCACCGCCGTACACCGGTGGATTATCAAGGACTACATGATCCGCGAGATGAAGGGCATGCGCGAGACCATCACCCGCGGCGACCGGATGGACTCCATCATCAACATGGAGCCGCAGGACTTCCTGATTACCCGAGGGCAGCAGGAAACCATGACCAGTCCCCAGCTACGGGAATACATCGACAAGCAGAAGCAACGAGGGTTCGCCAATATCAAGGTGTTCGAGGTGGAATACTACCGGCGCATTGCCACCTCGTTTGCGGCCTTCATCCTGACGGTCATCGGACTCTCGCTTTCGTCGCAGAAGCGGAAAGGAGGTATGGGACTTCACCTGGGTATCGGTATCGCCCTGAGTTTCTCCTACATCCTGTTCCAGACCATTTCGTCGACCTTCGCCATCAACGGAAATGCGTCGCCCAACCTCGCGGTATGGATTCCGAACATCTTGTATCTGTTCATCGCGATTTATCTCTACCGCAAGGCGCCGAAATAAGACTACAGAAATACACACAGAGTATTTCTTATATTACAAGAAAATGCATCCCAGAAGTTTGATGTCTCACACCACTTTTGGAATGCATTTTTATTTTGGAAAGCTCAACCTTTTCAGATCAGGTATCCACAAGAATAAGTTTTCTCAAAACAGATTCGTCAAGATAGAAATCTTATGGGAAGAGCCCTAAAAGTAGAAAATCTCCTACTTTAACCTTTGTTTGAATTTATATGGCTAAAAGCAGGAGATTCTTATTGATGAGCTATAAATTATCAGTAAGTTTTTCCTTTTTCCTTGTATTGAGACTCCCCATTACTTTTATTCAGTTTAAAATCTCGTTTCTATATTCTTCCGATATAGTCCGAGAATAACTGGGGAAACTTCTCACTTCAGGTACGTACGGAAGAACACAGAAATGAAAGAACAGGTGCGCAGCGCACTGACTTCTCACTTCAGGTACGTACGGAAGAACTGCTCAATCTTGTCGAAAGGAATCACGTCCATCCGGTCGTACAAGTCCACATGGCTGGCACCGGGGATGATGAGCAGCTCCTTGTTGTCGCCCTTGAGTATCTTGAAGGCATCCTCGCTGAAGTAACGCGAATGGGCCTTCTCGCCGTGAATCATCAGCACGGCACTGCGTATCTCATCGCTATAGCTCAGCAGGGGCATGTTCATGAACGAAAGGGCCGAGGTCTTGTTCCACCCGTTGTTGGAATTGAGCGAGCGCTTGTGGTAGCCGCGCGGGGTCTTGTAATACGCATGATAGTCTTTCACGAACTGGGGCGCGTCGGCGGGCAGCGGGTCCACCACTCCCCCGGCCTGCGCGTATGTACCGCGGCGGTAGTCTTCCGTGCGCTGGGCGTTGAGCTGCTTGCGCTGTTCATAGCGGGCATCGGCATCCATGGCATCGAAATAGCCGTTAGCCGTGACGCGGCTCATGTCGTACATCGTGGAAGTCACCGTGGCCTTGATACGGGTATCGATGGCCGCCGCGTTGAGGGCCATGCCTCCCCATCCGCAGATGCCCAGGATACCGATACGGTCGGCATCCGCCTGGTCGCAAGTGGACAGGAAGTCGACCGCCGCACAGAAATCCTCCGTATTGATGTCGGGCGAAGCCACGTAGCGCGGTTCACCT
>NZ_CABROP010000059.1:0-14527 GCF_902472605.1 uncultured Bacteroides sp.
TTTTATCAATGACGGGCAACTTACTATCTTTTGATCTTATATCGAACTCACGTTATTTAGAGAAATACGCTTTCAACACCTCGGCAAACACATCGTCCGGGGAGACCTTGTCAAACAGCTGCATCGAACTGTGCAGTTTCAGCACGTCCACCTCCGAACCCATCAGTTGCCGTACTGTACGATGCCCACGATGCGCCAGCAAAGCACGGGTGATTTCCCGCAAACGAGTCCCTAACACCGGATGTGCCAGATAGGCCCGGGCCTCTTCCTCACCGTCCAGTCCGTAGAATTGGGAGTTGTAGCTATATCCCAGTCCCTTCTCCTGAGGGAAGATATACCAAATCCAATGGCTCTGCTTGCCGCCCTTGCGGATTTCCTTCAATGCTACGGGATACATGTCTTCCTGAGCATCCAGAAACCGTTGCAGATTATAATTTGTGTCACCCATATTCTTCATTTTTATCTACACTCAAAATTAGGGATAATCTTCCAATCCCACAAGCGCTTTACCTGCATTCTTTTTCCCGTTATATCCGTGGATGTTTTTCTTTTTTTCAGACAGAAGAACAAAAAGAACATAAGTTTTTGTACGCATCCCACGCCGTTATTCATTATTAATTATTCATTATTAATTATTCATTTATTCTTCTTTAATTCAAGAGTTATGCTTATCTTTGTCACGAACCTCCGCCTAAAGGAGATTTATCGCACTTTGATTTGATATACAACAAATGATCGTTAAAGATGTCACACCGAGTTTTCGTTACGTTCCGCTGAGGTCCTGACCGGATTTTTCTCAGCTTAGGAATCGAATGAATTATTGCTTCCGACAAGGAGGCCGGGATTGTTGTGCTCTTTGACGTACCAGCCGCGCACCTCTCTTTCAATGGGGAAACGAGAGGGACTTTCTACTCCCGCAGACCGTTCGTGCCTGCAGGTTTCAACTCTATTCATTTATTTTTTCACTTTAAAATCCATTTGTTGTATATGAAAAATCTTATGTTACGTGTCTCCCGCACTTTTTCTGAAGAACTTTATGCTCCCGAATACGCTCAGAACCACCTCGCTGTAGAACTCTCTCATCCCGATGGCTTTACCGATACACAGGAACTTTCCATCCGCGTATATTCCGATGAATACCGCTTCTTAGGTTGCGATGCCCGCAAACTGCCGAGAAAAAATCTTCGCAAAGTCCGCTTCGACATCTGTTCTGATGAGGTATGGGGTGTCGGCCTCTACCGCATCTATGTCTACCGCAATGGGCACCCAATGGGATGGGCCCTCGTGGAACTCTATGCCGGCTACGAACGCTGGGACAAGACCGAGGTAGAGGATTTCCAGAGACGACCCGAAGAAAAATACTTTGCCGAGAAATTCTGCTTCCTGCCCTTGTTCGACCGACTGCTACGGGAGGGAAGCGACGGCAACTTCATCCGGCAGTTCATCGAACTGTTCCATGCCCTTGACAGCCGTCAGCTTCCCGTGCCCCACTTGCTCGTGACGGGTGACCAAGCCCGTACCTGTGCCATCCGTCTGTTAGCTTTCCATTTCTGTGAGAAGAAGGCATCGCTCTGTTACCATTTCTCTTTGCGAGAACTGCTGAACGGTTCTTTGAAATGGCCCCAGCTTCAGCAGAAAATCAGTCAGAAGAAGGTGGTAGTGGTAGAAGTGCCCTACCTGACCTACTCCGACCAAGATACCCTCATGGTCGACCTGTTAGGACAGTGGCTGGAGCAGAACGCCTCGTCTGGCCCCCGCTTCATCTTCTACGGACTGTTAGCGGCCACCTGCCAGCTACGGACCTACAGTGAAGTGATGGAACGGCTCTTTACCGAGCAGAATACGATTTATACTCCCGACCGCCCTGCCGATGCCGACCCGGATGAAGAGACTCCGGCCGACTTACTTGCCCTACCGTTTGACGAGGAAGACATGCTGCTGAAAACCGACATTCTCACGCCGGAAGAAACCGATGCCCTCAAGTTGGATGATTCTGACGACCAGTCAACGCAAGCATCCACCGAAGAGGTCCTCGATGCCGAACAGGCCTTGCAGGAGATGGTGGGACTGACGCGACTGAAAGAGGATCTGGAGGAAGCCCGGATGCTGGCCCGCTTCACCCAAAAACGGCAGGAACTGGGACTCGACACCTCGCACGAGAACCGACACCACATGCTGTTCCTCGGTAATCCCGGTACGGGAAAGACTACGGTGGCCAAACTCATCGGACAGATGTACCATCGGATGGGACTACTTTCCGTGGGGCATACCGTGGAGACCTGCCGCACGAACCTCGTGGGTGAATTCATCGGAGAGACGGAAAAGAAGACCAGAGAGGCCATCCAGGAGGCACGGGGCGGCGTACTCTTCATCGACGAGGCCTACACGCTGGTAACCACCCGGGAGGAAACGAGGGATTTCGGCAAGGAGGTCATCCATGCCCTGCTCCCCGTGCTCTCGGAACCTAATCCCGACCTGATTGTCATCCTGGCCGGCTACGAGGACAAGATGCAGTTGCTGATGCGCACCAACCCGGGCTTGCAGGACCGCTTCCCGCTCCAATTCCACTTTGACGACTATACGGCGGACGAGCTGCGAGAGATGGCACACCGCTACCTGGAGAAACAGAATTTCCAGTTGACGCCTGCCGCAGACGAGGCCCTGTACCGCCTCATCGTGGAAGCTACCAACCACCGGGACGAACATTTCGGCAACGGGCGATGGGTGCACAACCTGATAGAGCAAGGCCTCATCAAGAGCATGGCCCGACGCATTATGTCGCTACCTACCCTACCCGATGACACCCTCCTGTTCCGTACCATCGAGATGGAAGACGTACAAGCTGCCAGCCATCACCTCTGCGGCAACCGGGTGCTGAAACTGGAACCGCAGCCCACACGCCGCATCGGCTTCCGGGCTTGAGACACGAAAAGAGGTGCAAGTTTTTCCCTGCACCTCTTTCCCTTTTCACAACTGAAATCGTCTATAACTTTCTCAAGACAAAGTCTGCCACAGCCTCACGAGCCTGTGCGTGGTGCTGCGGATTAGAGAAACCATGATCTCCTCCCGGAATTACTTTCACCTCACACTGCCGATACTTCTTTTGTGCGTTTTCCAACCAGCCTCCGGCCACAATTCCATCCTGATCGCCATACACCATAAAGACTGGTCCCGTGTAATGACCTATCTTATCCAGTACAGGCAACCCATTTATTTGCTCATAATACACACGTCCCAGCTTCATGCCCATCACCTCCTGTGGTTCGTTGGAATGTGCTTCAAACAGACGCAACATGCGAGGAGCTGTTTCAGGAATCAACAAAGCCGGATAGACCAAAATCAAGGCCTTATACATTTCAGGATGAGCAGCAGCCGTCAATGAAGCCACCAGTCCTCCCTGACTGCACCCCATAAGTGCCACACGGGTAGAATCCACAAAATCCCATGATTTTACCGTACGCGTAATGTCTTCCACATTCTCCTTTTCCGTGAAAATGGTCATTTCTGTGGTTTTTCCCTCACTCCGGCTATGGTTTCCTCCACCGCAGAAATCAAAGATATAACAAGCTATCCCCTGTTCGGCCAGACACTCGGCATAAGGCTGGAGCTCTTTATGAGTGCCATTATATCCGTGCGCCATGATGACAAGCGGTTTCTTCTCACCGCCTGTGTCCGGCAGATACAGCATACCCCAGATATCTTTTCCGTCACGCGCCTGGCAATGTATTTCGCGCGTAGTAAAGGTGCCAGCCAGCAGCCAGACCACCGGCACGCACATCAGCCATAAGCTGAACATCATTCTTTTTCTCATCGTTTTTCCTATTTAGATTCTCATTTCCCAGCCTTTATCCGAAGAATCGTAAACGAATTGGGCTGGAAGGTATATTCAAACTTTTCTCCGATTCCCTTACAGGTATGGGTGCGAGGCACAATCTTGCAAGGATCATCCATCGTATTTTCCTCCTTCTTACTGCTGGCCGACAGACTGATTGCGGTTCCCTCCTCTGCCAATGTGCCTCCCTTCACCTGAATCACAGGTGTATAATCCTGATCAGTCGCATTCACCACTTTGATAATCAGCTCGCCCGTCTGCTCATCGTAACCCGCAGCCATATAACGGCGTGAAGCAGCCGACAAGTCTGCCGTGGCTGTAAAAGGCACATTGTAGGTCGGACGGTTGTGAGCATACATTTTCTGCACATAATAAGACGCACGCCCCATTACCTTCTCATTATCAAACCATATCAGATTAGTAGGCCAGTCTTTCCGATGATGATTCTCCAGCAGCGGCGCATACGAAGCCATCTTCACCAAATCGGAATTCCGCTCTACTCCCGTAAGGAAAGCCGCCTCAGCCAGTGCCGCATTCATATTGGCCTCGGTGATTACAGCATATTCCCCGATATACACGTCATATTTACCCTGTTCCATTTCATCAAACAGACGGTCATTTTCATAAAAGAAATCAGCTTTCACATACCAGTGAGGATCTATCATGTCTGCTTTTTCCAACTTTTCGCGACTAGGAGAAAGCTGAAGCGTGGAGATGAAAGTGATGTCCGGATACTTGGCTTTAAGAATACGGTAGAAATAATTATACCGTTCGGCATAGTGGTCGCCCACCTGCTCATTACCCAATTCCACATATTTCAGGTTAAAAGGTTCCGGATGACCGGCTGCCGCCCGTTTGGCCCCCCACGGGTTGCTGGCCGGTGCAGTGGCATAGTCTATGGCATCCATTATATCCTGCAAATACGGAGCATAGTCTTCCGTCCAGTCACCATTGCGTACTGAACATGACAAGCCCACGTTGGCTACGAACATGGCTGCGGCTCCTATATCCTCGCAAAACTGCAAAAACTCATGATAACCGAACCCCCAGGAACAATGGTAATTCCACAAAATCCATTCGCTGTGGCGCTTCATCGGATCGCCCAATGTTTCCTTCCATTTGGCACGGTTTTCCAGGGTAGCCCCTTCCACAATACATCCTCCCGGCCATCTGACAAAACCTGGCTTCAAGTCAGCAATCATCTGGGCCACATCCGGCCGCATGCCGTTCTTTCGTCCCATAAACGTACGCTGCGGGAACAATGATACGTAATCCACATAAATGTCACCCGCTTCCGCAAATACCAGTTGCAGGGTCGCCTTATAATCGGTAGTCTTGGGACGAAGTACTGCCTTCAACTCCTGCCACTGTCCGTTTTTCTGCACCTGGAAAGTATGGGATGCCAGCACCTTTCCTTTTTCAGATACTATACGGGCCTCAATCTCCCCGGCATAATTGTCCGGATTGACATAAAACCGCAAATCATAATCGTCTTTTCCGATGATCCGCATCCCCCAGTATCCGGTATTTTCCAATACCACTTCTTTTCCTTTCATGTGCAACCGCATGGCATTCGGAGTGGCAGCGTCCAGCGGTTTTTCGTCCGTCACTTCCCATGAAGCCTCTCCTGTCAGTTTCCATCCGTCCGTTTTCAAGGAATCCGTATTCCATTTTATTTTCCAATCCCGATAGTTTCCGTGCTCATAGTTCAAGCTGTGAGGAGCCACTGCATACCCGTCCTTCCACGTCATGCCCGACGGAAGCACATGCTCCTCAAAATTACGATTCCTCACCAACTCAGCGTATAGTCCACCATCGCCGGCATGATTGATTTCTTCAAAAAAAACGCCATACAAGCCCGACGGGACCTCGTGTCCTTTCTGCGTCAGATCAATATGAATGTCCTGCGCGCAGACAGAAAAAGTGGTGGCTGCCGATGCCATTATCCAAGCCATTACTTTCAGTTTTACCATAGTACATGTTTTTAGTTAAAACAGATTTACAAATACATCTCTATTCTTTCCCGGGAGAATTGTGAGCTAAAATTACCACCCTCTTCTGCTGAGACCTTCTGCCATTTGAAGGATTTATGCTGGCAAATGACGTTTTTTTGCGTATATATGCTAACTTTGAGGCGTGAAAAACACCTAATCCCCTCAATCATGAGCAGATTCTTGCAAATCATCCTATTGTGTATCGGACTATGCGCCAGCTATTCCCTGTTTGCCTCTCCCCGTGTCAAACTTGCCACGATATGGGCCTATGGTGATACGGTCACCCATTCACCCACGCTTGACACCAAACAAAATAACCTGCGTTTTTATTGTACGACCATTGAAAATATTCCTGCCGACTCCGTGGAATTCGAATTTATGCTCGAAGGCTATGAATCTCAATGGAAACCCGCCTTTAAGGGAGGATGGTACTTCTACACCGATTTGCCCCCGGGCGAATACATATTCCATGCCCGATGCAGATACCATCATCAATCATGGGGCCCCGTTCTCAGCCATTCATTCGCCATTCTTTGCCCTTGGTGGCAAACCCAATGGGCCTATCTTCTGTACGGCATCTGTTCCTTCAGTCTGCTGGCCTATATTGGCCATCTTGTACGAGGAAAAATCAAGCTGAACAACCAACTCCGGATTGAACAAGCCGAAAATCGCTTCCGTTACCAGTTCGTCATTCAGGCCAGCCGTGATTTCCGCACACCACTCACCGTGATTCGCTCCACGATTGAAAAGCTGGCCTCCCAAAAGGACAACCGTTTTACCCGTACAGACCTACAGCATCTCCAGCAAAGCAGTCGACAACTCATGCAGATGGTAGAAAACCTGCTGGAATACCGCCCCACCGACACCCAAGCCGAAAAGGATACTGCAGAGGTGCTGGAAATGACGGATGTACCGATGAACAACCGGCGTGTGGCCGTGGTAGAAACCGACCCCGTACTGGCCGATATGATGAGAAGGGAACTGTTGAAATACATGCAGATTGAACTTATATCCGATGGAAGGCAAGCCCTCGAAACCATCCGGCAATCATCCCCTGAAATTGTGGTACTGGATACTCACATGGCCGAAATAAACCCCTATGCTTTGCTCCATGAAATAAAAAAACAAGCCGACCTACCCGTCATCTTGGTTTCCGACTTCGACAACAAGCACAGCCTGCTACGAGCCATCCATTCCGAAGCCGACGACTATCTGGCAAAACCTTTCAGCTGCGAGGTGCTGGCTGCCATGCTGTTCAGACACCTCAAACGGTATGACTTGAAGAAGAAAGCCCCCCACGTACTTTCGAAATCCGTGCCATCTGTCACAGCACCGACTGCTGAAAATAGTGCGCTGCAAGTTCCCATTGTCGAAAAACAGACCGACAAACGCTTCCTCGAACATTTGGACCTGCAAATCAAGGCCCACCTGTCGGAGGTGGACTTTGATGTCAATGCACTGGCTGAAAACATGAGAATAAGCCGTAGCCAACTTAGGCAAAAAATCAAAAACTTGTATGGAGTCACCCCTGTGGAATACCTGCGCGAGCAACGACTCAACCACGCAGTCCAATTACTGACAGACACCGACCTGACGGTACAGGAAATCATGTTTCAGTCAGGCATGCAAGATCCTACCAACTTCCATCGACGGTTCAAGGAAAAGTTCGAAGTATCTCCTTCGCAATACCGCCAGCGCGGCCATTAATTAAACACCAGCCTATCTGTATCATATCCGCGTTTCCGCAGCTCGTCAAGAAGTTGCTGAAGCACATCGTCAGGAAGTTTCTCTTCCCGGCTCATAATCCAGAGATACTTGTCACTGCTGCTGCCAATCAGCACATAGCGGTAGTCCGGGTCAATGTCGAGCACATAATAGTCGGCATAGAACCACAGGAAGAACGATACCTTCAGTTTGCCAGGGTCGTTCGGGTCAGGCTGTTTTGCCTTGCCCGTGATTTCCTTGTATTTTCCGTCCTTGTATCCCGCGTTCAGTACCTCGATACGCCCATTCGGAAGCAAAGTATAAGTAGCCGTCACACGGCTCATCCCCTTTTCAAAACGATGGTCGTAGCGGGCTATCTCATACCATTTACCCATGAAGCGGGCCACATCGAATTGTTTCACCGTCCGGTTGTCTATTTGGGTGGAGTTTCCACCCTGGCAACTGCTCAATCCTAACAGAGCACACAAAAGAATCAAGATTTGTTTCATCCTATGTCTATTTTAAGGTCAAAAGTATGCAAATCAAAATATAAAAGTCAGCAACTGACCTCTCAAAATTAAGAAATTAATTTCTATCTTCAACGTATCAAGGGCTAAAGATTTTTGCCAAATTTCGCCGAAACAGGACAGTGCATTTCCTTAACCGGAAGATGAAACAAGGTTTCTTCCTGGAAGAAGTGATTGTATGTTTGACAGGCATTTTTCCGGGCGAAAAAGGAAAAGCATCTGCGGCAAACGGAAAAAACAGATTCTACTTTATTGCCTCAAATCGTTCATTTTCCGTCTGAGCATATCCTTTGAAGAAGTCTATCACATTCGGATAGAAATTCTCAAAGTTGCTATATTTTGCTTGCTTCTTTTCGTATTTTCTCAGTAGGCTCACCAATTCCGGCATCCACCTGAAGTTTCGTTGCATCTGTTCCAACAGTTCATTTCTTACTTCTTCCGGTTTGTATGCCTTATCCAGCATATAACAAATCACAGCTGCGCGGACAAGTGACTCGTTGATCATGGTTTTCCAATTATTGTATGCCTGTCTCGACATACTCCATTGTGAAGACTTGAACAAATCTGCGGCGGCAGGCTCAAGTTCTTTTACGTATGCAGGATATTTATTTTCATCCAGATAATGATTGATGAAAGAATGGTTAAATTCATGAATCAGTGTCGGCAGATATTCCTTGCTATACATAGGCGTATCTTCCTTATCCACGTAATAGCCTACCACCGCAAAGACTTCCTTCTTTTTCCCTTTTACCTGCCGGTCTACTCCATAGTTTCCTCCGCCGTTGCAGAAACCGATGATCACCGAAAAAACTTCCTGTGGTTCATTGCCATAGAAACGAGGATACCAGTCTATATCAAAATGGTTGATGACATTGTCTTGATAAGACTTGATTCCCTTTTCATAAAGGCTTTTATGGGCTTTGAAAAACGCATTGAATTCTGTATCCTTATAAAAGCTATTGAGATGAGACAGAAATTCACCTTTATCCACTTCCTTCCATCTTTTGTCCAAGGTGGGGACGTCTTCTTCTATCAATGAAAGAGTACCGTTCCGATTGTCCAGATGGATAGCCATGGACATGACCGCATCGAAAGAGATGCCATATCTGTTTCTGAGTTCTTTCATGTACTGGACAGCCGGATGCGCAGTATTATCCTTAAAATAGCTGTCCATGTCTTTTATGTACTGCCCTGCCATATCCATGTGATATTCCTGAAATCCGGCCATGCGGGACAAGATACTCATCAGTTCCACGTTTTCATTTACCTGCGGAACGACTGACTGCGCCTTTACCCAAAGACAGCCCATGAGCAAGGCAAAAAGAATCATACATTTTTTCATATCGTAAATGGTTTTATTATTCATGAAACTTGGGAATAGCATCTGTTCCTGCTTAGAAAGACTTCAGCAACGAACTGTTTACCGTCCTGTCCACCTCCTGTCTCACCTTCTTCGTCTGGCGGCCGAAGTCGAGGGTGTAGGCCAGTTTGATGTGGCAGTACCGGCTGTTTGTATTGAAATCTTCGTCCGAATCGTACGCGTAGAGTGCATGCTGGAACGTCTTTCTGAACTTCCGGTCGGTGAAGGGAGATACGAGATTGACCTCCGCAAAGAAATTCCCCTTGCTGTACGTACATTCCAGTCCGTAATTGACGGGAGTCTCTTCTATACCCAGCGAAGTAGTATTGACGATTTTGTTTCTGAAATTGATATAGGGAGAAAGACTGAAATCCCCCAGATAGACATTGGCATTGAGGTTGCCCGTCAGGTTACGGCTGCCGAATTCGCACACGGAGTGGACAGACGTATAGTTGTATCTTATATCGCCCGACAGACTGAACGTCCGGTTGAACGTGTGCGAGGCCGCCAGTATCGCCCCATAGTAGTGGATGTTCCCGCGGTTGGTGAACGACTTGACGAGATAGGTATCCTCTGCATAATAGTCGTGGACCACCGGATTATGCTCCAGCTTGTACTGGAGGATGGCCGAAAGCCCCGTTTTCTTTATCTTACCGGAATAATACAGGTATGAATTGAAGGAGCGTCCCACTTTCAAGTAAGGATTTCCCGTCTGTACCAGGTAAGGATTGAGTCCGATGCGGGCCTGGTTAATGAGGTCCATCCCGTAGTTGTAATTGTTATAGGACGAAGACCATAACAGCATCCCACTTTTCAGCTGATACTGGAAGTTGAGAACGACACGCGGCGACAGCTTGCTGAGTTTTTCACTGCCGTGAAGCCGGTACTGGAGCCAATCCACCCCCACTCTTGACCGTAGCGACAGCTTCGGGGTAAAGGCATAATTGTAGGAAAGGAAAGCCAGCGATTCGTTTTTCCAGAGCGACTGGTCCAGCGGATGACTGCCTGCATATTGCGCCTTCCACACGTGATGGAAATCGAACAGCTCGACCGAGAAAGAATGTTTCTCCTTGGAGTAGTTGTAGAGGGCAGACACCTGGAAGCCTCCGGCATTTTCCGACTCATAGGAATCCGATTCAAAGTCCGGCTCCCTGTAAGTCCGATTATACAGGTTACGGGAATAGGTGCCGTGCAGACCGAAAGTAAAACTTTGCGTTTGGGAAAGAGGAAGGGTACCCGTGAGGTCCAGTTTGGGTGACAGGCTCTTCTGGTCGGTGGAAGTAGTGAATGCGGACACCTCGTCACCCGTGCGGACGGTTCCGGCCACTTCGCTGCGGGGAGAAGCATTGTTTATCAGCGACAGTTTCCCCACGATATACCGTCCTGCCTTCTGGCGCTGCAAGCGGAACTGCACATACTCGCTGTGCTTGGAATAAGCTTCATCGGAACCGCTTGTCCGGTCGACCGACTGGCCGGGCAAGGCATAATGTTCAGCCATCCCGGTCCGGTTATTGCCGACTTCAAAATAATTGGCTCCGGCAAATACAGAATAGGTCGTATGCTTCCGGTTGAGAGTCGTAGCAAGATTGTAATCGCCATGCGTATATCCGATTGTCTGCAAGCCATCCAACTGCACGTAACCTCCCGCCTTGTATTCCTTCAGTATAAAATTGACGACAATCTGGTCTTTCGCGTATTTCCCGGTCGGATTGTCATGATATTCAATCTTTGCAATGTCTTTCGGACGGAGCATCCGGACATCCCTCTCATCGGCCGGTTGCCCGTTAATATAGAACGACACGGGCATCCCCATTGCTTCGGCCTTGTTCGACTGCGTGTCGACAATCATGCCCGGTATCATCAACCGTTTCAAAACCCCATATCCGCTGTTCGACGATTTTTTCTGCTGGGTGTTGGGATATATCACAAGATGATTGTCCACACGAGTGACATTCGATGCCACAATGGTCACTTCGTCCAAGGCGACCGTCCGGCTGATGGAATCATTGGACGAGGTCTGGGCAGCCATACTGAACGGGAATGACAGAAGAAAACATCCCATCAGTATTTTGGATACGTGTTTATTCATTCTGGTTATTATGAAAAGATTGATATTCCGGTTGTCATCATCACGTTCACAAATGTAGAATATTTCTTTCGAAAAAATGTGAACTTCTTGACGATATTCAATTGCTACCTGCAACTGCTCATCCACACCTCACGTCATCCCTTCGGCTGAAGGCTTTACCAGTATACAAAGGTTAAATCACTATTTCATTGACATAAAATATTAACCTAACCAGTTTGTAAAAAATATGATAAAGTCAAGAATCCTTTCTATGAATTTATCGAGTTTTCTTTTTACGCCTTTCCAATATATTCTTCTCATAACCCATCATTTCAGTAATCCATCACAACAGCAACCTTGAGTGCTGACTTTTATTCTGAAGCCTAAAAATACAAAATAAGATATAGATCATAAAATCCACCTATCGATTTTTTATGCCTGCCAGGCATTATTCTTTTCTTTTTACAAACAAACTGTTGTCTTTTACATACTGTCCTCTGCAAAAGATAGGATACCCGTAGGTTTTTCCATCTCGGAAAGGACTCTTCAGATAATCTGCCAAAGCATCAAACGAATCATTGACTATGGCATTCTGGTCCACCTCCGAAGCCGTCAGCAAAACGATTTGGGCTGTGTGTAAGGCGCCGTGAGGCTGGCTGTATTCACGCACGAATGCACCTTTAAAGGCCGATAACACATCCTCATAAGGAGACTCGCTGGCTATTACAAAGTAAGCGCTCGTCCCGTAAGTCAGTCCACATACACACACCAGGTCGTCCAGATGGGACGGCACATTCACGAACAGTCCGTCGGCCGGCATATCCATCGATACCGTGAAACCTTTGAAAACAACCTTGCCGACTGTCAGGCTTTTTACCTTTTTCATGTCGAACTTCTGTCGGCAGATATCTTCCAGTGTGCGGCTAAATGTTGGGTTTTCCATGAAGCAGCCACTCAGGCTTTCCAGACTTTTCACTTCGGCCAGCTGTGCGGTATAAGGACGGCCGGGAGTCATATAACTTGCATATTCCTCCGAGTTTATCGCTTCTTTGATCTTTTTCAAGTACTCAAAATGTCTGACCTTCTCCATGGTGGTGAGATAATAGGGATTGGAAAAACTGAATGTCAGGTCTATAGGTCTCTTTTCGTCTGTAACCTCCCTGTCGAAGGAAGTGGCAAACGCGCTTTTCGGATAGACTGCTCCTACATAAATATTTGGACGATGGGCAAAAGCTGGCCATATTTGTATGCCCAGATAGGAAGTACTGAGGTCTATATCGGATTCCTTGCGGTCATCAATGAGGAAAGTCCATTGCGGAGACGACGGAGCGATGGAAGTGTCCTGCATAATCTCAAGCAACTTGTATCTGACACGGGTACCGTCAGCCAGCGGGGCGACCAAGGTCTGTTTTTCTACTTTCAAGACATATTCATGTCCCTGCTCGTACGTAAATCCGGTGATTCCTTTAAAGGAGAGGTTCGAATATTCCGGTCTCCCCTCTTCTTTGACAAGCATACATTCAACCGGTCGGTCGCTTCCCCAAGGAACATACGTACTTGTTTCGGCAGACACATACATGCGGATGGTTTCCACCTGATCTTTAAACTCGTCTTTTTCGTGGCAGCCGATAAGGCTGAGTGTACATAGGAACAGCACAAAGATTCCTGATAAGTTTTTTGCTTTCATACTTGTTATTTTTAGTTATGTCTAGTCACGTTTTGGAACTTTCATCATTTTATAAGAACGCGGGAAGGTCAAAATACCCCTATCCCTTCGCATTAAAAAATTGAAATCCCGTAAAAGTTATTTGAAAGGAACATAGAAATCACTACATTCGCAGTAGAATCAAAATCCAGTGGTTATGAGCAAGCTATATCCGGTAGGAGTGCAGAACTTTGAAGGCCTGATACATGACGGCTATGTGTATGTGGACAAAACCGCTTTGATTTATCAATTATTCAATACCGGATGCTATTATACGTTGACGCGTCCGCGACGTTTCGGCAAGAGTCTGCTGCTGTCCACCCTCGAAGCCTACGCGCAGGGAAAGAAGGAACTTTTCAAGGGACTGGCGCTCGAAAAACTGGAGAAAGACTGGACGGTGTATCCGGTGCTGCACTTGGATTTGAATACGGAAAAGTATGACACGGAAGCAAGTCTGGAAAACAAGCTGGAACTGACCCTGAAACAATGGGAAGCGGAATATGGCTATAATCCGGACGAGTATTCCGTGGCAACCCGTTTTGAGGGTGTTATCCGTCGCGCATGCGAGCAGACAGGCCGGCGGGTGGTGATTCTCATCGACGAATACGACAAGCCCATGCTGCAGGCCATCGGCAACGAAGCCTTGCAGAACGAGTATCGCAGCACCCTGAAAGCGTTCTACGGGGCGTTGAAGTCCATGGACGGCTGCATCCGCTTCGCCCTGCTGACGGGAGTGACCAAGTTCGGAAAGGTCAGCGTGTTCAGCGATTTGAACAACCTGATGGACATTTCCATGGACGACCGCTATGTGGAAATCTGCGGCATCAGCGAGAAGGAAATCCATACGTATTTTGAAGAAGACATTCACGCCTTGGCCACGGCTACGGGGATGACTTACGAGAAAGCGTGTGCGGAACTGAAAGCCAATTACGACGGCTACCATTTCACGGAAAATGCCGTGGGCATGTACAATCCGTTCAGCCTGCTGAACACCTTTGCCAACCGACGCTTCGGCAGCTACTGGTTTGAAACAGGTACGCCCACCTACCTCGTCGAACTGCTCAAGCTCCACCATTATCCGATAGAGGACCTGGAACACATCGTCACCAGCCAGCCGGTATTGGACAGCATCGACACGGCCTCCACCGACCCGATTCCGGTCATCTACCAGAGCGGCTACCTCACCATCAAGGGCTACAACAAGATGTTCGAGAACTACACGTTAGGCTTCCCCAACCGGGAGGTGGAACAGGGCTTCTTCAAGTTCCTGCTGCCCAACTATGCGTCGGTGAGCGTGAGCAAGTCGCCCTACCAGATTCAGTGCTTCGTGGAGGAAG
>NZ_CABROP010000060.1:0-14267 GCF_902472605.1 uncultured Bacteroides sp.
AGGTGGCGGCTGCCGGTGGCCACAATGTGCTGCTCATCGGAGCCCCTGGAAGCGGGAAATCCATGATGGCCAAACGCCTCCCCAGTATCCTGCCCCCTCTTTCCTTAGGAGAAAGTCTGGAAACCACGAAAATTCATTCGGTAGCCGGCAAGCTGAAAAAAGGCTCGTCCCTTATTGCGACCCGACCGTTCCGCAGCCCACACCATACCATCTCACAAGTAGCCATGGTGGGAGGAGGAGCCACACCTCAGCCCGGAGAAATCAGTCTGGCCCACAACGGAGTGTTGTTTCTCGACGAACTTCCGGAATTCAGCCGCAGTGTGTTGGAGGTACTCCGACAACCGCTCGAGGATCACCGAATCACCATTTCAAGAGCCAAATACACCTTAGAATATCCGGCAAATTTCCAACTCATCGCATCCATGAATCCGTGTCCGTGTGGCTATTATAACCACCCGACACGTCCCTGCGTATGCACCCCGGGACAAGTACAGCGCTACCTGAACAAAATTTCGGGTCCTCTGCTCGACCGTATCGACATCCAGGTAGAAATTGTACCTGTACCCTTTGAAGAGATAGCCAAGAACACTCCCAGTGAAAGCAGTGCCGCCATCCGGGAAAGGGTGATTCGCGCCAGACAAATACAAGCCCAGCGCTTTGCCGACCAACCAGGCATCTACAGCAATGCCCAGATGACACCCAAGCTGTTGCATCGCTATGCCCAACCTGACGCGTCCGGCCTAAATCTTTTACGAGCCGCCATGAACCGCCTGAACCTTTCCGCCCGCGCATACGACCGCATTCTGAAAGTCGCCCGTACCATCGCCGATTTGGAAGGCTGTTCTGACATCCGCCCTGAGCACCTGGCCGAAGCCATCAGCTACCGCAATCTGGACCGTGAGAATTGGGCAGGATAGGATTCCATAACACCGCAAACGATACGAACAATCATTCATGCTCTTTTCACCCCATCAATCGTCTTTTCATTCCCCTGCTACAAGATTTTCCTACAGTTTTTCTTGTAAATTCCACAAAAAGGATTTATTTTAGACAAATCACCAACAGCATTCTCATGAAAAGAACAGTCTTCTCGCTCCTAATTATGTTATGGGGAACCACTGCATGCCTTCATGCACAAACAGAGACCGGCACCATCGACAGCCTGAAACAGCAAATCCAATTAGCTGAAAAGCAACAAACTTCACGGGAAAAACTGACTGAATTATATCAGTCACTCGGAGCAGAGTATGAGACTTTGAACCATGATTCGTCGTACCATTATCTGCAAAAAGGACTTGCCCTATATCCGCGACCTGCATTCCACGAGGAAGGCTACCTGCAATTGGTCAACTCATTGGCCAATTACTGGTTCATGGAGGGCAAAATGGAACAAGCCAAAGAAACATTTAAAACCGTTGCTGCCCATGCATGCAAACTTAAGAAAAGACAATACGACCTGGAAGGAGTCGTAGAATCTTCCATCGGGGTCTGCTATCGAAAATTAGGAATGTTCGATTCTGCTGTATATCATTACAACCGAGCCATTGATTTCTGTAAAAAGGCAGGAAAGCCAGAAGACGTGTCTTCTACCTATTACAACATTGGAGTACTTTACCATCTCCATAAACGGTATGAAGAAGCCTTGACACAAGGCCTTCTGTCAGCCGAATATGCCCGAAAAGCCCACGATGAACTCATGGAACTCTACGCCAATAGTCTCGTCGGCGCCAGCTACAGTAAACTGGGGAAATACGACGAAGCATGCCATATTCTTAAGACCAATATTCACAAGGCTCTGGCCATCCAGCAACCTTTGCTGGCTATGGGCTCCCTTTGCCCCCTGCTCAGCACCTATCAGTTATGGAACAAGAAAGATTCCGTCCGGATAATCTTGCGAAAAGGAGAAGAACTCATCCGGCAAATTCCTCGAAACAGTCCGACAGCCCTTGAATTTTACAGCACTCAGGCCAGTCTTTACCAGTGGATAGGAGAATACCAGAAAAGTCTCCAAATACTAACCGACAATCCCTTGATTCAGACACAGCTGCCCTACGACAAGTTCCATACCCTCCTTGCCCGCAACTATGAAGGGCTGGGTAACTATCAGAAAGCATTCGAACACCTGCAAGACGTATGCGTGTACCAAGACTCCATCTTCAATGGAAAAATCAAGGACGAGCTGTCAGAGCTGAACGAAAAGCTCCGTGTGAGTGACAAAGAACTGAAAATAGCCCGCTTGGAAAAAGAACAAGTGCAGGAAAAAGAAATCCGTCTGCGAAATACGGTTTATTTCAGCAGTGTCATCCTCCTGCTACTGGTAATGATTTTCATTCTCCTCCATAAACGGAAATTGCAAAAAAAGGAAACAGAACTGGTTGCCGCCCAACAATACATTGAAGGGTTGGAAAACGAACGTAAACGACTGGCCAAAGACCTGCACGACGGTGTATGCAACGACCTGTTAGGAGCCATCCTGCAGATACAGCAACAGACCTCTTCGGAAGCACTCAAGATATCCACTCTCCACACTTTGGGAGAGATACGGAGCAGTGTACGGGCCATCTCCCATGAACTGATGCCCCCTAACTTCCAGTTTGCCAATTTAAACGAAATGCTGGCCGATTATTTCTCCAGAATGCAAGAAATATCCGGGGTTATCATCCACTACGTACCCCATCCGCAAATCAACTGGTCGCATATTTCAGAATATATCGGATATGAGATTTACCGCATCCTGCAAGAAACAATCGGCAATGTGTTGAAACATGCTCATGCAAGCCTCATCCACATTCAGCTGAATGAACAGGACGGAGAACTGCGTATCGACGTACAACACGACGGACAATGGGAACAGCCGACAGAACCCGCCAAGGGCATCGGACTACGCACCATCCATGACCGCCTGAAAACAATAGGAGGGAATTACGAACTGAAAATCCAAGGAAAGCAAATAAGCATGCATATCCAAGTACACCTTCATGGGAAAAATCACGGTTTTCGGTGAGATGCGTTTCAATGAATCTCTTTTTCTTTGCAATATAAAAATATCCGCATGACAGGCACAAAAGCAAATATCCTATTAGTCGATGATCATAGCCTTATATTGCAAGGTATCCGGCATGTCATCTCACAAATGTCAGAAATAGATAAAGTGTACACCGCCTCTTCAGGTGCAGAAGCCCTGTCACTGATAAACAGGCAACCTTTCAATCTGTATGTGCTGGATGTGGAACTGCCTGATACCAACGGATTCGACCTGATAGAAAAGATTCAACAAAAATATCCAGACGCCCGGATTCTGATCAATACCATGCACGAAGAGATATGGATACTTAAAAGACTGACCAAATCTCCTATTCATGGAGCCATATTGAAATCGGCCGATATCCACGAACTCACATTGGCCATCCAGACCATTCTGAAAGGCGGAAACTATCTCTGCAAACGATTCAAATCTATTTTAAACCGCCTGCAAGCAGAAGAACAACTGAAGGAACAGCTTACGTTACGAGAAATGGAAGTGCTGCAAGCCATTGCCAAAGGATACAATACGAGAGAAATTGCGGATCTGCTCCATGTATCTGGCAACACCATTGAGTCACACCGTAAAAGCCTCATGAGCAAGCTGGAAGCCAAAAACGCGGTCGACCTTGTACTGAAGGCCATCCATTTAGGCATCATCCCCTTGGATTGCAAATGATTCCCACAAAAAAACAGCAGTTTATGAGGACGACTATTCATTTTTCGCTATATTTGAGGGCGTAAAGAAATCTTTGTATCACCTTAAAAATACACGAACTATGAGTTTGGAAAGAACACTCGTTATCCTGAAACCCAGCGCCGTGCAGCGCGGGCTTATCGGGGAAATAACCCATCGTTTTGAACGGAAGGGCCTGCGATTGGCCGGCATGAAAATGATGCAACTCACGGAAGACCTGCTTAATGAACATTATGCTCATCTGGCCGGGAAACCTTTTTTCCCTCGCGTGAAGGCTTCCATGATGGCATGCCCCGTCATCGTATGCTGCTATGAGGGAGTCGACGCCATCCAAGTGGTACGTTCCATGACAGGAGCCACCAACGGGCGAGTAGCCGTCCCGGGTACTATCCGTGGAGATTATTGTGTCAGTTCACAGGAAAATATCGTTCATACTTCCGATTCACCTAAAACGGCCGCAGAAGAAATCGCACGTTTCTTCAAGCCCGAGGAATTGTTTGAATATGATAGAGCCATTGTCGACTTTCTCTATTATCCAGAAGAATACAAGCTTACCTAAGCGAGCATAGTAGAACAAAAAAAACGTGACAGTCACACGCTGCCACGTTTTTTATACCTTAAATTTTCTCGTTTATTTGCTCAGAGCCCGGGAACGCTCTCCCAAATATCCTCCATGATGACGCTTGCTGTATTCCTCAATAGTAAAGCCCGTTTTGCGCATAGTCTCCACCACCAGGATATCTCCTATCACCGTCATGACTGTGGTCGAAGTAGTAGGTGTCATTCCCAGCAGACATACCTCATCAGGATGTCCTGTAGCCAAACAAATGTCGGCAGACTTTGCCAAAGGGCTATCCGGATTTCCCGTGATGACAATCTTCTTCAGCGTAGGGTCCAGCCGTGCCGCCAACTCTGTAAGTTCTACAATCTCGCGGGTTTTTCCTGAATTTGAAATCAACAGCAGCAAATCATTTTTCTGCAAGATTCCCAAATCGCCATGCTGTGCCTCACTCGGATGCAGAAAAACCGCCGGTATACCTGTAGAACAAAATGTAGTAGCTATATTCATGGCAATCTGCCCAGCCTTACCCATTCCACTCGTCACCAGCTTTCCGCCCTTTTCATGCACCTGCTGCACAATCAGCTGCACCGCTTTTTCGTATCCGTCGGTCACTGGGATATTCAATACAGCCTGAGCCTCACGCTGTAACAATTCTTTAATTGATGAATTCATATAGAGTATGATTAAATGATAATTCTATTCCAACAAACGAGTCAGCTCGTCGAATGTATTGGCCACCTCGAAATAATTCTTTAACGGACGGTGCGCAAAATGCGTTGCTTCCAGTCGCTCCAGAAACACCAGCAGGTCATTCCAAAAACCATCTATATTATAAAAAATCACCCGCTTGTCATGGTAGCCAATGCTGCACGAAGCCATCACATGAAACACCTCATCCAATGTACCTATTCCGCCAGGCAAAGCCACCATAACTTCCGCCTCCTGCACCATGATGTCCTTCCGGTCACTCAGGTTTACCGAGTGGAACGACACGTCAAGCAAGTCGCTCACTTTTCCATTCTCTTCCAATTTGGTAGGCACCACACCCATAATCATGGCCCCGTTTTCCTTCGCACTTTTCGCCAGGACCTCCATCAGGCCTGTATTGGAACCTCCGTAAACCAGCCATTTATGATGTTGCCCCAGCCATGCTCCCAACTCCTTTGCTTTCTCCATAAATACAGGTGCAATGGTATCCGAAGCTGAACAAAAAACTGCAATTTTATTCATATATTAGTTTTAATATCCTTCAGTGCAAATATCTGCATTTTTTGAAGAAAGGCAATAAGTATTTATTGTAAATTTGCGGCAAAATCGAAATTACACCCGAAAATGGCATATTCAACTTTCACCCTCCCTAACGGACTGCGTCTCATCCATACCACCAGCCCCACCAATGTGGCTTATTGTGGCTTCGCCGTTGATACGGGTACCCGCGATGAACTCCCGCAGGAACAAGGAATGGCACACTTCGTGGAACATCTCATCTTCAAAGGAACCCAGAAGCGGAAAGCCTGGCACATTCTGAACCGCATGGAAAACGTGGGAGGTGACCTGAATGCCTATACTAACAAAGAGGAAACCGTTATCTACAGCGCCTTCCTAAAAGAACATTTCAACCGGGCGGCAGAGCTGTTGACCGACATCGTGTTCCATAGCCTCTTCCCCGCTCACGAAATAGAAAAGGAGGTAGAAGTCATCATCGATGAGATACAAAGTTACGAAGACAGTCCGGCAGAGCTCATTTTCGATGACTTTGAAGAACTCATCTTTCCCAATCATCCATTAGGACGAAATATTCTGGGCAATCCGGAACTCTTACGAAAATTTACCAGCGAAGATGCACAACATTTTGTACGCACACATTACCAGCCAAAGAATATGGTATTCTTCGTATTAGGTGACATCCCTTTCTCAAAAGTCATCCGAACCTTAGAGAAGCTCACAGCGGATATTCCTTCGAGTACAGACGCTCAACCACTACGTACACACCCGGCTCCATACCAACCTCGCCAACTGACCCTTCACAAGGATACACATCAAGCACACGTCATGATGGGAGGAAGAGGTTATCATGCTTACGACGAACGACGTACCGGTCTGTACTTACTTAACAATATCTTAGGAGGCCCTGGCATGAACAGTCGACTGAACGTGTCTCTACGTGAGAAAAGGGGACTGGTGTATACGGTAGAATCAAACCTGACCTCTTATACAGATACGGGGACGTTTTGCATCTACTTCGGCTGTGACCCACACGACACGGATCATTGCATTTCCCTGGTCCACAAAGAACTTAAGAAAATCCGTGACAAGGCACTGACCAGCCTGCAGCTTCATGCAGCCAAAAAGCAAATCATCGGTCAGATAGGAGTCGCAGGTGACAACTTTGAGAACAACGCCCTCAATATGGGCAAATGCTTTCTTCACTACCAGACTTACGAAGAAAAAGAAGAGGTATTCAAACGAATTGAAGACCTCACCGCCTCCCAACTACTTGACATTGCTAATGAAATGTTAGCAGAAACCTATCTATCCACGTTAATCTATCAGTGAAATAAAGGCCGAATAATACATTTTTTCTACCGTATAGTAACAAGATACTCATATATATTCTCAAAACTCATTTTTTGTCTTTTCATTCATTTCTAAAACTTTCTACTTTCGAAGAAAAATGGAAATAATGAGAAAGAACGAAGTAATCAAAAACAGGCTGGAAGAATGGATCAACCAAAAGGGGTATTTGAATTCCCGCATTACCATCATACAGCTAAGCAAAATCATTGGAGTAAATAGAACCTACCTATCCAATCACATCAATACCACTTATGGTACAAACTTCAATCTCTGGATCAACCGTATGCGCATAGCAGAGGCCAAGCAACTTATCAAATTATCACCCAAACGTAATCTGTCAGAAATAGCTACCCAAATCGGATTTACTGATTTAGCACACTTCAGCAAGCAATTCAAGTTACAAGAAGGTGTGACACCCTCCGAATGGAGAAAAAACATATAAGTTTTCCCGATGGTTCACAACCTTATCAAATAGGTTTCCTATCATAAATCATAATATAACTAATCAATCAGAATTCTCTTCCTACCCACCCATTAATCAGTTTTTTTTACTGAATAGTCACAAATATTGTCTGAATAAACATTCTTTCCATACCAATAACACAAATCGACAAAAAAGAGTGCTTTTAACTCTTGTCTATTTATTAAATTTACCCTTAGAAAATAAGAGAAATACCGTCTTCCAATCAATAAGTCCCCAACCAAAGCCGGGAAGCTTACTTTGCAACAAGAAGACATTCTATTACTTTTTAATGAAAAACCAATAGTTATGGAAAGAATATTTTTTGCTATGGAAATTATCGCCGGTATTAGCAGTTTAATACTGGCCATCTTCCTTCATTTCTCCGAAGTTCCTAAAGGAGAAATGAGCAAACGCAGCAAACATAGCCGAATTTATGTAGAAATTGCCTATATCATCGTAGGACTTGCCTCACTCGGTGTCGCATTCACCAACAACGCCTATCATGAAACATTAAAAGCCTTCTTCATCCAAAGTCTGGCTCCTATCCAGGCACTTCTGTTTCTCTGGTCTATTACATATCCTATATATATAGGCCATAAACTAAAAGGATTTATGCAACGGCAACTCATATATACCATTCTGTTGGCTGCAGCCAATCTGATTTATTACTTCGGCATGGATGGGCAGACAGGAACGCTACCTTATTATCTCCTTATGAGCTGCCACCTCCTTCTACTAATTCTCTACATACGTGTGTACCTTCGTATCTCCAAACGCTGGGTACAAGTACACCCCGAACGTGAACCCTATCTAAAGAAGGGGATACACCCAATCTTTATCGGATTGTGCATCATGTTCATGCTTTCCGTCGCAGTAAATATTTATCCTTACTTCATCAGCCAGTTAGTATTCACGGGGCTATACACCATATTCTATATCATATTCGCTTTGGAATATCATAATTATGGCATTCGTATCGCCAACTATTCGTTCAACGAAGCAAACCAACCAGTTATAGAAGAACAACATCCTACAACTGAGACTGTTACTGAGGACAATACCACATCCACCAAAAAAGGCTACAAATGGAACTATGAAAAAATAGAAGAAAAACTACAGGAATGGATATCCAACAAAGGCTATCTTCACCCCAGTCTTACCATTCAAGACATGAGTAAAGAAATAGGTATCAACCGTACCTATCTATCAAACTTCATCAATGAAACCTATCAAACCAATTTCAATGGCTGGATTAACGGGTTACGAATTGAAGAGGCTAAACTCCGAATGCATAACAATCCAGATTTAAGTCTTGCCGAAGTGGCCGAACAAGTAGGATTTGCCGACCTTGCTCATTTTAGCAAACAATTCAAGCTCAAAGAAGGCTGCTCTCCTTCTACGTGGAAAAAGAAAAGCCAAGAAACCGATATCTAGCTCCGTAGTAGGACAATTCATCTTCCACGCCTACAAGAACAAACTGACCAAGGAACAGCAAGACGAATGCAGCAAACTGATACAATAATACAAATAGAATACGGCTCGGTATAGCCCAAACGAAAAACTTTATTTTTCGTTTGTCTCTACTCTCGCCTTTCACTATCTTTGCGCCATTGAACGGATTATCATAAAACTACATACACGCATGAAAATAGAAGATAAACTGACGGCGTCCGTAATCAACGGCGTGAAAGAGTTGTACGGGCAGGAAGTTCCCGCCAAGATGGTACAGCTGCAGAAGACCAAGAAAGAGTTTGAAGGCCACCTCACACTGGTTGTCTTCCCTTTCCTGAAGATTTCCAAGAAAGGTCCGGAACAAACCGCACAGGAAATCGGAGAATATCTGAAGCAGCACGAACCTGCCATCGCCAGCTACAACGTAATCAAAGGATTCCTGAACCTGACCATTGCTTCGAGCGTATGGATCGACTTGCTGAACCGCATCCAGGCGGACAGCCAATGGGGTATTCAGAAAGCTGCCGACAATGCGCCACTGGTGATGATTGAATATTCTTCTCCGAACACCAACAAGCCGCTCCACTTGGGCCACGTACGCAACAACTTGTTGGGTAACGCATTGGCCAATATCATTGCTGCCAATGGCAATAAAGTAGTAAAGACCAACATTGTCAACGACCGCGGTATCCATATCTGCAAGTCCATGCTGGCTTGGTTGAAATATGGCAACGGCGAGACTCCGGAATCATCCGGGAAAAAGGGTGACCACCTGATTGGCGACTACTATGTGGCTTTCGACAAACACTACAAAGCGGAAGTAAAAGAACTAATGGCGAAGTACGAAGCAGAAGGCATGAACGAGGAAGAAGCCAAGACCAAGGCAGAAGCCAACTCTCCGCTGATGCTGGAAGCCCGCGAGATGCTTCGCAAATGGGAAGCCAACGACCCGGAAGTACGCGCGCTCTGGAAGAAGATGAACGACTGGGTATATGCCGGCTTCGATGAGACCTACAAGATGATGGGCGTCAGCTTCGACAAAATATATTACGAATCACAGACTTACCTGGAAGGAAAGGCCAAGGTATTGGAAGGACTGGAGAAAGGACTCTTCTACCGTAAGGAAGACGGCTCTGTATGGGCTGACCTGACTCCGGAAGGACTGGACCAGAAGCTGCTGCTCCGTGCAGACGGTACTTCGGTCTACATGACACAGGATATTGGTACAGCTAAGTTGCGTTTCCAGGATTATCCCATCAACAAGATGATTTATGTAGTGGGTAACGAACAGAACTACCACTTCCAGGTGTTGTCCATCCTGCTCGACAAGCTGGGCTTCGAATGGGGTAAGGACTTGGTACACTTCTCTTACGGTATGGTGGAACTGCCGGAAGGTAAGATGAAGAGCCGTGAAGGTACCGTAGTCGATGCGGATGACCTGATGGAAGCTATGATTGAAACGGCCAAAGAAACCAGCAACGAACTGGGTAAACTGGACGGACTGACAAAGGAAGAGGCCGACGACATCGCCCGTATCGTGGGACTGGGTGCCTTGAAGTATTTTATCCTGAAGGTGGATGCCCGCAAGAACATGACGTTCAACCCGAAGGAATCCATCGACTTCAACGGAAATACGGGACCGTTCATTCAGTACACTTACGCACGTATCCAGTCTATTCTCCGCAAGGCCGCAGAAGCTGGTATCCAGATTCCGGCTGCAATCCCGACAGGCATCGAACTGAATACCAAGGAAGAAGCACTGATTCAGATGCTGGCCGACTTCCCCAACGTGGTAAAACAGGCAGGTACGGACTACAATCCGTCTATCCTGGCCAACTATGCCTACGATTTGGTGAAGGAATACAACCAATTCTATCACGACTTCAGCATTCTGCGTGAAGAGAACGAGGCTGTGAAGATTTTCCGTCTGGCATTGAGTCAGAACGTAGGAAAGATTGTCAAGCTGGCCATGGGCTTGCTGGGCATCGAAGTACCTGAACGCATGTAATTCATTTGAAAATAGCGGGTGGCAAGGGAGCCACCCGCCTTTTTTAACCTCCTTATCTCTTTATGGCGAAAAAAAAATTCTATGTAGTGTGGAAGGGTGTGAATCCGGGAGTATATGCTTCTTGGACTGACTGCCAGCTGCAAATCCAAGGATACAAAGGAGCCATCTATAAATCATTCGACACAGAAGAGGAAGCCGCACAGGCTTTTGCTACTCCCGCCCATGTATATTTACACCGCCACCGGAAACCAACGGTTCAAGAACCTTCTGCAAAACAGCTTCCGGAAAATTTCGACCTGAACTGCCTGGCAGTCGACGCGGCCTGCAGTGGAAACCCTGGTCCCATGGAGTACCGTGGAGTATACCTGCTTACCGGACAGGAGATTTTCCATTTCGGACCAGTATATGGGACCAACAACATCGGAGAGTTTCTGGCCATCGTACACGGACTGGCACTGCTCAAACAGAAGCAGCTGGACATGCCGCTCTACTCCGACAGCCGCAACGCCCTCCTTTGGGTGAAACAGAAGAAATGCAAAACCAAACTGGAACGCAATGCCCGAACCGAGACCCTGTTCCAGCTGATTGAACGGGCGGAGAAATGGCTGAAGGAGAACACTTACACCACTCCCCTGCGTAAATGGGAAACAGAATCATGGGGCGAAGTCCCCGCCGACTTCGGACGTAAATAATCAGACCTAAACAAATGAAAAAGAGACTTGCTTACCTGGGATGTATTTTTGCCGCTATTTTAGGCTATTTCCTCCTCCAGAAACCAATCTTCATGCTCTACAACGGAGCTTTAGAGAAAGAGGTATCTTTCATGGACTACCTGAAAGTGCTGTATCACGGCTTTACCCTTGATGCAGCCACCACGGGCTACCTTACTGCCTTTCCCTGGCTGATTATCCTGGTAAGCTTCTGGTTCCGCCGTTTCCCACTGCGAAAGATTCTCGTGGGCTACTATGCGTTGATTGCCCTGGCTACGACCCTTGTCTTCATCGGAGACATGGCTTTGTATCCGTTCTGGGGATTCAAGCTCGATGCCTCCATCTTCCTCTACCTAGACTCTCCCAAAAATGCCATGGCCAGCGTGTCAGTCGGCTTTATCCTGATACGGATGATGTGTATCCTGATACTATCAGCCCTGCTCACATGGGGACTGTATAAAATAACGCCTGCTCAACTCCCTCAAGTACTACAGATCCGCAAACGTCTCACAGGCAGTCTGGTCACGATTCTGTTGGGGGGTATCCTCTTCATCATCATCCGAGGTGGTGTCACCGAATCGACCAGCAATGTAGGACAGGCGTATTTCTGTGACAACGAATTCCTGAACCATTCGGCAGTCAATCCGGATTTCAGTCTGCTGTCGTCCATCAGTAAGACAACCGACTTTTCCAAGCAATTCAATTTCTTTAACGAGAAGGAACGGGCCAGCCTGTTCGACGGGTTGTATGCAGACACCGGAGAGAACACGGTATCCCTGCTGAACACACAACGCCCTAACGTACTGATTATCCTGATGGAAAGCTTCGGAGGCGTGTTTGTGGAACCGTTAGGAGGGCTCCCGGATGTCAGTCCCAACTTGAACCGGCTGAGTAAAGAGGGCGTGTTTTTCACGAACTGTTACGCCAACAGTTTCCGTACCGACCGAGGTACAATCTGTACTTTCAGCGGCTACCAAAGCTTTCCTACCGTGTCGGTCATGAAGTCACCGGCCAAGAGCCGTACGCTGCCTTCCATTGCCGGGAAGCTGCGGGAGCAAGGTTATGCCACTGACTTTCTGTACGGAGGAGACATCAACTTTACCAACATGAAGAGCTACCTGTTAGGCAGTGGTTACCAGCATCTCACGGCCGACGTGGATTTCAGCCTGGAAGAACGCAAAAATCCCTGGGGAGTGAACGATGACATCACTTTTGAACATCTCTACCAACAGATAAAAACACGCACTGGCAACCAGCCTTGGCACACGGCCTTTTTGACTCTTAGCAGCCACGAACCTTTCGAAGTACCTTACCACCGCCTGAACGAAAAAATTCCCAATGCCTTCGCCTTTACAGACGACTGTCTGGGAAAATTTATCGACAAGCTCAAGGCGCTTCCGCAATGGAAAAACCTGCTCATTGTCTGCCTGCCGGACCACGGCTTCTATTATCCGGAAGAAGGACTGGTACACGACCCGCGCATCCATCACATCCCCATGCTCTGGTTAGGCGGTGCCGTGAAGCAACCCATGGTCATCGACAAGCTGATGAACCAAAGCGACATGGCCGCTACCCTGTTGGCACAGCTGGGGCTCAGCCACAAAGAATTCAACTTCAGCCGTAACGTGCTGGGTAAGGATTACAAATACCCCTTTGCCTACTACACCTACAACAACGGCTTTGCCTTCTGCGACAGTACCGGTGTCACCCTGATTGACAACAACTCCGACAAGGCATTAATAGAATCCCCAGCTCCGAACGCACGACGCACAGAACTGGGGAAAGCGATTCTACAATCTTCTTACGATGATTTGGGAGCGCGATAACCATTACTCCACAAACATCACTTTCGATGCATCACGAGGCTTGGCAGCCGGCGATTCATCCGGATATCCGAAGGCAATGCAATACAACAGGTCATAGCCTTCGGGAATGTTCAGACGTTTCAGGTATTCTGCGGCTCCGGGGTCGGTCTTCATGAAACGTATGGGACCACCCAGACAGCAGGAACCGATGCCCATAGACCAGGCAGAAAGAATCATGTTCTCACCCAACAATCCACAATCCACTTGTGAGAAATCGTAGGCAGTGTCGTTGGCAATAAACACCACCGTCGGTGCATTGCGGAACATATTCCGGAAATTCGGATCGTCCGCCACTTTCGGGTTGGCTTTCTTATACACCTCCGTCAGACCATTGATGAATTCCGGATTGTCTACTACCCGGATTGCCCATGATTGTTTGTTCTGTCCGTTAGGCGCATTAATACCACAATTCAAAATCACCTGCATCGTATCCCGGTTCACCGGCTGTGGCAGATACTTCCGTACACTGCGGCGTGCCATAATGGTCTCGATTACTTGATTGGTACTGTCTGCCTCGTTTGCGGCTGCCGGCTGTGATTGCTGTGTCTGACCGCCACAGCTGGAAAGACAGAGCAAGCCTGCCCCCAGCATCGAATAAATCATCTTTTTCATACGCTTTATCTTTGATTAGCTCAATCTTCAATTGCTTTCGCCTTCTTCCCCACACACCGACTGCAGAAACAGCCGTTCTTCCTCTTCTCCCGGCAACAAACATATCTCTATCCCTGCCACCATCCGACCAAATATAACAAAAAAAGCGGTTCCCCGAAGGAAACCGCTTTCATATTTAAGAATTTGTAAGTCAGAATTACAATTTCGGACCAGCAGCAACCAAAGCTTTACCAGCTTCGTTACCAGTGAACTTAGCGAAGTTCTTGATGAAGCGAGCAGCCAAGTCTTTAGCTTTTTCTT
>NZ_CABROP010000061.1:0-13964 GCF_902472605.1 uncultured Bacteroides sp.
GTCAACTTAGTCAGGAATTAATCTTAAAACTGACAACTATTTTCAGTACACCTCAAACGCACTTGCGTTTGAGACAAAACGCCAAAGAGTTTTGATTGAAACGCACTTGCGTTTTGGTTGAAACGCTTAGGCGTTTTTTTGAGTAAACAAAAAACAGCCAAAAAATCACTTGCAGACCGCTTTTTTCAAACCAAAAGCAAGAATATTCAATAAAAAGACTTACTTTTGCAAAAGTTGCCCTTGTAGTTCAACGGATAGAATAGAAGTTTCCTAAACTTTTGATTCGGGTTCGATTCCCGACGAGGGTACAAAAAAATAAGCCGCTCTTCCCGAAAGAAAAGCGGCTTATTTTTTTGCCTGCAGCAAGTAACGGATTACTTACGAAGACCAAGTTCCTTGACGATGTTACGATATCTTTCGATATCACGGCTCTTCAGGTAGTTCAGCAAAGAACGACGCTTACCTACCAAAGTTGTCAAAGCTCTTTCAGTGCTATAATCTTTTCTGTTGAGCTTCATGTGCTCAGTCAGGTGAGAAATACGGTATGAAAACAATGCAATCTGTGCTTCAGGTGAGCCAGTATCAGTGTTAGACTTTCCGTACTTTCCAAAGATTTCTTGTTTTTTAGCTGCGTCTAAATACATAATTTGACTATTTATTAAAATGTATAAATTTGATTTGCGGTTGCAAAGATAGACATAATCTTTTAAACGACAATTCTTTTCACGCTTTTTTTTTCGCAAACAAACTCAAGAAGAAGTCAATCCTTCCGTTCGTTGGCACGTTCAATAAATGTAGCCAATGTAATCGGATCGGCCTGTTCAAAACGCATTTTACGTGTCTGACATTTCTTGCAGGAACAGCTACCACACTTGGCCTGCTCAAAAACAGTACAAGGATCCAAGTGTATTGTCAGCTGAATCCGGTCAGCATATTTCTTTTCCAGAATCTGTTTTAAACGCGCTCCTTCCCGATGTCCTTCTTCAATGGTATAAAACCAGGGAAGAGTCAAATCACAATCCATATACAGATAACTTCCATATTTGATGACTTTCGCATTATGAATATCTATCCAGTCGGGCGAACGCTTCTCGTTCAGTTCCTGAGCAATCTCGTTCAGCAAAGCCTCATCCGCCTTATCCAGCAGATTCGCAATCGTCTTGCGCAAGATAGAAATTCCCGTCACAATGATAATTCCTCCAAACAAAAAAGCTAACACACTATCTATCCAGGCTATTTTCGTGAAATAAAGCAAGAGCAACCCCACTACCAGTCCGATGGTAGAATACGTATCCGACTGCAGATGCTTCCCCCCTGCTATCAAGGCCATTGAATTATACCGCTTGCCGATATGTACGCTGTACCATCCCATCAGATAATTAACCAGTCCGGAAAATGCCACGATATAAATACCCACATCCAGTTTCCGTATGCCGACTGGACAAAACAAGTGATACACCCCTTCATACACAATCAGTATCCCGGCAAACGTAATCAGAATACCCTCAATGGAAGCTGAAACCTGCTCCATTTTCCCATGTCCGAAAGGATGACTCTTGTCTTTGGGCTGTGCCGACCAATGCAGACTGTAAAGACTCACCGCTCCAGCTACGACGTTGACAATACTTTCCATTGCATCCGTCAAGATTCCTACAGAATTTGTCAGCCAGTAAGCGGCAAACTTCCCCACCAATATAAGGAAAGAAATCAAGACTATCTTTTTTTGTACACTCTGCTTAAGCTGTTCTTCGTTCATACCTCTTCTATTTTTAAAACGGGTCGCAAAGTTAATGAGTTCCAGTGAAAAGTATTTAGACAATTTCTTATTCTTTATTATTAACAATGATTTTTTCGAAGAAAAATCGTACCTTTGCACACAAATTATAGGTATAGTATGCAAGACATTAGAAACATTGCCATTATTGCCCACGTTGACCACGGTAAAACTACCCTCGTGGACAAAATGATGTTGGCGGGACATCTGTTCCGCAACGACCAGACCAACGGTGAACTGGTTTTGGATAACAACGACCTGGAACGTGAAAGAGGTATAACTATTCTTTCCAAGAACGTTTCCATCAATTACAATGGTACAAAAATCAATATTATTGATACTCCGGGACACGCCGACTTCGGTGGAGAAGTAGAACGTGTCTTGAACATGGCCGACGGATGTATTCTGCTGGTGGATGCTTTTGAAGGTCCGATGCCGCAGACCCGCTTCGTACTGCAGAAAGCCCTTCAGATTGGGCTGAAGCCGATTGTGGTTGTCAACAAAGTGGATAAGCCAAACTGCCGTCCGGAAGAAGTATACGAAATGGTATTCGACCTGATGTTCAGCCTCAACGCCACAGAAGATCAGCTGGACTTCCCTGTACTCTACGGTTCGGCCAAGAACAACTGGATGGGTGAAGACTGGAAGACTCCAACCGGAACCATCACTCCGCTGCTGGATGCCATCGTAAAATATATCCCGGCTCCGCAACAGCTGGAAGGTACTCCTCAGATGCTGATTACCTCACTCGACTACTCTTCTTATACAGGACGTATCGCGGTAGGCCGTGTACACAGAGGTACTTTGAGAGAAGGTATGAATATCACCTTGGCCAAACGTGACGGCACCATGGTGAAATCAAAAATCAAGGAAGTACATACCTTCGAAGGCTTGGGCCGCAAACGGGTAGAATCAGTTTCTTCTGGTGACATCTGCGCCATCATCGGTGTAGATGGATTCGAAATCGGTGATACGATCTGCGATTTTGATAATCCGGAACCACTGCCACCTATCGCCATCGACGAGCCGACCATGAGTATGCTGTTCACCATCAACGATTCTCCGTTCTTCGGAAAAGAAGGAAAATACGTGACTTCCCGTCACATCCACGACCGTCTGATGAAAGAACTCGACAAGAACCTGGCGCTGCGCGTACGCAAGACCGAAAACGAGGATGGAAAATGGATTGTATCCGGACGTGGTGTGCTCCACCTGTCTGTATTGATTGAAACCATGCGTCGTGAAGGCTACGAACTTCAGGTAGGACAGCCGCAGGTTATCTTCAAAGAAATCGACGGTGTGAAATGTGAACCGATTGAAGACCTGACCATCAGCGTTCCTGAAGAATTCGCCAGCAAGATGATTGATATGGTAACCCGCCGTAAAGGTGAAATGGTATCCATGGAAACTCAGGGCGACCGTGTAAACATTGAATTCGACATGCCGTCGCGCGGTATCATCGGTTTGCGTACCAACGTACTGACTGCTTCTCAAGGAGAAGCTATCATGGCTCACCGCTTCAAGGAATATCAGCCGTACAAGGGTGACATCCCTCGCCGTACCAACGGCTCCATGATTGCCATGGAATCAGGAACAGCTTTTGCCTACGCCATCGACAAACTGCAAGACCGTGGTAAATTCTTCATCTATCCGCAGGACGAAGTATATGCCGGACAGGTAGTGGGCGAACACGTTCACGAAAACGACCTGGTGGTCAACGTAACCAAATCAAAGAAGCTGACTAACATGCGTGCTTCCGGTTCTGATGACAAGGCTCGTATCATTCCGCCGGTCATCTTCTCACTGGAAGAAGCACTGGAATACATCAAGGAAGATGAATACGTGGAGGTGACTCCGAAGAGCATGCGTATGCGTAAGATCATCCTGGATGAAACGGAACGCAAACGTGCCAACAAGAACGCGTAAGCATACATTATTTATATAAAAGAAATCCGGGCTTTCGAGGAGTTCTCCTTGAAAGCCCGGATTTCTTTTATCGCTTCCTGGCTAATTCCTATAAACCAAGCCATTGTGGTTCATCCGCTCCATATATTGCTGAATAATAGATTTCACTTGCGTTTCCATTTCTTTCAACGTGTCCTGCGGCATGATATCTTTCACATCATCCTTCATCAGCAAATCCGTACGAAAACGGTAGGCATGAATCACTTTCTCTCCATCGAACTGAATCAAGTAGTCACCTTTCAGGAACTGGTAGATTCCGCTGGTGGGTACATAATTCACGGCAAATTTATCAGTAACCGGCGTATGCAATGCATCTTGCCCAAAGCCCACATACGGACGGTCATATCCTAAAATTCCCAATACGGTCGGCATAATATCAATCTGATCCACAACTTTCTCTGTGTCCAGTCCTTTCAACTCCGGTATACCTGGTGCATAAAAAATAACCGGTACCTTATAATATCCTAAATCGGTCACATAATCCGGATAACAGTTTCCGCTGGTATGGTCTGCCGTAATGACAAACAACGTATTCTTAAACCACGGCTGTTTCTCTGCCTTTTCAAAGAAGCGCTGAATAGCATAATCAGAATAAGCCACGGTCTCAAACAACGGATCTTGCCCTGTAGGGAACTTTCCTTTATACCGTTCCGGCAAATCAAAAGGTCCATGAGAGGTCGCTGTAAACACAGAGGTTACAAAAGGCTCCTTCATCTCCGACATACGGTCACAATAGAATTGCAGGAATTCTTCATCCCAGATGGCCCATGTGCCGTCAAAATCCTTATCTCCATTGTAATTCGGATCTTCATTATATTCAGTACGTCCAAAATACTTCTGGAAACCAACTGCACGGGCAAAAGCCTGGAAACCCATAGAGCCATTCATGGCACCATGGAAAAACGCAGATGAGTAGCCTTTATGCCGGGTCAGTTCCCCAGCAATACTGGAAACGTCGTTCAAGGCCGAAGGAGTCAGAAAAAAAGGCTCCACAAAACTCGGAATGGAAGATAGCACGGAAGGCATCCCATCAATACTCTTCCGTCCATTACTATAAGAATACTGGAAAGTCAGACTCTTTTTCAACAAAGAGTCAATGAAAGGGGTATATCCTTTATAAGCGCCATTCTCCAACTGCGGATTCAATGAGCCGACATGCTGCTTGCTAAATCCTTCCCAAATAATCACTACTACATTCATCGGACGGAATGCCACAGAATCAGAAGGCAGGTGTATAGGAGTATACACAGCCTCCGCCTCTTTCTCTGATAAATATTCAGGAATCACAAAAGTCGCTTTTCCCAACGTCCGGAACAAAGAGAAAGGCGTATTCAGTACCAATCCAGCATCCAAAGGCCGCTTCACGTACTGATTGGCGTTACTCAATGTGATAGGACGAGTAGCCGTGGTCATACCTCCACGCATGCCGAACACGGTAAAAGGAACGGCAATCAATAAAGCAACCAGCTGCACCCCATAATACATCCATTTCTGCGTTACTGGAAATGCTTTCGGTGAACGATACAGTTTATACAGAGCATAAAACAATGCAGCAGCTAACAGTACCAAATACCAGTAAGTGGCAAACTCATCCAAGAAGATTGAAGTTAACTTTCCATCCCCTTCATGCCTGAACTCCTGCAAAACCGTCATGGTCGTACGTCTTCCTGTAAAGCGGAAATAAACACAGTCTATCAGATTCGTAATCAGAAAAAAGGTATTGACCGCGGCAAAAAGCCATCGCACCACTTTATAGAATACTGGGGTCTCCTTCCAATGCAATGGGAAAAGGAACAATAAAATGAACAAAGCATTGCTATAGAGGATAGCTGTGGTATCAAAGATAATACCCGCTCCAAACAAACTAACGGCATATCCCCACGTCAAATGTCCACTAAATGCATCCCAATTTAAAAGCAAAAACACCAGACGGCATAAAGTGTAACACACATACACAAGCACTAAATTCCACACCAGTGTCAGCACATTGGCAAAAAACTTTTTCTTCATTATTCTTATCTTTTTACAAATACTAAGTGGCAAAAATAACGATAATTTTGGAGAACTTCCTATCTTTGTATTTTAAAGGAACCAAAGATGAAGAAAAAACAACGTATCACAATCTATGTATCCATACTTATTGTAGTCGCACTCGGACTTTGGATTCACTCTCGCTGGGATGTATGGTTTGGAAACCCGGAAGAACTACCCTACTCGCCCCTGGCAAAACCTGGAAGAGTCTTACTGACTTTCGGAGATAAAGAAGAACTTTCTCGAAACATCAGTTGGCAATATGACTCTGTGGTAGCACCCGCGTCCTTCGTAGAACTGGCTGACACCTTAGCCAAAGATACCCTCCGCATCGATGCACAAGGAGAAATATTCCAGTCACGCAGTGGCAAGGCGGCTTACTACACTGCTCGATTGCGTTCACTGAAACCGGCTACTTACTATAGTTACAGAGTCAGCAACAATGGAAGGTTCTCTCCTTGGTATAGTTTCCAGACCTATAACCAGACCACACGGAAGGACTATTCCTTCATCTACGTAGGAGATGTGCAAGATACCATCCATGGGAGAGCCAACCAATACCTGAAAGCGGCCTTGCAGACGCATCCTCAAACAGAATTCTTCGTTTTTGGCGGTGACCTGACAGAACGCCCTATGGATTCCTATTGGGCTGAAACCTTTTCCGGGCTCGACTCTATCGGACAGCATTATCCCATATTGAATGTGACCGGCAACCATGAATATCTGAAATATGTCATACGTAAACTGGAACGCCGCTTTCCACTGGTATTCTCATATTACCAAGATTCCATGGTAGGAGACAACCAGGTATACACACTCCGATACAACAACCTGCAAATCTTCCTGCTCGACAGTAATCGGGAGTTCTTTTATCTGTGGACCCAAAAGAAATGGCTGGAAAAAGAATTGAAAGCCAGCGATGCACAATGGAAGATTGTGGTACTGCACCATCCTCTGTATTCCGCAAAAGGGAAATACAATAATCTGGTACAAAAAACGATGTTTAATGACTTGATCCAGAAATACCACGTAGACCTTGTACTGCAGGGACATGAACATGCTTATGCCCGCATGACGCTTCACGACGAACAAGGCAAAGCTATCCCTCCAGTTTATACGGTCAGCCACTGTTCTCCCAAAAGCTACCGGATAGCTTTCGATCCACGTTTTGATAAGTTCGGGATTGAAAGCCGATATTACCAGTATGTACGTATTCATGGAGATACCCTCAGCCTGAGTGCCTACGAAGTTCCTGCAGGTAATTTATACGATTCCCTGGACATCGTGAAAACCGGAACGCCCCCTGCCATCCTCGACTATGGCAAGAATATCCCTGAACACCTGAACTTCAAACCTGGGAACAATAAAAAAGACCAGAAATATATGAAACTGATAGAAAACTACAAGCATACGAAAAAGGACATTCACCAATGATAGAAAGCCCCCTTCTCTATAAATAAAGATGTCCCTATTGGCTCATTGTTTCTCTTCTCTATTTTACTTGATCAAAATTCAATTCAAATGAACCCAAAAATCACATCCCCCATCATAGGTTGCGCCATTGTCACCTATAACCGACTTAACCTGCTTAAAGAGAATATCTCAGCCCTCAAACAGCAGACTTATCCTTTACATAAGATTTTCATTATAGACAATTGTTCCACAGATGGAACCAAAGAATACTTAGACAGCTTATCCAATGACCCCCAGATGCAAATCACTCACCTTTCAGAAAATAAAGGAGGCGCATGGGGATTTTATGAAGGCATCAAACAGGCCGTCCTCGCAAAATGTGAATATGTATGGATTATGGACGACGACACGATTCCTACACATAATGCCCTCACAGAACTGGTGAAAGGTCTGTCTCTTTCAGACCACATTGGATTTGTATGCAGCAAAGTGACTTGGACAGACGGAAGTCCGCATAAAATGAATAAACCGGGTCTTATACGCCCCATACAAAAGATTACAAATCCAAATGATTCATCCATCTATGGAATGTCTTGTACCAATTGTACTTTTGTATCCGTCATGTTTGATGCTAAAGCCATCTATCAGGTAGGATTACCTCTTAAAGAATTCTTTATCTGGCACGATGATATTGAATACACCGACCGAATAATTAAGGCTGGTTATAAAGGATATTACATTGAAAAAAGTGTAGTTGTCCATAAAACCGGAAAGAACTATGCTCCGCATATTGAAGACACCCCTCAAAAAGACTTATGGAAGTTTTATTACCAAGCCCGGAATACCACCTTCATGGCCCGAAAGAATAAGCCCAACAAGCTGTTATTTTATCTTTCTACCCTTAATAAATATCGTAGATATATGCGCAAAATCAGAAAGATAAAAGACAAAGAATGCCGTGCATTCATCAAAAAGGAAGTCAAAAGAGGGTGCCAAGATGGTTTAAAGTTTAATCCGAAAATTGAATACATTAAACCACAATAAACCCATCTACTTCCATCCCTGATCCGTCATACGAAAATACTTATCAAGAACAAGGAGAGAAATTAACTTTTCTCTCTTTTTATTCTTGAACTGGGACACATACTCATGGGCATGACGAATAATCTCCTCCGCCTCAGCCGGATGTGCAATATAATAATTTACACGTTCCAACAAATCTGAAAAATCAGGTTTTATCTCAATATAATGATAATTAGGTTTTAACGTCCCTTCCATAAACCAAGTTTCACAAGTGGGACGAGGCATTACTGCTATTGAATTAGAAGACATGACCCACTTCAAATTACTAGCCACATCATTGCCCTCCAAAGCCATTATAAATTTATAATCTAAATGCTCTGTTATCGTTTTTTTCTCCGTCCTCCATTCTATCGGATCAGTCGTATGTTTACTGACATCTCCTAAATCACACATGGGATGTCCAAAATACATCTGCATAAACTTCCGACGGGAATCCTTACCTTTTACTTTTCCACGAAAAATAATCTTATCCTGCTTTTCTGCGAAACTCTTCTTATCATGTACAAAAATGAAGTGACGTACTTTATCCAATTTCATAAGAATTGAATTCTCATTATGGTCTACCAAAGGACGACTTTTCACAATGGAAGGATAAGAAGGCACATGAATAATATCTCCCGGCAGGAATCCCCATCTCAAATGCTGAGGGAACCACCTTGTATATTCATAGGTATCAAAATAATAGACTTTAGGACTCTTCATCTTATGGGCTGCAAGGGGCTTTGCATCCAAAGGTAAAGTCACAGGATGAGAGAGTTGGTTATAATAATCCACCCTCCATCTGATATATTCTTCATCTTTTCGCCCTGCCAACGAAGCCAGTTCCTTTTTCAATCGCCAACGAAACAAAAATTTAGGTTCTAACTGACGAAAGAAATTCACTGCATAATAAATAAACTTAGGATTCTTCCCGCTTCTAAGTGTATATATCAACTTATTCTTCATAATCTAAATGAATTTAAAAGCAGATTGAAGTGCCGTATTCACATAATATCCTTGAGCCAGTCTTGCACTTATTTCTTGCACATTTTTCTTCATCTTACAATAATCATCCACACTCATTTCACTCAAGACTTGATTTAATTCAGCCAATGAAGAAAGACAAAGTCCCAACTGATGTTTCTTAACAAAAAGAGCCAAGGCTGCCTTATCCCAAATAATCACAGGACAATTACAACGCAAATACAAGGACATCTTGTGGGGAGCATTATATTGCAGATATTCTCCTAAAGGTCCATGCCCTCCCTCCAGTTCCGGTCCATACCATACCAATCCAAAGTGACCTTCTGCCGTTTGAATCAACTCGTCAGAAGTCACAAAGCCTTTATCCTCTACCACAGCACCCTCCAAAGACTCTTTATCCAGTCCGCTTCCATACAATACAATTTTAAATACACGAGCTGGCAACTTCGCCAGTTTGTAAAGGAAAGCATTATGCTTAGGAGAAAGTACACCCGCAAACATTACTTTATACTCATTCTCCTGCGGTAAAGTATCAGAGGCTTTACTATCCGATAAATAATCAAAAATCTCAAGTACAACTACAGGTCTTTGCAAGTGCTGGGCCTCAAGCCAGTTCTTCATTGATTCACTATGAGCAATAATTACATTAGAATGACGCAGACGGTGTATTTCTTGACTCACAGTAAGGCGCTTGCTGCGAAAACTGCCCAAATCATGGATAATAGTCACCACCTTGGCTCCTTTCCAATGAGCAACCCGACAAACAAAAGTAAAATACTTCTTCAACGGATATTGTAAGACCAGTCTGTCCCCTTTCTTCAATGAAAAGCATGCTTTCAACACACTTGCCAATGTAACAAAGAAAGACAGTATCGTATTCGTATAACGGGTTTGAGGGAAACCGACATTCACATACCCATTCTGCTTCATAACCTGTTCAATGTCGGTCTTTGCTTTATTTCCAGCCCCATTTACGCCTTTATAGTTACGCGACAAATAACAATTTCTCATACCTTTCATCGATTACATTCATTCTTCCATGTTTTCAACGCAGCAGCTACCGTATCGTCCATATCCGCATACGCATACAATCCTAAGCGCCCGCCAAACAATACATTCTCACATTGAGCAGCCAACTCCCGATACTGACGATACATCGCTCCATTACGCGCATCATTTACCGGATAGTAAGGTTCTTTACCCGGTTCATAAGAATCCGGATATTCATAGGTAATTACGGTATGGGGCTGCTTTCCGTACTCAAAATGTTTATGTTCAATCACCCGGGTATAGGGAATCTCGCGTGCCGTATAATTCACCACTGCATTTCCCTGAAAATCATCTATCTCCAGTCGCTTTTCTTCAAAACGTAGGCTACGGTACTCCAAATGACCGCACTGATAATCAAAAAATTCATCGATACAACCCGTAAACAAGATTCGGTCGGCAATCTCCTGCCAATGGGCCCGATCTTTCAGAAAGTCTGTATCCAGTTGCACCTCAATTCCTTCTAATAAGGCATCAATCAATGCATTATATCCACCTTCAGGTATTCCCTGATAACGGTCATTGAAATAATTGTTGTCATACACAAAGCGAAAAGGTACACGACGAATAATAAATGCAGGAAGCTCCTTTGCAGAACGTCCCCACTGTTTTTCCGTATAACCTTTTATCAGATACTCATACACATCTTTTCCACATAACTTCAATGCCTGTTCTTCCAGATTGGCTGGCGTTACAATATGGCTGTATGCGGCACATTGTTCTTTTAGTTTTTCTCTGGCCTCAGCCGGAGTCACTACCCCCCATAGCTGATGAAAGGTATTCATATTGAACGGAAGATTATAAAGCTTATCATGGAAACGTGCTAAGGGAGAATTTATAAAGCCATTGAACGGAACCAATGCATTTACATAATCCCATACCTCCTTATTGTCCGTATGAAAAATATGAGCCCCATATTTATGAACATGAATTCCATCCACATCCTCACAATATAGGTTCCCGCCCTTATGGCTACGCTTATCTATCACTAGACATTTCTTTCCTGCCAATGTCGCTTCACGAGCAAAAACTGCACCAAACAGTCCGGCTCCTACAATTAAATAGTCATACTTTTTCATCACGTTCCAATAATATTGATTTCTACTTATGCTTTTCGCAAAACTACACAAAAAGTATGAATTGCAATTCCAAATTACAATATCTTTTCTCCCAATCTACCATAACGTATCAGTCCATGTTCTCAATCCACAGAGACGATATTTGCTAAAATCTTCTTTTTTATCTAATTTTGTCATATTAAACTGCAATGAACCAGTCATGAGAATAGTGATTAATCCACGATATCAACGTCTGAGCTATTTCATTAACGAGCTTCCGATGAAATTTGACACCTCCGGAGAAACCCTTTATCAGGGAAGAAATCAAGTAAAAGCTTTCCAGGTGCAAGGATATCCTATTGTTGTAAAACGATACAAACGCCCCAGTTTTATTCAAAGAGTCATTTACAGCTGGTTTCGTCCTACTAAAGCATGTCGTGCGTACAATTTTGCTTTTCGGATGCAAAAACTGGGCATCCAAACTCCTGAAGCAATTGCATATATCGAGATTAATCGCCATGGACTCTTTATTGACAGTTATTTCGTTTCGTTGCGCTGCAACGATACTCCTTTGTTCCCCATATTGGTAAATGAGCCCCAATACGACAAACAACTGGCTCATGAGCTGGCAATCTATATTGTCGAGCTCCACAAAAAGGGGTTTCTCCATGGGGATCTGAACCTTGCCAATATTCTGTATCGGCAAGAAAATGGTAAACCGATATTCACCTTCATTGATACCAACCGTTCTCATTTCATCAAATCACCTACACCCAAAGTTTGCCTAAAAAACTTGATGAGAATCACTCACCGCATAGATTTGCTAAGAGAAATCGTACAGACATATGCTGAGCAAAGAGGTTGGGATGCCGTAAAAAGCTGTGACCAAGTAGAAGCTATGCTACATCATTTTGAACGGAAACGTGCATATAAATATCAACTAAAGAAAATCATTAAATCTACTCGATAAATATGCATCAAGTAAAAGTTGTCATACCCATATATCGGTTAAGTTTGTCGGAGATGGAGCAAGCTTCCATTCGGCAGACTTTACAAGTATTGAAACAATACCCGATTGTCATTCTGCATCCGCAAAATTTAGTGATTCCCGAAGGAATGTTTCCGCCCACAGTCGCTCAACTGGCAGTAAGCGAAGAATGGTTAGGAACTCGAAACGGCATTGCCGGATACAATAGAATGATGATGTCTTACGACTTCTACCAACTTTTCTCCGATACAGAGTACATACTGATATGTCATACTGACGCCTGGATTTTCCGGGACGAATTATCAGAATGGTGTCACAAAGGGTATGATTGTATTGCAGCGCCATGGATAGAACGCCCAATCTATAGGTTACCTATCATCAAACAATACATGCAGTGGATTAAAAAAAAACATGAACGAAAACATACTTTCTGCCGACAAAACCTATACGGAAAAATCGGAAATGGAGGCTTATCTCTCAGACGAGTAGAAATGTTCAAACAAGCTTGCCGTACGTATCAAAAAGAAATCGAGGAATACAACTCACATCATCAACACTATTATAATGAAGATGTATTTTGGGCAACCGTCCCAAAGGAATTTCATTATCCCACAGAAACCATAGGATTACAATTTTCCTTCGACCGACATCCAGCTTATTGCCTGAAACGGAATAAAGGGAAATTACCCTTTGGCTGCCACAGCTGGAACAAGCCGCGCATGTATAAATTCTGGAAACATATTATCCACTGGAACAATTTATTAAACACCCAAAATTAATCTGCTATGAATCTCTTCAAATATGTCAAGAACTATCTTGTATCGTGTGGCTACCTCATAAGAGAAAAGTTCAATCCTTCTTCCATAACAAGCGGTAAAGAAGTCCCGATTATTATCAATAATTTTAACCGACTGACCACATTGTGCCTGTTGATAGAAGCTTTAGAAAAACGAGGATATAGCAATATCTACATTATTGATAATGCTTCTACTTATCCCCCTTTGCTTGAATATTACGACAAATGCCCGTATACAGTATTCAGACTGACAGAAAACTTAGGATATAAAGCATTATGGAAATCTCATTTAAATAAGAAATTATGCAATGACTACTTTATCTATACAGACTCAGATGTAGTTCCAGCAGATTATTGTCCTGCAGATTTTATTGATTATTTCCTCTCAGAACTCAAAAAGCATCCTTTGGCACGTAAGATTGGCTTTTCCTTACGAATAGACAATCTTCCAGACCATTACGACCATAAACAAGAAGTAATCAAAAAAGAAAAAATATATTATTCAAATCTCAAAGAGAATAAACTGTACCGAGCCCCCATTGATACCACATTCGCTTTGTATCGTCCCAAAATTGGACTCAGCCGAAGCAGATATGTGGAAACGTATCGTACAGCCTACCCCTATCAAGCTGAACATATGCCTTGGTATACCAATTCTGCTCATCTCTCAGAAGGGATATTCAGTAAATGTCCCCAAAATAAGATGGCATATGAAATGATTATGGTCTATCATCTTCATATGCCATTTTTTATTGTCAATTTTCCATGTATTCTTACATAATTCTATCCATCAGGACATGACACTTCTGAAGAAGCCAGATGACCTCTTCCGATTCCGTCAGTAAA
>NZ_CABROP010000062.1:0-13547 GCF_902472605.1 uncultured Bacteroides sp.
CTACTACTTCTTCTCGTGTCATCATAACTTTGCTTTTTGGACGTAAAGTTAATGATGGAAGTTGGAGACAAAAATACGTGGTTTACCGAATGCTTACTTAGGTTCGCAATTATATTATTAAATCACCAGAAATATCAAAAGAGGTTGTCTTACCCATCTTTTCAACTCTTCTTTCCCAATTTTTCCCTAAAAAATAAAATCTAATACTATCCAAATTCAAATCGATTATTGATTCTAATCTTGCTCGTAACACTAAAAACTGTGATTCTGTAAGCAAGCATTCAAAAACTGAATTCTGTACTCGCTGCCCATAATCTTTACACGCATTCGCCACATTACGTAATCTCTTTTTTCCAGAGCTTGAAAGAGTATCTACGTCGTATGTTATCAGAACCATCATAACTTATTGAATTAAAAAAACGGGATAATCATCAATTTCACCACGAATATAACGAGCCATAAGCATTGCCTGAGAATAAGGCAATAAACCTATCGGAATTTTCTCACCTAAATAGGGATGAGTTATTAATTCTTTTTTTCTACTTTGCCAACATGATATTAAAATTTTACGACAACTGTCAGTCATCAAAATACTTTCATCACCTTGACTAAAAAAATCTTTTTCGGTAACTTGTTTTCTATTAATTAAAGACAAAACTAACCTATCTCCTAAATAAGCTCTTAGCTCCTCCATCATATCGAAGGCTAAAGATGCCCTACCTGGACGAAGAACATGAAGGAAACCAACATAAGGATCAAGTCCTACAGACTCCAATGCAGATGACATCTCATTAGCAATTAACGTATAAACAAAAGATAACATAGCATTTACCGCATCTCTAGGAGGACGTTTATTTCTTTTTCGAAAAGGGAATTTGTCTCTTTGCTGTAAAATCAATTGAGAAAAAACTGAAAAATAAGTACTTGCAGCCTCTCCCTCAATTCCCCTTAATTCGTCTATACTGTTAGCACTAAAAATCCTACGTTTCGCTAAATCTAGATGCATAGATACACTTTCAACCACAACATTAGAACCATTATCTCTAATGAAACGTCGCAAAATATTTCGATAATTTTGAATTTTCCCCCCAATAAACAATTTACTCAAGTGTAAAGAAAATTCTTTATCCCCTGCAAAATAGTATTGCTTTGTACGCAGGAATACATTTCCCTTGGTAGCTCCTTGAACTCTACTAATAAATCTCCCTTGTGGAGTAAGAAAAGTTAATGAAACATGATTTTCTACACATAACCTCATTAAACCTGGACTTACACCCATATAACCAAAAGTTACAATCGATTCTATATTTAAGACAGGAATTCTGAACACTTCAGCTTGATTGACAGAAACAACTATATTTAACCCATCTTTAGACAAATATGCATCAGGAGTCGTCACATATAAAGTATTAAGCAATTTCCTCATATAAATTTTTCTTTAAATAGGTCGAAGCTTGAATCATATTTCCCACTAAAGGCAAACAAATGTCATAAAGTGAACATCTTTTACAATGAGGTTGATAAATGGCTCTCGGTATTTGTCTTGAAGAAAAAATCACATGCATTTGATTTGCGCATTTTTGAGTGAGCTCTCTTAATCCATCATCAATATGTATTATATCCCGACGGCGCACCTCATGATAGTATAAGGCTCCATAATCTAGCCGGATTTGATACATTTCCTCCAGACATATTACTTGGGCAGCTAATTGAACCTCATCACACTTATTTGGTTTTTGTTTACCACGCTTATATTCAATAGGAAGAAGATGCCAGAATCCAGGATAGTGTGGATGCTTAATCGCATTAATTAAAGAATCTGAGGGTGATAATTCCACTACATCTGTAACACCATATAATCCCAAAGAAGATGATGCAACATGAACTGAACGTAAGGTTATAATATCCCCATTTTTCTGTCTATAAAAAGGAGAATCTACACGTTTATGAAGCAACTGTCCTTCTGTGGTAAGACTGTTGTCCTCCCATTCCTGTGATAAATGAATAAGCCCCCATTGTCTGGGACAAAACATAAAATGCTGTATCCCAGACAACATAAGCATATTTTCATCATCATATTCCATAACAAACTGTTTTATATAATTTCCTCCAGATGAACGTGCTCAGGAAGCTTAGATGTATCTATAGACACATCATAATCCACAAAACTACGGGCAGCCCCCTCACATTTCTTCTTTACAGTAACCAAATCAAACAATTTATTAGCTGGAACATTCCCAAGTTCACTGTCATGGCGAAATATAATAAGCTTCTGTGTACTCATTAAACCTCGTGAAGCGGAACGATCACAATCAAACATATTCTTCAATGCTTCCCAAAACAATTTTAAATCTTCTTCTGAAAATCCCGTCTGCTTAGCCAAATTTGCAGAAATAAAACCATGACATCTGTATAAACCGTATGGAACTGTCGATTTACGTCCCATTGTATGATTATCACCGCCTTGTTTCTCCGCTTCCTTATCTGTTGTCACAGCTATACGTGTAATAGAGTGTTCCATACTGACAATTGGATCTACAGACCGAGCAAAAGTCAATTGTATAGGCCCTCTTACCTGTCCAGCATTCTTTCCCGTAGTCATTACTGCGCCAAAGGTTCTAACATCATAATACTTAGCACACATAAACTTACGAGCTGCATCAACTTGTTCTCCAGTTTTTTTCCCTTTTTTCCCCTTTTCTTTTACCGATTCATCATCGTATGATTCATCAATTAAACTATTCAAAATAGCTTTCTCTTTAATAAATATATCATATCCAGCCTCTCCTAATTTTGCAATTTGTATATAATTTCGCACCTTACGTTTTAAACATACATCAGAAATTAGCCCTTCTCCTGTTTCGGCATCTACTCTAGGTAAATTACCTGCATCTGGATCGCCATTGGGATTACCATCTTGTACATCAATAAATAAAACAAAATCTATCTTATTCTTTAATTCTTCCATAATATCAGTATTTTTATTTATTCAACATTTTCTTCATCTTTATTCTCATTACTTGCTTTATAAAACTCTGCCATCTGATGATGATATCCAACAAAGAAACGACCTTGATCCTGCATATCCAAATGAGTTGGGAAACCATCCGCAGAAAGTAAGTTTATAATCTCATTTTTCAACCTTCTGAAGAAAATAATTGAAGCATTATTTAACTTCTCTTCATGATGGACAGAAAGATTCATTAAGTTTCCAAACACTGTGGCAGGAGTAATAGAAGCAGCATTTAAATAACGTTGACGAATACTATCTATTCCATTACTCTTCTTCTGGATATATTCTAACGTAGCAAATAAACGGCCACACACATATCCTACATTTGTATTTGATTTATCTAACATAACGGTAAGTTTATGATAATTATTTGATTGCCTATTTAAATAAGCTTTTATTATTGCTACACGAGTCTGTGTCGTTCTTTGTTCGGCATGGATTCTCTTTAAACATGCTAAGTATAAAGAATAAGGATAAGGTATATTTTGAAAAACACTCTTAATAACAGCCTCTGGTAAATTTGGCTGAACATCACTGACTTTATTCTGCGAAGAAACAGCAGCTAACATATTATAAATTCCTTTATAAGACCTTGCCTTAATACGATAATCAACGATATCCATATCCCTAAAATGTTGCAATATATTCCCTGCAAATTCTTTTATCGGAATCTCCTTCCAATAAATTACAGCTAATCGCGCAGCATTAGGAGCCAAACCTAGAATAAAAAAGCTATCATTCGTTTGCGTTTTCAATTCACCAGAGAATATGGCTTTAAAGACCTTCTCGACTTGTACAACTCCTCTATCTGGATTATCAATCTCATCCTCTTGTAAATTCATCAAAGAGTAAAAACATGATTCAGCTTCCATCCCAGTCTCTGATGCAACAGATGCCCAAAATACGTACGTTCTTGTCGCAATTCTAACCATGTTCCTTGAATCTTTTTTCAAGAGAGACGACAAAGCAGTAGTATAAGCAAATTCTGCCTCACGGGAAATAGGTGCATTATACGCTTTTTCTTGTCCATAAGAATCATATCCTGAATCCACTTGAAAAGATACTAATTTAGCCGTAGCTTGACTGCCTACAATAGGGGTAGCTGTCGTTAATTCCACAATAGGCCCTTCTTTGCCTGTTACAAGACAAATATGTTGTTTCTTATTTTCTTGGTTAGCAGACAGACTATTCAAATAAAATTCCACCAATTCCTTATCTTCTGGAATAATAGTCGCTTCGCCATCTATCCTAAATGAAATATTACGAGTCAGATTTTTACATAACTCTCCCCAAAGGGGATCATTTTGCAAAACAGCCAGAATCGCCTCATTTTCTTTAGCATAGAAAAGATGCAATGCCTTTAAAGAAGTATTTTCAGGTAAAGCGGTATATAACTCTTCTACCTTTTTACAAAAAATATCATAATTCTTTCTATTCTTACTCTGTTCTTTTCGTAAAGCAGCCTCTTTCACTGCTAATTTTTGCGGATCTGTAGATGAACTTTTTAAAGGCAAATTAGCTTCTGAATAATTTAAGACATAAGCACAATTATCCCAACACAGATTAGCTATTGGATTACTACTTCTACTTACTGCTTTAGGCAATAAGAAAGATTTACAATGTTTATCATCAATCCGACAATCCTCAAGACGAAGAAAATTACCTTGTTTATCTATTACTATTAAAAAAGCCAATTCTTTATATTCCATACCAAGATTGGCCAATTCTTTTTTTCGATAATAATAATCATATAATGCTTTCAGTATCATCGTAAAATCTCCTCACTATTTCTAGGTGGCACATTAATTACACCCGCTTGCATATTCGCCCGAAAAAACATCGCGCTCACATTTTGGGGATTGGAAAAATCCAAATCGTAAAGCATGATACCTAAATCTCGATCCTGAGCCAAAGGAGGAGGCAAAACTTCTCCCTCTTCCAATAATCGAAAATAAGCAGGGAACTCCCGCGTTCCCAAATAAGGTTGATTGAAACATTGTCCTTTCGAGGCACGACGTTCAAACATAGCTTGGTATTTTCTAGGATTTTCATCTTTAGTCTCCCTGCGTAAATCTTCTTTCCGTTGATTCACCGGTATATATATTAATCTTGCATAAATCCTATAACGTACATCTTTTAATAATAAAGAGTTTCTCTGTTGACGTTTTTCCTCTATATAAATCTGTTGACTACGCATACTTCCTACAGCTCCTACTTCGTTTCTTCTTACAGATGCCCATTGAATGGGATTTAACACTTCTATTCGCGTAACCTCCCAACGAATGGCAGGCTTCCAAAATATAGCTTCAAAAATAGCCCGGGCAGCTGAAGGAGTTATCACATCGTAACTAACACGTTCCACCTTTAATTCAGGTCGAGTAAAACATGCCATATCCCCCCACACCTCTAAACCATATTCTTTATCATAGAATTCCATAATGCTTATTGTATTAAAATTTCATCCAACCAATGATTAAGTGTGATTAACCCCGTTTCATTGGAATATTGTTCTCTATCTGGAAGAAAATATATCCCATCTAGAATTTCTTCCAATAATCTTTGTTTTAACAAAGTTTGAAAATCATGTTCACTAATACAGACTATAAAATTACTTATTTTTTTTGAAAGTTCGTAAGAAAAACCATTTTTCTTGATTGACTCTACTATTTCCGAACTATTCTCATAATTTACTACAATATTTCGTCCCTTTTCTTCTATCAATTTAAAAGATTGTGCAGCTTGATCAAAATCTATTTCATTAACCCTAGATGATTGATTTAAAAGTTCAACTATACCTTTCTTATCGAAACTATTACATCGACAATATATCTGATGGAAATACGTAGTCATCGCCTGTGGAGAGAAACAATCTGTAATCTCTCCCATACTTTTTCGAGCTTCATTAGCTTCACTTAACGATCCTTTTGGTAGAGGCTTATCCAAGCTGAAAATATAAGTGTTAGCAATATCTAAATTGCCCTCTCGATTACATCTTCCGGCTGCTTGAAGTATTGAATCCAAACCAGCTTCTTGCCGAAAAACAACAGGAAAGTCCATATCAACTCCAGCTTCAATCAGTTGTGTCGAAATTACTCGAATAAACCTGATTAAAGGATCTTTCAATGCATTCTGAATTTGCTCAATAGTTTTTCGTATATGTAAAGGACACATCCTACGAGATAAATGGAACAAAGCACCTTCTTTAGGCATTCGATTAAATATTTCAAATGCATCATTACGAGTATTTACAATACACAAAACTTTTTCGTAATGAGCTAACCGATGAGCAATATCATCATAATGACTGTGAAAACTATCAAAACATATATTCACACGACGCAATTTGTCATGTAAATTCCAATCACTCGGGATAAGCTCTTCAACCTTTTTCAAACCATAAAGTTGTACCCTATCATTTGTCCCTCGATGATTTCCCACCAGAATTGGTTGACTAGCTGTAGTAAATAAAAAACTAACACTAAATAAACGTTGATAGCTATCCATTGCATATACAATAGGTTGCAAATATTCGCGAGGTAATGTCTGCACCTCATCTAAAATAACTACACTATTTGCTATATTATGAAGTTTCCGACAGACTGATGGCTTGTTGCTAAACAAAGATTCAAAAAACTGAACATTCGTTGTTACAATAATCGGATAATCCCAATTCTCAGAAGCAAAACGCTGTTGACGTACTAACAATGAAGCATCTGGTCTATCTTTCCATATTTCATCTGAATCAAAATTAGAATGATGCTCACATACATTTTCATCTCCAAAAATCATACGTAATATTGACGCCGTCTGTACTATAATACTGGTATATGGAATTGCAATTATGATTCTATTTTTCCCATATTTTACAGCATGTTTCATACTCCACAACAAGGCTGACAAAGTCTTGCCTCCACCTGTCGGAACTGTTAAAGAATAAAAGCCAGGTTCCTTTATCGATTTGTCAGAACATATCTGCTGTATTTCTGCTCGCAAGTGATTTAACTCCGTTTTAGGGGCATTTCTTGATAAAGTTGATAAATGAGCCTCTAATTTGGGTAACAAATCTACTAATGACGCACACTTTCTACGTTGACGGTAATTGTCTTCATTCATAAATCGTTCAGTATCCAAATAATCTGCATCAACTAAACAGGAAAATAGAAGACGGATAAAATGATTTAAATCATTTGGACCTATATTCTTTCCTTTGGGAATTAAGTCCTTCTCAATAAACTTTAACTTGGGTAATCTTATCTCTTCAGGAATCACATCATTCATTTTTGCATTAAAATCATAACTATCATATAAGCCAGAATGATGTGAAATTATTGGATATGACAAAAGAGGAAACAAATGAGGATAAAGCTGCCGCGCCACAAGTGCTCCAACAAATGCATGCGGAATCTTACCTACACACCTAAGATTAGGATTAAATCCTGAAACTTTTCGGATATACAACTGAAAGGCTTTTTGTTCTTTACCTTTATCATGAAGTAACCCAATAACAAAGCCAAGATTAGCACAGTCAAAAACGGAAGCAAATTTTTGTGACAATAAAGCCACTCCCTGTTCATGCTCTTCATTAGATTGAAAAGCCCATGAATCAGGATCTTGATTATCTAATAACTTAAGATGAGAAATATATTGAGGTTCTTGCATCATAATAGATTTATTTTAAAAATTCTCCCCTCTCACATACACCGGCTGAAACTTCGTCCCCGCATTCTTCAACACCCCTTTCTGCACCAGTTCCCGAATCACCCGCGTAGCCTTCGACTGGTTGAAACCCGTGAGCCGTTCAAAGTCCCGGCGTTGCAGGAAAGAATGGGTCTTGAAGAACTCCGCCAGCTTTTGCTGCACTTCTTCCTCGTCCAACTTGGCAGAGTGATGCGCATCGTCCACCTCCCGCTCCAGATACACACTCCGGAAACGGTCAATCAAGTTCTTGTCGGGCGTGAACTTGATGCTTCTCACCTCCACATCATCGTCCTTCACATACTTCGGGTTAATGTCAGGCGCACATTTCAGGCTCAGACTGAAATAGCCGATGCCGTCCAAGTGCACAGCGTACCCATTACTCAGAAACTCGTAAAGTTCATCGTTCAGGGCCGTGATGACCGCAGCCACATCCGCCGGGGCCACGGTACATTTCTTGTGTATCGCCTCCCGGATTTCGCGGGTGGTCACCACATCCTTTGTAATCACTTTTGCATGCAGCTTCGGGGCCGCAATGCCGTCCTTTACCGGATTCTCAAACAAGTCAAATTTAATAGCCATAACCGTATCTCTTTTATCGTTTCACTCTTCCTTTCCAAACTCTTACACAAAAATACCTCGACACGTAGCTGATGAGACCTCAGCACGAACGTGACGAGACATCCGCACGAACGTGTCAAGACCTCGTCGCGTTCGTGTCGAGGTAAATTTACAAAAATTCTCAAAGAATTGCAAGGAAATGTGTGGCTTTTACAACAAGCTCATCCCCCACTTTTTTACACCACTTTCAAGTATTGCGGCATCACCGGTTGCTCCAATCGCCAGGTGATGTTCATGGGGAAATCACCGTGCGAAGAAACATAGTCCACGAGGCCGAAACAATGGAAAGGACAGGTGTTTCCAAAGCCGTCTTTCTTTTCCTCACGCACAAAGAGCACAATCTTGTTGTGCCGCTGAGGCTGCTCGGTGTAAATCCGTCCCCCACGATTGTGATGGGCGTCGGTATTCTTGGACTGCCAATGGAAATAGTCTTTGTTGATGACATAATCATCATATTGCGTGGAAGGGGAAAAATCCTTGTCCGATTTGTTCAGCGTGACGAATAGCAGGGTGGCATCGTACTCCGGCAATGTCAATACTCCCAATGCAACCCCTTTCATCCTTTTCTCCGAAGTCTGCCGCCCGACCATGATAAATATTTCCTCACGCGTATAGCATCCGTAAAGCTCGATACAGGGCAAAACATCATTGCCGAGCGGAGTGGTGGTAATCTCCAAATGGGCCAGCAGATAAGATACGATTTCGGCGACTTCCTGCTTGAAATAGCGGTAACGGTCGTCGTGCAGCAACTCCAATGCGCGGTACATGCCCATCTCTTTGAATTCCGTTTTGTCGATTCTTTCCTGAAATAGGTCGTAATACAGCATGGTGGCATACGGCCGCTTGTTTTCCTCCATATAGTGCTCGCTGCCCGACAGAAAATCGGCCACGAAATGCAGATAAGAGGCCGTGTTATGATGTATCAGATTGCCCATGCCTTTCTCCAATCGGCGGGTAATCGCATCGTCGGTATAAGTGATGCGTCCTGCGGCCCGTTTGAGAAAGGCCCAACAGAGTTTGTTAGCATATACCACACGGATGTCTTGTCCGTTGTTTTCCAGGAACTGGGTCAGCGTGGGCAGTGTGGAGTAAGAATTGATTTCTTTTACCAGACGGGTCTTGTTGTAGATGGCCTGCTGGATGTTCTCCAAAATGTATTGCCGGGCCTGCTTTTCCATGATGATGCTGCACCCGGTGGGCAGAAGGGTGAAACCGTTGGCTATCTGCTGGGCGATGTTCTTTTCGGGACGCAGGGTCAAGGCACGGAATTTCGAGGCGAAATCATACTTCCGATGGGCTTGGACCACAAAGTCGAGGACGGTAAGCTCAGCTTTTCCCGGAGAAAGACGAAGGCCACGGCCCAACTGTTGCAGGAAGATGGTCAAACTGTCTGTGGGACGGAGGAAGAGCACCGTATCCACTTCGGGAATATCGACACCCTCGTTGAAGATATCTACCACACAGAGGTAGTGTACCAGCCCGTTACGAAGGTCCTCGGCCAACTGCTTCCGTTGCGGTTGCGGGGTGTCGGAGGTCAGGCTTTGGGCACTGAATCCGTATTTCTGGAACTGACGGGCCATGAAATCGGCATGTTTCTTATTGACACAGAAGCACAGGGCGCGACAGGTATATTCATCGGCCAGGTAACGGTGTAAAGCGTCCACGATGTGTTGTGCCCGTTCGGGTACGCACAGCTTGTCGGCCAGCCGGTCTATCACGTAGCGCTGCCCGTTCCAGAGGGAATCATCGGTCAGGTCGGTATCGTCGGTCACACAGAGGTATTGGAAAGGTGTCAACAGTCCAGCCTGAAGGGCTTGTGGAAGGCGTATCTCGGCACTGATGCGTCCGCCGAAATCCGGGCGAAGGTCTTTACCATCCATACGTTCCGGAGTGGCGGTCAGTCCAATCAACAAGCGGGGCTGAAAATGTGAGAAGAGCTTCCGATAACTATCGGCCTGACTATGGTGGGCTTCGTCGATGACGATGTAGTCGTAGTAATCGGCCGGGAGCTGGGAGAACAGACTTTCGAACCGCGAGTTGAACATGGAGATGGAGACAAACAGATGGGCGTAGTCGGCTTCGGTCTGGGGCGCCTCATTGCCCACCCACAGCGTACCGAAATTGGCGTCTTGCAGCACGCTGCGGTAGGTGTGCAACGACTGGCGAAGGATTTCCTCGCGATGGGCGGTGAAAAGGATGCGGCTGGTCTCTCCTGCCCTTGTCTGATGCTGACGGAAGGCCAAGTAATCGAAAGCGGAAATCACGGTCTTTCCGGTACCGGTGGCCGCCACAATCAGGTTGCGGAAGTTACCACACTCCTCGCGCTCCACTTTTAGCTTGTCCAGAATCTGCTTCTGGTGGGGCAGCAAGGTATAACGTTGGTACACAAAGGCATCCTGCTTTCCCTTGAAGGCATTCCGATGCAACTCTTGTTGGAATTTCTCGATACCTCCCAGCCGGAAGTCCTCAAAGTTCGGGCTGTTCCAATACAGGTTGAAGGTGGCCAGGGCAGTCTTGATGATGTGCGGATTCTCCACGCTCGTCACCCGCATGTTCCATTCCAGTCCGTCGGTCTGGGCCGATTTGGAAAGGTTAGACGAACCGATATAGGCGGTGTGCATGCCGGAATTACGCACAAAGATGTAGGCCTTGGCATGAAGGCGCTCGATGTCGGTGTGATAAGAGATGCGTATTTCCGTGTGGGGAAGTTCGGAAAGCTGTTGCACGGCCTTGGTTTCGGTCGCCCCGCAGTAGGTCGTCGTGATGATGCGCAACCGGGTACCTTCGCGTTGGCAGAACTTTTTCAAATCATCCAGCAGCAGTCGCACGCCGGAGAGTTTCAAGAAAGAGACGATGAAATAAATCTCGTCGGCACTGGCGATTTCCCGCCGGATTTCCTCGCCCAACGAAAGAACGCTGTTTCCACCCGTAAACAAGTTGCTCACTCGGAAGCCGGATTGTGGACGGATGGTTTCCGAACGGCTGTGCTTCTGCAACAGGCTCTTCTGTTGGGTCATCACTTCCATCAAGAGGTTGGAGGTGTCGGCTATCTGCACCTCCTCCACAAGTCCGTATTCCGCCAATATCCGGTTGACCAGGTTCATCCGATCGTGCACGTCTTCCGTGTCCTCTAACTTCTGCCGGATGGCTTTTGCCAGGTAATCGGCCAGGATTTTGGAAGATTCGGCGGCATCAATCTCTTCGCGCCGGCAAACCAACTGATGTGATTCGGCTTCCTGTATATCTCGTTCTACTTCCTGATTGATAATGTTTTCGTAGATTCCTTTCTTTAACATCGCTCGCTGATTTCTGAATTTCAAGCTGAAAGTACAAAATAAAATGAAACTGGCTGACATATTTTGAGAAAGAATCCCGAAAAACTTTATCTTTGTGAATATAAATCATTGGAGTGTATGGATAAGAATATTCTTGAATTTGTCACCTACTGTATTGGAAGTCTTTCACGGATTCTCCATTTGCCACAACGTGAGGTATATAACAGGCTGAAACAGTCGGGCATACTATATGGATACATCGTTCCTTCATACGATGTGCTTCACACATTTGGCTCTCGCTACCTGATGGCAGATTTGATTGATTTCATGAAGGAGAAAGGAGTGCTTGAAAAATGAGACTATACCATGCCTCTACTGTAATCGTGGAACGTCCCGATACGACTCATTCCAGAGATTATTTAGATTTTGGACGTGGATTCTATCTAACCTCCTTACGTGAGCAAGCCATAAAATATGCCGAACGTTTTCTACGTCGTCAAAAAGATGCTTGGTTAAATGTCTATGAATTAAAAGATGATTTAAAGGAATGGAATATTCTTCGTTTTAATCAATACGATAAAGCATGGCTTGATTTTGTGGCAGCATGTCGATCTGGAGAACCTACAAAGGAATATGATATGATTGTAGGTGGAATAGCTAATGATAGGGTCATTCTCACACTTGATTTATACTTTTCCGGAGAAATTAATCAAGAAGAGGCTTTGAGAAGATTAATTTTTGAAAAGCCTAACATACAATATTGTATTCGGTCGGATAAAATGTTACAACAATGCTTGACTTACATAGAAAGTAAAAAATTATGACAGAAGAAGAAAAAAGACAAATCATTATGGATGCAAAATATGCACGCATTATCAATGATATGAGTGAAATGTATCATATTCCCATTGATAAAGCGGTGGACGTATTTTATAATTCTGAAACGGCGAGTCTTATTGATGAAGGTATTGCAGATTTACATTGCCGAAGCGATAAATACTTGGCGACTGAAATTTGGAATGAATATTTAGAGAATCAAAATTGATACTTATCACACTCTCAGAAAAGCCTCCACATATATGACTCCTTTTATCCCCATTTTTTCAGCTTTCTTCATTCTGCTCGGTCTCCTCGTCTGGAGATTTCCCAAACTCATTGCAGGATACAACACCATGACACCTGAGCAACAGAAAAAAGTCGATGTGAAAGGACTCAAAACCTTCATGGGCCGCGTGTTCTGCGCAATTGGCCTACTAGTTTTTGTGGGCTATCTGCTCCTAAGGCTTTTCATGAACGAAGCGTCAGCTATCAACATTAGTTCCATAATAGTGCCCATAATAGGGGTGATCTATCTACTGGCTGGTGCACAACGATACGACCACAACTAACAGGAAGCTGACCGTCTCTTTATCTCCTCCACCACCTTCACATCCGCTGGAAGCCACGCCACGCTCTCCAGCTTCTCCCGCTTCAGCCAAGCGGCATTCTCATGCTCCTTCAGCACCAGGCTGCCGGAAACCACCGAGCAAAGATAGCAGTGCATGGTGAGATGGAATGACGGATACTCGCAGTCCACCGTGGTGAGGAAGGCATCCACCCGGATGTCCGTGTCCAGCTCCTCGCGGATTTCCCGCACCAGGGCCTCTTCCCTGCTCTCGCCCGGTTCCATCTTCCCACCGGGGAACTCCCAATAATCCTTGAACTCGCCGTAGCCGCGCTGGGTGGCGAAGTACTTCCCGTCGCGGACGATGACAGCCGCCACCACTTCGATGCGTTTGCCCACTACATACGTCTCTCCTTCCTGCCGGATGCTCCAGAACGGGACGGACTGGACATCGGTGAACTCTTTCATCCGCCAGGCCGATTCGAACCCGCTGGCCACGAAGTGCATAGGCACGAACAGCCCGACCTGAAACACGTCGAGAAACTGACGGGCCCCGCGG
>NZ_CABROP010000063.1:0-13349 GCF_902472605.1 uncultured Bacteroides sp.
GGGAAAGTCGGGGCGTTGTCATAAAAAAAGAGGGTATGCATTTTGACACACCCTCTTCTTTTAAGAATTTATTCTTTCTTCTTGAAATATTCATACCCGATGCGGCAGAACAGGCATTTCTTCGGGTCGCAGTAGTTCTTCTTGAGCTGGATAAGAGCCTGGCTGTCGCCAGCATGGGCGGCGGAGAGGCCACATTCCTTCCACAGGCGGATGATGTAATTGTTTTCCGGTTTCAGTTGTTCCAGCAGGTTGCTGGCCCGTTCGATGAGCCGTTCTTCACCTTTGTGCTTTCCATAGGCATAAAGGAAAGGCACCACGGTGTTGATAATCAGCAGGTCGATGGAAGCGTCGCTGAGAGTCTTCGGACGGGCGGGCGACGGTTCACCGAACACGTAGTGAGTGAGCCAGTAGAGAGAGGTACCTCCCCGCAACAGGTCGCGCAGCTCTTTCACGGTAGGAGCCAGCAGGAGCTGGGAAAGCATCCCCTGGGAATGATGATAGAGGTTGGCCAGTTGGGCGATGCGCACGTGTGGAAAATTACCCGGACGCATGCGGAGCATCTTCCAGCGAAGATGTTCGGAGGGATGCAGTTCGAATTTGTGGGCCAGGTAAGCATATTCCTTGGTAAGCTGGGCGGAATAGTCGTCGGAGGGGAGTTCCTGTAGCAGACCGGCTTGTCCGAAGAAAATCGCTTCTATCTGGAAAAGATTGTCACGGTGTTTGTTGACGGCCTGTAAGGGAATGGTCTGGGCCCATTGTTCGAAGGCATCGCTGTTGGTGCCGAAACCGAAGTTGCGGGCCAGGGTGAGAAAGAAGGCCTGTTCCCAGTCGCCTTTGCTTTGGGTGAGCTGGGCCTGGATACGTTGTGTCTTTTGCTCGAAACGTTCCGTCTGCAAGCTGGAGAGCCAGCTGTGGAGCAGGAGTTTGGGCAGTTGGGGGATGAGGCGGTAGCAGGCCGGGTAGTGACTGGTTTCAATCAGTTCGCGGTAGTTTTCCAACAGGTAGGGCGGGTAGTGCAGTTCCATTTGTGGGATGGGTTCGCCATCCGTGCGGAAGGTCTCGGCATCGATGTCGGAAGCCACGTGGAGAATCACGGAGTCGTAGGCACGGTCCAGGTGGTGGTGATGGCGTTTCCAGTCGGAGGCATGTACGTGGATTTCCACATTGCCCACCCAGAGGATGCCGTCTATCTTGATTTTCGCGTTGAAGAAGTCCGGACCGGCGTCCGTATTGGGAAGTCCGGGGTCAATGACTTCGATGGTTTGCCCTTGGGTAGTATGCAGCGGGGTGAGCGGAAAAAGCTTGTGTTTCCATACAAATTGGAGTAGATGTTCCATGTTAACGAGGTGTAAATGTCAGGTAAATGTAATGATTAATACTGAAAAACACTATCTTTGCGAATAAATTTATCAGCAGAATTATGAAAATTGCATTGATTGGATATGGAAAGATGGGAAAGGAAATTGAAAAGATTGCCCTTTCCAGAGGACACGAAATTGTCAGTATCATTGATATAAATAACCGGGAAGATTTTGCATCGGAAGCATTCCGCTCGGCCGATGTGGCCATTGAGTTTACGGCTCCGGCGGTGGCTTACGGCAACTGCCTGGAGGCGTTCAAGCAGGGCGTGAAGGTGGTTTCAGGCAGTACCGGATGGATGGCTGAACACGGGGAGGAAATGCGTCGCCTGTGTCAGGAAGAAGGAAAGACTTTGTTCTGGTCGTCCAACTTCAGCCTGGGAGTGGCTATTTTCTCGGCCGTCAACAAGTATCTGGCCAAAATCATGAACCAGTTCCCGAACTACGATGTTTCGATGGTGGAAACGCATCACGTACACAAGTTGGATGCGCCGAGCGGTACGGCTATCACGCTGGCGGAAGGGATTCTGGAAAACCTGGACCGCAAGCACAAATGGGTGATGGGTACGCTGACGGCTCCCGATGGAACCGTGACGGGAACGACCGACTGTGCGCCGGATGAATTGCCGGTAAGTGCCATCCGCGAAGGGGAAGTGCCGGGTATCCACACCATCAAGTACGAGTCGGAAGCCGATTCCATCGTGATTACACACGATGCGAAGAACCGCAAGGGATTTGCCTTGGGCGCTGTACTGGCAGCGGAATATACAGCCGGACACACCGGTTTTTTGGGTATGAATGATTTATTTCAGTTTTGAGTATGATACAAGCCTCACGTAAGCAATGGATAAAGTTCAGCATAGTGCTGGTGCTTTACCTGATTTTCCTGATTTGGTTGAAAAGCTGGCTGGGACTGATTGTGGTTCCGTTCATCTTTGATGCTTATATCTCCAAGAAGATTCCTTGGACATGGTGGAAGAAGTCGACCAACAAGACCGTGCTGACGGTGATGGGTTGGGTGGATGCCATCGTGTTCGCATTGGTGGCTGTCTATTTCGTGAACCTGTATTTCTTCCAGAATTACGTGATTCCTTCGTCTTCACTGGAGAAATCGTTGCTGGTGGGCGACTACCTGTTTGTGAGCAAGATGAGCTACGGGGCCCGTATCCCGCAGACCCCGCTTCACATGCCGCTGACGCAGCATACGTTGCCGGTATTCAACTGCAAGTCGTACTTGGAATGGCCGAAATGGGACTACAAGCGGGTGTCTGGACTGGGGAAAGTGCAGCTGAACGACATCGTAGTGTTCAACTTCCCGGCAGGCGATACGGTGGCTACCGGTAATCCGGCAGAGGATATCTACCGCATGAGCTATGCTATCGGCAAGCAGCTTTCGCAGCCCATCGACTTGGCGAGCCTGAATGTGGAACAGCAGCGTGAAGTGTATGACTATTATTATACGGTGGGCCGCAAGTACATCGATGAGAATCCGCAGCTGTACGGCAAGGTGATTACGCGTCCGGTAGACCGCCGGGAGAATTACGTGAAACGTTGCGTGGGATTGCCGGGACAGACATTGCAAATCAAGAACCGGATTATCTACCTGGACGGCAAGCCGAACAAGGAACCGGACAACGTGCAGTATCGTTATCTGGTACACACCAAAGGCATGCTGCCGGAAGATTTGTGCCATGAATTGGGTATCAGCCAGGAGGACTTGATGGCTTATTATACGGAAGAATCCATGTACAACATGCCGCTGACCGAGAAGGCAAAAGCAGCCCTGTTGGCACGGAAGGATTTGGTGACTTCCATTGAGAATGCACCGGATGACGATGCGGGCGGTCTGTATCCCGACAATAAGCTGACAGGCTGGACGGTAGACAACTACGGACCGATATGGATTCCGAAGAAAGGGGCTACCGTAGATTTGACTTTGGACAACCTGCCGATTTATGAACGTCCGATCCGAAACTATGAAGGTAATAGTCTGGAAGTGAAGGATGGAAAGATTTACATCAACGGGCAGGAAACGACGACATATACCTTTAAGATGGATTATTACTGGATGATGGGAGACAACCGTCACAACTCGGCCGACTCCCGCTTCTGGGGATTTGTGCCGGAAGACCATATCGTGGGCAAGCCGATTTTTATCTGGCTGTCACTGGATCAGGACCGCGGATGGTTTAACGGAAAGATACGCTGGAGCCGTCTGTTCAAGTTTGTAGATTCCATCAAATGATGTATGAGTAAAGGAAAGTCCGGATGGTGGTGGTTGAAAGCTGCCGGTCTGGCGGTATTGGCCGTCTGGCTGGTGCGGACGCTGCTTGTGACGACTTGTGTGATTCCTTCTTCCGGCATGGAGAACTCGCTTTATCAGGGGGAACGGATTCTGGTCAGCAAGTGGAGCTACGGGTTGCGTCTGCCTTTCTGTTCGCTCTTCGGCTATCACCGGCTGGCGGCTTCCCGGGCAAAGAAGGGGGATATTATCTTGTTCAACAATCCGCATCCCCAGAATCCGAAGAAGGGAATCGAATGGCGGGAATTGTTTATCAGCCGTTGTATCGGTACGCCAGGCGACACGCTGATGCTGGACGCTGATTTAAATAATGTAGGCGGAAAGGTGTTGAGCCCGGATGCCAAATCGCTTTATGCGTATCCGGTTTCGACAGAGGACCTGATGCTGACGGTACTTTCAGTGTTGGGCATTGAAGGTAATACGCTGGTGGGATATACTTCCGACGGGGGATATATCCGGAGTTTCAGTCAGTATGAATATTATTTGCTTTCGCAGAAACTGGAAGGGCGGATTCCGCTGATTCCACTGGACGAGAAGAACCGTACGGAGGTGCATCCGTATGTGATTCCGGCCAAGGGAGTACCGGTGAAGGTCTATCCGTGGAATGTGACGTTGCTGTGCAACACGATTGTAGCACATGAGCACGAGCCGGCAGAGGTGCGTCACGATACGCTGTATGTAAAGGGAAAGCCCGTAGATACCTATACTTTCCGCAAGGATTACTATTGGGTGGCTTCGAACGATCCGGTGAATATTCTTGATTCCCGTTTGTTCGGACTGGTGCCGGAAGACCATCTGGTAGGGAAGGCCTGGCTGATCTGGTATTCTTCACGGTCGGGACGTTTCGGACAGCGGGTGCAATGACTAAAAAAGAAAGAATGAAGAAGGAAGTGATTTTAGGGTCGGCCTATCTGGCGCCCGTGGAATATTATACCAAACTTTTTGCTTATCCTGAGGTGTATGTGGAACGGTATGACCACTACATGAAGCAGACGTACCGGAACCGCTGTGTGATTGCATCGGCCGACGGACCGTTGGCACTGACCATCCCGACGGAAAAGGGGGATGACCTGAAATGCCTGATGAAGGATATACGCATTTCCGACCACGGGAACTGGCGGCACGTGCATTGGAACGCCTTTGTGGCGGCTTACAAGCACAGCCCGTTTTTCGATTATTATGCGGACGAGTTTCACCGTTTCTTTGAACAGAAGTATGAGTTTCTGTTCGATTTTAACCTGGAACTGTGTGAATGGGTGTGTCAGCAGATTGACATGCAGCCTCGGTTGATTCCGACCGATGATTATGTGACGGAGCCGGAAACGGCGGATGATTTCCGGGAACGGATTCATCCCAAACGGGATTTCCGGGAGGTGGACAAAGCGTTTGTGCCGAAACCTTACTATCAGGTGTTCGACCAGAAGCTGGGCTTCCTGCCTAACCTGAGTGTGATAGATTTGCTTTTTAATATGGGACCGGAAAGTCTGCTGGTACTACGCGACTCTGTCGGTGCATGCAATGAATTTTAAGCATGCGGATGCGCCCAAACCAGATTTATATTGTACATTTGCAACTGAATCAATGATTTAACAACATGAATAATCTTCCAACAGTAACGAAAAACCTGCTTATTATCAATGTGCTCTGTTTCCTGGGTATGTTTGTGGCCCGGAAATACGGAGTGGATATAGAAAATTTGCTCGGACTTCACTTTTTCCTGGCTTCAGATTTTAATCTGGTACAGCTTGTCACGTATATGTTCATGCATGCCAATTTCTCACATATTTTTTTCAATATGTTTGCGGTATGGATGTTCGGACGGGTATTGGAACAAGTGTGGGGGCCCAAGCGTTTCCTGACGTATTACCTGGTGTGCGGTATCGGGGCCGGACTGATACAGGAACTGGTGCAGTACATTGAATATGCGATGGTGTGGTCGAATTATTCCTCAGTCGATACGGGATTAGGAATTATTCCGATGGATGTTTTCCTGAACCAGCTGACCACAGTGGGCGCTTCGGGAGCCGTGTATGGTATTCTGTTAGCTTTTGGTATGTTGTTTCCCAACAGCCAGATGTTTGTATTTCCTATTCCCATGCCGATTAAGGCAAAATATTTCGTAATCGGTTATGCGGTACTGGAACTGTTGCTCGGCTTGGGAGGCGGTGACAACGTGGCGCATTTCGCACACTTGGGTGGTATGCTGTTTGGCTTGCTACTGATTATTTATTGGAGAAAGAAAAATGGCAACGGACGGATTTATTACTGATTTGAAACGGAAATTCCAGCAGGGCGACCTTGCGGTACGGTTGGTGTACTTCAATGTGGCGGTGTTTCTGGTCGTGACGGTGGTACAGATTTTTCTGACCCTGTTTAATGTACCTTCGTCACCGTGGATACATTTCCTGGAACTGCCGGCCTGGACAGAGGCGTTTATCCGCCAGCCTTGGTCGCTGATTACGTATATGTTCATGCATGCGGGTGTGTTGCATATTCTGTTCAACATGCTGTGGCTATTCTGGTTCGGACGTCTGTTCCTGATGTTTTTCTCGGCCAAACACCTGCGCGGATTGTATTTCCTGGGAGGTATCTGCGGAGGAGTGCTGTACATGGTAGCTTATAATGTATTCCCTTATTTCCAGGATGCCGTGTATTCGTCTTACCTGTTGGGGGCATCGGCTTCGGTGCTGGCCATCGTGGTAGCGGTGGGGGTACGCGAGCCGAATTATCCGGTGCAGTTTCTGTTCATCGGCACGGTGCGGCTGAAATATGTGGCTTTGTTTATGGTCGTGCTCGATTTGCTCTTCATGACCTCGGGTAATGCAGGCGGACACATCGCACATTTGGGCGGGGCACTGGCCGGATGGGTATTTGCGGTGGGCTTGCAGCGTGGACACGATGTTACAAAATGGATAAACGGAGTGTGTGATTGGTGTTTGCAGCTGGGACATCCGGTGAAGCGGAAGCCTAAAATGAAGGTACACTACGGAGGGCGTCAGGCGGACTATGATTATAACGCCCGCAAGAAAGAACGGGAAGCTGAAATCGACCGGATTTTGGATAAGTTGCGGAAGTCGGGATACAACAGTCTGACGGAAGAAGAAAAAAAGAGTTTATTTGACGCAAGTAAAAAATGAATATTCTGGGACATACCGTAAAAGGAGTACTTCTGTTCGGTAACATAGTGGCCGGCGCGGGATTCTTGTTCTGTGCATATAGCCCTTCTTTGTCGCCTGTGGCACATCCGGTGCTGTCGTGTGCGGGGCTGTTTTTCCCTTTTCTGTTGCTGGCCGTAGTGGTATTTGTATTTGTCTGGTTGTTTTACCGCAGACGACTGGTATGGGTTCCACTGGCCTTTCTGTTATTGGGTGGAGGGGCTATCATGACTTATACTCCTTTTCATAGTGCGAAAGAGACGGCAGACGGAGAAGTCCTGAAGTTTTTGACCTACAATGTAATGGGGATGCAGGGCGATGAGGAGGATGAGTCGCATCCGATACGAACTTATATCCAGCAGAGTGATGCCGATGTGGTGTGTTTGCAGGAATTCCGGTGGGATGAGAAGCAGATGAAGGAAGCTTTTCCAATGTATCCTTATGTGAAGAGTCTTCAGGTGAGAAACGGCAATCGTATGGGATGTTTGTCACGTTTTCCTATTCTTTCAGCGGAGCAGATACCTTATGAAAGCAAGGTCAATGGGAGTTTCCTCCTTCGGCTAAAAATGGAAACAGATACCTTGACAGTGATTTGCAACCATTTGGAATCGAACAAGCTGGATGCGCATGACAAGGAGATGTATGAGGGCTTGCTGAAATCGCCGGATGAGCAGAAAGTCAAGACGGGAGGAAAGTATCTGATTCGGAAACTGGCTGATGCGGCGGTGATTCGTGCCCCTCAGGCTGATTCTGTGGCACAGGCCATCGCCCGACAGGCCACCAAATACTTGCTGGTGTGCGGCGATTTCAATGATTCGCCGATTTCGTATGCGCATCGTACCATCGGAAGAGGACTGACCGATGCATATCGTGCGGCAGGATGGGGTCCGGGGTTCTCGTATAACCGGAATTTCCTGTATTTCCGCATTGACCATATGTTTGTGAACAAAGGGTTCCGACCGCTGAAGTGCCGGGTAGATAATTCCATTTCGGCTTCCGACCATTATCCGCTGTGGTGCCTGGTAGAGAAACTATAACCTGATAATAACTATAAGATGAAGAATTTAATTTTTGCAGCCGCTATGAGTTGTATGGTATGTGCTTGCGGACAGCAGGCAGCTGATACGGACAATCCGTTTCTGACTGAGTTTCAAACACCTTATGGCACGCCGGATTTTAACCGGATTAAGGTGGAGCACTATGAACCGGCTTTCCTGAAAGGAATCGAACAGCAAAATCAGGAAATCAAGGCTATTGTGGAAAATGCCGAAGCCCCGACTTTCGAAAATACGATTGTGGCTTTGGACAACAGTGGGGAAATCTTGGCTCGGGTAAGTGGAGTGTTCTTTGCTTTGACTGAAGCTGATACGAACGATGAACTGATGGCACTGGAAGCCAAAATCGCTCCGATGTTGTCGGAACACAGTGACAATATTTTCCTGAATCAGGATTTGTATAAGCGAGTGGCTTCTGTACATGCGCAGGAAGAAGCAGGCAAAATCAAGCTGACTACTGAGCAGCATTATTTGCTGGATAAATATTACAAGGAATTTATCCGTTCGGGTGCGGGACTGGATGCACAGAAACAGGAGCGTCTGCGTGAAATCAACAAACAGCTGTCTACGCTGACCATTGAATTCGGTAACCATGTATTGGCCGACAACAACGATTATTTGCTGGTGGTAGACAAGAAAGAAGACTTGGCCGGTCTGCCGGAAGCAGTGATTGAAGGGGCTGCTCATGAAGCAAAAGCGCACGGAAAGGACGGAAAATGGGTATTTACTTTGCAGGAATCCAGCCGTACGCCGTTGCTGCAGTATGCACAGAACCGCGAATTGAGAAAGAATATCTATCAGGCTTATACCAGCTTGGGAAATCGGGGCAACGCCAACGATAACAAGGACGTGCTGAAGCAGGTACTGGCACTCCGTCTGGAAAAGGCACAGCTGATGGGATTCAGTAATTATGCGGAATATCAGTTGGCCGACAACATGGCCAAAACGCCTCAGAATGCGTTGGATTTGTTGTATGGATTGTGGAAATATTCTATAAAGAATGCAGAGGCTGAGGCCGCAGAGCTTCAGAAAATCATGGACCGTGAAGGCAAAGGTGAGAAACTGGAAGCATGGGATTGGTGGTATTATGCGGAGAAACTCCGTCAGGAAAAATACAGCTTGAACGAAGATGAAATCAAGCCTTATTTCAGTCAGGAAGACGTATTCAACGGTTTGTGCATGGTTGTGAACAAGTTGTATGGCATCACCCTCACTCCGTGTGATTCCATCTCTGTGTACAACAAAGATGTAAAAACTTACATCGTGAAGGATGCGGACGGCTCGCTTTTGGGCGTGTTCTACAGTGATTATATGCCGCGTGCCAGCAAGCGGAGCGGTGCCTGGATGAGCAACTTCCGTGAAGAACAGGAAGGTGTCCGCCCGTTGATTTACAATGTGGCCAGCTTTACCAAACCAGCCGGTGACATCCCGTCATTGCTGACCATTGATGAGGCTCGTACGATGTTCCATGAATTTGGACATGCTCTGCACGGTTTATTGACTCAGTGTAAGTATAAAGGCGTATCCGGTACCTCGGTGGCACGTGATTTTGTGGAGCTTCCTTCACAGATTATGGAACACTGGGCCGTAGCTCCGGAAGTGCTGAAGATGTATGCCAAGCATTATAAAACCCGTGAAGCGATTCCGGATTCTTTGATTGCCAAGATTGAAAACCAGGCGTTGTTCAACCAGGGATTCATGACGACCGAGTTGCTGGCTGCCGCTATTCTGGACATGGAAATGCACTGCCTGACTACCATGGAAGGCTTTGACGTGTTGAAGTTTGAAAAACAGCTGATGGATAAAATCGGTCTGATTCCGCAAATTGCACCTCGTTACCGTTCTACTTATTTCAACCACATCATGGGCGGTTATGCAGCCGGATATTACTGCTATCTGTGGGCAGAACGTCTGGATACGGATGCGTTTGAAGCGTTCAAGGAACATGGGCTGTTTGACCAGACTACAGCTACTTCTTTCCGTAAGAACATCTTGGAGAAAGGTGGTTCCGACGATCCGATGAAGCTGTACGTCACTTTCCGTGGAGCAGAACCTAGCATTGAACCGTTGCTACAGACGCGCGGATTGAAATAAAATGTCTGAATGACAGGGGGAATCCCCTACTTTATAAACAAAAAAGGGAGCTATTGCTTAATTTTTGCAAGCGATAGCTCCTTTTTTAGGCTCTATGGCTTAAATATTTACAATGGTTTCCGCATATCTAATGAAAAAAAACTATATTTGCAACCTTGAATAAACGTATCAAATTTTAAAAGTAAATATAATAAACTAAAGTAACATGCAAAACAAAGGATTTGTAAAGGTTTTTGCGGTATTACTGACCCTTGCGTGTGCTTTTTACCTTTCATTCTCATTCGTTACCCGTTATCAGATGAACAAGGCGGCTGAGGACCCGAAGGGTTCGGCACATTACCTGGATTCCATGCAGAATCAGAAGGTGTGGTTGGGGATTTATACGCTGAAACAATGTCGTGAGATGGAAATCGGGTTGGGTTTGGACCTGAAAGGTGGTATGAACGTCATTCTGGAAGTTTCCGTACCGGACGTGGTGAAGGCGTTGGCCGACAACAAACCGGATGAAGCCTTTAACAAGGCTGTGGCTGAAGCTGCCAAATTGCAGATCAACAGTCAGGAAGATTTCGTGACCCTGTTTATCAGAGAATACAAAAAACTGGCTCCGGAAGGCAAACTTGCTGAACTTTTTGCCACCCAGCAGTTGAAAGACAAAGTGAATACCCGTAGTACAGACGCAGAAGTAGAGAAAGTATTGCGTGAGGAAGTAAAAGCTGCCGTAGACAACTCTTACAATGTTTTGCGTACACGTATCGACCGTTTTGGTGTGGCTCAGCCGAACATCCAGACATTGGAAGGAAAGATGGGTCGTATCATGGTGGAACTGCCGGGTATCAAGGAACCGGAACGTGTGAGAAAACTCTTGCAGGGTTCTGCCAACTTGGAATTCTGGGAAACATTCGAAGCAAAAGATATCGTGCCGGTATTGGCTTCTGCCGACAACCGTGCCCGTGGCTTGCTGAACAACGAGGCTCCTGCTGATTCTGTACAGGCTGAAGCTGATACGACTGCTGTAGCTCAGGCTTCTGCCGTTTCTGCTAAGGATAGTCTGACAGCCGCTTTGAAGGGTGAAACTCCAGCTGCTTCCAGCGCTGATATGGAACAGATGAAGAAAGAACATCCGTTGTTGTCTGTTCTGCAGTTGAACCAGAGCGGTGTAGGTTGTATCGTAGGTTATGCCGATTACAAAGATACAGCTGATGTAAACCGCATCCTGAACATGAAGGCCGTGAAGGAAGTGATGCCGCGCGACCTGAAACTGATGTGGGGTGTGAAAGCTTCCGATATGGACAAGACCGGACGTATCTTCGAATTGTATGCCATCAAGTCGACTGAACGTAACGGACGTGCACCGCTGGAAGGTGACGTAGTGACAGACGCCAAAGATGAATACGACCAGTTCAACAAGCCGTGCGTCAGCATGTCAATGAACACAGAAGGTTCTCGTCGCTGGGCTGCCCTGACAAAGAAGAACATCGGTAAGGAAATCGCCATCGTATTGGATGGATATGTATACAGTGCCCCGCGTGTAAACTCTGAAATTACAGGTGGTAACTCACAGATTACAGGTAACTTCACTCCGGAAGTCACAAAAGACTTGGCCAACGTGTTGAAATCTGGTAAGATGCCGGCTCCGGCTCGTATCGTACAGGAAGACATCGTAGGTCCGTCTTTGGGACAGGAATCCATCAACCAGGGTATCGTATCCTTCATCGTGGCTTTGATTGTCCTGATGGCTTACATGTGTGTGATGTACGGATTCATTCCGGGTATGGTGGCCAACGGTGCGTTGTTCATCAACTTCTTCTTTACACTGGGTATCCTTTCATCCTTCCAGGCTGCCTTGACGATGTCCGGTATCGCCGGTATGGTGTTGTCATTAGGTATGGCCGTGGATGCGAACGTATTGATTTATGAACGTACCAAGGAAGAGCTTCGTGCGGGTAAGGGAACCAAGCAGGCTTTGGCCGAAGGTTACAAGAACGCGTTCTCTGCCATCTTCGACTCTAACTTGACTTCTATCATTACAGGTGTCATCCTGTTTAACTTCGGTACCGGTCCGATTCGTGGTTTTGCCACTACCTTGATTATCGGTATCCTCTGCTCATTCTTCTCAGCCGTGTTCTTGACTCGTCTGGTTTACGAACACTTCATGAACAAGGAAAAATGGTTGAACCTGACATTCACTACAGGCATTTCAAAGAACCTGATGCAGAATGTACACTATAATTTCATGGGTGTCACTAAACGTTCGTTCACGGTTTGGGGAATCATCATCATTGTATGTATTGTTTCTTTCTTTGTACGTGGGTTGGCACAGAGTATCGACTTCACCGGTGGACGTAACTTCGTGGTTCAGTTTGAACAAGTGGTACAGCCGGAAACCGTACGCGACCTGTTGCAGCCGAAAGTAGGAGATGCTAACGTACAGGCTATCGCCTTGGGTACAGACGGAAAGACCATCCGTGTGACTACCAACTACCGCATTAACGAAGATTCTCCGACAATCGATGCTGAAATCGAAGAGTTCCTTTACAATGCGTTGAAAGAAGGTAACTTGCTGGGTAAGGGTACTACGCTTGAAATCTTCATCGACCGCGATAACCGTGCCGGAGGTTCTATCATCAGTTCTCAGAAGGTAGGCCCGAGTATCGCCGACGATATCAAGACCTCTGCTATCTGGTCGGTTGTACTGGCTTTGATTGCCATTGGTTTGTATATCTTGATTCGATTCAACAACATCGCCTTCAGTATCGGTGCTACCGTAGCGCTGGTAGTGGATACGGTATTGATTATCGGAGCTTACTCCTTGTGTTACGGATGGATGCCGTTCTCGTTGGAAATCGACCAGACATTCATCGGTGCCATCCTGACGGCTATCGGTTACTCTATCAACGATAAGGTGGTCATCTTCGACCGTGTACGTGAGTTTATCGGATTGTATCCGAAACGTGAACGTGCGCAGTTGTTCAATGACTCACTGAATACCACTCTGGCCCGTACCATCAACACTTCTTTGAGTACATTGATTGTGTTGTTGAGTATCTTCATCCTGGGTGGCGACAGCATCCGCAGCTTTGCATTCGCCATGATCCTGGGTGTGGTAATCGGTACCTTGTCTTCACTGTTCGTCGCTGCTCCGGTGGCTTATCTGACCATGGGTCACAAAATGCCGAAGCAAGTAGGTGAAGTAGAAGAAGCATAATAAAATCTGATATAATGTTTGAGAAACGGCTGTTTTCCGCGTGAAGGCAGCCGTTTTTTTATGGTTTTTTCCCACGTCCGGGAAACGCCTTTGCGTTTGGTTTCAAACACAAGTGCATTTAAAGTAAAAGAGGCCGTCTCAAAATGAATTGAGATGGCCTCTGTCGTTTTATATCAGATT
>NZ_CABROP010000064.1:0-12735 GCF_902472605.1 uncultured Bacteroides sp.
TGTCAATCAGTCTCTTGTAAGAAGACAATTCGAACTGTTCACGTGACTTCTTGTTAACGAAAGTCGAACGGTTTACAGTAAAGATACGCTTGTGTGTAGGCAATGGAATCGGACCACTTACAATGGCACCTGTAGCCTTCACAGTTCTTACAATCTTTTCAGCTGACTTGTCTACCAAGTTGTGATCGTAAGATTTCAGTTTAATTCTGATTTTCTGACTCATGTTTGTTTATTAAATTATTAATGAATATTGGAGGAAGCTTGAGGGCTAAGAGTCATTCGCTAGCCCTCATCGACTTCCGTCCTATTGTTTATTATACTAAATCAACGCGACCTTTCACTTCTTCCAGTACAGTCTTAGCGATTGAGCTGGAAACCTGTGCATGATGATCGTAGCTCATTGAAGAAGTTGCACGACCAGAAGTGATTGTACGCAGAGCTGTTACGTAACCGAACATTTCAGCCAGCGGAACCATAGCCTTCACGATACGAGCACCTGAACGGCTTGTTTCCATACCTTCTACCTGGCCACGACGTTTGTTCAAGTCACCGATTACATCACCCATGTTTTCTTCCGGTGTTACTACTTCCAGTTTCATGATCGGCTCCATCAGTACCGGACCTGCCTTCACGCAAGCATTCTTGTATGCCTGGATAGCGCAGATTTCAAATGACAACTGGTCAGAGTCAACGGGGTGGAATGAACCATCCTTCAAGACAACTTTCAGTGAGTCGAGCGGGAAGCCGGCCAATACACCGTTCTTCATGGCAGTCTGGAAACCTTTCTGTACAGAAGGAATGAATTCCTTAGGTACGTTACCACCTTTCACCTCATCGATGAACTGCAGACCACCCTGCTTCCAATCTTCATCAACCGGACCTACTGATACGATGATGTCGGCAAACTTACCACGACCACCAGACTGTTTCTTGTAAACTTCACGTAATTCAACAGTCTTCGTGATAGCTTCCTTGTAGTTAACCTGCGGACGGCCCTGGTTACATTCAACCTTGAACTCACGTTTCAGACGGTCAATGATGATATCCAAGTGAAGCTCACCCATACCAGAGATGATTGTCTGGCCAGTCTGTTCGTCTGTACGTACAGTAAATGTCGGGTCTTCTTCAGCCAGCTTAGCCAAACCGTTAGACAGCTTGTCCAAGTCTTTCTGAGTCTTCGGTTCTACTGCAATACCGATAACCGGTTCCGGGAAGTCCATAGATTCCAATACAATCGGAGCAGTTTCATCACACAGTGTATCACCAGTACGGATATCCTTGAAACCTACACCTGCACCGATATCACCAGCGCTGATCACTTCTACCGGATTCTGCTTGTTTGAGTGCATCTGGAACAGACGAGAAACACGTTCTTTCTTGCCTGAACGAGAGTTGTAGATATAAGAACCAGCTTCAATCTTACCAGAGTAAACACGGAAGAAAGTCAGACGACCTACATACGGGTCAGTTGCAATCTTGAATGCCAAAGCAGCAGTCTTTTCATCTTCATCCGGTTTACGATCTTCTTCAGCACCTGTATTCGGATTTGTACCCACAATATTCGGAGTATCCAGCGGAGAAGGCAAGAATGCACATACATAGTCCAACAATGTCTGTACACCTTTGTTCTTGAATGAAGAACCACACAGCATCGGAACAATTTCCATCTTCAAAGTTCCGGCACGCAATGCACGTAAGATTTCTTCTTCAGTGATAGTAGAAGGATCATCAAAATACTTCTCCATCAAAGCTTCATCGAATTCAGCTACCTTTTCCAACATCTTGTCTCTCCACTCATTGGCTTCATCCACCAAGTTTGCAGGGATTTCTTCAATATCATAGTCAGCACCCATTGTTTCATCGTGCCACAGGATAGCTTTCATCTTAATCAGGTCGACAACTCCTTTGAAAGATTCTTCAGCACCGATAGGGATAACTACCGGACAGGGATTTGCGCCCAACACGTCCTTCATCTGGCGTACCACTTCGAAGAAGTCAGCTCCAGAACGGTCCATTTTATTTACATAACCGATACGAGGAACATTGTATTTATCAGCCTGACGCCATACAGTTTCTGACTGGGGTTCTACACCACCTACCGCACAATATGTAGCCACTGCACCATCCAATACACGAAGAGAACGTTCTACTTCTGCAGTAAAGTCTACGTGTCCCGGAGTATCAATCAAGTTGATTTTATATTTATTACCTGCATACTTCCAATAAGTAGTCGTAGCAGCAGATGTAATAGTAATACCACGTTCCTGTTCCTGTTCCATCCAGTCCATGGTTGCAGCACCATCGTGTACTTCACCGATTTTGTGAGTCAAACCTGTGTAGAACAAGATACGCTCAGAAGTCGTTGTCTTACCAGCATCGATGTGCGCCATGATCCCGATGTTACGGGTTAAATGCAAATCATGTTTAGCCATTTTAATTCCGTCTTAATTAATTAATAACTCAATTAGAATCTGAAGTGAGCGAATGCACGGTTAGCTTCAGCCATACGATGCATATCCTCTTTACGTTTGAAAGCGCCACCTTGTTCGTTGTATGCGTCAAGGATTTCTGCTGCCAATTTATCAGCCATTGACTTACCTCCACGCTTACGAGCAAAAGCGATCAGATTCTTCATAGAAATTGATTCTTTACGATCCGGACGGATTTCTGTAGGAACCTGGAATGTAGCACCACCGATACGGCGAGACTTAACTTCCAGCTGCGGAGTTACATTATCAAGAGCCTTTTTCCAAACTTCCAAAGCAGAAGTTTCTTCAGCCGGCAGCTTGGTTTCAACTGTTTTCAGTGCATTGTAGAAGATTTCGTAAGAAGTATTCTTCTTTCCATCATACATCAGGTGGTTTACGAATTTAGAAACCTTCTGATCATTAAATACTGGATCCGGCAGGATCACACGTTTTTTTGGTTTTGCTTTTCTCATTTTGTTTGATAATAATGTTTAGTTTGGGGCTGCATCTCGTCTACTTCAACGCTTCCTCCGAAGCATTTACTCAACCTTAAAGCTTTTCCAACAAACCAAAACGAATTAATAAAAGTTTTTCTTAAACTAAGGATTGTACTCAGCCAGGATTATTTCTTACCTTTTCCTGCCGGAGCTGCCTGTCCTGGTTTCGGACGCTTAGCGCCATACTTAGAACGTCTCTGTGTACGACCTGCTACACCTGCTGTATCCAGTGTACCACGTACGATGTGATAACGAACACCCGGAAGGTCCTTTACACGACCACCACGAACCAAAACGATTGAGTGTTCCTGCAAGTTGTGTCCTTCTCCCGGAATGTAAGAGTTCACTTCCTTAGAGTTTGTCAGACGTACACGAGCAACTTTACGCATTGCTGAGTTCGGTTTCTTCGGAGTTGTAGTGTAAACACGCACACAAACACCACGTCTCTGAGGACATGAGTCCAATGCCGGTGATTTACTCTTATCAACCAAAACCGTTCTTCCTTTTCTTACTAACTGTTGAATAGTAGGCATTTTGTTTGATTTTTAATTGTTATATATTTGTTTCTATTTGTTTCTACAATCCTTGGCGAAATACTACATTTCGGGCTGCAAAATTACAAATAACTTTTTAATAGACAAACTGTTTTTCAAAAGAAAAAGGCTCATCCCCCGAAAAAAACGGGAAATGAGCCTTTTAATGCTACAATTTATATTTTTTTAAGCTTCTCCTTTAAAATCACTCAACGGTGGAACGAAGGTTTTGCCACCCTGTGCCTGCTGTTCCGGCATCCGGATCTGACCAAAGTTCTGTTCATATTTGGTTACATTATCCTGCAATGCAAACATCAGACGCTTTGCATGTTCCGGAGTCATCACAATACGAGATTGTACACCTGCTTTCGGCAAACCCGGCATCACACGCACAAAGTCAAGAATGAATTCAGAACTTGAATGAGTAATGATTGCAAGATTTGCATAAGTACCTTGTGCCACTTCTTCTTTCAATTCTATCTGAAGCTGATTTTTGTTTTCGTTTTCCATAATGATTAAACTGTTTTAATAATTTACATGGCAAATGTAGAAAAAAAGTCGGAGTAAACTAATAAATCACGCTTTTTTCTAACCAAAGGACCCACAATCCACTTCAAAAAACTTTTTGTCCACCCTCCTTCCCCAGCGAGGAGATTATCTTTGCATACAAATCAATCTTTAATATAATCATGAAAAACTCATTCTTCAAACTGGGGGCCCTTGCGCTTACCGCTTTTGTCACACACTCTTCTATGCTACAGGCCGCAACACAAGACACAACTTTTGTAGCCACACAGAATCCCGTAGTTTCCTACAAATACTTGGGCGACCCGGCAGCCTTGGTGCATAACGGTACCGTATATATCTATGCCGGACATGATGAATGCCCAGCTCCCCAGCAATACTATCTCATGAACGAGTGGTGCATTCTCTCCACACAAGACATGAAGACTTTCACAGAACATACCTATACCCTGAAAGCCACTGATTTCAAATGGGCCAAAGGCGAAGCCTGGGCCAGCCAAGTCATCGAACGAAACGGAAAATTCTACTGGTATGTCACTGTGGAACATGCCACTATCCCCGGGAAGTCTATCGGAGTAGCCGTTGCTGATTCCCCTCTTGGTCCTTTCAAGGACGCACGCGGCAGCGCGCTGATCACCAACGACATGACCACTCAATACACCTCCATTTCCTGGGACGACATAGACCCTACCGTTTTCATCGATGACGACGGACAAGCCTACCTTTTTTGGGGAAACACACAATGTTACTATGCCAAATTAAAAGACAATATGACAGAACTTGAGGGGCCTATCCAGCCCATCAATCTTCCCCGATACACTGAAGCACCCTGGGTCCACAAACATGGCGACTGGTACTATCTGTCTTTTGCGTCTGAATTCCCGGAGAAAATCTGTTACGCCATGAGCAAAAGCATTCAGGGTCCATGGATTTACAAAGGCATCCTCAACGAAATAGCCGGCAATTCCAATACGAATCACCAGGCCATCATCGATTTCAAAGGGAAGTCATACTTCATTTATCACAATGGAGCTATCAACCCGAACGGATGCGGATTCAGAAGATCAATCTGCATCGACCCGCTTTTCTATCAGAAAGACGGAAGCATCAAACGTATACAAATGACCACAGAGGGAGTCTTCAATAAATAAAAAAACTCCGGAGGGGAAGCTTTCTCCTCCGGAGCTTATCCGTTATTTTTTCCGTTTGCTGCGTTTCGCCCAACCCTCCTCCGAGAAATCGGGTTCTTCTCCGCGAAGCGGTTGATTGTCCTGCTGGAAGAATTGTTTCCAGTCGTCTTTCTTTTTCGGGCCACGAGGATTGACATACCCTCTTTCTGCCCTACTCGGCTTTTTCGGTTTTTCGACCTTCTCTACTTTATCGACTTTCTTTTCAGCCGCTACTTTCTTTTTCTTTCCACCTTTGTCGCTCTTTCCGGTATTTTCACCAGCAACCTCCACACAAACCTTACGGCCACCATTCAACACCACCTTGTTCAGAGCCTTTATCACTTGAGGAGCCTGTTCCTGAAGAACTTCAAAAAACGAGAAGTTCTGCATCAGGTCGATACGGCCAATCTGAATACGTTCCTTTCTCAAGTTACGGTTTACCAAATCGATAATCTGATTCGTGTAAAAGCCATCTGTCTTCCCCAGATTCAGGAACAAACGTGTATATCCTTTTTCAGCTTTGCGGCCTACTTTTTCCTTATCCCCTCTACGGGATTCTTTCGTTTCCGACTTCTTCTCACTTGCTTTCGGCTGTTCGATTTCAGGCGCATTCTTGTAATAGTCCAAGAAACGGTTGAACTCCAGAGATACCACGCGCTTGATCAGGTCTTCCTTATCCAACCAGTCCAGCTTCCGATAAATGCTCGGCAGGAAAGTAGCAATTTCTTCCTCATCCACTTTCACCTTTTCGATGTCATCAATCACTTTAATCAGCTGTTGCTCGCAGATTTCCTTACCCGAAGGCAATACACTCACCTCAAATTTCTTTTTGATGATGTGCTCAATCTCCCGCATACGCCCCTTTTCACGCAGATTGATAATGGCGATTGAAATACCCGTCTTCCCGGCACGCCCCGTACGTCCACTCCGATGTGTATAGCTTTCCGTGTCATCCGGCAAGCCGTAATTGATTACATGGGTCAGGTCGTTCACATCCAGTCCACGCGCAGCCACATCGGTGGCTACCAGCAACTGCAGATGACGCTGGCGGAATTTCTGCATCACCAGGTCACGCTGGGCCTGACTCAGCTCACCATGCAGAGAATCTGCATTGTAGCCATCTTGAATCAGCTTATCCGCAATTTCCTGCGTTTCCTTTCTTGTCCGACAGAAAATGATTCCATAAATCTGGGGGTAAAAATCCACTACTCGTTTCAGCGCCAGATACTTGTCCTTTGCATGAACAATATACGCCACATGATTCACATTTTTGCTACCTTCATTTTTTGTGCCTATCGTGATTTCTTTGGCATCATGAAGGTAAGTCTTTGCAATACGGCTTATTTCCGGACTCATCGTAGCCGAGAACATCAAGGTGTTCCGGTCTTTCGGTATATTTTCAAGAATGGTATTGATACTGTCTGTAAAACCCATGTTCAACATCTCGTCCGCTTCGTCCATCACGACATCACGAACAGTGTCCAACTGGGCCACCTTGCGCTCCATCAAATCAATCAAACGCCCCGGAGTAGCTACAATGATATGTACTCCCCTCTTCAGGCTACGAATCTGACTGTCAATCGAAGAGCCTCCGTATACAGGCAGAATCTTCAAATCGGTAATATACTTTGAATAATCAGTCAAGTCACCCGCAATCTGCAGGCAAAGTTCTCGTGTAGGACAAAGCACCAATGCTTGCGGAACACGATTTTCTACTTCAATTTTCTGGATCAGCGGCAGACCAAATGCGGCTGTTTTCCCGGTTCCGGTTTGTGCCAGAGCCACTACATCATTGCCGTTTCCCAACAAATACGGGATTACTTCTTCTTGCACCGGCATGGGATTTTCATATCCCATTTCCTCGATGGCTTTACGTATTTCGGGCGAAACGCCAAGTTCTTCAAATGTCTTCATTCAATTCAACTATCTAATTTGCTGCAAAGATACAGACAATTCAAATGCAGCCCAACACTTTACCCTCTTTGGTTCAAAAGTTTTTTCACCGTCACCTTATCCCGTTGCAACTGCTCCGTCAAGGCTTCCACATTGTCAAATTTCACTTCCGGACGAATGTAATCCAAGAACTCTACCTTTACCAACTTCTGATATAAATCTCCTGTAAAGTTCAAGATATGCACTTCAATGCTCGCCGGCCTTTCGTCCGTATTTACAGTAGGACAGCTTCCAATGTTCAGCATACCGCCGTAACATTCTTTTCCTATATACACATAAACGGCATACACTCCTGCTGCCGGCAACAATTTTTCTTCACACAAGGGCTGAATGTTGGCAGTCGGGAATCCGATGGTACGCCCTAACTTACGACCGTCCACCACCTGTCCGTTCAAATAATAATTATAGCCCAAATAAGCATTCGCCCGATGGATGTCTCCTTCCAACAGGCACGACCGGATCAAGGTAGAACTGACAGACACACCATCCTCAATCAACGCCTTTGAGTGCATGACCCGCATTCCCAGTTCCTTTCCATATTCACAATACTGCTGGAAACCTTCATCCTGACCATGCCCGAAATGATGGTCATATCCCACAAACAGCGTCTGCACATGATACACCCGATGAAGAATCTCCATAAACTCCCGGGCTGAGAGCATGGACAATTCCTTGGTAAAAGGCAACAATACACAATAGTCGATGGGGGTATGTTCAAAACGCTCTATTTTTTGCGACAGACAAGTGAGCAGACGAGGACGATAATCTGTATCCAGCACTTGACGCGGATGACGCGAGAAAGTAATCAAACAAGAAGCAAGCCCTTCTGCCTTCGCAATCGTATAGACCTGTTCTATCAAAAACTGATGTCCCTTATGTACGCCATCAAAACAACCGATCGTTGCTACACATGCAGGAAGACTGACTGCCGTAGCACCAGTTACTATTTCCATTTACTTATTCTATGATTTTTTGGAGTTGCATCTTCAGGTCATCCCCCGGCGTGTAATGCAGCGTATGCATTCCGAGGGAAGCCGCAGCCCGACAATTTTCCATTGAATCGTCGACGAACAGACTTTCTTCCGCCTCTATTCCGGCAGTGTCGCATACCACACGGAAAATTTCCACATCAGGTTTTGCCAGATGCATTTGGAAAGAAAGGAATATACGGGTAAAATAATCCTGTACCCGCATACCGTTATAAGCAAACTGGCCCGTGCACACCTGCCAATGCAACTCATTGGTATTACTCAACAAAAACAAATTATACTTTTTCCTCAAATTACACAACAATTCGAGTTTATACGGCGGGATATCTTTCAACATGCTATTCCATATTCCGTCAATCTCACCATCTGTAAGCGAACAGGAAGTCCATTTACGGATTTCATCCCGGAACTGAGCCGTAGTCAGCAACCCGCACTCATACTCCTTGAAGAATCCGGCTTCATTGGTCCCAGTGATCCACTTACGAACTTCATGCAGCCCGATTCGTTCCAGTCCATCCATGCACCGGGCCACATCCAAATTCAACAGCACACCTCCTAAATCAAATATGATATTTTTAAGTTGACTCATTTATTTATTCTTTTGCGCTACCCGCTTGATACCTCTCCAAATTTCACCAATCCACAGAACCAAAGAAGTACCCGCAATAATATAAATCCATTCCATCACAGACAACGGTTCTGTACGGAATACCTTTCCACCAAAAGTCACAATAATCAACTGTCCTACCAGAATAATCAATGCCACTCCCAACATACCCATTGCATGGCCGGCATCCTTAAAAATGGAATGATTGGTTCCAAATACACTGGCATTGAACAGGTTCCAGAACTGTAGCATCACGAAAATCGTAAAGAAGATAGTCAGATGGTGTACGTCCATTCCACCCGGCATATTGTTGAAGACAGACAGCATTCCCATCAGAATAACCAAGAAAGCCACTCCTACTCCAAAAATATTTTTCCGCATGGCCGGTGTGATGATGAAATCAGTACGCTTACGTGGCTTTTCGTTCATGACATCCATGCTCGGAGCAATGGAAGCCAACGCCATGGCCGCAAACGTATCCATAATCAGGTTCACCCACAACATCTGGGTTACCGTCAAAGGAAGCGCAGTTCCCAAGAATGCCCCCAGCAACACGCTGAGCAATGCCACCACGTTAATGGTCAGCTGGAACACGATGAAACGCTGGATATTCTTATACAGAGAACGCCCCCACATCACCGCAGTAGCAATGCTATGGAAAGAATCGTCCAGTAACGTGATATCACTGGCTTCTTTTGCAACAGAAGTACCTGTACCCATAGAAAGGCCGACCTGTGCATGATTCAATGCCGGTGCATCATTCGTTCCATCTCCGGTCACGGCTACTACCTCACCTTTCTGCTGGAGCAATTGTACCAGACGCTGTTTGTCCATCGGACGTGCGCGGCTCATGACCTTCAAGTCGACCACTCTGTCCAAAGCCTCTTCATCGCTCAAGGCCGCAAATTCAACTCCTGTAATGCGATTGCGCTCTGTATCTTCCGGCGTCCAAAGCCCAATCTGACGGGCAATTTCCGTGGCTGTTCCCGGGGTATCACCTGTCACAATCTTTACACGGATACCTGCCGACTGACATTTCTTCACCGCTTCCGGTACATCCGGACGTATCGGGTCACTGATAGCAAAGATACCCAGGAAGGTCATTCCACCTTCTTTCACCAGTTCCGCACAATCCGTGCCAGCACCTTCCGGTATCACTTTATAGGCCACACCTAAGGTTCGCATCGCCTGATTCTGATAAGCCAGAAGCTGCGCATTATATTGTTTGACCTGGCTTTCCTCCAGTCCGCACTTGCTCATCACAATTTCGGGGGCGCCCTTTACATACAAGATGCGGGCTTTCCGCACGGCAGAATCCACCAGCGTAGCCATGTATTTTCTTTCCGTAGAGAAGGTCAACTGGCTGACTACTTTTGACTGATTTCTTAAGGCTATGTAATCCTGCCCCTGCCCGTTCAACCAAAGCAGCAAAGCCACCTCCGTAGGATTTCCCACTCCCGACGGCTTCCCGTCTTCTTTTTCTTCCAGGAAAGCTGTCGAATTGGTGGCAATACCCTCGGCCACTACATCCTTCTGAGTTTCATCCAACTGCGCATCATACACCTGCATCAGGTTCTGCGTCAGCGTACCGGTCTTATCTGTACAGATTACCGTAATGGCTCCCATGGTTTCACAGGCATGCATCTTACGTACCAGGTTATTGGTCTTCAACATACGGCGCATGTTCAAGGCCAGACTCAGGGTCACACTCATCGGCAAGCCCTCTGGCACAGCCACCACAATCAGGGTTACGGCCATCATAAAGTATTTCAATACAATCTGTGCAATGACCAGCCACTGATGCCAGTCCGTCACCTCAGTAACACTCAGATACGCATACAAATCTTTTGCCGTAAAGATGACAAAAGTCAATATTGCAATGGTAAATCCCGCCTTCCCAATCAGATTGGCCAGTTTCGTGAGCTGCAAATTTAAAGGGGTCTGTTCCTGGCTCTGCTCGGTAGCCTGCCGGGCCACCTTCCCAATTTCCGTCGCATCACCGACTTTCTCCACCTGCATCATTCCATGTCCGTCGGTTACCGTTGTTCCACGCATCACCGTATTCGACGGATAAGTAGCTTCTTCATCAAAATGCGCTTCATCCGTCGTCTTGTTGACCATCAGTTCACCGGTCAGACTGGACTCATTCACTTGGAGCGACACTGCTTCAAGCAACGTTCCATCCGCCGGAATCTCATCGCCGGTATTCAGTATCACAATATCCCCAACTACAATATCCTTTTTAGGAATTTCATGTACCTTTCCGTTACGAATCACCATCACCGGAGTCTCTTCACCTACGGCATTCAGTAAATCAAACTTCTTGTTAGCGTCGTATTCAAAGTAGAAACCGATTCCCGTAGCCAGGAAAATGGCGAAAAAGATACCAATTGTCTCGGCATATTCATTTTCAATGATAGAAATCAACAAAGAAAAGGCCGCAGCCACCAGCAAGATTTTAATCACCGGGTCCTGGAACTTTTCCAGATAAAGCTTCCAGATAGAAGGACGTTTAGGAGGTGTCAATAAGTTAGCACCATATTTTTGACGATTTTGAAGGACCTCCTGATCGGTTAGTCCCTTGAAATGAGAGTCATGCATATTTTGTGACATACGTCTAAAAATTAAGTATTAATACTTGCAAAAATACAATATATATTGAAAGCATCTTTTACATTAGTTTTTTTTATCATTTTTTTCTATCCAAATGTTGCAGGTTTCGCGTCAAACCATTACTTTTGTACCGCATTTCCAAACTTCTGTTTGGATTTCGGACTTGTAGCTCAGTTGGTTAGAGCAACAGACTCATAATCTGGAGGTCCCAGGTTCAAGCCCTGGCTGGTCCACCTATTCTCCCATGAACAATCCTGTTTGTGGGATTTTTTATTTTTCCTCTTACCATTTTTGCTGATAGCAGCTTGCCTTACTTCTCATCCGGGCACACCTTATTATATATAATATATAAGAGTTTGCATCTACACGTGTATACTCACAAGTCATACCGACCAAGTATCATCCGATATTCCTACATAGTACAATCAACCGTCGTAACACATTTTTCAGGAGTTAACAATTTTACATGCAGGAATTCCTCTTTTTTTTCATTATATATAAAAATGAAAAAAGAAACTATTTAAAACAACTCATTATGAAAACTCTATCACTTATTCACAAAGGCTTCATGATTCTGATGGCTGTATGCCTTTCTATGGGTGTTCAGTCTTGCAAGAATGACGATGACAACTTCTATCTTTCGCATTATTATGCCAACGCACTCGTTACCGTTAAACTAAGTGCCGACAATACTCCGTACCTGCAGCTGGACGACAGCACCACCCTGCGACCGGTCAACATGACCACCTCTCCTTTCGGGGAAAAAGAAGTAAGAGCCCTGACAAACTTTGACTTCTCTGACGAAGCCCCCCAAGGATACGATAAAGCTGTATTTGTCAACTGGATTGACAGTATCCTAACCAAACCCATGGCAACTAACCTGGGAGAAACAACCAACATACAGACTTACGGAAACGACCCGGTAGAAATTCTCAATGACTGGGTAACGATTGCAGAAGACGGATATCTGACACTCCGATTCGCCACCCGATGGGGAAACGGACAACCGCATTTCGTAAACCTGATCAGTACACAAAACTCAGAAAATCCGTACGAAGTGGAATTCCGTCACAATGCCTTTGGCGATCTCAACGGGAGAATGGGAGACGGTCTGGTTGCCTTCAAACTGAATGAACTGCCCGACACCCAAGGAAAAACAGTCAAACTCACCTTGAAATGGAACTCTTTTAGTGGAGAGAAGTCGGCTCAATTTGATTACTGCACCCGGAAAGCAACCAATCCACAAGCTACGGAAATAACCTCTATCCGCAGTATAGAGAAGGTAAAATAACCCTCTAAAAAACGTAAGTGCGTTCGAAGTAAAACTGTAGTGTACTAAATAAGTTGACACAATTTATTTAGCGACATGCGTAAAAAACGA
>NZ_CABROP010000065.1:0-12458 GCF_902472605.1 uncultured Bacteroides sp.
GATGAAACGACACTCGACAGATGGGTGGCAGAGTTCTGAAAAATGAAAATGTAGAGAAAGCCGTTCTCATCTACACACGCTTTACCGTTGATTTACAACAATATACATCATTTTGCTCACATCTAAAATGTAGAGATGCCTGCCATTCTGTATAGAGAAATAACCTCTATTTTTGCAACAACGAAACATCAAAAAAGAAATTAATTATGCTAAGAAGTTTTATGTTTATAGGCATACTTTTATGTTGCGGTTATTGCGACCAATTATCAGCTCAGAATGTAAGGCAAATATTGAGAGCCAACGTAAAATGTGCTTCAGATTCTTTACCACTTCCTTATGCAAATGTGGTTTTGTTGGACAGTGATTCACTTTTACTTCGTGGTACTCTAACTGATGACTCAGGAGATTTCAGTATTGACAATTCTGATATGAAAGGGAAACAAATAAGTATTAGTTTTCTCGGGTATGAACCTGTATATATATCGGTTAATTGTTTGCCAAAGACAATCTATCTCAATTCGTCTTCCGTAGCTCTTCAAGAAGTAAGTATTACCGGCCATCGTCAGTATGTAAAAGCTTCACCGGATCGACTGACGGTTTCAATGGATAATAATCCCATAGCCAAATTAGGAACTGCCTATGATGCTCTTCAGCAATTGCCTATGATAGATGGAAGTGGCGGAAGTATTCAAGTGATTGGTAGAGGTACTCCTGAAATATATATAAACAACAGAATGGTAAGAAGCCAGGACGAATTGAAACGCCTGTCATCTGTTGATGTTAAAGATGTTCAGGTTATAACACGACCAGGTTCACGATATGGGGGTAATGTGACTTCTGTTATAATTATCCGTACGCGCAAAAGTTTAGAGGGCCTTAGCGGTACTGTATATGCAAAAGGGCAACGTACGGAAGTTACTTCAGGCAATGCATCTGCTGATTTGAATTATAGTTTTATCAATGGGGTTACATTATTTGGCGGATTTAATTATGCAGACAATGGTTTTAAACAGGATAGAGAATATCATGAGGTTTTTAATGATAACAAGTTATATACTGATTCCTATCAAAATGCTTCGGGACGTACAAATCAATGGAATTTAAATACGGGCCTTTTATTTGACTATGATGACAATTCGGTAGGTTTACGGTATGAAATGGATAAAACACCCACTTCTAAATTTAATTCTAACGGTGAAGAAGTTACAAATGCTTCAACCTATACAGATCTTTTGTCAGACTATCTTTATAATAGCAACTCATATAATCATCATTTCAATGCGTATCTGATTCAAAAAATAGGTAAGGAAACTACATTAAGTATAGATGCCGATTATATTTTTGGCAAAAATACAACTTCCGGTGATTTGAAAGAGACCTCTGATAACTTAAATATTTCTTCAGTTTTTACTGAGAATGAAAGTGACTATAATCTGGCTGCTGGAAAAGCCAATATCAGTGTTCCTTTATGGGGTGGAGCCTTCGACGGTGGAGTACAGTATTCTTTTACCAACAATACACAGAATTTCCATACTCAATCAGAAGGTGAAACACCAGACCTGCAACCGGGTACTGACGAAGAAACGCAACATTTGGGTGCGATATACTTGTCGTATGATCATTCATTAGGAAACAATTGGAAATTGGGAGGTGGTCTTCGTTATGAGATTACTGATTTTACATATTATGCTGATGAGAAACGGGTGGATGCGCAATCAAAGTCTTATCATGACTGGCTTCCTGAAGCACATATTAACTGGCAAAAAGGTTCTTCATCTGTGGGTTTATCATATCAAACCAAAGTAAAGAGACCAAGTTATTCTTTATTGAATACAAACTATACTTATGTATCTCATACTCTGTGGGAAACAGGAAATCCACTGATTCGTTCTTCTCTTACTCATGACCTCTCACTCAGTCTCGGTTGGAAACAATGGATGATGAATATATCTTATCTCCGTAGAGTGCGTTCGATACAGTCTGTATATACATATCAAGAAGACCTGGGTGTTAACGTCCGTGCAGATCAAAATCTACCTGCTTACAATGCATGGCAAATAACTCTTTATAAAGGTTTTGATATAAAGTTTTGGCATCCTTCAATTCAGGGACTCCTTGCTTTGCAAGATTTGAAATATGGAATTGATAAGATGCAGAAATATAATAAGCCTTTATGTAGAATAATCTTGAACAACCGGTTTGATTTGCCTCTTGGCTTTTATCTGTATTTGTCAGGTATTTGGCTTAGTAAAGGACATGACGGCTTATATTATACACATGGTGGAGGTATGCTGAATTTTACGTGCAGCAAAAGTGTGGGAAACTGGAGTTTTAATCTTTCTGCTTCAGATTTTATTAATACATGGCAGCAGAAAAACAGTGTTCATACAAATGGTGTAGCCTATGATTATAGAATCAAAGGTGCCTCACGCGGCATATCCCTTTCTGTAAGTTATCAGTTCAACAAAATCAAACATAAATTCAAAGGTGGTTCTGCTGCGAAAGATGAATTAAACAGATTGTATTAAAAAAATAAAATGGCATATGAAGTGATTATGGTCTATCATCTTCCTATGCCATTTTTTATTGCCATTTTTCTATGTTTGCTTAAAAATTCCATCCGACAGGACATGGCACTCCTAAAGAAGCCAACGCAATGCTTGCAGATATGCCTGTAGAGCCATTCGAGACTTTCCCAGAGGAGTTTCATGTCTGTCAGGAAACGCATATACATGCCCCTCTATACAAAACCAGCCTACCTCGTCCTGCTTCAAAATCTCACCGGTTCTGCATAAATTACAACATTAAGTCTACATAAGTCTACAGAGGTCTACATAAGTCTACAAAGCCTCGGCACATCTTCTTATATTCGCACTGGAAATTTTGATGTTTCCCACCACGGAAACATACGTTTTCCACAAGAGAAACGTATGTCCTCCGTGCGGGAACCCTACGTTTCCGCCTGCGAAAACATAAAAAACAATTACACATATCATCAAAACCATGGAAGCACAATATGATTTTCTTCCCGTACCGGGAACAAAGAACGAAGACAAGAACCCGAAGCTTTATCCGAAACTCGTGACCAGAGGGGCTGTACCCTTCAGTGAAATCATCCGTCAGATAGCCCGTTCTTCCGGATTCAAGGAAGGTACGGTCATCGGGGTGATGGAGGAAGTGGAAAAATGGACGGCTTACTACATCGCTCATGGGGAGTCTGTGGAAATAGGCCACATGGCCTACGCCGTAGCCAACCTGAAAGCGGAAAAAGAAGTAACCGACGAAGGCGAGATACACGCACAAAGTGTCTGCTTTGACAAAGTGAGGTTCCGCACCGCCAAAAGCTTCAACCAGCGATGCCGCGGACCACAGCTCTCGCGGGCCAAAGCTGGATGGAAGTTTCAGCAAAGTTCCGCACGCTACACGGAACAGGAACGACTGAATCTGGTCATGGAATACCTAAAACAGCACCCGTTCATCACACGGACAAAGTACGGAGAACTGACCGGGCTACAGAAGTCGAAGGCCTGGAAAGACCTGAGCAAATGGGTAAAGGAAAAGAAACTGGGCACCCAGGGAAGAGCGCCACACAAAATCTATGTGCTCTTCACCGGACAGCCTATTTCGACAACAGACGGCGGCTCAGGTAGCGCACCGGATACCACACCGACAGAAAGCCTACCGCCAGCACGGTAACAAACACCAGCACCACGTCCTGCCAGTGTACGCTGACCGGATAAGCATCGACAATGAAACTGCCGGAAGCTCCCAGTGAAATCAATCCGAAGGTCTGTTGCAGCCAGCAGAGCAATACGCCCAGTACGATACCTGCCACAGCCCCAATGAACGATATCAGACGCCCCTCGAAGAGGAAGATACGCACAATCTGCCGGTCACTGGCACCTAAGTTGCGCAGAGTGACCACATCGTCACGCTTGTCGATGATGAGCATGGACAGGGAACCAATGACATTGAAACAGGCAATCATCAGAATAAAGGTCAGGAAAAGATAAGAGATAAATTTCTCGATTTTCATGATGCGGAACGTGTCGGCTTGCTGTTCGTAGCGGTCGAGCACGCGGAAGCGTTCACCCAACTGTTTCTCCAACTTGCGTTTGAAGGCATCCACGTCGGTGCCCGGCTTCAGCTTCAGGTTGACGGCACTGACTTCGGTGGTGTACTGAAACAGCTTGCGAGCAAACTGCAAAGAGGTAATAATATAAGACCCATCGTACTTTTCCTGGTTCACGGCAAACACCAGTCCGGAAGAGAACAGATTACCTCCGGTGAAGGAAGCAGCCGGATTGGCCATGTTCACCTTGGCCCCACGCTTGGGGGCATACACCTCCAGCGGGTCAAGGAAACGGATACCGGTGCCCAGATTGGCCAGCAACTGCACGCCGGGAATAGCATAGTCTGCCACCTCGTCGTGAAGCAGCAGGTCTCCTTTTCCAAAAAGGATGGTATCAAGCGGAGTCAGCTCGGTGAAATTATCTTCCATTCCCTTGATGACCGCCATGGCCTGCCGCCCCTGATATTGCACCAGGGCATTGTCTTCCAGCGATTCACACACCAAGGCCACTTCGGGCATCTTCCGGAGGGCCACAATGGACTTGTCCTGTCCGTCGAACACCTTTCCGGCAGCCGGCACTACTTTCAGCTCCGGATCGAAAGCGGTAAAAAGATTCGAAACCAGGTCCTGAAAACCGTTGAACACGGACAAGGTACACACCAAAGCCAGGGTAGCCAACGCCACTCCGCACACTGAAATGCCGGAAATCACATTGATGGCATTGTGCGACTTCTTGGAAAACAAATAACGCCGGGCTATGTAAAAAGGGAAATTCACCGTTATACCTTATTTATATTATGGATAAAATAAAAACCCACAGAAGCTACAGGACCTGCCGCGCACTCTTCTGTGAGTATTTACTCGTATCTTACATGTAATTATTTCTTCAACAATTCGTCAATCTTCTCCGCATAATCCAGCGAATCGTCCACAAAGAACTTCAGTTCCGGAATGATGCGCAACTGATGGCGTACGCGGTTGCCGAGTTCAAAGCGGATGGACTTCATGTTGGCATTGATGTTCTTCACAATCTCTTCACTTCTCTCCGAAGGGAAGACACTCAGATATACACGCGCGTAACTCATATCGGGACTGATGCGGACAATGCTGACCGAAACCAGCACTCCCGGCATAGACTTGGTCTGCAAAAGGAAAATCTCGCTCAGTTCCTTCTGAATGAGGCGGGCAATCTTGTTTTGTCTGGTTGTTTCCATATTACTTTTTTATTTTTTACGTATGATAGTCAGACCGTCGCGCAAGGGCAGGATCACTTTCTCCACCCGTGTATCGGCAGCCACCAGGTCGTTGAACTTCTTGATGCCGATGGTCTGCGTGTCGGTGTGATGCGGCTCCTCGAGCACATGTCCATCCCACAGGGTGTTGTCGACGATGATGTAGCCGCCGGAATGCATTTTCTTTAGAATCATCTCGTAGTATTCCACATAAAAACGCTTGTTCCCGTCGACAAAGGCCAGGTCGAACACAATGTCCATCTCAGGCACCATCTGCAAAGCGTCTCCGATATAGAACCGGATTTTATCGGCATACGGGGAATTTTCCAACCACGGACGGGTGAAGTCTTCCTGCTCGTCATTGATCTCGAAAGTGTGGAGCATGGCTCCGTCCTCCAGACCTTCTGCCAGACAAAGCGCAGAGTATCCGCTGTAAGTACCTATCTCAAGCACCTGCTTCGGACGTATCATCTGCACAAACATCTTCAGCATTCTTCCCTGCAAGTGACCCGAAGCCATACGGGGACGCAGGAGTTTCACGTGCGTCGCCCGGTACAGCGCTTTCAGGTAGTCACTTTCTTCATCGATATGCTGAAGAATGTATTCATCGAGCGCGTCTGTCTCTTCCATGATTACAAGTAACGGTTACGGTTGGGCAACACGTAATCTTCTGCGCTTTTCAGCACGTCGCCCACCTGATTGATTTCAAGGAAGGAAGTATGAGTTCCCTGTTTACCACCGCTCAAGTAAGCCACCATTTCATTTTCTGACAGCACGCCGTCGTTAATCAGCTTGCGCAGGGCAGTGAAGTAGTATTCCTGTCCGTTGGCCTTTTCCGGCATGTAGATAGCTTCCACACCGTATGACAGAGCCAGGTGACGCATGGTCTTTTCCTTGTAGCAGATAGCCAGTACTGGATATTTACCACGGAAAGCAGCCAGGTTACGGGCAGTCAGACCGCTGAAGCTGTCGGTAATGATGGCACGAATCGGCATCAGGTTGGTGGCACGTACCGCCTGTTTAGCCAGGAAGCTGGTTACGTCGGTATTTTCCGGAGTCAAAGGAATTGGAATATCGTTTTCTTCCATCTTGTCTTTTTCAGCCTGGGCTGCAATCTTCGCCATAGTCTTCACGGCTTCTACCGGATACTTACCGTAAGCTGTTTCGCCACTCAGCATCAGGGCATCAGTACGGTAGTAGATGGCATTGGCAATATCGGTTACCTCGGCACGAGTCGGACGCGGGTTGTTAATCATCGTATGCAACATCTGTGTAGCCACGATAACCGGCTTCTTGGCCAGGATACATTTCTTAATCAAGATACGCTGGATACCCGGGATACGTTCCTGCGGCACTTCGATACCCAGGTCACCACGGGCTACCATCACGCCGTCGGCCACTTCCAGGATTTCGTCGATGTTGTCCACACCTTCCTGGTTCTCAATCTTGGCAATAATCTTGATGTCGCTGTGGTGTGCATCCAGAATCTCGCGGATGTCCAACACATCCTGACGGTTGCGCACGAAAGAGTGAGCGATGAAGTCGATGTCCTTTTCGATGGCGTAAAGAATATTGTTGCGGTCTTTTTCTGTCAGTGAAGGCAAGTTGATGCGTACGCCCGGTACGTTCACACTCTTGCGGCTTCCCAATGTGGCATCGTTGCACACTTCACAGAACAGTGTATCTTCGTTCTTGTCAACAACTTCCAGTTCCAGTTCGCCGTCGTCCATCAGCACCTTGGCACCTACAGACAGGTCGTGTACAAATCCCGGATAAGTCACTGCAATGCATTCGTGTGTGGTTTCCTGTTCCGGTTTTCCCACAATACGAACTTTATCACCAGTCTTGAATTCAATCGGGCCTTCTGCACTGGCCGTAGTACGCACTTCCGGTCCTTTGGTGTCCATCAGGATACCGATACGGTTGGAAACGGTACGCACATTATTAATCAACTTTTCGAAACCTTCGCGGCTGGCATGTGCCGTATTCATACGAACCACATTCATACCTGCATTAAAAAGGTCTCTGATAAAATCTACTTCGCAGCGCAAGTCCGAGATGGACGCAACGATCTTTGTTTGTTTAAGCATCATAATAAATATACTATAATTTGTTATTGACTAAAAAGGACTCTACGGCCAGACGATAGGAATCCAGGCCAAAGCCGCAGATAACGCCTACACAGGCGCAGGAAATCATGGATTTGTGACGAAACTCTTCCCGTTTGTGTACATTCGAAATGTGAACCTCCACGACTGGAGTGGTCACCGCACGGATGGCATCCTGAAGAGCGATGGAGGTGTGGGTGTAAGCACCCGCATTCAGCACAATGCCGTCGTACGAAAAACCAATTTCATGAATTTTGTTGATCAGCTCCCCTTCTACATTCGATTGGTAATACGCAAACTCAACCGACGGATACTTTTCTTTCAACTTTTCCAGATAACTTTCAAAAGATTCTGCTCCATAAATGGAAGGCTCCCGTTTGCCTAACAGATTAATGTTCGGGCCATTGATTATTTGTATTTTCATCTGTTTACTTCTGCTGAACTTTTAATACTTTTGTAGAAGAATTTGGCGCAAAGATACGAAAAAGAAATGAAAAAGGCCGATAAAAAAAACATAATAATAAAGTATAAGCAATACTTGAAGCTAGAAAAGTCACTCTCAGCCAATACTGTAGAAGCCTATCTCACGGATCTGGACAAGCTGTTTGCCTTCCTGGAGCTGGAAGGCATCGACTTCAGCAATGTCACCTTGGAAAATCTGGAGACGTTCTCAGCCGGTCTTCGCGACATCGGCATTCATCCCCGCTCACAGGCCCGAATCCTGTCGGGCATCCGCTCCTTTTTCCGTTTTCTGGTGCTCGACGGATACCTTGAACAAGACCCGTCCGAATTGCTGGAATCACCGCAGATAGGCAAACATCTGCCCGATGTGCTGAGCGTAGAAGAAATTGATAACCTGATAGGGGCCATCGACCGCACCTCCCGTGAAGGGCAACGCAACCGAGCCATCTTGGAGACCCTCTACAGCTGCGGACTGCGAGTATCAGAACTGTGCAACCTCAAACTCTCTGATTTGTACCTGAAAGAAAAGTTTATCCGAGTGGAAGGGAAAGGCAGCAAGCAACGGCTGGTACCCATTTCCTCACGCGCCATCCATGAGCTGGAATTATATTTCGCCGACCGAAACCAGGGACTCATCAAGCCAGGCTACGAGGACTTCGTGTTCATCAGCCGGTTCGGAAAGAACATCTCCCGCATCATGGTGTTTCACATCATCAAGGAGCTGGCCGCACAAATCGGACTGAAAAAGGCCATCAGCCCACACACCTTCCGTCACTCATTTGCCACCCATTTGCTAGAAGGAGGAGCCAACCTGCGAGCCATACAATGCATGCTGGGGCATGAAAGCATCGGCACCACGGAAATCTACACCCACCTCGACCGCAGCCGTCTGCGGCAGGAAATCCTAAAACACCACCCGCGTAATTTACATAAAAATGAATAAAATCCCCACTTTTTAAGCTTTTTTCCCAATGATTCTTCAAAAAAAAGCGGATAAAGATTAACACATAAGGGAGTTTTTCTTATCTTTGCCCGCAAATATGAATGGAATTATTCATTTATACAAACTAAATATTTAACATCATGATTAAGAAGTTGTATTTGCCGTTAGTGGCATTGTTAGTCCTTGCTTTCTCTTCATGTAGCAAGATGGGCGAATTGTCCGCTGATTACTTCACAACAAATCCTGAAGTGTTAGAGGCAGTTGGAGGTAAGGTTCCTGTTACTATCACGGGTAAATTCCCTGAAAAGTACTTCAAAAAGAACGCTATCGTTGAAGTTACTCCGGTTTTGAGATGGGATGGCGGCGAAGCTAAAGGTCAGCCAGCTACCTTCCAGGGCGAAAAAGTACAAGGTAACGACCAGACTATTTCTTACAAGACTGGTGGTACTTATACAATGAAAGCCTCTTTCGACTATGTTCCTGAAATGGCTAAATCTGAATTGTACCTTGATTTCAAGATCAAGAAAGGTAAAAAAGAATACACTATTCCTTCTGTAAAGATTGCTGATGGTGTTATCGCTACTTCAGAACTTCCTACTGTAAATTCAGCTAACGCAGCTTTGGCTCCGGATGCATTCCAGCGTATCATCAAACAAGCTAAAGAAGCTCAGATCATGTTCTTGATCCAGCAGGCTAACCTTCGCGCAAGCGAATTGAAGTCAGACAGCTTGAAAGCATTCAACAAACAAGTTGTTACTGTAGCAGGTGATACTAAGAACTACAAGCTGAACAATATCGAAATTTCTGCTTACGCTTCTCCTGATGGTGGTGTAAAACTGAATACTACTTTGGCTGAAGATCGTCAGAACAATACTGAAAAGTATTTGAACAAAGAATTGAAGAAAGGTAAGATCGAAACTACTGTAGATGCTAAATACACTGCTCAGGACTGGGAAGGTTTCCAGGAATTGGTTTCTAAATCAAACATCCAGGATAAAGACCTGATCTTGCGTGTTCTTTCTATGTACAACGATCCAGAACAGCGTGAAACTGAAATCAAGAACATTTCTTCAGTTTACAAGACTTTGGCTGACGAAATCCTGCCGCAGTTGCGTCGTGCTCGCTTGACTGCTAACTACGATGTAATCGGACGTAGCGACGAAGAAATCAACGCTGCATTTGATACTGACGCTAAGGTATTGAGCAACGAAGAATTGCTGTATGCTGCTACTCTGACTAACGACAACGCTCGTAAAGAAGCTATCTACAAGAAAACTGTAGAACTGTATCCGAACGACTATCGTGCTTACAACAACTTGGGTATGATGGCTTACGCTAACGGTGACTTGGCTTCTGCTGAAAACTACTTCAAACAGGCTGCCAGCAAGAACGCTAACGCTGCTGAAGTAAACACTAACCTTGGTTTGATTGAATTGACTAAGGGTAATGTAGCTAACGCTGAAACTTACTTGAGCAAGTCAACAGGTGCTAACACTGCTAACGAAGCTCTGGGTAACTTGTACATCAAACAAGGTCAATATGACCGCGCTGTACAGGCATTCGGTGACACTAAGACTAACTCTGCTGCCTTGGCTCAGATTTTGGCTAAAGACTACAACAAAGCTAAATCTACTCTGTCTGCAGTGAAGAACCCGGATGCTTACACTAACTACCTGATGGCTATTGTGGGTGCAAGAACTAACAACGCTGACTTGGTTAAGAGCAGCATGGACAAAGTAAAACAGCAGGATGCTACTTTGGCTGCTAAAGCTCAGAACGACCGCGAATTTGCAAAATATGCAAACGAAATTAAGTAATCCAATAAATTACAATTCAAAAACCGGAGTCACTTCAAGTGATTCCGGTTTTTTTATGGCTTGACCGGAAAGAATAGGAAAAACATGCAAGATTATAGGATGAAAATATGTATTTTCGCATAAATAAAAATCCGTTTATGAAAAAATTATACTTGCTTCTCTTTTCAGTCTATCTGCTGTTCTGTCTGGATTCCTGTAAACAAAACCAAGAATTTGAGCTGAAAGGCGAACTGGAGGGCATTACTTCCACCATGATTTTAGTGGTCCATGATGACCCGGAAGCCAAGCTGGACACCATCTACCCGAGAGACGGCAAGTTCATTTATACCTTTACTCCTGATACAATAAGCACCTTCCGCCTGGTCAACGATTCAGGAAAAGTAATACCCATTTTTGCCGACAAAGGCTGGCAAGTGTCTCTGAAAGGGGACTTCACTCATCCGGAAATTCAGGGTGACGGTCCCAATAACGAACTCCAGGAATTCCGACAAAGTATTCAGGCCCTCAAAGATCAAACCCAAATCAGACGGCAAGCAGAAACATTCATTCAAAATCATCCGGAATCGTATGCCTCTGCCTATATCTTATGGCAATATTTCAGCCAGACCGACCAACCTGACCTGACACTCATTGCTAAACTGGCTGAACCTCTGAGCGGAAAAGTAAAAGACTGCAGAATACTCAATGAAGTACTACAGAAAATACCCGACAAAGAAAAAAGCGGTACTACCTATTTGAACTACATTTCGGTGAAGAAAAGAAACGGAGAGTACCTGTCATGGAGCGGTAGCAATCAGAAGCAATATTCTCTGCTTAATTTCTGGGCCAGCTGGGACAAGGAAAGCCTGACCCTCAAAGATTCCTTGTATGCCTTAAGCCAACGGTCACTCAAAAAAGATTTCAGAGTTATCAACTTTTCTTTAGATTACCAAAAGACAGAATGGCTAAAAAATACAGAAAAAGACAACGAACAATGGATTGAAATCTGCGACTACAAAGGATGGAATACCCCAGCCTTGAAACAACTGCAGGTAAGAAATATCCCATTCAATGTCCTGGTTGACCGTAACCGGAAAATCTTGGGACGTAACCTTTACGGAAAGGAACTGGAAGAAAAACTGAAGACCTTGATGGCAGAAAGCAAAGAACAAAAATAATACGCCTTTTAAAATAACCTTAAATGCTAGTAAAACTCTTTGGAGCTGCGGTACAAGGAATAGATGCAACCATCGTCACCATTGAAGTAAATTGTTCCCGCGGCATAAAATTTTATTTAGTGGGTCTCCCCGACTCTGCCGTAAAAGAGAGTCATGAACGAATTGTATCCGCCTTACAAGTGAACGGATACAAATTTCCGACACGGCAGATTGTGGTCAATATGGCACCGGCAGACATCCGGAAAGAAGGAGCTTCGTACGACCTTCCACTGGCCATCGGCATTCTGGCGGCCAATGAGACTATCTCGGCCAAGCACCTGGCAGATTATCTGATTATTGGAGAGCTGAGCCTGGACGGCAGCCTGCAACCCATCAAAGGGGCCCTTCCCATTGCCATTGCTGCCCGCCAACAAGGATTTAAAGGTATCATTCTGCCACAACAGAATGCTTCGGAGGCAGCGGTCGTAAACAACCTGGCCGTCTATGGCGTGGAACGAATTACAGAAGTAATCGATTTTCTGAACGGTACGCGCACCTTACAACCCACCATTGTACACACCCGAGAAGAATTCTATAAACATCAGTCTACTTTTCCGTTCGATTTTGCTGAAGTAAAAGGACAGGAGAATGTGAAACGAGCCCTTGAAGTGGCTGCTGCCGGTGGCCA
>NZ_CABROP010000066.1:0-12129 GCF_902472605.1 uncultured Bacteroides sp.
GCTATGTTCCTATTTTTCAATAAATTATATTTATTCTTATATCGAACTCACGTTAACGTAGGATAGGAGTAGAAAGTTGCGTTTGTTTTGCCGAACATTCCTAACTTCCACATGGAAAAATCCTGCATGGTCACTTGGTAGTCACGCTCTCCTTGTAAGAAGATCATGGGAATGGACAAGGAATAGGCCGTCATGACAGGAGCATATTTGTCCAGGTAGTCCCAATAGGCTTGCGGAGCAGAGGCTTTTACTTGTTGGAATTGCTGGGCGAGAAGTGCCTCGTCTGTATTTCCGTTCAAGGAAGCCAGATAACGCAGTTGTTCTTTGAGGATGTCATCCTGTGGACGGGAAGGAGCGGCCAGCAGAATGAGTCCGTTGACCGACGGGCAGCGTGAAGCGATGAGCGGAGCCAGCAATCCTCCTAAACTGTGTCCGGCTACGAAGACTTTCTGTTTATCCACAAAAGGCAGGGAGGCTGCTAATTGGCAGGCTGAAACCGCATCTACTATTACTTCTTCTTCAGGGGTGATGTCTTTTCCTTCCGGAACGGAGGCTTTCCCATATACATACGTACGTTTGTCATAGCGAAGTACGGCTATACCTTGAGCGGCCAGTCCCCAGGCAATATCCCGGTAAATCTTGTTGGGACCGATACTTCCGTCTCGGTCTTGTGGTCCGGAACCATGCACTAAGATGACAATCGGAAGACAGGTCTTTCCTTTCGGACGGGTAAGGGTACCAGGGAGTTTGTAATTTCCGGTAACTACTTCAACGGGTGATTCTTCCAAGTGTATGCTGTCGAACGGGACGACCAACGGTTTTTCTTCTGGAGGAACCGGGAGCAACCGGAGTCCGCTTACTTTGTTTTCGGTATTGAAGGCTATCAGAAAGCGTAACGGAGCGCGTTGAAATTTCAAATCAGTATAGTAGACCACTGTACCGTCGATGGCATCTTGTTTCCATTTTTTCTCCTTTTCCAATGGACCAATTTGTTGCTCTACTTGTGCCCACATGTCTTTTAACTGCGACAAAGGAACGGCCTGCTGCATCTTGGCATCGAAACAGGCATAGATACTGTCGCTTTGGGCGTTTTTCATCCACCGTAGAATGTTTGCAGCTCGTTGCAGGTTGGTTTGTTGGGCGTGGAGGTGGAGAGATAGCAACATTACACAAATTAGGGTCGATAGAATTTTTCTCATGGTAGAGTTTATATTTTCAAACAAAAATAATAGATATAGATCAGAGGATTTTCCTTTAAATGTTATATATATTAAAAATGGAAATAAATAAGTTGGTTTTATATTGTATAGTTGTTAAAAATAATTGATTTATAGTCTTTGTTTTTATCAACTTTAATTTAACGTTTGCTTGATAATAAAGAAAATCTATATATTTGTGACGCAAAAACAATAAATAAAACTAGATTGTAGCCTTAAAAAGGCAACTCTTTTTATAAACTTATCATAAAACTAAACTTATCAGGTGGATTGTAAAGGCGAATTATAGGTCTTGTTATGCATCTGAATTTGAGACTTTAACTTATTAAACTTAAATCTATGACTAAAGAGCATTTAAAATCATTAAGTGCATTTTTGCTTTTGTCGGGGCTTCCTTGCGGGCTTATGCAAGCTATGCCTGATGTAGAGGCTGTGAAGTTGCAGGTAGTACAACAACAGACTACCTGTGCGGGTTTTGTAACAGATCGTGATGGAGAATCGATTATTGGAGCCTCTGTCGTGGTAAAAGGTACGACGAATGGTACTATCACGGGGCTTGACGGAGAATTTAACATTCCGAATGTGAAAAAAGGTGATATTATTACCGTTTCATATGTCGGTTATGCGACCCAGGAAATTGTGTGGGATGGCAATCCGTTAAAGGTAGTCCTAAAAGAGGATACAGAGACTTTAGAGGAGGTTGTAGTTGTGGGTTATGCTACAGTAAAGAAGGCCAATCTGACAGGAGCTGTTTCTGCTGTGGACGATAAAGTCTTGGCTGATCGTCCGATTGTAAACTTAGGACAAGGACTTCAAGGTACAATTCCCAACCTGAATGTAACGACGAGTGGGAAGCCGGGAGTCGGTTCTTCATTTAATGTGCGTGGTGAAACGTCTATTAATGGAGGTTCACCGTTGGTTTTGGTGGATGGAGTAGAAATGGACCCTAACTTGATCAACCCACAGGATGTAGCGAGTGTTTCAGTTTTAAAGGATGCAGCTTCAGCTTCGATTTATGGTGCACGTGCCGCGTATGGCGTTATTTTGATAACAACCAAAAGTGGTCGTAAGAATATGCCTACTCGTGTCTCTTTCGATGCTTCTGTTTCGTTTAATAGTCCTACAACTCGTCCCCGTTACATGAATTCGATGGAATATATGACTTGGATGAATGCAGCCGGGCAGACCACCAATGGACGCAACATCTTCAGCCAGGAGGAGATGGAACACATAGAGGCGTACTATAATGATCCGGTAAACAATTCTCCAGTGTTTGTGGCTACAGATCCGAATAGTTGGCAATATGCGAATTCTCAGGCTGGAAAATATGCTTATTGTGGAAATACGGACTGGATGAAAGAAATGTACAAGAAAAGCTATCCGGTACAAAAGTATAATGTCAATGTCAATGGAGGTAGTGATAAGGCTACATATTATACTTCAGTAGGATATACTGATCAGGGATCGCTTTTGCGGTATGGCAATGAAAGTTTCCGTAAATTCAATATGGTAAATAATATCAATTATGATATTAATGATTGGCTTCATGTTTCAATGAAAACGAGCTTTATCCGTACGGAACTGGATGGTATTGTGCAGGACAGGGCGCATGGAGAGAATTGGATTGGCAATGATACACAGCCCTTGATGCCGGTAAAGCATCCGGATGGAAACTGGTCTGGACAGGGTAATTATACGAACTTTGCAGCAATATTGACCGATGGAGGTGCACGTAAAACAACAAAGAATGATTTTTGGAATACATTAGCCTTGAAACTGACTCCGCTCAAGGGTTTGACGCTTAATATGGATTATACATTCAATTATTATGCGGAACATATAAAAAATCATTTGCAGTCATTTGATGAGTATGGTATAGATGGTAAGTTTTTGCAAACTTTCCAGTGGACAAATCCAAATTATGTGTATGAGCATCAGCAAAATGATACATATAATGCATTTAATTTGTTCGGAGACTATGAAAGAACTTTCGGCAAACATTATTTTAAAGTGATGCTGGGTTTTAATCAGGAGACCAAGCATACACGGGCGTTTTATGCACAGCGTGAAAATCTTGTATCTAATGAACTTCCTTCAATGGATGCCGCTACAGGAGAAAAATATGTGGGAAATTCGGATGATAGTTGGGCCACAAGAAGTGGTTTTTTCCGTGTGAATTATAGCTTTGCAGACCGTTATTTATTGGAACTGAACGGGCGGTACGACTTGTCTTCTAAGTTTCCAAAACACAATCGTGCAGTGTTCAATCCTTCGTTTTCCTTGGGATGGCGATTGTCTGAAGAAAGTTGGTTTAAAAATATTACCCATAATATTTTTGATGAATTGAAGCTTCGTGCTTCTTATGGTAGCCTGGCTAATCAGGCTTTGGATAATGGCTGGTATGTGTATTTGTCGAATTATTCTACAGGGCAGAACAGCTATTTGATGGGAGGCAAGAAGAATTCGTATGTGTTACCTGGAGCTTTGGTCAGCAATATTGTGACATGGGAAAAAGTGACCCAATGGGATTTAGGATTGGATTTTGCGGTTTTGCAGAGTCGTTTGCAAGGTACATTTGATTATTATCAGCGTGCTACAACAGGAATGCTGGGACCTGGCAAGATATTGCCGGCAATTTTAGGTGCTGCAGAGCCTGAGGAGAATGCAGCAGATATGGTGACTCGTGGTTGGGAATTGTCTTTGACTTGGAATGATCAGCTGGAAAACGGATTGCATTACAGTCTTGGATTTAACTTGTCGGATACAAGAGCTGAGATTACGAAGTATGATAATCCTACAAAATCATTGTCGAGTCCTTATTATGAAGGACAGATTATTGGTGATATCTGGGGCTATGAGTCGACTTTATTCCAGACGGAAGATGAAATAAAGCAAGCCCCCGACCAGTCAAAGGTAGATGGAGCAATCAACAAGATTCCGGGGGATATAAGGTTTATGGATGTGAATGGCGATGGAGTTGTTGATAATGGAAATAACACGGTGGATAATCCCGGGGACCAGAGAATTATTGGAAACAATCGCGCTCGTTTCCGGTACGGGTTTAATATATCTGCCGACTGGAAAGGTTTTGACTTGGGCATTTTCTTCCAAGGTGTAGGAAAACGGGATATTATGCTTCCTAATACATTCAAGTGGCAATATGGAAGTCAATGGCAGGTACCGGTTGCGGTGGCAAATGATTATTGGACTGTGAATAATACCAGCGCTTGGCTTCCGGTAGCTCGATTCAATGGAGGTACAGCCATTGGACGAAACCAGACTCGTTATTTGGTTAATGCTGCGTATTTGCGCTTGAAATCTTTGTCTTTTGGTTATACGCTTCCAGTAGCCTTGACTCAAAAATGGGGTATCCAAAAGTGCCGTATTTATTTTACGGGTGAAAATCTGTTGACATTCAAGCATACTCCGGAAGGATTTGATCCGGAATTATCTGATCCATATAGTTATCCGCAACAGAAGTCGTTGTCGGTAGGGATGAATGTCGTATTTTAACTATTAGCTGATTAATGATTATGAAGATTCAATATTTACTTTATATGGCTGCGGCCTTGTCGTTCACAAGCTGTAACGATGCTTTTTTGGACAGATCTCCACAAAGTTTGAATGATGAAACATTTTGGAAGTCTGTCAGTGACTTGAAAACTTTTGCCAATGCGTTTTATAATACATTACCTGGTGGAGTAACAAATTTAGGGGATGAAGACAGTGACAATCAGATTTCATTCGTGCCTAACTCCTTTTTGTGGGGACAGTATACTGTTCCTACGGAGGGTAGTGACGATGGAAGGTGGACAAAAGCATCATGGCAGAATATCCGGCAATTGAATTATTTTATGACTCATTATAAGCGGGTAAATGCGTCTGAGGAAGAGATGAATCCGTATGTGGCGGAGATTCGTTTCTTCCGGGCATTAGAGTATTTTGAAAAAATCCAGACATTTGGTGATGTGCCTTGGCTTGAAAGTGAACTGACTATAGATAGCGAAGAACTGTATGGCAATAAAATGCCAAGAAATGAAGTGGCAAAGAAAATTGTGCAGGACTTGGAGTTTGCAGTCGAATGGTTGCCTGAGAAAGGAAAGGAAGAAAATAATCGTTTGAATAAAGATATAGCTCGTCATGTGATGGCCCGTGTTTGTCTGAATGAGGGAACTTATTATAAGTATCATAAAGAACTGGGATATGATGCGGATGTGGTAGGTCTGTTACAGAAAGCAGCTGACGCGACAGATGCCCTAATCGCTTCTTCGCATTATGAAATCTATAAAACTGGACATCCGGAAGCCGATTATTATAATCTTTTTGTGATGGAGGATAAAAGTAGCTTGAAAGAGGCGATTCTTTATATTGACTATGCGACTGCGTTACGTGAACATAATGCTTGCCATTGGCTGCGGAATGCAAAGAGTGGATGGTCGAAAGATTTTGCGGATTGCTTTTTGTATACAGATGGAAAACCTGCATCGGCTACCTCAAAGGCACATGTGCGTAATAAAACGATGGCTGAAGAAGCACAGGATCGTGACCCACGTTTTAAGCAGTTGATTTTGACCGGAGATGCACCCTATACGATGACCGTGGATGGCGGTATGACTTTTATTACTAAAGATGAGGACTTTGTGAGAGCAGATTGTCCCAGTGGTTATTGGGTGCGTAAATATTTCACTCCCGATCCTTCACAGGATATTGAGGCTAAAGGTACAATTGATGGCATTGCTTATAGGTATGCAGAAACATTACTTGTGAATGCAGAAGCTAAGGCGGAACTGGGAACGATTACACAAGAGGATTTGGACAAGACGATTAATCAGTTGCGTAAACGTGTCGGAATGCCTGATTTAAAGCTGGCTATTGGGTTTGTTGATACTGATTGGCCCAACTGGGGATATGATTTGTCACCTTTGCTGCAAGAGATTCGCCGGGAACGTCGTGTGGAGTTGGCAGGCGAAGGTTTCCGGTTTGCAGATTTGAAGCGTTGGAAAGCCGGAAAATTGTTGGAGAATAGCCAGACTTATATGGGAAAATATGTCAAGGGTGAGGATGGACAATTCCATCAAACGGTAATTTATGAAAATTATGCATCTCCAGAGAAAGCCCGCAAGTGGGACGACAAGATGTATCTGTATCCAATTCCTACAGGTGAATTGCAACGTAATCCGAATCTGTTGCCGCAGAATTCAGGCTGGTAATCAATCTTTCTTTTATAAATTAAGAACTTCTCTCGCACAGGAAAATTTCTTTTGTGTGAGAGAAGTTTTTTTGTATCTAAGTGTTCATCTCTCTATAGGTTATAGTCACTGAAAAATAGTAGATTTAAATGCCTGTATAACTATGACAATGAATTGTCTGTAAGTTGACAAAAATGAACCATGGGTAAATTCTTTTTTTATTGGACTTGAAGCATAATATTGATTTGGAGAAATTTAGTACACTATTTTCGCCATATTGACTTTCTTTCTTTATGTATGTTTGGCGATATTTGCCTCTAAATTAAGAATGAAACGTCATGAAACAAGAAACTGTGAATTCACGCCCTCAGAAGGGAAATCCGTTTGTGACCTTTTTATGGATCATATTGATTGTCTTATTTTTGAATTGGTTGATTTTCCCGAACTTGACGGGGCAAAAAATCAAATCCACTGATTATGGAACTTTCATAGAAAAGATGGAGGAAGGGTCAATAAAAGAGGTGATGATTAAATCCGGACAGATTTATTTTACGGTAGCCGATAAAGGAGATGTCACGACTTATCAGACTGGAGAGATAAATGATCCGCAGTTAGTGGACAGGCTGCTGAAGGCAAAAAGTCCGAATAAGGATGGTAAGGTAGCTTTTACAGAGATTGTCCCTGAAGAGAATTCTCCTTTTTTGAATTTTATCTTGATGTGGGTACTACCGGGGCTGTTGTTTTATGTAATTGGAAAGCGAGCCAGTCGAAGTATCCAGGCCCGTATGGGAGCTGGGGGTAATTTTATGTCATTCGGAAATGGAGGGGCTAAGATTTATGCGGATGCAGAAATCAAGACAACATTTGCCGATGTAGCCGGACAGAACGAAGCGAAAGAAATGCTGAAAGAGATTGTGGAATTTCTGCATAAGCCACAGAAATATACGGATATAGGTGCTTCGTTACCTAAGGGAGCTTTGTTGGTGGGGCCTCCGGGAACGGGAAAAACATTGATAGCACGTGCGGTAGCCGGAGAAGCGAAGGTGCCTTTCTTTGCTATCTCGGGTTCCGAGTTCGTGCAAATGTTTGTGGGAATGGGAGCCGCAAAAGTACGCGACCTTTTCAGACAGGCAAATGAGAAAGCTCCTTGTATTATTTTTATTGATGAAATAGATGCCATTGGCAAACGACGGGACAGTGGACTGGGAGGAAACGATGAACGTGAACAGACGTTGAACCAGTTGTTGACGGAGATGGATGGATTTGACGGGAGGAAAGGAGTCGTGATATTGGCAGCCACGAATCGCCCGGAGGACTTGGACAAGGCCTTGCTTCGCCCAGGGCGTTTTGACAGACGTATTCAAATGGAATTACCTGACCTGGAGGGACGGAAGGCGATTCTGAACGTGCATCTGAAGAAGGTAAAGCATGAGACGGTAGATATAGATATCGTGGCTCGTGCTACGGCGGGTACGTCGGGTGCGGAATTGGCCAATATTGTCAATGAAGCGGCATTGAGGGCGGTTCGCATGGGAAGAAGTGCAGTGACTACCGAGGATTTGGAAGAAAGTGTGGAAACCGTGATAGCGGGTGCACAGAAAAAGGGAAAGGTTGTTTCTGCGGAAGAGAAGAAAATCATAGCCTACCATGAAATAGGACACGCGTTAGTGGCTGCCATGCAGAGCCACTCGGCACCGGTACATAAGATTACGATTATTCCTCGCACTTCGGGAGCACTCGGATATACCATGCAGGTGGAGAGTGGGGAACAGGTATTGATGAACAAGGAAGAGTTGTTCAATCGGATTGCAACCCTGACAGGTGGACGGACGGCAGAGGAAGAAATTTGTCACGTTGTGACTACGGGGGCTTCAAATGATATTGAGCAGGCTACTAAACTGGCCCGTGCAATGGTCACTCGTTATGGAATGAGTGATAAATATGACATGATGGGACTGGAGACGGTGAATAATGTCTATTTGGGAGGAGATACTTCGCTCACTTGTTCTGCTGAAACGGCAGCCAGCATTGACCAGGAAGTGCTTGAAATGATTCAGAAAGCACATGAGAAATCACGTCGCCTCATTCAGGAAAATCTGGATGTGATGCATGAGGCAGCTTCTTTCTTGCTGGAAAAAGAAACCATTACCGGTGAGGAGTTCATGCATATTCTGCATCAGTCGGGTAAGCTGTAATGGCTGGTGATTCTTTTGGGGGGGAGAAGCGTAATAAAGAGGTGGGAAAGAGAAAGCCTGAGAAAAAATTACGAAGGCGGAAATAATAGAAGGGATGAATGAAAAGAGGTGCGAGATAAAATCTTATTTTTGTCACCGACAAAAGAATGATGGTTGAATCTCTTAAATTTATATTATTATGATAGCACCTGTTTATGCTGCAGCAGAAAATCGCTACGAGTGTGGCATGCAGTATCGTCGTGCCGGACGAAGTGGAGTGATGCTGCCCGCCATTTCACTGGGATTATGGCATAATTTCGGGGACGTGGATACACTCTCGCTCAGCCGGAAAAAATTGCATTATGCCTTTGATCATGGAATTACACACTTTGACTTGGCCAATAATTACGGGCCGTCGTATGGCTCGGCCGAGGAGACTTTCGGACAGATAATAAAATCGTCATTGGCTCCTTACCGGGATGAACTGTTTATTTCTACAAAGGCGGGACACGACATGTGGCCGGGCCCGTATGGCAACTGGGGATCCCGCAAGCATCTGATGGCCAGTTTGGACCAGAGCCTGAAACGGATGAACCTGGAATATGTGGATGTGTTTTATTCGCATCGGTATGATCCGGAAACTCCGCTGGAAGAAACACTTCAGACGTTGGTGGATATCGTACACCAGGGAAAGGCTTTGTATGTGGGTTTGTCCAAGTATCCTTTGGAAGCCTATTTGTTTGCCAGTCGTTACCTGAAGGAACGGGATGTGCCTTGCTTGTTGTACCAAGGGCGTTACAGTATGTTGGTGCGTGAGCCGGAGTCACAGGGAATCTTGAAGGCGGTAAAAGAAAATGGTGCGGGGTTTGTGGCCTTTTCTCCTTTGGCCCAAGGGCTTCTGACTAATCGTTACTTGAACGGCATTCCGGAGGACTCCCGTATTGCCCGGGGTGGCTTCTTGAAAAAAGAGGCACTTACACCAGAAGTCTTGAGAAAGATTCAGGCATTGAACGAACGGGCACGTATGCGCGGACAGTCGCTGGCTGAGATGGCATTGGCCTGGTTGCTGAGAGATACATCGGTCACTTCCGTGTTGGTTGGAGCCAGTTCCGTGGAACAGTTGGGCGACAGTTTGAAAGCGTTGGATAATCTTTCTTTTGTGGAAGATGAGCTTCGGAGCATTGATGAGATTCTTGCGTAGGCCTTTAATCTCGTGTGTTTGAGGGAGAAAGGAAAGTGTAAAAAAGTGGGCTGTCTGTTTGTTAAAACAATTTAATTATAGACAGCTCACTTTTTTGGATATGAACATTCCGTTAAATTTGCTCCTTTGAAACACACTTGTTTTTATATATGGATGAAATAATCATTATTATCGGGTTGATAGTACTGAACGGTATTTTCGCCATGTCCGAGGTGGCATTAATATCAGCCCGAAAATCCCGGTTGTCGACCGACGTAAAAAAAGGTAATAAATCTGCTCGCGTAGCATTAAAACTGGCAGGGGATCCAGATCGCTTTCTTTCTACCGTCCAAATCGGAATTACATTGATAGGTATCTTGACCGGTATTTATTCAGGAAATAAAATTGCGGTTGATTTGACCAATATATTGGTTTCGTGGGGAGTGTCTGCTACTTACGCTTCCGGACTGGCGCAGGGGATTATTGTCGTTATCGTTACTTATCTGACTATCATTTTTGGAGAATTGGTTCCGAAACGTATCGGTATGAGTATGGCCGAAAGAATGGCCAAGCTGGTGGCTCGCCCGATGAATGTGCTGGCCAAGATTGCCTTGCCGTTTGTCTGGTTGCTTTCAAAAAGTACGGAATTGATTTTCAATCTGCTGAATATTAAGGAAGCCGATAATAAGGTGACAGAAGAGGAAATCAAATCGATTATCAAGGAAGGAGCGGATGACGGAGAAGTACAGCCTGTGGAACAGGACATCGTGCAGCGTGTATTTCTGTTGGGTGATTTGAAGGTTGGCTCCATTATGACGCACAAAAGTGATATTGTTTCGCTGGAAAGCACCATGACGGCTGCCGAAGTGAAGGAGGTGCTGGTGAAAGAATTGTATGAATTTTATCCGGTAACGGAAGACGGAGACCTGGATAAAGTGAAAGGGGTAGTCAATCTGAAAGATTTGGTGTTGCATCTTCCCGAAAAGGATTTTAACCTGCCTGCGTTGGTGCATGAGGCTACTTTCTTTCATGAAAACATGAACGTATACAAGGCGTTGGAACAGATGAAGGCGCAGAAAATAAGTCGTGCACTGGTCTGCGATGAGTTTGGGGCCTGTGTGGGAATTATCACATTGCGTGATATTCTGGAAGGTTTGGTCGGTTCTATGGACGATGCCGGAGAGGAACCGGATATCATTAAACGAATCAATAAAGAGGGTTGGCTGGTGGATGGCCAGTGCCCGTTGTATGACTTCTTGTGCTATTTCAACCGGCAGGACTTGTTGGAAGATGTAGACTACCATACGGTTGGAGGATTGATTCTGCAATATTTGCAACATATCCCTCAAAGTGGCGAAACGCTGGAATGGAATAATTTCGTATTTGAGGTAGTGGATATGGATGGAGCTCGAATCGATAAAGTGTTGGTGACAATTCCTTCTTCGGAAGAGGAAGGTGAGTGTGAGTTTTGATTTTGCATATAATTCGTGACTGAAAGGCTTTCCTGGCTTTAGCTTGGGAAAGCCTTTTTTTGTTAATAGGATTGAATGCGCTGCTCTCCTTGGTTAATATGTGTTGTAAAACATGATTTTCCGGCTGTATTCTTTGTGGTTTTCCCGGGAATGCTTACTTTTGCACTGTGTTTTTCATAGTATTAGATTTAAGGTTAACAAAGGTTGGAGTTCAGCGGAACTCCTTTTTTTATGTCCGTAGGTGAGGTTTCCTTTTTTTCTGTTTGCTGAGCCGTTCTTTTATTTGTTCGTTTTTCCGTCAGTTTTTCTTCAAGCCGTTTCTTTTGTTTTTCTTTGTAAGCGGCTGCTTGTTCTTCCTTGTAAGCGTCCCATTTGTTTTTCAAACTCTCCGTTTTTTCTCCTTCAAGCGTTCCGTATTGAAGAAATGCCGGTGAGATAATTCTCCGTTACCTTTAAGTTTTCTATGTTTCCGGTATGAGAAACGTATGTTTCCCTGCCGAGAAACGTACGTTTTCCAGGGCGGAAACCTACGTTTTCCGAGAGGAAAACATAGAAAATGCCGGGAGTCTCTAGAAAAAATGTGCTGGCGGTGCGAGTTTTTCAGGTCGTTATTTGTCATGCCGCCTGCGAAAATCACGGATTTTATGGCGGACTGGTGACTCCGTTTCCTGCGTTTTCGGGCGTTTTTCCGTTTTTTGGCCTTCGTGCAGGAAAGTTTCAGGCAGGATTTTTCCGTGTTTTGCTGTTTTTTGTGCCGACTCGGCGTGCATCTTTGCCTTTCCCTTTTACACATGCGCACATATGCGCGTATACGCGCCCGCGCGAAATACATAATGTAGTGTCTTTTCCGTTCCTTTTTGAAAGCATCAAAAAATGTTCACCCACAACCGTCTTGTT
>NZ_CABROP010000067.1:0-12073 GCF_902472605.1 uncultured Bacteroides sp.
ACCGGGGACACAAGGATTTTCAGTCCTTTGCTCTACCATCTGAGCTATGGCACCATTGTTTCTTGTTTGCGGATGCAAAGGTACGCAAACTTTTCGAACTTGCAAATATTTTAGCTGAAAAAATGCGGTTTTTGTGTAAAAAGAGGTCTTCTGGGCACAAAATACATGGGTAATGTCATAAAAAAACCTTCCTTTTGGGCCCGAAATGAGCGGGAAAGTCCAAAAAGGAAGGTCTTCCATTCTGATTATCGGAGGCTTTATCCTTTCAACGGATTCCAGCCCTGTGCTTTCAGTTCCAGTTCGTTGCCGTCACGGGTCACCAGTGCACAGCCCAGTTCAGGCTTGGTGATGTGACCGATGATTTTGACATCCTTCATCTGGGCCACCGTTTCATGTGCTGTCAACGGGACGGTGAAGAGCAGTTCGTAGTCTTCGCCGCCGTTCAGGGCACAGGTGCTTAGGTTCATGTTGAACTCTTCGGCCATGACCGCTGTCTGGTAGTCGATGGGGATGCGTTCCTCATAGACCCGGCAACCCACGTGACTCTGTGAGCAGATGTGCATCAGTTCCGATGACAGGCCGTCGGAGATGTCCATCATGGCCGTAGGCTGTACTCCGGCTTTAGCCAGGCTTTCGACGATGTCCTTGCGGGCTTCCGGTTTCAGGAAGCGTTCCAGCAGGTATTCCTTTCCGGCAAAGTCGGGCTGTACGTCCTTTTCGCCTTGGAACACGGCTTTTTCGCGTTCCATTAGTTGCAGACCCATGTAGGCAGCTCCCAAATCACCCGATACACAGATGAGGTCGGTTTCCTTGGCTCCGTTGCGGTAAACCACTTTGTCCGTGTCGGCTTCTCCGATGCAGGTGATGGAGATGGCCAGTCCCGTGACAGAAGAGGTAGTGTCGCCTCCCACGAGGTCCACGTGATGCTGTTCGCAGGCCAGACGCAGGCCGTCGTAGAAGTCTTCGAGGTCTTCGATGCAGAAACGTTTGGAGACAGCCAGTGAGACGGTAATCTGTTTCGGGGTACCGTTCATGGCGTAGATGTCGGAGAAGTTTACCATGGCCGATTTATATCCCAGGTGTTTCAGCGGGGTATAGACCAAGTCAAAGTGTACACCTTCCATCAGCAGGTCGGTGGTGACCAGTACCTGCTTGCCGGGAAACTCCAGTACGGCGGCATCGTCGCCTACACCGTATTTCGTTTCCGGATTTTGCAGTTTGATGTCCTGGGTGAGGTGCTTGATGAGGCCGAATTCACCCAGTGTGGAGATTTCAGTTCTGTTTCCTTCGTGCATAGTATTTTTACGCTCTGTTGATAAGTTCTCTCATAATGGTGGTCATGCGAGGCTGTGCGGCGTCGGCTGCCTTCTGCACTTCTTCGTGGGATACTTCCACAATCTTGCCTTCTACGCCCAAGTCGGTGATGACCGATACACCGAATACCTTGATGCCACAGTGGTTGGCCACGATGACTTCCGGTACGGTAGACATACCTACGGCATCTGCACCCAGGATACGGAACATTTTGTATTCCGACGGGGTTTCAAACGTAGGGCCTTGGGTACCGATGTACACGCCTTGCTGTACCTTGATGCCTTTTTCCTTGGCAATTTCCAGGGCTTTGGCAATCAGTTCCTTGGAATATGCTTCGCTCATGTCCGGGAAACGCGGTCCGTAGTCGATGTTCTTGCCGCGGAGCGGGTGTTCCGGGAAGAAGTTGATGTGGTCGGTGATAATCATCAGGTCACCGATTTCAAAGTTCGGGTTCGTGCCTCCTGCGGCGTTTGATACGAACAAGGTTTTGATGCCCAGTTCGCGCATCACGCGCACGGGGAAAGTCACTTCCTTCATGGAATAGCCTTCATAAAAATGAAAGCGTCCTTGCATGGCCATGATATCTTTGTTACCCAATTTCCCGAAAATCAGCTTGCCACTGTGTCCTTCGACGGTAGAAACCGGGAAGTTTGGAATGTCTGCATAGTTGATTTCATACTTGTCGGTGATTTCATGCACCAGACTGCCCAGGCCCGTACCCAGGATGATGGCTGTTTCGGGATGAGTGTGCATCTTCGCCTTCAGGAAGGCGGCGGTTTCTTGAATTTTTTCTAACATACTCAATAATTTTGGGGTTAAATACTAGTTCTCCTTTGTGCAGGAACTCCACTTCTATGGGGAGCACATAAATATAGGGTTTCAGTTCGTCATCGAGCTGCGGATGGCCGATGAGCCGCGAGGCATCCTTTTCGGTGGTCAGGATGAGACTTCGGGCCTCGGGCAGCTGGTGGAACTGTTGTGTAATTTTTCGCATGTCGGCACCGTCGAAATTGTGGTGGTCCCCGAAGAGCAGGGGAGTGACCCTGGCGGCATGACGACCCACTTCTTCCAGCAGGGGAGTCGGTGAGGCGATGCCGGTGACCAGCAGTATTTCTTTTTCTTTCAACCAGTCGAGCGACTGTGCAGGGGTATCGGCAAACAGTGGATATAGCTTCCCATAGGCCAGGGTCGTGAAGCACACTTCCTGACGGGGAAGAGGTCGGATGCGTTGGCGGATACGTGCGCAGGCTTCCAGGCTGAGGTCGGGCGGACATTTGGTTACCACGAGCAGGTCGGCCCGTCGTTTGCCGCTGGCAGGTTCCCGCAATCGCCCAGCAGGCAGAAGCTGGTCACATTCCACGGGGCGATGGTAATCCATCAATAGGATGCTTAGTCCCGGCTGCACGTAGCGATGCTGGAAGGCATCGTCCAGCAACACGACTTCCGTGTCGGGTGTTCCTTCCGGCGCCATCAGTCGGCGGATACCTTCGCAGCGGTCTCCGTCCACAGCCACCCGGATGTCGGGAAACTTACGGGCCATCTGGTAAGGCTCATCCCCAATGTCTTCCATGCGGGAGGCGGGAGAAGCCAGCACAAAGCCTTTCGATTTCCGCTTGTAGCCTCGGCTCAGCACGGCCAGTTGGAACGACTCGTGCAGCAGTCGGATGAGGTATTCCGTATGAGGGGTTTTCCCGGTGCCTCCCACGGTCAGGTTGCCGATGCAGATGACGGGTAATGGAAAACGTTCCTGCCGGAGCAGTCCCCAGTCGAACAGAAGATTCCGTACCCTCACCCCGATGCCGTAAAGGACACTGAAGGGCCACAATCCCCAATATATCTTGCATTTTCTGCTCATGAATCTGTCACTTTATTGGATGTGCAGGTCGAACGGCAGGCGGGCTTGCAGACGGTCGGCTTGTTGGATGTGGCGTATCCAGTCGAAGCCGCGGTAGTATTCTCCGAAGGTTTCCTGCAATTCACTGTGAATGTAGCGGTCGGCACGGGTGTTCAGCAGTTCCGTCAGGAAATCCTGTTTGCCAGGATAACTTTTCAGCTTGTAGTCTTTCACCTTGCCCAGTTGGGCTGCCAGTTGGATGGCAGTGTCCAGTCCGCCCAGTTCGTCTACCAGTTTCAGTTCCTTAGCCATGCTGCCGGTCCATACACGACCTTCTGCAATTTTATAAAGCTCTTCCAGTGGAATGTTTCGCCCTTCGGCACAGCGTTTGGTAAACAGGGCATATCCTTGGTTCACCATCTGCTGCATCAGGGCCGATTCTTCTGCATTGAGCGGACGGCCCATACTGCCCATGTCGGCCATTTTATGGGTTTTGACTCCGTCAAAGTGGAGTCCTAATTTGTTGTTCAATAACTCAGAGGCATCGGGCACCATGCCGAAGATGCCGATGGACCCGGTCAGTGTGGTCGGTTCAGCGACAATCTTGTTGGCGGCACACGAGATGTAGTAACCGCCGGAAGCGGCATAGTCACCCATGGAGACTACGACCGGTTTTTCTGCTTTCAGCAAGCAGACCTCCCGCCAGATTTGTTCGGATCCGTAAGCGCTTCCACCCGGAGAATTCACACGGAATACTACGGCTTTCACGTGCTTGTCGTTGCGCAAGTCGCGCAGGTCTTTAGTTACTTTCTCGGAATTGATGCCTTCATCGTATGACGAGCTGTTGTCGATTTCGCCGTAAGCATAATATACTGCTATCACATCGCGGGTTTTGCTTGTCGGAGTATCCGACTTGACGCGGGTCATTTCGTCGAGGTTTAGGGTCTGGAGATTCTCATCCTCTGATAGTCCGGTAAGCGATTTCAAGTAGCTGAGCACCTCATCTTGGTACATCAGCGTGTCGGCCAGTCCGCAGCGCACATAGGTTTCTGCCGGTTGGAAATCCATATTTCGATCGGCCAGTAGGTTCAGGGAATCAGTCGACAGATGGCGTGATGCAGCCACGTCATTCACAATGCTCTTCCAGGTAGATTCCAGAAAAGCCAGCGTCTGTTCCCGGTTGGCCGGACTCATCTCGGTACTGATCATCGGTTCTACAGCCGATTTATAAGTTCCTACGCGGAAGATTTGCATTTTTACACCGATTTTGGCAAGGAAATCTTTTAAGAACATGGTTTCACTGGCCAGACCGTGCCAAGACAGACTTCCCGAGGGATTGATGATGACCTTGTCGGCCACACTGGCCAGGTAGTAACCGCCTTGAGTATAGGAATCGGCGTAGGCTACCAGGAATTTGCCGCTTTTCTTGAAATCAGTCAGTGCACGATGGATAGCTTGCAAGGAAGCGGCCGGACAGCTGAATGCGCCCGTGTGTAAGTAGATACCTTTGATAAGATTGTTCTCTTTGGCTTTTTGGATAGAACTCAGAATATCTTCCAGCCCGTAAGTGGAAATCTGGTCTTCAAAGAACTGGTCGATAGGACTGGGTTGGTACCGCTCTTGTATGGTTCCTTTCAACTCGAGGGTAAAGACAGAATTGGCTGGGACAATGGTCTCTGTGTCGGAGGAGGCCACGATTCCTGCCAGTATGCTTATTCCTAAGATAATAAAGATGAACCCGCAAATCAGTACGCCCGTGATAGTAGCCAGGGTGCTTCGAAGAAATTCTTTCATGATAAGTCGTTTTAGGATTGATAAACAAAGTTATTCTTTTTGCCTGAAAAAACAAAGATGCAACTGCTTAAATTGAGGGTTTATCATGCTCTTCATCTTTTTAGAGGGAAGGTAGTGCAGGAGCAAAGCGAATCATTAATATATAAAGGAGAAAATAGGAAGTTATGCTGATACTTTTTTGTAAATTGTCCGGGCTGTTTGTAACAATCTGTTAATGAGCTGTTTAATTTGTTTTCTGTTATTTGAGGATTTGCTCTGTTTGGAGGAGAAAATGAGACCTGAAAAAACGCACTTGCGTTTGAACTAAAACTCTTTTGCGTTTTGTCTCAAACGCACTTGCGTTTAGAATAAAACGCCTTTACGTTTTACTTGAAACGTAAGGACGTTTTTTTCAAGGTACTCTAAAATAACTTCCGATTTATTTTGATTTTTTCTGGAACTTCGCCATTTTTGCCAAAATGGATTTTGTGAACTTTAAATAAATACGATATGGCAGAAGAAATGATTGTCAAGGAGCTGGACGATGTGGTTGTCCGTTTTTCGGGTGACTCCGGCGACGGCATGCAGTTGGCCGGCAATATGTTTTCGAATATTTCGGCGACTGAAGGAAATGATATCAGTACATTCCCGGACTACCCGGCCGACATCCGCGCCCCGCAAGGCTCGTTGACAGGGGTATCCGGTTTTCAGGTACACATCGGTTCCGGGAAGGTGTACACTCCGGGCGATAAGTGCGACGTGCTGGTGGCCATGAATCCGGCAGCCTTGAAAACACAATATAAGTTCTGTAAACCGCAGGCAGTGATCATTATTGATTCCGATTCGTTTACCAAACGCGATTTGGAAAAGGCAAAATTCTCGCTCGAGAATCCGTTCTCTGAACTGGGTATCAAGAACGAGGTGGTATCGGCTTCTATCACGACCATGTGTAAGGAAAGCCTGAAAGACAGCGGACTGGACAACAAGTCCATCCTGCGTACCAAGAACATGTTTGCTTTAGGGTTGGTGTGCTGGCTGTTCCATCGCGACATTGCGGTGGGCGAGAAAATCCTGCGCGAGAAATTTGCCAAGAAACCTGAAATCGCCGAAGCTAACGTGAAGGTGTTGTACGACGGATACCACTTCGGTGAAAATACCCATGCATCTGTCTCCATCAGTTACACGGTACCGAGCAAGGCACAGAAACAGCCGGGACGTTACATGGACATCAACGGCAACAAGGCCACGGCCTACGGGCTGATGGCGGCAGCCGAGAAGGCAGGCTTGCAGCTCTATTTAGGTTCGTATCCGATTACCCCGGCTACGGACATCCTGCACGAACTGGCAAAGCACAAATCGCTGGGTGTAAAGACTGTGCAGTGTGAGGACGAGATTGCGGGCTGTGCTTCTGCTGTGGGGGCTTCGTTTGCCGGAGCTTTGGCTGTGACCACGACTTCCGGACCGGGTATCTGCTTGAAGAGTGAGGCCATGAACCTGGCGGTGATTACGGAACTGCCGTTGGTGATTGTGGACGTGCAGCGCGGCGGACCTTCTACAGGTTTGCCGACGAAATCAGAACAAACCGATTTGCTGCAAGTATTGTTCGGGCGTAACGGGGAGAGTCCGATGCCCGTTATTGCGGCTTCTTCACCGACCGACTGTTTTGACGCGGCTTATTGGGCTTGCAAGATTGCTTTGGAGCACATGACACCGGTGGTACTGCTGACCGATGCGTATATTGCCAACGGTTCGGCAGCATGGCGTCTGCCCGACCTGAAAGATTATCCTTCCATCTGTCCGCCTTATGTGAAACCGGAAATGGCGGATTCTTGGACACCGTTCTTGCGTGATCCGCAGACAGGAGTGCGTTATTGGGCAACTCCAGGCATGTCGGGCTTCATGCACCGTATCGGCGGACTGGAGAAAAGCAATGAAACTGGAGCCATCTCTACTGAACCGGAGAATCATTTCCTGATGACCAAACTGCGTGCCGAGAAGGTGGAAAAGATTGCCGATTCGCTTCCTCCGCTTGCCGTAGAGGGCGATCCGGATGCGGATTTGCTGATTGTGGGCTTCGGTGGAACTTACGGACACCTACATTCCGCCATGGACCAGCTGAATGCCATGGGCAAGAAAACGGCACTGGCACATTTCCGTGTGATTAATCCGTTGCCGAAAAATACGGCAGAAGTGCTGCGGAAGTACAAGACCATCGTGGTGGCTGAGCAAAATATGGGACAGTTGGCAGGCTATCTCCGCATGAAAGTGGAGGGTATTCACTTGCATCAGTTCAACCAAGTGAAAGGCCAGCCGTTTGTCGTGAAGGAACTGGTAGAGGCATTTAGCCAACTTTTTTAATGATTCATCAATAAATGTTCTGGAGGAATAATCATGAGTGAAACAAAATATACGGCAGCAGATTACAAGTTCGGACAACCTCGCTGGTGTCCGGGTTGCGGTGACCACGCTTTCTTGAACTCTTTTCACAAGGCCTTGGCCGAACTGGGGGTGCCGCCCCATGAAATTGCGGTGATTTCCGGTATCGGATGTTCTTCGCGTTTACCTTATTACATGAATACATACGGCATGCACACCATCCACGGGCGTGCGGCAGCCATTGCTACGGGAGCTAAAGTAGCCAATCCCAATCTGACCATCTGGCAGATTTCTGGCGACGGTGACGGACTGGCTATCGGAGGTAACCATTTTATTCACGCCATCCGCCGTAATGTAGATATCAATATTGTGCTGTTGAACAACCGCATCTACGGACTGACCAAAGGACAATATTCGCCGACTTCGGCCCGTGGTTTCGTGAGCAAATCTTCCCCTTATGGGACAGTGGAGGATCCTTTCCGTCCGGCAGAACTCTGCTTCGGGGCCCGTGGACGTTTCTTTGCCCGTTGTGCGGCAGTCGACGGTGGTCCTTCCGTCGAAGTGCTGAAAGCTGCAGCCCGTCACAAAGGTACGTCGGTAGTGGAAGTGTTGCAGAACTGCGTCATCTTCAACGACGGTACGCATAATGCCGTGGCCAAGAAGGAAGACCGTGAACGTAATGCTATCTACCTGGAGCATGGCAAGCCGATGTTGTTCGGCCCGAACAAGGAATACGGGCTGATGCAGGAAGGCTTCGGTCTGAAAGTGGTGAAGCTGGGAGAAAATGGGGTGACCGAGAAAGACATTCTGGTACACGACGCCCATTGTGAAGACCACACCCTGCAGTTGAAGCTGGCCCTGATGGAAGGTCCGGACTTCCCGATAGCCTTGGGAGTAATTCGCGACGTGGAGGCGCCGACCTACGATGCCGCAGTGGAAGCTCAGATAGAAGAGGTTTCAGCCAAGAAAAAATATCACACGTTTGCTGAGTTGCTCGAAACGAACGATACGTGGGAGATTAAATAAACGAGACAAGATAAAAAGAGCCGGTGTTTTTTCATACGGCTCTTTTTCTTTTTGTTTTAATAACTAAAGTGGTAATTAAAATTTTACCTTTCTGTTATCATTCTGTTTGGGCGTATGCAGGCTGGAAAGAGTGGAAGAAAATCTGGATAAGGAAATAGAATGCGATTCTTAATTTTACCTATATAAAAATCGATGTTAAACCTAATGTATATGTTTCGAAAGATATATCTTTATCTGCTTGCCGGGTTGTTGTCTTCTCCGGCATTTTCTCAGAGTGTAGTGAATTATGTCAATCCGATTATCGGTACCAATGGGATGGGGCATACCTTTCCAGGTGCTTGCGTTCCTTTTGGTTTGGTACAGCTTAGCCCGGATACAGATACAATTCCTCATAGTGTGAACGGGGTGTATCAGACAGATGTTTATAAATATTGTGCAGGCTATCAGTATTCCGATTCAACGATTGTGGGATTTAGTCATACGCATTTAAGTGGTACAGGACATTCTGACCTGGGGGATGTGTTGATAATGCCCACGACGGGAGACTTGAAACTGAATCCGGGACGTGCTACTCATCCGGATGAAGGGTATCGTTCGCGTTATAGCCATGATACAGAACATACTTCTGCCGGATATTATGAGGTGACTCTTAAGGACTATAATATAAAGGTTCAACTGACAGCTACTCCACGGGTCGGAGTGCATAAATATACTTATCCATCCAAAGAAGGACGAATTATTCTCGATTTGAACCATAGTATCTACAATTACGATGGGAAGGTGCTTTGGAGTAACCTGAGAGTCGAGAATGATACGTTGTTGACTGGGTATCGGATAACCGATGGATGGGCTCGGACGAATTATACTTATTTCGCGATTTCTTTTTCACAACCGATAAAAGATTATGGGTATGTGGATAAAAAGAAACCGGATTATATCGGGTTTTGGAGGCGATTTGCGCTGGAACGTAATTTCCCGGAAATAACGGGCCGGTCTATTGTGTCGTATTTTAATTTTGATACGTCGGTCAATAAGGAACTGGTGATAAAGGTGGCTCTTTCACCCGTGAGTACGGAAGGGGCTTTGAAGAATCTGCGGACAGAAGCTGAAGGGAAAACTTTTGAACAAGTGGCGGATGAAGCCTCCAAGTTATGGAACCAGAAATTGAATTTGTTTGAAATAGAAGGGACTGAAGACCAGAAGGCCATGTTCTACACATCGTTGTATCATACGATGATTAACCCTTCTGTGTATATGGATGTAGACAGACTTTATCGGGGGTTGGACCATAACATTCACAAGGCGGAAGGTTTTACCAATTATACTATTTTTTCTTTGTGGGACACTTATCGGGCAGAGCATCCTTTCTTGAACCTGGCTTTTCCGCAACAGAGTAATGATATGGTAAAATCCATGATTTGCCACCAACAACAAAGTGTGCATAAGATGTTACCGGTATGGAGCCTGATGGGGAATGAAAACTGGTGTATGAGTGGATACCATGCCGTGTCTGTTTTGGCAGATGCGATAGCTAAAAATGTATTTACCGGTCAAAAAGAATCTGCATTACAGGCCATGGTGGAAACGTCGAATGTGGATTATTATGACCATCTGGATGAGTATAAAAAGTTGGGCTATATTCCTTTTGAAGAAAGTAGTACGGCTGTTTCTTCTACCTTGGAATTTGCTTATGATGACTGGACCATTTATCAGACTGCTTTACGATTGGGAAATAAAGAAATAGCCAATCAGTATTATCAACGGGCTCTGAATTATCGTAATGTATTCGATCAATCGTGTGGATTTGCTTGTCCACGCTATGCTGACGGAAACTTTAAGAAAGATTTTGATCCTTTACAGACACATGGTGAAGGGTTCATTGAAGGAAACTCATGGAATTTTTCATTCCATGTTCCTTATGATGTATATGGTATGATGGATTTGATGGGAGGTGAGAAAGTCTTTTTAAACCGTTTGGATAAGTTGTTTGAAATGCATCTTCCGAAAAAATATTATGAAAAGAATGAAGATATTACGGAAGAAGGATTGATAGGGGGGTATGTGCATGGAAATGAACCGAGTCATCATATCCCTTACTTGTATGCCTGGACTTCACAGCCTTGGAAAACACAATATTGGACCAGAGAGATTATAGACCGAATGTATCGGAATGATATAAATGGTTTGGGAGGAAATGACGATTGCGGGCAGATGTCAGCTTGGTATATGTTTACGGTTATGGGATTTTATCCTGTGTGTCCGGGAACTGATCAGTATGTATTGGGAGCTCCTTATTTTTCGTACCTCAAGTTGAACCTGCCAAATGGGAACCTACTGGAAATCAAAGCTCCGGGAGTAGATGATACACACCGCTATGTACAATCGCTTACCATTAATGGGAAAAAATACGAGAAACTGTATGTGACGCATGCCGACCTGATGAAAGGGGGTGTGTGGGAATTTAAGATGGGTACCTCTCCCAATAAAAAAAGAGGCTTGAAAGCAGAAGATAAACCTTATTCACTTACAAGCAGAAGCAAATAAATCATGAAAGTATCCTTGTATGATTCTCCGTCGGATAGCATTGTTTGGTAGATACTATTCATTATTCGTTGCAAGATATAGAATGTGATATAAAAGCCACATTTGAGTGAACTTCAGGGCAATCCTGTAATAGCTAAACAGCAAAATCTGGGATATTGATTATGATAATGGAGGATGTACACATCCTCCATTATTTCTTATTCTTTCTCTCCATAGCACAAATCACCAGCATCGCCCAGTCCTGGTACGATGTATGAATGTGCATTCAGTTCCGGGTCGATGGCTCCGCACCATACTGTCGTCTTTTCAGCGGGAAACACTTTCTGGATGTGCTCGATGGCCTGACGGCTGGCAATGACAGAAGCGATGTGTATGTGTGCGGGCTCTCCTTTGGTTAGAAGTGCTTCGTAGGCCAGCTCCATGGAACTGCCGGTAGCCAGCATCGGATCGGTGAGAATCAGGATTTTACCGTCCAGTCGAGGGGAAGCGATATATTCGATATGAATGTCGAAATTATCTTCATCGATGTATTTGCGATAGGCTGATACAAACGCGTTTTCGGCATGGTCAAAATAGTTGAGAAATCCCTGGTGCAGCGGCAGGCCGGCTCGGAGGATAGTGGCTACCACCGGTTGTTCGGCAGGTACGTTTTCTACAGCTGTGGCCAGCGGGGTTTGTATCGAAATCGGCTGGTACGGAAGGGTGCGGCTGATTTCGTAGGCCATGATTTCACCGACTCGTTCTATGTTTCGACGGAAACGGAGCGAATCGCCTTGTATATGTACGTCTCGGATCTCAGAAAGGAATTGGTTGAAAAGTGTGTGGGTTTGGTTAAAGTTGATTATTTTCATAAACATTTTCAGGTGCTTAGAGGTTATATATCTAGTTTATCGGCCTGCAAAGAAACAAAATAAAATTGATTTGTAATGTAGATTTGGCAAATTTGTTATACAAGTATAAATCTTTAAATGATTACGGATTTTTTTCAGTAATAAATTCTTTGAATAAAAAATAACTACTACTTTTGTAGCGCCTAAAACAAAGAGATGTTGAAGAACAGAAATGAGGATAGATTAGGCGTTTAGTGAGGTAGAGAAAAAGAATAAACATTTGATATAATAACCAAATTAATCATTTGAACAATGGCAAAATTAGATCTTACTAAGTACGGTATCACTGGAACCGTAGAAATCGTACACAATCCTT
>NZ_CABROP010000068.1:0-10958 GCF_902472605.1 uncultured Bacteroides sp.
TTTTATCAATGACGGGCAACTTACTATCTTTTGATCTTATATCGAACTCACGTTAAGTACCATTGTGGCTATACATTGTTTACAGTTAATATCCCTAATGATAACGAAAAAGATTTATTATGCTTATTAGGAATAATAAATTCAAAATTAATAACATTTTACATGTTAAATAAAGGTTGGATCAAATTAGCCGCAGGGAAAAATCCTCAAATAAGAATAGAAGATATCAAAAGAATTCCTATATCTCATAGCTTTCATTCCCCAACATTTTTCAAAGAGATTGTTGAATGTGTATCTTCTATTTTAAAAATAAATGATACTAAACTATTTATGGAGAAACTTACACAAATAGATAAGCTCATTTATAAATTATATGACTTGGAAGATAATGAAATAAATATAATTGAAAAATGGTTATTTAATAAATATAATTTATAAAGGAAGAATAGTTTAGGAGAAATGTAACAAAAGAATTATTCACTTTAGTAATTATCCCTATTTTTTTTGTTGAATATAGAAAAAAGTTAATATATTTGTTTTAATAGGAGTTTAGTGATTATCTATAATATTTTATTATGCTATATATATATTTTGACCAATTTGCAATCAGTGGATTGTCTAACGCTAAGAAAAACGAAGATTGGAGTAAAATATTAAATATTCTATTGCAACTTAAAAAACAAAATAAAATCTGTTGTTGCACCTCGCCTGAAACTATATTTGAAACATCTCAAAGAAATAGTATTGGCATTGATGAAAACTATAAACTCATTTCTGAATTATTAGATAACTGCTTTTTGAATGATATAAAGCAAATTATCTGCCAACAAATAGCTAAAAACATAAAAGAAATAACTTCTGTACAATTCTTATATCCTAAATATGATTTTACTTCTAAAGAGTTAAATAGTCACTTAAAATCAATGCTATATTCAACTTTTGAGAATATTTATATACCAACTCTACCTATTGAATGCACACAAACCAACATTACTAAAGTCACAAAAATTTTATCAGAAAATGAAATCTTTAAATTTATAGATTCAATAAAGAAATTCCTGTCAAAAGAACCATCCAACTCCTTTTACTATATTATTTGTAAATCCTTAAAAGATAATTTTAATTTTGAATTAGAAGATTTTATGAAATTACAAGAAGATATTTATACTAATGGATTCAACATGTATCCTACATTAAAAATTCGCAGTACTTTATATCCCTTTATTTTCTTCTCAGAATATACGAAAAGACAAAATATTAAGTTGAAAAATGATTTAATTGATATACGAAGAATATCGTCATCTTTACCATACTGTGATATTGTATTTTGCGATAGTAGATGGAAAGAAATAATCAAATCACTAGGAATCAACAAAAAGGAAAAATTAGAGACTCTTTTATTCTCAGGAAGCAATACGGACCTGAATGATTTTTATATGTATTTACTAAATTTATAGATATCTGATATTAATTTACTAATTGATTACAAAGCATTTTAAAATTGGAAGAAGAGGCGGACAAAACTGTAAAATTGGAATGAAAAAAGCTAACAACCAACTAATGTATTTGAATCTATCTTCTATAAAAAAGATTGGATTACCTACGCTATTCTCGTCATATTTTGACGAGAATAATTGATTTATTCGCGTCAAAACGCTATTTTTGCAAGTAAACCAAAACAAATATGAGACCCATCTATATATGGCAGCATACCGCATGGCCGAATTTCACGTGGAATGATTCGGAACTTATCATTTTACTTTCCGAGGTACGAAACTTGGAAGGGAAAATCCATGGAATGATGAGCAGTTTAGGCTTCGATATCCAAAGCAGTACCTCATTGAATGTAATGACGGAAGACGTGCTACGCTCTTCGGAGATTGAAGGGGTTATACTAAACTCAGATAAGGTACGTTCATCTATTGCCCGACACTTGGGAATAGAGACAGTTGGATTGCCTTATCCCGACCACTACACTGAAGGAGTGGTACAAGTGATGATGGATGCCGTCAGGAACAACGACCAGCCACTGACTCATGAAAGGCTGTTCAACTGGCATGCCGCCATATTCCCGACAGGACGGAGTGGAATTTATCCTATACAAGTCGGAGCTTACCGAACGGGAGATGAACCTATGCAGATTGTTTCCGGCGCCATGGGAAAAGAAAAGGTCCATTACGAAGCTCCTCCTTCAGAGGCTGTGCCTGGAATGATGGATGAGTTTTTGGATTGGTTCAACAAGGAGACCGACATAGACCCGGTACTGAAAGCTGCTGTAGCCCATCTGTGGTTCGTAGCCATCCATCCTTTTGATGACGGCAACGGACGCCTTACCCGCACCCTCACCGATATGTTGCTGGCAAGAGCCGACGGATTCCCGCTCAGGTTTTACAGTATGTCTGCCGAAATCCTCCGTGAAAAAAAATCCTATTACGAAATACTGGAAAAGACTACGACTGGCTCAACGGATATCACTGTTTGGCTAAATTGGTTTTTGCAGATTATGAAAGCGGCCATCTGCCGTTCAGAAGCAACGGTGAAACGCGTAATACAAAAGACTTCATTTTGGCAACGGCACAGAGAAATATCCCTGAACGAAAGGCAAGTAAAAATGGTCAATCTGCTTTGGGATGGCTTTGAAGGGAAACTCACCACCTCTAAATGGGCAAAAATAACCAAAGCCTCGCAAGCTACTGCATTAAGAGATATTACCGACCTTATAGACAAAGGGGTGCTGGTAGCAGCCTCCGATGGAGGAAGAAGTACTAATTACTTGTTGAAAGAGGAGGGAGGAAATACGCTGGATAAATAAATCTCCCCGGCCGCCTTCAGCCGTAAGCCTCTTTCCATCTATCATATAGAAACTTTTCGGAAATGAAATCACCCACCGTCATTCCATTTCCGAAAAGGTCCGTCACAAGACAAGTCTCATTTATTTCTCTTCCAGCAAATCCGGACGCAAACGCTTCGTCCGTTCGAGCGACTGCTGGAACTCCCATTCACGAATCTTCGCTTCATGCCCCGACAGCAGGATGTCGGGCACCTTCCAGCCCTTGTAGTCCGCCGGACGAGTGTACACCGGAGGAGCCAGCAGGTTGTCCTGGAACGAATCGGACAGTGCCGACTGCTCGTCGGAAATCACTCCCGGAATGATGCGGACAATGGAATCAGCAATCACCGCTGCCGCCAGCTCACCGCCCGTCAGCACATAGTCGCCGATACTGATTTCCTTCGTGATGAAATGCTCGCGGATACGGTAGTCGATGCCCTTGAAATGCCCGCACAGGATAATCAGGTTCTGCGACAACGACAATGTGTTCGCCATCTTCTGGTTGAACTGCTCCCCGTCGGGCGTCGTGAAAATCACCTCGTCGTAATCCCGTTCCGCCTTCAGCGCAGAGATGCAACGGTCAATCGGCTCAATCTTCATCACCATGCCCGCACATCCCCCGAACGGATAGTCGTCCACCTTGCGATAGCGGTCGTACGCATAGTCGCGCAGGTTGTGGATGTGAATCTCGGCAATTCCTTTCTTCTGTGCCCGGCTCATGATGGAGTAATTGAAGAACCCTTCAATCATTTCAGGCAATACGGTTATAATGTCTATTCTCATTTGTCTGCGATTGTTTTTTGCAAAAGTACGAATATTTTTGCTACTTTTGCATGAAAACATTCCCCTTTAATCTCATGACAGAAATAGAAAGAATCGATCAGTTGCGTGAAGAATTGCACGCACATAATCATAACTACTACATTCTCAATGCCCCCACCATCAGCGACCAGGAATTTGACCACCTGATGCGCGAACTGCAGGACTTGGAGGCGAAACATCCCGAACACTACGACCCGAACTCGCCGAGCGTACGCGTGGGCAGCGACCTGAACAAGGAGTTCCGCCAGGTGGAACACAAATATCCCATGCTTTCGCTGGGCAACACGTATTCTGAGGCAGAGGTCCGGGAGTTTTACGAACGGGTACGGAAGGCGCTGAACGAGGATTTCGAAATCTGCTGTGAACTGAAATTCGACGGGACGTCCATCTCGCTGACCTACGAAGACGGGCAGCTGGTACAGGCGGTGACCCGCGGCGACGGCGTGCGGGGCGACGACGTGACGGACAACGTGAAGACCATCCGTTCCATCCCTTTGCGCCTGTCGGGCGAAGGCTATCCCCGCCAGTTTGAAATCCGTGGCGAGATTCTGATGCCGTGGACGGTGTTCGAGGAACTGAACCGCGAACGGGAGGAACGTGAGGAACCGTTGTTTGCCAACCCGCGCAACGCGGCATCGGGTACACTCAAGTCGCAGAACTCGGCCGTGGTGGCTTCGCGCAAACTCGACGCATACCTATATTATCTATTAGGCGAAGAACTCCCGCACGACGGCCACTACGAGAACTTGCAGGAGGCCGCACGCTGGGGCTTCAAGATTTCCTCGCACATGCGCAAAGTGCGTACGCTGGAGGAGATATTCGACTTCATCAACTACTGGGACCTGGAACGCAAGAACCTGCCGGTAGCGACCGACGGCATCGTGCTGAAGGTAAACTCCCTGCGCCAGCAGCGTAACCTGGGCTATACAGCCAAGTCGCCGCGCTGGGCCATCGCCTACAAGTTCCAGGCGGAGCAGGCATGCACCAAACTACTGAAGGTGACCTATCAGGTGGGACGTACGGGAGCGGTTACTCCTGTGGCCAACCTGGAACCGGTGCAGCTCTCAGGAACGGTGGTGAAGCGGGCTTCGCTCCACAATGCCGATATCATAGAGGCGCTCGACCTGCACCTGGGCGACATGGTGTACGTGGAAAAGGGAGGTGAAATCATCCCAAAGATTACGGGAGTGGACAAGGACGCGCGTCCGGCAGCCAGCGAGAAGGTGACCTTCATCACGCACTGTCCGGAGTGTGGCAGCAAGCTGGTGCGCTACGAAGACGAAGCGGCCCACTACTGTACGAACGAGGACGGATGTCCCACGCAAATCAAGGGACGCATCGAGCATTTCATCAGCCGCCGCGCGATGAACATCGAGGGACTGGGCCCGGAGACGGTTGACCAGTTTTATCAGGAGGGACTGATTCATGACGTGGCCGACCTCTATACATTGAAGGCAGCCGACATCTGCCGACTGAACCGCATGGGCGAGAAATCGGCCGAGAACATCATTCAGGGAGTAGAGAAATCAAAGACCGTGCCCTATGAACGGGTACTCTTTGCCTTGGGCATCCGCTTTGTGGGCGAAACCGTAGCCAAGAAGGTGGCACGGGCGTTCCCTTCCATTGACCTGCTGAAGGCGGCCACACTGGACGACCTGATTCACGTGGACGAAATCGGCGAGAAGATTGCGCAGAGCATCCTCCGTTATTTCCACAGCGAGAAGAACCTGCGGCTGATTGAACGCCTGCGTGAAGCCGGACTGCAGATGGCCATAAGCGAAGAAGAAACAGCCGGACAGACCGACAAGCTGCAAGGCCAATCCATCGTTATCAGCGGGGTATTTGCCCACCATTCGCGCGACGAATACAAGGCGCTCATCGAAAAACACGGTGGAAAGAACGTGGGCAGCATCTCCAAGAAGACCAGTTTCATCCTGGCCGGAGAAAACATGGGTCCCAGCAAGCTGGAGAAAGCACAGAAACTCGGAATCCGCATCATCAACGAAGAAGAGTTTCTCGGAATGATTGGTGAGTAAGAAACTATCATTTCTTTACAAATTATTTATAAAAGGCAAAAAAACGATTAAAGATATAGGTTAAGTTGAAAATATTCGTACTTTTGTACACTCGTTAAAGCGTTTATATTTCATTTATGATAGCAAGAAGACTGAAAGGAATGGGGGTGGCTCTGATTACTCCCTTCAAGAACGACGGCAGCGTGGACTATGAGGCGTTGTTAAGACTCGTTGAATATCAGGTACAAAACGGGGTGGATTTCCTTTGTGTACTGGGAACCACCGCTGAGACACCGACACTGACAGAAGAAGAAAAAAGACAAATCAAGAAGGTGGTGATAGAACGCGTCAACGGCCGTGTACCCATCCTGCTGGGTATCAGCAGCAACTGTACGCAGACCGTGCTCAACACCCTGAAAAACGAAGACTTCACGGGAGTGGACGCCGTACTGGTGGCCGTTCCTTACTACAATAAACCTTCGCAGGAAGGTATTTACCAGCATTACAAAGCCATCGCCGAAGCAACCAATCTTCCGGTAGTGCTCTACAATGTGCCGGGACGTACGGGCGTGAACATGACAGCCGAAACGACTCTGCGGCTGGCGAGAGACTTCAAGAACATCGTGGCCATCAAGGAGGCTTCAGGCAACATCTCGCAGATGGACGACATCATCAAGAACAAGCCTGAGAATTTCGACGTGATTTCGGGCGACGACGGTATCACCTTCCCGCTGATTACACTGGGGGCCGTGGGAGTCATCTCGGTCATCGGAAACGCTTTCCCACGTGAGTTCAGCCGCATGACGCGTCTGGCATTGGCGGGCGACTACAGTAATGCGCTGACCATCCACCACAAGTTTACGGAGCTGTTCAAGCTGCTCTTCGTCGACGGTAACCCGGCTGGTGTGAAGGCCATGCTCAGTATGATGGGCATGATTGAAAACCGCCTGCGTCTGCCGCTGGTGCCCACGCGCATCACCACCTACGAGCAGATGCGCCGCATTCTGGACGAACTGAAAGTAAGGTGCTAAAAGGGAAGTTTCCCTGCACCTTCACATACACGCAAAATAAAAAGAGATTTCAAAAACCGAGGAGGGATTTGAAATCTCTTTGCTTTTTGTTGTATCCATGTCATCTTCTGTAAGGGGCGGGCATCAGCCTTTGGCTGTGTGCAGCAGTGATGCCAGTTCAGAGGGGCTCACATTCTTTGCGACAATCACCCCGCGGTCATCTACAAGGCAGTTGATTAAACCGTGCTTCAGGTCGTACGACTTGAAAATCTCTGAATTCTCACCCTCCATTTCCTGATAGACGTTATCATTGATACCGTCTTGCTTGACTGCCGTCCGGAAAACCGACGGATAGCGGTCGAACGAAATGGAAATCATCTCAACACGGGCATCGTCCGAAACCACATGATGCAATCTGGCATTGCGAGTACGTGATGCGGCATCGTAACTGGCCCAAAAGCTCAGCAAAATATAATTGCCTTTGGAGGCTTGCAGGCTGAGCGGCTGCTTTTCATTTCCGAGTACTAACTCCGGAGCCTGTGCTCCGACGGGAAGTTTCTCGGTGGGAGTATTTCTCTTGTCAAATGACAGAGAAATCAAGGAACTGAATACTAATACAACAAAAAACCACTTTACATTTTTGAGCATGTAATTTGATTTTAGTTAATACTATCCGGTACTGTGTCCTTACAGTGATTTCCTGCCCGGAACATTACTTCTGTGGCGGAACAGGAGGTCCCTTCCGCCACGTGAATCTGGGAAATCCGGTGCAAATATACGGTTTATTTCCCGAAAAGATGCAAATGAGCCTATTATTTTATGTTTTTAAGCATAATTTTTAAGTTTCATCTGTAACATTTCTCCGTTTTCGGCCACATATACATATTTATCTACATCCCTGTCTTCCACTTCTATACGGTAATAATTTCCGTCGGCAGTCTCAAAATAATCCACGTCGTCCACCCGCATGCCACTACCGGTGAGTTCAGCCAGCGCCTGACGCACTTCCTCGGGAAGGGTATCCATTTCGTAGCGGCCGATTTCATAAGTGGTATGCACCCAGGAGAGTACTCCGCTGCCATCCTGCTGATAGAACACCTCTTTCTGCCGACCTCCATCACGGATTTCCACTTCGATGCCTCTCCGGTCTTCCTCAATATCCAGAATCACAGCCTGCGGATATTTCTCCATCACCAGCGATTTCACTTCTGACGTCTGCCCAGGAGCTGCCGGCAGATGTTCGCCCCATTCCGTATTCTCACGGAGCAGCGTACCGTCTTCCAAATAAGTGAGTTCATATTCCCGTTCTCCCGATTCCACTTCGATGACGTAAATCACACTCATATCGTTCTTTTCAATCATGTCTACATCATCCACCCGCCAAGAAGCATAAGTGCTGGCTGCAAAGGCATCCAATACAGCTTGCGGGAGCTGGTTGAACGGAAGGTCGTATTCCGTCATCACCCATGCGCCGTCGGGAGTGAACCAAGCCTTGTTCTCAAGCCCGTTGCCCATGAATTCGGCCTCATAGAACCCACCGTTCTGTTCCCAATCCACACGGGAAGCATTGGGGTATCTGCTATCAAAAGCCGCTTGAAGGTCAGCTGATACTTGTACATGATCGTCGTCTTTATCACAGCTTGTCAGGCCGACCACACTTAGTGTCATCATGGCCCAGAATGCAAATTTCTTCATAACCTATGTCCTTTTTTCATTTATCTGTGGCAAAGATTACACCTGATTCTGAAAAGAATTTGAAATTTTCCCCGAAGATGAAAAAATATGCCTATATTTGAGGTACACAACTTGGAACATTCACTGCATGAAAAAAATATACTGCCTCCTGACTGCTCTTTTCTGTCTGCTTGTTTCCGTAGCATCTGCCCAAAAAGTGGGACTGGTGCTCAGTGGGGGCGGGGCGAAAGGACTGACCCACATCGGTATCATCCGTGCCTTGGAAGAAAACAACATTCCGATTGACTACATTACAGGAACATCCATGGGAGCCATCATCGGTTCACTTTATGCCATGGGCTACTCGCCGGACGACATGGAAAAGCTCATCAAGTCGGACGATTTCAAGCGATGGTACTCGGGAGGCATCCAGGAAAAATACATTTATTATTTCAAACGGAATCCACCCACGCCAGAGTTTATCAACATCCGTGTATCGCTGAAGAATCCACTGCACAAGGTGAAAACGCAGTTCCTGCCGTCGAGCGTAGTCGACCCGTTGCAGATGAACCTGGCCTTCGTTGAATTGTTCGGACAGGCCACAGCGGCCTGCAAAGGGAACTTCAACGAACTGTTTGTACCGTTTCGCTGTGTAGCTTCCGACGTGTACAACAAGCGTCCCATCATCTTCAAGAATGGGGACCTTGGTGATGCCGTACGAGCTTCCATGAGCTTTCCGGGCATGTTCAAGCCCATCGAAATCGACTCCGTGTTGGCCTATGACGGAGGAATCTACAACAACTTCCCGGTGAACATCATGATGGAGGACTTCCATCCCGACATCATCATCGGCAGTGTGGTCAGCTCCAACCCTGGAAAGCCACAGGAAGGTGATATCATCGGACAGCTAGAAAGCATGATCATGCAAAAGACAGACTATTCCGTACCCGATTCCATGGGCATCCTCATGACTTTCAAGTACGACGACGTGAGCCTGATGGATTTCGACCGCTTTGACGAACTGCATGACATCGGCTATAACCGTACCATCCAGCTGATGGACTCCATCAAGAACCGAATTTCCCGGCGTATGGACCATCGGCTGCTGGAAAAGGAACGGCTCGCTTTCAAAAAGAAGATGCCCGAACTGCGTTTCCGCAACATTCTCATCCACGGAGCCAACGACCAGCAGAAAAGATATATCCGCAAAGAGTTCCATCTTGACGACGACGGTACATTTTCGCTGGAGGAACTACGGAAAGGATATTTCCGACTCATGTCGTCCGACAACATGATTTCAGAAATCCTGCCACATGCTGTGTATGATCCTTACGAAAACGATTTCACCCTCGACCTGCAGGTCAAGATGAAAGATAACCTTTCTATCAGAGTAGGCGGCAATGTGGGGTCTAACGGAGCGAATCAGGTGTACGTAGGAGCTACTTACCACAGCTTGAACAATTATTCGAAGGAATTCTCACTGGACGGACAACTGGGACAGATTTACAACAACCTGCAAATCTCCGGCCGCATCGATTTGCCGACGCGGTTACCAACTTCCTACAGACTTGTGGCTTCCTTGTCGACCTTCGACTACCTGAAACAGGAAAAACTGCTGAGCAAGGGCAATACGCCCATATTCAACAAGCAGAAGGAAGAATATGTCAAGATGTTTGTATCCATGCCTTTTCTGAGCCGACAAAAAGCAGAATTCGGCATCGGACTCGGCCATTTGGAAGACCAGTATTTCCAGACCAATGTCATCGACTTCACGTCGGATGTGCGGGATGCCAGCAAATACACGATTTTCGGAGGCTCCGTGGCGTTGGATGGGAATACCTTAAACAGCAAACAGTTTGCCACAGCTGGACGTAGGGAAAGGCTCGCAGCGCATATCTACACGGGCGTGGAACGCTATTATCCCGGCATGGAAGACCCTGCCTATACAGAGAACTACAAATATATCCAGTCGTGGCTGCAAATTTCTTACGAGCTGGAAAAATACCATAACTTGGGTACACATTTCTCTTTGGGCACGTACCTGAAAGCGTATTACTCTTCGCGGAACTTCAGCCACAATTATCGGGCTACGATGATGCAGGCCGGAGAATTCGCACCGACCGCTCACAGCCGAATTACTTACAATGAAGCATTTCGAGCCAATCAGTTTGTAGGAATAGGAGTGAGTCCGATATACCAGTTTGCCAATATTTTCCAAATCCGCTTGTGTATGTACGGATTTGCCCCAATTTTTCCGATCCGACAAGACGGATATAAAGCTTACTACGGAAAAGTATTCTCTCAGTTCGAATATTTAGGCGAACTGGAGGTTGTGGCCCGCCTTCCATTCGGCTCCATCAGCGCCTACTTAAATCACTACAGCTCACCAAGTAACAACTGGAATTTGGGCATTACATTGGGCTGGCAGATATTTGGAGGCCGGTTTATGGAGTAATTTTATCGAAAAAAAGTCAGTGAAAGATTTGGATATTTCACACAAACTCCATACCTTTGCACCCGTCAAACAAAAAGGACATGGCCGCGTAGCTCAACTGAATAGAGTAGCTGACTACGGATCAGCCGGTTACAGGTTTGAATCCTGTCGCG
>NZ_CABROP010000069.1:0-10923 GCF_902472605.1 uncultured Bacteroides sp.
AATACACCTCGCTGACGAAACCAGCTACTATTAATGCCCAAAAGTCCTCCCACGGGTCCAGATTTGTTAGAGCAATACAAACAATGTATCTTCGCCGAAAAATGGATAAAATAAGATACCGACTCGTATATAACCGTAAAAAGCAATTAAACAAACAAGGAACAGCACTTGTACAGGTAGAGGCCTCTTTGAATCAGCGCAAAATTTACTTCAAAACAAATATCTATCTTCGTCCGGATAATTGGGACAAGCAGACAGCGCAGGTATGTAATCATCCGCAGGCTAATGACCTGAACGCTATGCTTTTCGAGTATATTCTTCACCTGCAAGCCATAGAACTTTCTTTCTGGAAACGTGGAATCTCGCCCACATTGTCACTATTGAAGGACGCGATAAAGAAAGATACTCCCGTTTCTGTTACGTTTCCTGTTTTTGCAAAGGAATACGTTAAACATTCAGACAGACGTCAAAGTACGAAAGACAACCTGATTACGACTATCAACGTCCTGAAGGAGTTCCGACCTGGATTGGATTTCAAAGACATAACGTATAGCTTCCTGAAGGATTTTGAAGCATATCTGAGAGAGAAAGGAAACGGAGTGAATACGGTGGCCAAACATCTTCGACAGTTGCGAACGCTCGTCAATGAAGCTATAAATCAGGGATACATTCACGCAGATGCGTATCCTTTTAGGAAATTCAAAATCAAGCAGGAAAAGGGCCGGCATGAGTTCCTGACTCCGGATGAATTAAGGAAGTTGGAGAATCTCGAAGTAAGCGATAAGAAGATGCGCCATGTGCTCGATGCGTTCCTGTTCTGTTGCTATGTAGGTTTGAGGTTCTCTGACTTCTGCCAGCTTACTACATCGAACTTTATTCGGGTAAATGGAAAGAAGTGGTTGCACTTCAAGTCAATCAAGACAGGCATTGAACTTCGGCTCCCGCTGCACTTGCTTTTTGAGGGAAAGGCATTGGGCATTCTGGACCGCTACAACATAGAAGAATTTGCCGATTTAGGGTGTAACTCAGATGTGAACAAATACCTCGCACAGATAGCCGAAATGGCACGTATAAAGAAGCACATAACGTATCATACAGCACGTCATACATGTGCGACCCTACTTATCCATCAAGGTGTTCCTATCACAACCGTGCAAAAGCTTTTAGGCCATACTTCGGTAAAGACGACTGAGATTTATTCGGAGGTTCTTTCATCAACAATTCTTCGAGATTTGAAGGCCGTAAAAACGCGAAAAAAACGGCTCGATTTTCAGCCAAATTTTGCGGTCAGGTAGAGAATTGGTAGATTTCTTATACTCTACCCAGATTCTACTGACAAGGTGTGTCAGCCTTTTTGAAACAATATATTCTTTGTTCGTTTTTAACTTGTTTACCTTCGTTGGAAAAGGAAGGTAAATGAGTAGATTTGTGTGTGAAATAGTAGTTACGCCCATGAGCGTGTTCCATCCCGGGATGCGCTTGTGGGCGTTTTGTCTATTATAAGTGCTACCAAAATAAGGGATAAGAGGGATATATAAAGACATATTGTTTAACTAAAAACCTTAATTGTATGAAGAGAAAAATGATTTTGATGGCTATTGTAGTAGTCATAATTGTAGGATTGCTGGCATATTACCAGTACGTTCCGTTTTGGGCAAGTATCGTATCTACAGGAGCGTTTTTGTTTGGAATCTATTTAGGCTGGCTGGCAAAGGGCTGGTCGGATAAACATGTGAGCTGATGGAAAAGTATATCGGATTTATCACTCAAGACCTACGTGCAGGAATAGCAATCATTTTTGTCTGTCTTGTGCTTATCGTATTTGCCTGCTTATTGGATATGTGGACCGGAATAGACGCGGCACGGGCAAACAAGGAAAAGATATGTAGCCGACCACTCCGTAAGACAGGTACGAAAATCGTGGACTATTACAGGCTGGTGGTGTTTTTCATCCTGATTGATATTCTGGGCCTTTGTTTTCCATGGTACAATCTTCCGTATGGAGCAGTTATCGGTACGGCTGGAGTCCTGTTTGTAGAGGGATTTTCAGTCGTTGAGAACCTTCGCAGAAAAAAGAGTCATGCAGCGGAAGTGGCCGACATGGCTGCAAAGATTGTAGAATGCCTCACTCCAGAAGAGGCACAGAAAATAATTAAGAAGATAAAGGAGGAAAAGAAATAAAAAAAGGGCGCCGCTGCACCCATAAAAATAAAAGATTTTCACAAATATAAATAATTTAATGATATGAACAAAATAGATTCGATAATAATTCATTGCTCAGCGACACGTGCTGGTCAGGATATAGGAAAGAAGGAAATCACCCAGATGCACCTGCAAAGAGGATTCAGCACCATCGGGTACAATTACGTTATCCGGCTGGATGGCACGGTAGAAGTTGGCCGTTCGCTCACAATCGATGGCGCTCACTGTAATTCTAAGGGTTTCAGTGGTGTAAGCTACAACAAACACAGCATTGGCATCTGCTATGTTGGAGGACTGGATGCGCACGGTAAGGCAGCCGACACCCGGACACCGGCTCAGAATAAGGCATTGCACGAACTGATTGCTAAACTGATTAAGCAGTACCCTGATATTAAGGAAGTGCTGGGACATCGTGATACCAGTCCGGATCTGGACGGAGACGGAATCGTGGAACCGGAAGAATGGACGAAGATGTGTCCGTGCTTCGATGTACGTTCTGAGTATCCATTTATCCCAGAAATCGTCGTTAAGCCATGAAAATTTTATCTTATATAATAATAGCCGTCTTAACCACGATACTTATTATCAGCCGAAGGAATGACGCGAGGAACATCAATAAGGAATCGGACACCATCACCATAACCAATACTCTCAGAAAGATTCAGGTGGATACGATGTACATTCTGTCTCCTGTACCTTATCTTGCATGGATTGATAACTCTGATACCATTCATGTGAGTGACACCTGCTATCATCTGCGTGAGTATAAAGAGTATCAGGATAGCAACTACTATGCTAAAATCAGCGGCGTGGCTCCACGACTTGACGAAATCCGAGTCTATCCAAAGACGGTAACACAGTACGTGTACAGAGATAGAATCGTGTCAAATAAGCCAAAGAGATGGGGGCTGGGTCTGTCTGCTGGCTATGGTATCAGTAGAAACGGTTTGTCCCCGGTATTAGCCGTAACGGTCAATTACAACTTGTGGCAGTTCTAAATACAATATTTTATCAGAATTATATACAACTTTTCTCGAAAATTATATGCATCTTTGTGATGTATATTGTCAATTTTTTATCAGCAAAGCCCCGACCAGATTAATATCCGGAAGGGGCTTTTCCATTATCCTCTCATCATCATAATATCAGACCGAAGTTCAATATATTGCTTGTATTTTTCTGGATTATCCACGTAATCAATCACCCGCGAAATAGCCATATCAGCCTGTTTTTGCCGGACTTTGGTATAATATCGGATAACTCCCTTTGATTTGTCTGAGTGGCCCAGACAGTAGTCTATTATACCGTCAGGAATACCTATTTCAGAGGCATACTGGGCGAAAGACTTGCGGGCCGAATAGAACATAACTTTCTCACTGATTCCGATAGATTTGACGAGGGCAGCCAATGAACGGGATATATATCTTTGAAAGTTCTTGTAAGTAAATTTATATCCAAAATCCAACTTCCCTGTTGTTTTGTTCATCCATGTTCGGATAATGGTCATAGCAGGTTCTGGAATGGTAAAGCTGATAACTTTTGTGCCTACTGTCCTATTCCTTGATTTAGTACGCACATATTCTATCTTCTCGGATTTTCTGAAATCATAACTCATAAGGTCTATCAGATTGATTCCTCCAAGATAGAACGACAAGCAGAATAAATCTCTGGCTATGCGGAGCCTTTTCTCTTGAGGAGATGACTTTCTGATAGCATTGAATGTTTCTACGCTTATGTCTATGTCCCTGACTGGAGAAGAGGGTATTGAGAAATCAATGTATGGATGGACTTCGTATTTCACCATACGTTTTTTGATTCCTCGGTTGATGATTGTTTTAGTATGTCGCATCATCATACCGTTTGTCGTCTCTCCTAACTTCTTGTTTTTTCTCAGAAAGGCTGAATACCCCTCAATTATTTCGGGAGTGATGTCACACAAAAGTATATCGCCATGAACATACTCAGTGAAGTATTTCCGGTTTTGTCTAAGTAGGCCGGCATACCCACTACTCCCCTTTTCTACTAATTCGTTTTCGTATGCCATGCAAACTTGCTGGAACGTAGCAGATTCATCCTCAGACTGGGATTTAGAAATAATATTCTTGATCTGGGCGCATGAGTATATCTCCTTGTTCTTGATAGCATCAAGTTTTTCCTGGTATTCATTCAGGAGATTTCTTAGTTTGGAGTTCATCATTGAAGCATCAGGCCTTTTTACCACCTGTCCGTTCTTGAACTGTGACTCTGAGTCAATGATGAAATTGGTAATGATGTAGGATGTCTCATGTTTGTGGCAGACTGCAATCCTAATTTTATGCCTGCCATCTTTCAAGACTTTAGCCTTGAATACGGTCAATTTGAGTGTTGCCATATAGATTAAAATTTTTAGGATACGCAAAGGATACGCACAAAACCTCAAAAGTGAGGTTTATATCCTTTTTTTTAATCTATAAATCGGAGAAAGTTTCTTAGAGAAGCAAAGGCTAACATCCTTAATTATCAGAATATTAGCCTTTAAATACTGAGGAGCGGCAAGCGGGACTCGAACCCGTGACCCTCAGCTTGGGAAGCTGATGCTCTACCAACTGAGCTACTGCCGCGATTTGGTGATGCAAAGATAGAATTATTTTTTTAGAATCCTCTTTTTTCTTCGTTTTTTTTCGTCTGGGAAACGGAAAAAGTAGCTTGTCGACCTATTCCCAAAGCTTGTACAGGCCGGTTTCTCCCCAATAATTGTGGACGGAAGTGGCGATGCAGTTCTTGTAGCGGAAAAAGTATGATCCAGGCATCTCCCCTCCCTTGGCATGACAGACCGGTGTCTGGAGCGAAGTCGCTTCTTCTGTCGGCACGAGGTCGAAATAGCGATACTCATATCCTTTCAGGCTGAGTTCCCTATAGGAAGTCTGGCGGTATCCGTTGCACGGACGGTTGTCTTTCACACAGACGGAATAAGGCAGGATGCCGGCCATCTCGTAGGCCGTTCCGCCGGGACGTGCGGTCAAGGTCTGTCCCAACAAGGCCATTCCTCCCCCTTCGGCCAACAGTTTTCCTCCGTTTTCCACGTACGCGCGCAACTGTTCCATCAGGCGTTTCCGGCGATGAAGCTGACGGGCAAACAGTTCCGGATAGCCGCCGGGTAGGTAGACGATGTCTGCCTGAGGCAGTTCGCTGCCGAACACCGGACTGAAACGGATGATTTCTCCTTGCATCCGGTCGATGCTTCTCCGGTATAGGAAAGGAAAAGCCGGGTCGGAAGCCAAGGCAATCCGCAGCTTTCGGGCACCTATCCATGCCTCCGTTTCGGTTTCCGAAATGTAAGGAAGTGAATACGCACAAGGGAAGATACGGGTACAAAGATTCAATAGCTTGGACAAATCGATATGCTGTTCCAGTTGTTCAGCCACTTTGTTGAAGAGCTGATCAAGGCTCTTCCGCAGCGGCAAGGTAAGTGCCTGATGCCGGGGAGGAAGGCCTGCATCTTCCAATAAAGGAAGATGCCCCAGACATTCCACCCCCGCTTCGGCACAGGTTTCGCGTAGGAAACCATATTGGGCAGCCGAAGTGACCTGATTGAAAATCACTCCGGCTATTTTCAAATCTGTATAGAAATGCTTGAAGCCTTGCAGCATGGCCGCCGTGGAGTAGCCCGCATTGCGCGCGCTGACCACCAGCACCACCGGTATTCTCATCAGACGGGCCAGTTCGGCCCCGCTTCCCTGCGCCTTCCGGAAACCGTCGAACAATCCTCCCTTCCCTTCTACGAGACACACATCGGCTTTTTCGCCGTAACTGTTGTAGAGGGTTTGCAGGTGAGAATGTGAGGCCATCCACGCATCCAGATTGGCCGGTTCGTGGTCCGTAGCCAGCGCATGGTAGCGCAGCTCAGCCAGCTCCGGTCCGCACTTGAACGACTGCACATGCAGGCCGCGGTTGCGCAATGCCCGCATCAGTCCCAAGGCCACGAGGGTCTGCCCGCTTCCGGGCATCAGGGCTCCGACAAGAAACTGTGGCTTCATCGGCTTACGACAATCCTTCTATTTCTCCATTCACAATGTCGATGTGCAAGGCCTGCGGCTCTTTCGGCAATCCCGGCATACGCATCATTTCTCCAGCTACTACCACCAGCATTTCGGCTCCGGCGTTGATCACGATGTCACGTACGGCGAAGTTAAAACCGGAAGCCACCCCGTAGAGTTTCGGGTCGGTAGAGAAAGAATACTGTGTCTTGGCGATGCAGACCGGGAAATGAGTATATCCCAGATCTTTGATCATCTGTATCTTCTTGCGGGCAGCCGGACCGAACAACACTTGTTTGGCTCCATACAATCCGCAGGCAATCTTGGTCACCTTTTCTTCTACTGAGTCGTTCTCGTCGTACGTGAAAGTCAGCGGTTGTGACGGGTTGTGCTCGATGGTGTCTACTACCAGGTTGGCCAAGTCGACGGCACCTGCTCCCCCTTCCATGAAGGCGTTGTTGATGGCAAAGCCTACGCCGATTTCCTCACAGTGACGGCGCACGAAGTCGAGTTCTTCGTCAGTATCGTTGGCGTAACGGTTGAAAGCTACCACTACGGTCTGACCAAATGACTGGAGGTTGTCGATATGCTTGTCGAGGTTCTTTACTCCTTCTTTCAAGCCTTCCATGTTCGGTTCCTTGATTTTGTCTACATCCACACCGCCGTGCATCTTCAGTCCCTGAGCCGTAGCTACGATGACCGTCAGTTTCGGCTGGAGACCCGCCTTGCGGCATTTGATGTTGTAGAATTTCTCCGCACCCAAATCGGCACCGAATCCGGCTTCTGTCACTACATAGTCGCCGAAGGTCATGGCCAGCTTGGTAGCCAGTACGGAGTTACATCCGTGGGCGATGTTGGCAAACGGACCGCCGTGTACGAAGGCCGGTGTATGTTCCGTAGTTTGTACCAGGTTAGGCGACAACGCATCTTTCAGCAACACCGTGATGGCACCCGCCACGCCCAGATCTTTCACCGTGAAAGGCTTGTTTTCGATGGTGAATCCCAGCAGGATGTTCTCGATGCGGCGGCGCAAGTCATCTTCGTCTCTTGCCAGACAGAGGATGGCCATGATTTCAGAGGCCGGCGTGATGTCGAAGCTTGATTCGCGGGTGATGCCGTTGGTCTTGCCTCCAAGTCCTGTCACGATGTAGCGCAGGCCGCGGTCGTTCACGTCGAGCACACGGTTCCAGAGCACTTCCTTCATGGCGAAGCCGTTGTCCTTGTTCTGGTACATATAGTTGTCGAGCAGGGCCGTAATCATGTTGTGGGCCGAAGTGATGGCGTGGAAGTCACCCGTGAAGTGCAGGTTGATCTTGTCCATTGGGAGCACCTGTGCATAACCACCTCCGGCAGCTCCACCCTTCATTCCGAAGCAAGGCCCGAGCGACGGTTCGCGCAAGGCACAGAAGGCCTTCTTGCCGATTTTGTTCAGTCCGAGTGCCAGACCGATGGAAACGGTTGTCTTTCCGATGCCGGCCTTGGTCGGCGTGATGGCCGTCACCAGAATCAGGTTACTCTTCTTCACCTTTTCTTCATCAATCAGTGTTTCAGGAACTTTGGCAATGTAACGTCCGTAGTTGGAGATTTCCTCTACCGGAATGCCATACTCGCGTGCGATTTGTTTAATCTTTGTCAGCTCAATGCTGCGTGCTATTTCGATATCCGATTTCATTAGGGCAGTTTTTAAGTTTGTGCCGCAAAGATACAAAAAGCCCCGTGCCGAGGCAAATGGAAACTACAGTTTTCTCGCGGGAGGAGGCCGAGGTGTGTCGTATTTCCTATAAAAAATACGGAGAAATTCTGTAACTTTGTCCAACAAAGCATATAAACCCTATAATCTGTAAGCAATATGAATAACTTCGATTTTTATAGCCCGACCGAATTCGTGTTCGGAAAAGGCACAGAGAGCCGGACGGCAGAGCTGGTGAAGAAATACCGTGGCACGAAAGTGCTGATTGTCTACGGCGGCGGTTCCGTGGTGCGCAGCGGATTGCTCGACAAGATTGAAAAGGAACTCGATGAGGCAGGCATTCCTCACGTGGAACTGGGAGGCGTACAGCCCAACCCTACCGACCCGAAGGTGTACGAAGGCATCGAACTGGGACGCCGCGAGCAGATTGATTTCCTGCTGCCCGTGGGCGGAGGTTCCGTGATTGATACGGCTAAGGCCATCGCTATGGGCATTCCCTATGAAGGCGATTTTTGGGACTTCTATATCAACAAGGCCGTACCGCAGAAGGCGGTTCCCCTGGGCGTGGTGCTCACTATCCCGGCGGCCGGAAGCGAGGGTTCCGGGAACACGGTTATCACGAAACTTGACGGACTGAAGAAGCTGAGTGTCCGCACGCACGGCCTGCTCCGCCCCACCTTTGCCGTGATGAATCCGGAGTTGACCTACACCCTGCCCGCCTGGCAGACGGCTTGCGGGGTGACCGACATGATGGCGCATATCATGGAGCGTTATTTCACCAACACCGAAGATCAGGAGGTGCCCGACCGCATGTGTGAGGGGACGCTCAAGGCCATCACCACGGAAGCGCTCCGAGTGATGAAGGAACCGACGAACTACGGGGCCCGTGCCAACCTGATGTGGGCCGGCACCATCGCCCACAACGGAACATGCGGCGTAGGGGCCGTGGAAGACTGGGCTTCGCATTTCATGGAACACGAGGTGAGTGCTGTATATAATGTAACGCACGGGGCCGGACTGGCGGTGATTTTCCCGGCTTGGCTCACCTACATGGCCAGCCATCACGTGGGTAAGGTGGCCCAGTATGCCAACCGCGTATGGGACGTGCCCGAGTCGGACGATAAAAAAGCCATGGCCTTGGAGGGAGTGGCCCGTCTGAAAGCCTTCTTTCATGCCATTGGTATGCCCGTCACCTTCAAGGAACTGGGCATCGAGCATCCGGACATCGACCTGCTGGTAAAGAAACTGCACGAGAACAAGGGGCAATACGTGGGCTGCTACGTGCCGCTGGATGCACGGGCCACCCGCGAAATCTACGAATTGGCTAACCAATAAAAGCGGAGGGATTATGGAATACAACAATCAGGACGTGCGCAGGCAGGACCGCCTGCTCGACGAGACCCGCGCCTTTGAGATCCTGCGCGACGGTGAATACGGTATCCTCTCCATGCAGAGCGAAGATGGGAACGGAGCCTACGGCATTCCGATAAATTATGTGTGGGACCGCGGAAACTCCATCTACATCCATTGTGCGCCGGTGGGCCGCAAACTGCGTTGCATCGACGCCTGCCCCAATGTATCATTCTGCGTGACAGGGCGGAGCCGCGTCATCCCCGACAAGTTCACTACGGGCTACGAGAGCGTGGTACTGCAATGTACGGCCCACCACAGCCTGCACGAGGCGGAACGGATGTCGGCCCTCTCCCTTCTGCTCTCCAAATACTGTCCCGATCACAAGGTACAGGGCATCGAGTATGCCAACAAATCGTTCCCTCGTACGGAAATCATCCGGCTGGACATCCAGAAAGTGAGCGGAAAGACCAAAAAGATGGGGCTCTGACAGGAAGATTTTCAGGGATTTTAATGGTTTTCGGAAGACATCCTACGACCTGGAAAAAACGCCTTTACGTTTGGACTTAAACGTAAGGGCGTTTTGTCTGAAACGCAAAGACGTTTTACTTCAAACGTACTTGCGTTTGAGTTAAAACGCAAGTACGTTTTTTTGGGGGGAGATTTCCTAATTTCTTGGTTGATAAAGTTTGATTATTTGAAATGTTTTTGTAAATTTGTGTATCATCACAAAACAAAAGTGGGCTTTCATTCTTTTAGATTATAAGTGAAAGTAGTCCCTCCACTTTTGAAAAAACAGATTGGTTCAAAGGGACAGACCTAAACTAAACCGATGATATTATGAAAAAGTTCTTATTGATGACAATCGTGTTGGCAATGTATGCGTTGGCAGGTTTTTCTCAGATAAAATGGGATGGACGTGTAGGTGTGAACTTCAGTAACCTGACCAAGGTAGAAGGTACGAAAGCATTGCCCGGTTTTACGCTGGGGCTTGGTATGGATTATGGATTCAATGAAAACTGGTCTTTCCAGTCGGGCTTGATGTTTACTTCCAAGGGATATAAAGTGAAAGATATGTATAAGGTAAGACCGGTCTATCTTGATATTCCCCTTTTAGGTGCGTATAAAATCAGCGTTAACGAAAGTACCAAGTTTGTAATCAATGCCGGTCCGTATTTGTCTTTCGGGCTGGGTGGAAAAGCCAAATATGATAAAGGAGGCGATCATAAAGTTTTTGGTGACGACGGCTGGAAACGTTTTGACTTGGGTATCCAATACGGCATTGGCTTTGAGTTGAGCGATCGTTATCTGATTAACCTGACGGGGCAGCATGGGTTTATTACTCCGTGGGATGTGGAAAAAGGCGACAAACCTAAAAATATGAATTTCGCCATTAGCTTGGGTTATCGTTTTTGATTTACGAGCCAAATCTGCTATTATGTAAATAAAACTGCAAGGCCGGCTGGATTTTTTCTATGCCGGCCTTTTTATATCTGTCTTATAACCAGTCAGTCGGGGAAAATATGAAAAAATAGAATAAAATAAACTATAGAAATGTTTGGCTGTTTCAAACAAAAAGTATACCTTTGCACTCGCAAATGAAAATAGTGATGCACTCTTAGCTCAGTTGGTAGAGCAACTGACTCTTAATCAGTGGGTCCAGGG
>NZ_CABROP010000070.1:0-10030 GCF_902472605.1 uncultured Bacteroides sp.
CGACCGCCGCGTGCTCGACGAAGCCTTCGCCCTCCGCGGTCAGGCCGACGACGTGCTCATCGTCCGCCACGGACTCCTCACCGACACCTCCATCGCCAACATCGCCCTCTGGGACGGATGCGAGTGGCACACCCCCGCGCGTCCCCTGTTGGAAGGTACCCAGCGCCGCCACCTCCTCGACACCGGACAGATAAAAGAAACGGACATCCCGGCTGCCTCCCTCGGAAGCTACCGGCACATCCGTCTGTTCAACGCCCTGATTCCCTTCGGCGAGGTGGAACTCCCCGTGAGTCAGGTGCTGTATTGATATCTTTCGCGTCACTCCACCAGCTCGTAGCTGCTGATTTGAATCGGCATGTCGAGGTTATGGAGCACCTTCTCCAGCATAATCCCCTCCAGGTTGTCGTACTCATAGCCGAACGTCGCCCGGATGCCCTGCAAGATGAACTGCGTGGCCCGGTCGAGCGCAATTGGCAGACTGTCGCCCTGCATCAGCGAGCCCGTGATGACACTCGTGAACGTGTCGCCCGTGCCCGGATAGTGCGCCGGCAGATACGGGCAAGTCACCTTCCAGTAACGGTTGCCGAAGCGGTTGTACGCATAGACCGACGTCGACCGCGGGTCACCGCTCACCGGCACGCTCGTGGCAATCACGATGGCCGGTCCCTGGTCCGACAGCGTCTTCAGCGCCTTCTTCAGCTCTGCATCCGTCAGTTCCTCCCGGAACGGCATGTCCAGCAAGTAGTACAGCTCCGTCAGGTTCGGCGTGATGACATCCGCCAGTCGGATCAGCTTCCGCATCTCCGTCACCATCTCCTCGGTGATGCCCTTGTAGAGATGCCCGTTGTCGCCCAGTACCGGGTCGACCACCACCATGTCGTTCTCGCCGCGGAACTTCTGGATGAACTCCTCCACAATCTGCGCCTGCTGCGGCGAGCCCAGGTAGCCCGTGTAGAACGTGTCGAAGTGCACGTTCATCTTCTCCCAGTGCGCGATGATGTGCTTCATCTCCTCCGTCAGGTCGAGGAAGGAGTAGGAAGGGTACTGCGTGTGCGTGGACAGCACCGCCGTGGGCAGTGGACACACCTGGAAGCCCATGGACGAGAGCACCGGGATGACCGCCATCAGCGATACGTGGCCCACCCCCGACAGGTCGTGTACGGCGGCCACCTTCTTCACCTGATTTTTCAGGAAACCTCCCGTCCGTTGAGGCGTTTCCGTCGGGGCCGTCGGCTTTTTCTTCTTGTACTTCCGTTCCTTTTCCCAGGCCGCTTTCCGTGCCTGATACGCTTCATATTGTCGTTCAATGTAATTGTCTGCCATAGTTTTGTGAATTTACAATTACAAAGGACGTTACTTTTTATGTAACGAGCAAACTTTTTCGTGCATTTTGTAGGATGGGGAGGGGAAAAAACAGAGGGCTGCTCCGGAGGAAATCCAGGGCCTTGTAGCAGATTTTTGGGCTGATTTCGATTTGTGGGGTTTGGTTTCTTTTTGCTGCTTGTGTCGGGATTTTGGTGTCTTTCTGATTTTGCTTTCATGGGGATTTTATAGAGACTTGGGGGAGGGTATCCCTTTCAGAAGGCTTCTGGAGGGGGTGGCTGAGGCGCGAAATGGGAAGGTTTGGGGAATCTGGAGGCGGGGATTTCTTGTTTTTGGAAGATTTTGGGGCGTTTTTCGGGGTAGGATGGGGAATTATCGGGAGATTTTGGGGTGGAAAACGGGCTTACGTTTGGAGTTAAATGTATTTGCGTTTTAGGTGAAACCTCCTTGTGTTTGGAAGCAAACGCTTCGGCGTTTGGAGTGAAATGCACTTGCGTTTTTTGGTGTATGGTTTTTGTGGGGGATTTGAGTGGGTGTTTGTTGGGTGTGTTTTCTAGTTGGATGAGTTTGATGGATTGTTTTGGATTGTCTTTTTGAGGGGTTTTGTTCTTGGTCTTTATGAATGGGGTGTTGGAATTGCTTTTTTGCTTGCTTTTGGTATGGTGTTTGTGTGATTGTGTTTCTTTTTGGTATTTGATAAGCGGTTCTACTTGTGGATTTTGAGCGAATGGGCGGCGGGGCGAGAAAAGAAAGTGGTTTTGGAGAGGGAGTGGGGGAGGTGACATTTTGGTAGGATTTGCATCTTGGTGGATGGTGGAAAGATATGACGAAGATTTTCTATGGAAATATTGCTGGGTACATTAAAAATCCTCATCGGCATGCTTTCTGATATGCAGATGAGGATTAAATTTTTTGTTTGAATCAGTTATCCTTGTCGATAATCCGGCCAAGGAATGTATCCGTATATGTGTGATTGATGTTTAGACGAACAGGATGATAGTCGGGTAGACTTTCTAAAAATTCCAGTTCGAAGACTAATCTTGGATCTTTGTCGTTGCTTTCGGGGTGGATTTCTGCTTTGGTTCCAATTCTTGCAATACGGATTAGATACAAGTCTTTCACCCCTTTCCCTTTTATGTAAGGCATGAAATAGTACAACTTGTTCAATGCGATGGTAGAAGGGAATGATTTCGTCTTGCCGGTATAATATATTTTTGTCGGTTCTTCATTCAAGAAATAATCTTGATTATCTTCCTTGACAAATCCTATCAACAAACGTTTGTTCTTGTCGGGCACATAATTCTTTTTAGGCTTATTGAGAATCAGTTGTTCTTTTTCAAAAGCAAACAGGTCTAAATCCAATGTCGGGCGTGATTCGCGTAAAGTATGTATCGGTCGTGAGGATACAGGTGCTTCATCATACATGAAACGGTATAAACTCTTCCCAATCAGTTCGACGATTCCGCAAACCAATGCATTTCCCATGAGGAAGGCCCTGCGTCCGTCTGATACTTCCGGATGATAAGTGTGATTGTCCGGAAACATGTTGAGCCGTTCTAATTCTATGGGAATCAGTCGGCGGTATCTTCCGGAGGGGGTCAGCACCACATGTTTGAAACGTGAAGGAGCGTTTCCGCCTTCTCCTGTAATCATGGTTCTTGAAGGTTTGTCAAGCGGGTCAGGAAAGGCCATTCCACCTTCAGAGAAAGTATATTTGAATCCTTCTTTTGACACACGATTTATTTTTTTTGCTCCTTTCTCATAAATCCATTTAGGTAAATCTTTCTCGGAAATAAAGAAATCTTCCGGTACGAAACTCTCGTTCACAAGAATATCACCTAGGGTTTGGTTCGTTCCTGTATAAACAGGTGTGGCATCCACAGAAAAAACCTGACGATGCGTCATCATGCCTGCGTTTCCAAATGGGCTTGCCTTTCCTTCTTTGTTGAAGTTATCTGAAACTTCTTTTATGGAACCTTCTATTTCAAAATCCGAGATTCCCGACTTTTGTTCAAAGGGGAAAGCCTGTGCCATTACTCCGTCGTACAGAACCCAGTCTTTCATTTTTTGGATGCGGTTGGCTATTGGGGAATTCTCAAGATAGCCTACAATGTAGGTTCTTCTTCTTCTTTGTGGCATCCCGTAGTCGGCGGCATTTATGACTCGCCATTCTACAATATAGCCTAAGTCGGCTAATGAGGCTAGGATAATGGCAAAGTCGCGTCCACGCTGGGAGGCTGGAGAGTTCAATAGGCGGTCAACGTTCTCAAAAAATATATAATTGGGTTTTGCATCGCCCTTTTCTTGCAAGATGCGGTAGATTTGCCACCATAGCACTCCCTTTTTACCTTCAATACCTCCCGAGCGGCTGAGTGAAGCAGCTACAGAGTAGTCTTGACAAGGAAATCCACCGACCAGCAGGTCATGGTCCGGAATATCCGCTGTTTTTACAAGATTAATGTCCTGGTTTGAATGTCCTTTCTTTCCAAACCGAGCCTGATATACTAAAGAGGCATCTTGATGTTTGGTAGAAGGTTCCCATTGGTTGTTCCAGATTGTTTCATAAGCGTCGGATGCTCCTTCCAGGCCGATACGGAATCCACCTACACCAGCGAATAGTTCTACTACACGAATTATATGATTATTTTGAGCCATTGTTGTTTACTATTTGTTTTACGTAATCATTATTAAACCAGTAACAGAACTTTTTAACCCACTTTCCGCTGGGAGTTGGAGCTAAATCTGTTGATCTTTGAGCTTTTGGACGTACATGGAATTTTTTCTTGTCCTGTCCTTTCCACCAATATTCTTCAGAGATATGGTCGTCCAATATGTTCTTTCTTATGTGCATCCAATACGTCTCTGCCCATTCCAAATCCTCTGGAGGCATTGTCCAGAAGAATACATTGTCTAGTATATAATCTCCTTTATTGGCTGTCTGTTCTTTAAATATTACAAACATGAAACGGCTTGAAAACAATTCATACAGCCGGGATTCATACCAGTTGTCACATTCTGCGACTTCCATGTAGTCAATGTTTTCAAAAGACATCGCTTCTTTTATATTTCCGTTATGTTGGACACGTATTGTCTTCATTGTCAATCCGGCCTTCATGAACTCTTCAGAACGGTTGACATTGGTACATTTCCCGGTTGCGGCGATAGCATTGGCTATTATCGCAAATTTGTTTTTGGGATTATTGGAAATGTCTATCTTCTTTCCTTTGGCGATTACCTGGTAGTTTTTGCCAAGGTAAGGTTTGAACCGATTTAGTATGATTTCTTCAAAATTATGTTTGTCAAGCTCCCTTTCTGAAACAATTTGTCCGGTAGGAAACTTGAAATTGGAAATCGCCTTTTTACCGCTATCCGTTACATATTGCAGGATAGTCCGCATATAAGACATCTTCAAGCTGAAAGCCCTGCGGGGTGCTCCTTCTTCTGAAAAAGGCTGTTTCATCAGGCTGTCGCCTTTTTGGCCTTTCCTGCATGCACCGAGGTACATAGTGTCTCCTTCTGAAAGTAAATGGGCTTTGCCACATTTGATTTTTTCCAGTATGGTTTCGTAGTCATGCTTGATGATAAGCAAATCTTTTTCAGGGAGTTTCCAAAGAACGGAGAAAATAAATTTCAGGTCGAGGTTGTCACAATTTTTCTTGTATAAATAAAAGAGCAGCAACATCAACTGACACTTCAGATAAAAGTGTGATTGTTCAAAATCTTCCTTTATGACCTCGCAGTAATTTATCATATTACACACCAGGCGTTCTTTGATGAGGTAAGTGTCGTTTTTGCCCAGTTTGACGGGAGTGCATTTTAATTCCATGCCAGCAGACGAGAAGTCTGCTTCCGGATTATTGTTGGTTTCCAGAAGAAAATAAAGGTTCTCCACCATCTGTCCGATGCTGCCTTTTCCTTTCTTGGGTGAATAGTTCTCTTTGATAAATTCACGCAGACTTCTGCCTAGCAATCCTTTGCTGTATTCAAATATACTGATGGCGGAAGTCTTGTCGTATGATAGATTATTTATTGGGTTTGTTATTTTATTTGTTTGGCTCATTCTGAATCTTTTATTTAATATATTTCTCCGAATACTTTCATGTATAGAGAAAGCTATTTTAATTGTTTTTGCTTCAGCCTCTTTGTCAGTTGTTTAAGGTCTGAATTCGTTTCTAATTAAAATTCAATTAGTATCTTCCGTCTTCATATTAGTGTGCAAAATAAATAAAATGGAGGCAAATAAAAGAGGAATTTCTTAAGTTTGTTTCTGAAGAACTCTGAATTTGCTCGTACAATTTTGTCTGGTTATGTCAGATAAATATGGCATTGCTTACACGCTAGAACTTGTGTAAGATTAGTTTAGAATTATAAATTTGGAGGGAATCGATTCTTTGTATGCTAAATCTCTGTATCTTTATCCTGACTTTAGGTAGTATGGCTACGGCGTTTTAATTTGAAGATAAAATCGGAAAATGGACAAACTGACGAAGGAACAACGGCACCGTTGCATGTCGGCAATACGTGGCAAGAACACGAAACCTGAAATAGTGGTGCGTAAATTCTTGTTTGGACGGGGATTCCGTTATCGGCTGAACCATCCGCGTCTGCCTGGACATCCGGATATTGTGCTTCGTAAGTATCGTACGGTTATTTTTGTCAACGGCTGCTTCTGGCATGGACATGATAATTGCAAATATTATCGCCTACCTAAAACGAATGTGGATTTCTGGCGGAAGAAAGTGGAACGGAACAAGAAGCGTGATGTGGAGGAACAGCGTCAGCTGGCCGCAATGGGATGGCATTGCATTACAATTTGGGAATGTCAGTTAAAACCGAAGGTTTGTGCGCAGACACTTGAATCATTGGCTTTTACATTAAATCATATTTTTCTGGAAGACCACAAAATCAAAACTTATAACACATCGGAAGATGAGGATACGCCGATGGCTGCTGAATCTGAGGTGGAATATACGAATGATTGAGATTGTCTTTCAAGATAAAGAATACTATTTATCGGTTGGAAAGAGATAATTGATTTCGATGTAGAATCTTGTATGAAAGAACATCCGGAATCGGTTGCAATTAATAAGATAAGCTGTTGATTTACATAAAAAACGAACTATTCGAATTTCTCGAATAGTTCAATATCAGGGCAAGAGCAGAGCGGAAACTCATTGTCAAGATGTGAAAGAAGGGGTGCATCCGAAAGCAATCTTTCATGACTTGTATGTGAAGAAAAAGAGTGGGATATATTTGATCATCTTCCTGTAGAGAACATGGTATATGCCAACCGGCGGCTTATTATGATGTCATTACTGAAAGTTCAGGAATTGCTAATAGTGTCCCTTTTATAGATTTTATTAACTTTGTATATCCTTGTTTTTGACAACTGATTTTTCATAAGTGACGAGACATTTCCGAACTATATCAGACATCGAGGCCCAATCTAGTGGAACATATTAAACATCTCTACGAAGAGCAGGAACTCGATGAAAATTCAACCTGTTGGAAATTCCGACAGGTTCGCATCGAAGATTCCAGATAGGTAGAAAGAGAGATGCCATTTGATAATCTGGACATGATTATTTCATTGGGATACAGAATAAGATACACTATGCCATTCATGGATATATAGTAGCTGAACTGATCGTGGAACGTGCCGATGTTGAAAAGAACTTGTTTCACATGCAGAAGCGATGGAACATGCTACGAATGAATATCGTAAATACAAACAGCGTACAATCAGTGACGTAGAACAGGATTATCTTGATTCAATCAAGATGTTGGACAATTTGAAAAAGAAAGGAAAATCAGAATGAAACTGAAATTCAAACGTCAGTGTTTTCAGACGGATGTATCCAATTATCGTAGCGAGCCATGTGGCAGACGTGCAAAGTCGGAACTGGGACTGTCCGCGGCCGGTCATAAATTGGCGTCCACGTTTCTTTAGAATCCCTTGGAGAAGGTGGATAAGATTTTGACTTGTTATTAAGTAAATTCTTCGATTTTTAGTTATCCAAGAATATTCTTTGCCATATTTTCTCTCATTCTAGTTAGATTTTTCGTATTTTCGTGTAATAAAAGTAATTTCATGGAAGAAAAGAGTAAATATATTGCCAGTTTCCAGGTGCAAAAAATGTGGCAACGAGTAGATATACGATGGAATAATATTCATCAGGATGTGAATATTCTTGTCGGCATTAATGGATGTGGGAAAACGACATTGCTTAATTTAATCTCAGACTATTATTCTGGGCAGAAGATTAAAAAAAATATAGCTGAAGCTGTCAGTGGAACTGCCATTGATAGTCCTGTTACTTATATCCGTTCTTTTGATATTCCGGCTAATGCGAAGAGAAAAACGGAAAGTATGTTGCTTCAGGCCTTGAAAAATATTATTAATCAGAATGGAGAAGGAACCTCATTCTTTGATTATAGAATGAAGATGTTGAATTTCCCGGAAAAAGCGGAAATAATTCGTAAACGGATTGATAATTTCTTCCAGTTGGTTAACTCATTGTTTGAGGAAACAGGAAAAGAAATTAGGATTGACCCCCAGAATAATACGTTAGTTTTTTCAATTAAAGGTACAGGGAGGGCATTGATTACATCCGATGGGCAAAGAGTTGTGACTGCTAATGGAGATGTTATTCGTGCAGAAGACGAAAAAATACAATTAGACCAGCTCTCTTCCGGTGAAAAACAGATTTTGTTGATTCTTACGACAGTGTTTCTGCAAGAGGAGAAGCCCGCTGTGTTGTTGATGGATGAACCGGAAATCTCTTTGCACATTACTTGGCAAGACCGGCTTATCGAATTGATACGTAAATTGAATCCGAACTGTCAGTTGATATTGACAACCCATTCTCCTAATATTTTTGCCAATGGCTGGGAAGATAAGATTGTATTCATCCAAGATTTAGAGAAAAGATAATTATGGATGCAGACAAGAGGGCCTTTTATGAGGCAGCAGCGAGAGGGATGGCAGCGTCGACGCTTATGTACGGCGTAGACTCCATTGTACATGTGGAGGATAAAGATGACATCTGGTTTTGGCAACAGTTGCTTGCTAAATATCGTGGAGGGCGTTATAAGTTTAAGCCTGCTACCATAAACGAAAAGGGAAATCGCAACACAGGGTGTACTCAGTGTTTGAAGTATAAGGGTTTTCTTTCGCAGAAATTTTTTATTTGTATAGATAGTGACTTGCGCTATCTGTTGGAAGAAGGTATTTCCGCGGGAGATGGCATTCTACAGACTTATACTTATTCATGGGAAAATCATTGTGCATTTGCTTCCCAATTGCAACAGACGTTTGATAAATATACGCATAAAGGGGCGGAGTTTGATTTCAGCGTTTTCTTGTCGGGATATTCTGAAGTTGTTTATGAGCCTTTTTTGTTGATGCTTTATCAGGTAAAGAATGGATTGACTGAGTTCGATCGGGATAAATTTAAAAATGTTATTTCCTTGCAATATAGACAGGGTGATGAAAAAAATAATGGAAAGCAATTTTTAGACCGTTTGTCTTCGGATCTGCAGACTACTATTAAAAATATAAAGAATACATGTGGCTTTAATAGGACGGATGAATCAGTTTATTATGAAGCTAAGGGACTTCGTAAGGAGAATGTGTATTTATATGTAAGAGGGCATTGCTTGTATAATTCATTGGTTTCTATTGGTAAGAAATTATGTGAAGGAACGGGACTGGATTTTGAACAGAATATATTGAAAAATACCTTGGCTTTTGAACAATATGATGCCATTTCCCGTATAAAAGCAGATATTGGAGTATTAAAGACAATCAGACGCAATTATTAGAAATAATGGGCAATTATCTTTGCTAACTAACCCACAAAACCCCAAGAATTATGGACATACAAACAATACTATCCAACCTGAAGATTGACCAGTTGAACGCCATGCAGGAGGCCGCCATCGACGCTTGGAAAGACGGCAGCGATCTGATTCTGCTTTCGCCCACCGGCTCCGGAAAGACGCTGGCCTACCTGTTGCCGCTGGTGAACTCGCTGAAGCAGGGAGTGGAAGGCGTACAGGCCGTGGTGCTGGTGCCTTCACGCGAACTGGCTTTGCAGATTGAGCAGGTGTTCAAGGCCATGGGAACCGGTTTCCCGGTGATGAGCTGCTATGGCGGTCGCCCGGCCATGGAGGAACACCGCACCATGAAGGGCATCTCGCCGGCCGTGATTATCGGTACGCCGGGACGTATGAACGACCACCTGAACAAGGAGAATTTCGAGGCCGGTACGGTGCGTACGCTGGTCATCGACGAGTTCGACAAGTGTCTGGAGTTCGGCTTCCAGGACGAGATGGCCGAGGTCATCGGCAAACTGCCTTCGTTGCGTCGCCGCTTCCTGTTGTCGGCTACCGATGCGGAGGAGATTCCGCGCTTCACGGGGATGAACCGCACGCAGAAGCTGGACTTCCTGAATCCGGAGGAGACGGTATCACAGCGGTTGAGGCTTTATCGGGTGACTTCGCCGGAGAAGGACAAGCTGGAGACGCTCTACAAGCTGCTGTGTACGCTGGGCAACGAATCGACGCTGGTGTTCTGCAACCACCGGGAGAGTGTGGACCGGGTAGGGAAGTACCTGCACTCCATGAAGGTGTATTGCGAGACGTTCCACGGCGGCATGGAGCAGGACGACCGCGAACGGGCGTTGTATAAGTTCCGCAACGGGAG
>NZ_CABROP010000071.1:0-9867 GCF_902472605.1 uncultured Bacteroides sp.
GCTATGTTCCTATTTTTCAATAAATTATATTTATTCTTATATCGAACTCACGTTACTTATTATATAAATCAATTGCTGCTGTTATTCTTGTATCACTTTGTCTTATAATTAATTTAGGACGGATGAATCTTTCATTATTTTCTCCAATAGATGGAGTACCTAGGTTATTTTCCCATATATATTTTTCTATGTTCTTATCAAATTTGAAATGCGTTTCTTTTCGTCTTTTCTGTAGCTCTGTTGGATAATTAATATGGTATAATTGTACATTATTTCCTCCAGAAATATAAGGTGGATAATTTTCATTATCACACAAAAAGAAACTTTTTACTCCTCCGATATTAACCCCAGTTCTCACTTCACAAATCTGACTAAGATTGTATGAATTCTTTTCTATTTTCTCTAGGATTGCACTATATGGATTAGGTCTTGATATACAATAGTCTTTTGATGTTAAACAGGATAAAACATCAATATATTGTGGAATTCCATTTAAATCTTCTTTCCATGTAGATAGATGATTTTGTTGTTGTGAGGTAATAGATATAATTAGTTGTCCACTTGATACATTTTTAAATGCAGTAAGTCCTGATACAATTTCTTTAATGTAGTACTTAGATAAGATAAAGTGGCGTAAATTAGCAAATGGCTTCTCAAAGAAAGACAAGTCTATAATAAAGTTACAGATACCTCTAGAATTAAAGATTTTAACTCCTCGATAAATAAAGAATTGAACTGAATGGTAACGTCCTCTCTTTTTTTTATTTGAAATATATGAAATGTCTGATTTTATAGCTTCAAGAAGTTTTTCATCTATGCTTACAGCCTGTCGTGAATAATAACTAATATACGGCGGATTCCCAATCACAATATCAAACCCGCTTTTCCCCTCTTCCCTGTTGAATACATCGCTAAACCAGGTATGCCAAAGGAAAAATTGGTTGTTTTCAGCTAGGTTGATGTCTTTTAGCTTGGCAAGGATGGCCTGGTCTACCAGGCCTGCTTCCAGTTGGCGGTTGATGGTGTCGGATATTTCTTGTTGCAGGCGGACTTTACGAGTATGGTCTGTGCAAGAATAATAAGCGGTCAGCAGTTGGGAGACTGTTTTTTGAAGGCGGTTTTTCTCATTGTCAAAGAGAGAAATTTCTCCTTTATCCTTTTTATGTTCTTTCTCGTAGGTGAGTTTGCTTAAATCTACTCCCATAAAACTTTCTATCAAAGAATTGCCTTGCATAATCTTATAGTCTAGATTTGGGAGTGGCGAAGGAGTTTCCTCGTCCACTACGATGGACAACCAGAAACGCAAACGTGCTATGTCGACAGCTCCTTTTTCAATGTCTACCCCGTAGATATTGCGTTGTATGATTTGCTTTTTCAATTCAGCACGGTCATAGTGTTCCCCACTCAGGGCTTCTCGGCAATGTAGCAATGCATTGAGTAGTCCCATGGGAAAGGCACCGGAGCCAATGGCTGGGTCGCATATTTTTATTTCTTCCAGTGCGGTGAGCAGTTTGGCTTTCTTGTTGTCTGGAATGTCGGTCACGCTTTCTTCAGGCGAAAGGACAAAGGCACGAACCTTGTCCTTAGCCAAAGTAGTATGGGTCTCCAAATAGGCAATCAATGATTCTTGACACATGTAGCGGACTATCTCCTTGGGCGTATAGAACGCTCCTTTGTCTTTATTGTCTTCCAACAGGTTTTCAAAGATTTTACCTAGCATTTCCGGATCAACTCCCACCTCAGCGTCGTTCGGGTCGTTTTCATCGATGGTGAAGTTGTATTCACTGAAGAACTGGAACAGCTTTCTAAAATAGTCTGCGGGGAACACACTTTCCGGCTCATCGTCTGCATCACGTTCGAACAGGCCACCGTTGAGGTATGGAATATCCTTCCATTCGGCCAGTAAGGACTTATCCCAGCCATATTGATGAAACAAATCTTCGCGTTCCGACGGTCGGGTATTCAAAATTCCGAAAAACAAGGGTTCCAATACGGAATCCAAGTAATCATCCTGATAATGGGAACGTTCAAACAGATGTTGCATATAGTTCAGGTCACCGTTCATCCAGCCTTTACGCTGGAGAAAGTGCAAGAAAGTGATGCGTCCCATCATTTTCTTTATGTAGTCACGTATCTTTTTCTCGTCGTATCCAAAGGCTTGCATTAAAGCGGTGTTGGGAGAACCGACTGTCTTCTCCACCCACTTGTTTCCTGATTTGACAAAACGTTTGCCAGTGACGTACTGTATGAAGTCGGCATACTGTTCGCGGTAGCGGTCGAAAAATTCGTCGGACAGGGCTTCTACGGAAAAGGCTGTTTTCAGGTTCTCAAATGAGATGCCTTTTTTCTGGAGATAAAGTAGACGTTCTATCGGGGTCCTGTACAGCAGGTCTTTGCTGCCGAATACGTAGGTATATCGTTTCGGGGCCGTGGATTCTTCCTTGATGTCACAGATAAAAGACAGTCGCCAGTGGTCATGGCTGTCATACACTACGAGGGCTGCATCAAACTCTCCCCATTGCGGATTGATGAATGATTTGACCAGGTTACGGAGCCCCACACGGCGGTTGGCTACTGAACCTTTGTGAATCTGATAGCAGAACAAACCCACACGGAAATTGTCTGAGGTCTCGATGTTCCCCAGGTAATATCCTTTTTCCTCTTCATGAGGCGTATGAAGGCTTTCAGGAATCTTCTTCAATTCTGTAGCATGGAAGAAGTATTGTAAAAGAGAATACCAGTCGCTGAGTTGGAATGCAGACTGAAACATTTGCCGCAAGGTATCATGGGTATAAATGGGTGTCATAGAGATGCTTTTTTAGATGAATGTTTCGGAGATGATGATTTGTGGGGCTGAAATTTCCTGCTGGTCTTGACGAGGTTCCCGATTTTGGATACGATAGTCTTCCAGCAATCGACTGATGGATAACTGGAGTTTGTATTCATCTTGTCGGATGCGGCTACGCTCGTTCTTATACTCACGGGACAATGTTTTCAAGCGTCGGGGCAATTGGGCATAGATCCCTTCGTTGATGTAGCCAGTCAGTAGGTCACAGTGTGCTTTGAGTTCACTATCCGTTGCCAATTGTTTGACGGTACGCAGAAAGTTTCGAGCCTCCAGTGAGGTCCGGTCCAAGTCCGTTCGGTGGATAGAAGCGGTGTCGGCTGCTTCTACATATTCTTTCCGATACAGTAGAAGTGCTTCGTTTACATGGCGGTAATGGAGGGTATCATCGGTAAATGGTACGGCTTGCTCTTCCGGTCGCGCTTTCAGGTAGCGGACGGCTTCCAAGAAATCAATCACTTTTACACCGGATTTGGTGGCGAGATAAAACTCGGTTTTGACATTGGACGACACGAAAATGACAGATTGGCTGTTGTGCTTACCTGTATCGCGTAGCACACGGCTTTTCATTGGCAAGGATTTGATTTTGTGGTAGAGTCTGCGATTGTTACGGCAAATCTCCCTGATTTCCCGTAGGAGCATGATTTTTTTGTCAATATGGTCTTTGATGTCGCTGTCGAATAGTGTGAACTGTCTGACAATTTCTTCGCGGGAATAAATCTGGGCGTCTTCTCCAAAGGCAGAATGAAAGCCTTGCAGTTTGACAAGGGCATTTTTGTAAAGTTGTATTTCCTTGTCGCCTTGCCGGGACGGATAGAACAGATAATTGTATATATGGGGAGCCGAGGAGCCGATACGATTTACTCGTCCGATACGTTGCATCAGCCGAGTCGCGTTCCAAGGAGAATCGTAATTGACAATTACATTGGCCCGGTGCAGGTTTACACCTTCGGCCAGGACATCAGAAGTCAGAAGGAGATTGTATTTCCCGGTGTCTGTCGGCCAGTTGGCGTCAAAATTTTCCTTGATGGTTTGTCCCAGTCGGTTGCGGTTGGCAGCGGTTACCATAAGTACATCTTTTCTTCCAAGCTCTTGGGTGATGCGGCCATATAGGTATGTAAGGGTATCCACGCTTTCTGAGAACAGAACCAGTTTGCCGGACGGATTGATTTTTGTATCCAGCAGTTCTCTTTGTAGCCGCTGGGCGAAAAGGTCGAATTTCGGGTCGGCTTTTTCTTTCTCCCAATCGGCATTTAACTGCTCCAATATTTCTTTATCGTGGCGGAGCATTTCAAGAAATCCGGGCTGGAAGGCTTCGGATGGAAAGAGAATGTCTTCGGCTACATATCCTTTGGCGACGGCATATTCGATGATTTGGTCCAGTTCCATGTCTTTTGCTTGTAAGTCTTTTACTTTCAGGTCGGGTGCAATGATGACTTTGTTTTCCTGAAACATCTTAATCATGTCTGTCGTGATACGAAGCAGAGTACGGAGAGATTGCTTGAAGGCGTAGAAACTGCTTTCCAGTCGTTTTACCATGTGTACCCGGTAGATACCTGCCAGTGTCTGACCAATATGTTCCGCATTTTTGTATTTGTTTCGATATTCCGGTTTCAGGAACTCAACGGCACGGTAGCGGGCATAATCTAATCCCGTACCGCCGGGATTTCTGGGCGATTTTCCGTCGGTTAGCTGTTTCAGTGTTTCATAGAAACGACGGCTGGTAGTCGCACTCATTTGGTATTCCAGCTCGTTGGGCGGCAATATATCGGGAAAGACGATGCCTTGCGACCGGATGTCGGCCCGATAGTCCGGGTCGTTCAGAATATTGTTCCGGGTACGACGGATGGTAATCTTGTCTATTACTTTATTGCGTATTTGTTCGTAAATCCGGTCTATTTCGGTAGTTACATCTCGTTGGTCGCGTTCTCGCATCACCTTGTTATAGTCTTGAATGAGTGGTGAGAAAAAGGCTTTCAGATTTGGAATGCCGTCGATAGTACAGTGCCGGCTGTTCTGAAAAAGCAGCAGAAGATTCTGCAAATCATCCGGACGGTTGTTCAGAGGGGTGGCCGACAGAAGCATGACTTTCTTCTGGTTATTTTTAAGTAGTCCTGTATGTGCGCAGGGTGACTTGCATATCTTTTGCAGTTCGTCGTATTTACCGGAAGTGTCACTGCGGAATCCGTGGGCTTCGTCTACAATGATTAAATCGAATGCTTCTTTGTCTTTGTACTGGTCGCGTCCTTCCAACACTTTGCTCAGGCTGCCGTTAGTAATGAACTGTGTTTTCTTGTAAATGCCGAACTGCTTGAATGTATTTTTCCAGTTGTCCTCAAGCGCAGGAGGATAGATGACCAGGATATTTGTGTCTTGACCGTTTGTTTCGACAAATCGTTTGGCTATCATGGTAGCGATTAAGGTCTTTCCTAATCCAACCACATCGGCCAGAAAAAGTCCGTTGTGTTTCATCAGCATTTGAAAACCTTGTATCACGGCATCTTTCTGGTATTTTAAGTCTTTCACTCCTTCAGGTAGTTGCAAGGAGAAATCGTCTTCCACCTGGTCGCCGAACGTATCAATTAGTACTTTAATGTATAGTTCATAGGGGGTGGGTTGACAGCCTAAATAGGTATGTTTTTTATAAGTTTCTATGTCATCTGCCGTAAGTGGAATTGCTTCATTCCATAAGGCCTTGAACTCGTCGTAGCAATACCGTACGTCATCATAGTCTTTCATGGCTACATTCAGTTCGTAACGAGGGGCCTGCGACACTCCAAGTCCTGATTCAGAAATGTTGGAGGAACCCATAATCACCCATCCGTCACTGTGCTCGCTATGGTGCTGAGGCAGACAGAGGTAAAATTTGGCATGCAGGTTTTTGGTGGCATGGATGCGCATTTGCAAACGGCCTGATACCAGGTCGTCACACATTTGCAGGATACCTTCTTCTATTTCTGGAGCATAACGGGCTTGTATAATATCTTCCTTGAAGCCGTCCTGATAAATGGCTTTGGCTTTTTCTTCATCAGCCAGCATGAGCAGGGCCTTGTTGTGTTTGCGGAAAATATCGTCGATGTTGATTCCTACCAGAATTTTTATTTCGGAGATGTCGCCTAGTTCTTTCCGTAATTTGAAATAACCGGAAGAGCGGAAGAACCCGACAACAGCCAGGAAACGGTCGAAGGTGACCATTTCGGAAGAGATGCCTTTCAGTTTATCGAAAAGCGTATGGCCGGATTCGTTGTTGAAAAACTTTGTACTCACAGTCCGACAACATTTGGAAGGATCAGGACTCCGGTATCCTTTGTGTGATTCAATACCAATTGTTAAGGCATAAAAAAAGCGTGAAGCCCTGCACTGTCGCTCGCTTCACGATTAGAGGCTCCTGGAAATTGCCCTGTAAGTCGAAACGAGCAACGCAGAAGCCCCACGCCGATATGTATATATAACATACCCTTACGCCAGAAGCCACCACAGGCGTACAGATACACTTATGGCTATCGGGCATAACAGGTATGGATATAACACACCCATGGGGCATTTACGTTGCTTTGTTCTTGACTTACAATTTGAAATTTTTCCAGGATTTCTAATCGTCAAAACCAAAGCGTAGTAAACGCCTTTCAATATGTCTTGTCCAGTTTTCTGGCTTTTCCAAAAGAAAAAGGCTGGAACTGAACTTTGCAAAAGTAATAAAAGTATTCGGTTTGTTCCAACTCAGAAGTGTATAAAAACGGATTAATTACATAAACAGACAACCGTATCCGTAATTTGGGGTTTTATTTTTCCCCATATTAGACTTGAAAAATCCTGATTTTTACCATCTAGAAAAACGCAAGTGCGTTTCAATCCAAACGCCTTTGCGTTTGAAGTAAAACGTCGAAGCGTTTTAGGTAAAACGCACTTGCGTTTAAAAGAAAACGTCCTTGCGTTTTGTGACGAACGCAAGGACGTTTTTTTTATGCCTGTTTTTCGGGCCCTGAAAAGTCGGTTTTCAGACTTCCAGTGCTCCGATGATGTCGCGTACGGAACTGTATCCGTGACGGTCCAGATAGTCGTTAATACCTTCGGCCACTTTCACGGTGATGGCTGGGTCGATGAAGTTGGCTGTACCAATCTGGATGGCAGTGGCACCGGCCAGCAGGAATTCCACGGCATCCTTCCAGTTCATGATACCGCCCAGACCTACTACCGGAATCTTCACGGCCTTGGCTACCTGCCATACCATGCGCAGGGCGATGGGTTTCACGGCCGCACCGCTCATACCGCCGGTCACGGTAGACAGCACCGGACGGCGCTTCTCGGCGTCGATGGCCATACCCAGCAGGGTGTTGATGAGCGACACGCTGTCGGCTCCGGCACCTTCTGCAGCACGGGCAATCTCAGTGATGTCGGTCACGTTGGGTGACAGTTTCACAATCAGGGTCTTCTTGTAGACCTTGCGCACAGCGCTCACCACTTCGGCCGCTCCATGGGCCGTCACACCGAAAGCCATACCTCCCTGCTTCACGTTCGGGCAAGAGATGTTCAGCTCGATGGCCGGGATGTTTTCCAGTTCGTTGATGATGGAAGCCGTTTCGGCATAGTCTTCCACTTGCGAGCCGGATACGTTCACAATCATGTTCGTGCGGATGTCTTTAATCTGTGGATAGATGTGGTCTACGAAATAATGCACGCCCTTGTTCTGCAGTCCCACGGCATTGAGCATACCCATGGGCGTTTCGGCCATACGCGGATAAGGGTTTCCTTCCCGATGGTGAAGCGTGGTACCCTTCACGATGATGCCTCCGATTTTCTCCAGGTCGACGAAATCCTGGAACTCCAGTCCATATCCGAATGTACCCGATGCCGTCATGACCGGGTTCGACATGTTCAATTTACCGATGTTTACGCTTAAATCTGCCATAATAGTTTCTTTATATTAAATACCGGACCTTCTTTACATACGCACACATGTCCCTCGTCGGTCTTTTCCACGCAGCAGAGGCAGGCGCCGACGCCGCAGGCCATGGTGTTTTCCAGTGACACTTCACATTCGATGCCTTCTGCCTTGGCATACTTGGCCACTGCCACCATCATGGGTTTCGGGCCGCAAGTGCAGATCAGGTCGAATCGTTTTTCTTTCAGTACGCTGTGCATGGTGACGTATCCTTTTTCGCCCATGCTGCCGTCTTCGGTGGTGGTGTACACGTCGCCGAGGGCTTTGAACTCTTCCAGCTGGAGCAGGTCGTTCTGTGAGCGGGCACCTAACAGGAAGGTCGGCTTGCATCCCCGTTTCAGGAGGGCTTCACCCAGGTAGAGCATGGGAGCCGTACCTACGCCGCCGCCCACGAGCAGCACTTTGGTGTCGGGCGAATCCGGTATCGTGAATCCGTTGCCCAGCGGGAGCACCACGTTCACCGTGTCGCCTTTCTCTACGGTGGCCAGTTTACGGGTACCGTCGCCTACGAGCTGGACGAGGAACCACACTTCGTTTTTCTCTCTATCTACATAGTTGATGGAAATGGGGCGACGCAGGAAAGTGGTCGGCGAGCCGTCCACCCGGATTTCGGCAAACTGTCCCGGAAGCATATCGGGCAAGGGAGCCTCTTGCGTCAGCTTGATGAGAACGTAGTTCGCATGCAGGCGAAGGTTCTCGGTGACTGTCAAATCTAAGATGTATTTCTTCATATAAAAAAGGTAAATTCGTTTCTGTTACGCAAAGATACGAATTTACCTTTTATATGCCTAACTCCCGGGGGGATGCTTTTTCCCGTGCGAGGCGTTATTTTTCGGGTTTGAAGACCTCGTAGGTGCCGTTGTCGAAGAAAATGCGTATTTCGGTAATCTTCGGATGTGGCTTCTCGATGTACTTAACTTCCTCTCTGATAATCTCTTTGGGGGGATAAACCACCTTGGGAACCTCGTCCTCCTTGCAAAAATCGGGAGAATCCGGTTCGTCGGACGTGTTTTTCGGATTCTCAAGCGGTTGGGTGAACAGGTCCATGCCTGTCACGGCGGGAGCGCTTTCTTCCATTTCGCCTTCGCCGTAGAGCAGCCAGTTGATGTTGACATACGGACAGGCTTTGTGGATGCGCATCACGACTTCCAGGCTCGGTTTGTTTCGCCCGCTGAAGATGTGCGACAGTGACGAGGTGGAAATCCCGATTTTTTCGGCGAATTCGGCGTTCGTCAATCCCTCTTTTTGCATGATTTTTAGAATCCGGTCCTTCATATACAAATGGAAATGGCTTTGTTTGTTGATTACAAAAGTAATTCTTTAAATTTAGAAATGCAAATTTATAAATCTAAATTTACATCATTACAGATGTAAAGATACGTATTCCATTTGTATAATTTCGCTTCTATACAAGTGTAAATACAATTGTAATTTACTTTATCTTATATTGTTATATTGCTGGTTTTATGCTATTTATAGTTTGATACATGTGTATATTGGGGTGAAATTGAAGTTTATTCGTCTTATTTCCTCTTTTTCTTGAATGGATTTGTGGAAATTCGATTTATAATAGCTGGTAATCAGTTAATTATGTATGATTAAAGTGAATGTTATATTTATTCGTTTACATTTAGAGATGTAACGGTTTATTCTTGTAAAACACTTTGTATCAGTGTAATCACTCCCCTACTCGATACGGAATATTTACATTTGTAGCGTATAAAAGTTGTAAATACAAATGTAAATTATACAAATCTGCACGAAAGCAGGTTTACTTTTGTATTTTTCTTCTTCCAATTCTACTTGTAATTGACCGTTTGTAGGGAAACCTCGTGAGAATTCAAAATTTGACGTCCATTTGTATTTTGTTCCGGATTTTTCAATTCTCGTGAAAACGAAAAAAAGAGGCTGTCTCAAAATAGAAAATAGAGATAGGGCCACTTACAATCTATAAGCTACAACATAAAAATCTCCTGCTTTTAGTCCTATAATTGCAATAAACAAGGGCCAAAGCAGGAGATTTTTTACTTCTAAGTTTCAATCTATAAGATTTTTACTTTTGCAATTCTATTTTGAGACG
>NZ_CABROP010000072.1:0-9206 GCF_902472605.1 uncultured Bacteroides sp.
GGCGGAGAAGCCGTAGTGGAAGCTGCCGATGTGGAAATCTTCAGTGAAGATATCCCTGGCTGGCTGGTAGCTAACGAAGGCAAACTGACCGTCGCACTCGAAGTGACACTGACTGATGAACTGAAGCGTGAAGGTATCGCCCGTGAATTGGTGAACCGTATTCAGAATATCCGTAAGAGCAGCGGCTTCGAAATTACTGACAAGATTGCCATCGTGCTGTCAAAAAATCCGAATACCGATGACGCGATAAATGAATATAATAATTATATTTGCAACCAAGTGCTGGCAAATTCATTGGTATTGGCCGATGAGGTTACTGACGGCACGGAAATCAGTTTCGATGACTTTTCGTTGTATATTCATGTAACGAAACTGTAATATGAACCTATCCACCCGGCCTTGTCGGGTGGATACTATTTATTAACTTAAAACTTTAAGCACTATGGCTGAAAAAACGAGGTATTCTGACGCTGAACTGGAAGAGTTCCGCGCCATTATCATGGAGAAACTTCAGCTCGCGGAACGCGACTATGAGAAACTGAAAAGCAGTATAATGAATGCGGATGGAAACGATACGGACGATACATCTCCTACATACAAGGTATTGGAAGAAGGAGCCAACACGTTGTCGAAAGAAGAAACCACCCGCTTGGCTGCCCGGCAGTTGAAGTTTATTCAGAACTTGCGTGCGGCATTGGTACGTATTGAAAACAAAACATACGGAATTTGCCGTGAAACAGGTAAGCTGATTCCTGCTGAACGTCTTCGTGCAGTTCCTCATGCTACATTGAGCATTGAGGCTAAACAGCATGGAAAACATTAGTATTTAACTTGAAGTTGGGAATTGAAAATTGAGAAACGGTACGGTTTGAAGTGCCTCATTTTCGGTTTTCAGTTCTCAATTTTTTTGAACTGATTTGTATTGAATTTTGAAGAAAATGAAGAAATTTCTCACTCAGGGTCGTTTGGTAACGCTTGTGGTGGCAGGGGTGTTGATTATTGACCAGGTCATCAAGATTTTGGTAAAGACAAACATGTATCTGCATGAGAATATTCATGTGACTGACTGGTTTTATATCTATTTCACTGAGAACAACGGTATGGCTTTCGGGCTTGAGATTTTCGCCAAATTGTTCCTGACTTTGTTCCGTATTGTGGCTGCGGTGCTGATTACAGTATACCTCACCAAGTTGGTGAAACGGACTCAGAACAAGGTGAAGAACGGTTATCTGGTATGCCTTTCTTTGATTTTGGCGGGAGCGGTAGGAAATATCATCGATTGCGTGTTCTATGGCGAGATTTTCAGTGAGAGCTCGCATTGGCAGATTGCTTCATGGGTACCGCTGGGAGAGGGATATTCCAGCTGGTTGCATGGGAAGGTAGTCGATATGTTCTATTTCCCGATTATCGATACTTATTGGCCTGATTGGATGCCGCTGGTGGGAGGTGACCATTTTATTTTCTTCAGTCCGATTTTTAACTTTGCCGATGCTGCCATCAGCTGTGGCATCATCGCGTTGCTTATCTTCTATTCACGTTACCTCAATACAGGGGCACATACGGAGTCTACTCCTACCTCCAAAGAATCCAAGAAATGAAACAGATTGCAGTTATAGGAGTTTCGGCATTGATGCTGTGCGGCCTGTTCGGATGCGGAAAGAAGGTGCCTAAAGATATTATCCAGCCTCAGGCCATGGAGGATTTGCTCTATGATTATCATCTGGCCACTACGCTAAGTGCTGATTTACCCTACAATGAAAACTACAAGAAGGAAGCTTATCTGGCTTATGTCTTCAAGAAGCATCATGTCACAGAGGCGGAATTCGATTCTTCTATGGTGTGGTATTCCCGCCATAGCGATGAGATGACGACCATCTATGAGAACTTGCAGAAGCGGATGGAAACCACTGCGGAGCAGTTGAAGAAACAATCTGTTCGCCATACGGGTGAATTCGCCATGTCGGTAGCAGGTGATACGGTTGATTTGTGGCAGGACCGTACCGTGTATTGGTTTACGCCTTTTGACCTGACCAACAAATTGGCTTTTGAAATAAAGGCTGATACCTCTTTCCATGAGAAAGACAGACTGGTATGGGAGGCCAATTTTACTTTCATGCCTAAGGGATTGCGTTCAGGGCGGCTTGTAATGGGACTGAACTTAACGTTTGACAATGATAGTACACAGGGTATGACACGGGTAATCAGCATGTCGGGAATGCAGCGTATGGTTATCGTGCCCGATTCAGCCTTCAAGTATAAGAATGTGACTGGTTTTCTGTACTATACTGGAGAAAAAGAAACCTCGGTGCTGGTAAGTCGTATTCAATTGATGCGTTACCATGTGCCTGAACACAATCTGCCGGTAGTGACCGATTCATTGGCTGTGCAACCCGCTGATACACTTTCAAAGGATTCTCTTCAACGGGTAAAACGTCCGGAACTCATGAAGCGCTGATTGCAATGAAATATTACGCATCTCATTATCTTTGGCATGCGGGGCAGAACCAACTGTTCCGCATGCAGCGTATAGGGCTGGATATTTCCAGCCATGTGTTTCTTTCGATGGAATCACTTGAAGAGGAAGTCCGGCAGACGCAATGGTTGAACGGACTGATTGTTTTGGTTCCCTGCCAGACAGAGATGAGGGAAGGAGAGCCGTTTCTTGATTTCTGTCAGCGGGTGTCCCTATCGGTAGCGGGTGGAGAAGCATTGTATGCTTTTCATGTATCCGATTTCAACTTGCAGAAAATGGAATTTTCCTCAAGAAGCCGACTGCGACGATTATGACATCCGGCGGCGGAACTCTGCACATACAATGGCTGTAGCGACCGCTACATTGAGTGATTCGCTGGTCTCTTGTCCCTGTGGGTAGTTCGGTATCAGCAGCTTCTTTGAAACCATTGCTTCAATTTCCTTGCATACCCCGTTTCCTTCATTTCCCATGACGATAACTCCTTTAGACGATAACTCCTGCGAGTAGATATTGGTACCGTCCAGGAATGTACCGAATACGGGAATTTTTCTTTCGACCTGCAAACGGATGAATGCTTTCAAATCGCAATAGTGTAGTTTGACGCGGGCCAGCGCTCCCATGGTGGCTTGTACCGTTTTGGGGTTAAAGGCATCGGCTGTACCGGGTGAGCAGAAAATGTCTTCTATGCCGAACCAGTCGGCAATGCGGATAATGGTACCCAGGTTGCCGGGGTCCTGCACATCGTCGAGGGCCAGACAGAGGGAACGGGCTGGAAGAGTATCGTCGTAGGAGTACGACGGAAGCTCGAATACGGCCAGCACTTCCTGCGGCGTTTTCAGCAGACTGGCACGAGCCAGTTCTTCTGCCGTCACTTCAATGGTTTCCTGAGCCAGTAGGAGAGGGTGCTGTTCCAGCCATGCAGTGGTGGCAATCAGGAGGCGGCAGGAGAAATGTCCTAAGAGGTCGCTTACCAGTTTGTTGCCTTCGGCCAGAAACGAATTCTCGGCTTTCCGGTACTTTTTCATTTCCAGTGACCGGATGTATTTGATTCTGTTTTTGCTCAGCATATTTGTGACGGGAATTTTTAATTATATTTTAAGAACAAAGCTAAGAAGATATTTTTAATTATTGCCTATCTTTGCATGTAATTTTGCATATATCCGCTTGTTTGTATGAAGATATCCCCCCGTTTTTATATAGGTCTGTGTGCGATGCTGCTTTTCCTGAGCGGATGTTCGGTCAGTAAATTCATACCGGAGGGGCATTATCTGTTGGATAATGTGAAGGTAGAATCGGACAACAAAGAAATCAAATCTTCCCAAATGACGGCCTATCTTCGTCAGACCCCGAATGCCAAGTGGTTCAGTCTGGTAAAACTGCCGATGTACATTTACGGAGCTGCCGGCAAGGACTCCACCAAGTGGATGAACCGTTTTCTTTATCGGATAGGAGATGCCCCTCGTATTTATGATCCGGATCTGGCGGAGGAAACACGTTTGCAGATTGAGCAGGCTGTACGTAACATGGGTTATATGAGCGGGCAGGTGAGCATGCATACCCAGGTGAAGGGGAAAAAAATCAAGGTTTATTATCAAATTCATTCCGGTGATCCTTACCTGATTTCACGGGTAGCCTATGATATTGCCGATTATCAGATTCACGATTATCTGATGGCTGATTCAGCCCGTTCCTATCTGAAGGAAGGAGCGCGTCTGGATATCAACCAGCTGGACCAGGAACGTGACCGTATCACGCAGTTCTTGCAGAACCGTGGATATTATCGTTTCAATAAAGATTTCATCACGTATCAGGTGGATACCATGCGCAATTCGCGTAATGTGGACCTGATCATGCAGCTGCATCCTTACCGTCGAAAGAAAGAGGATCCGCCTTCTCCGCACCGTCAGTATTACCTCCGGGATGTGGGTTTCGTGTTCGATGTAGATTTTTCCGATCTTGCTTCCGAGAGCCTGAAGGGCATTGACTCTCTTCGTTCGGGAGGACTGAATTTTTATTTCAAAGATAAACTGTTTTTGCGCCCTCAGGTTATCAACGATAACAACCATTTGAGACCTGGAAGGATATATCGTGTACGCGATGTGCAGAATACATACTCGGCACTCGGGCGACTGAATATCCTGAAATATTCCAATATCCGTTTCCGGGAGGACCTGCGGGCCGATTCTGCTTACTTGGATGCGTATGTCATGTTGACCCGCAACAAGAACAAATCGCTTTCGTTTGAGATTGAAGGTACCAACTCCGCAGGAGATTTGGGAGCGGCGGCATCTGTGGCTTATACTCATCGAAATCTGTTCAAGGGGTCTGAAACCTTCACGATTAAAGTGCGTGGAGCGTATGAGGCTGTAACAGGTCTGGAAGGATATGCCAACAGCAACTACATGGAATATGGAGTGGAGAGCAGCTTGAGTTTCCCGGAGTTTATGTTTCCCTTCCTTTCGGCTGATTTTCGTCGTAGGAGCCGTGCCACATCGGAGGTGAGTGTGAAATACAACTGGCAGATTCGCCCGGAGTTTGAACGTACGGTAGCTTCTGCGGGTTGGAGTTATCATTGGAGCAAGCGCCGGGCTACCCATCGTTTCGATGTGTTCGACCTGAACTATATTTATATGCCGTATCGGTCGGAAACTTTCCGTGAATATCTAAACTTGATGGATGAAAAGAATCCTTTGCTGCGCTATAGTTATGAGGACTTGTTTATCGTGCGTATGGGATATACGTATACCTATAACAGTTCGGGGGCTATGTCACAGAAAACGGCACAGCGTAATTCCTATTCTATCCGTTTCAATATTGAGGAATCGGGTAACCTGTTGTATCTCTTTTCGAAAGCCATTAATGGAAAACCGAAAAATGGAGAGAGTTATCAGATGGCCAATATCGGTTTTGCCCAGTATGTGAAGACGGACTTTGACTATGCCAAGAATTTTATGATCGACGACCGTAATGCCTTGGTGTTTCACGTGGGGGTGGGGGTGGCCGTGCCTTACGGAAACTCCAAGAGCCTTCCATTTGAAAAATTGTATTTCTCCGGAGGAGCCAACAGTGTGCGTGGATGGAGTGTCCGTTCGTTGGGACCGGGAGGCTACCGGGGCGATAGCAACAGCTTGGATTATGTGAATCACACGGGCGACATCAAGCTTGACCTGAACTTGGAGTATCGTACGCATTTGTTCTGGAAATTGAATGGAGCGGCGTTCATCGATGCCGGAAATGTGTGGTCCATCCGCAACCGGGAATTGCAGCCTGAAGGTCTGTTCAAGTTCAACCGCTTTTACAAACAGCTGGCCGTGGCTTACGGACTGGGACTGCGTTTCGACCTGGATTTCCTGATTATCCGTTTCGACGGAGGTATGAAGGCCATCAATCCGATGTACACCGGGCGCGACCACTATCCGATTATCTCTCCCAATTTCAAACGCGACTTCGCGTTCCATTTTGCAGTAGGTTATCCGTTTTAATCCTTTATATATGACTATGAGTAAGAATGTATATACTCTTGAAGAAGTAGAGCAACTGAAAGCCTGGTTCGACCAGGCTGAACTTCCGGCCGAAATGCAACTGGATAAGGCTGTCTACATCCCCGATGTGAAAGAAACCGTACGCCGTCTGTTCTTGCAGGCTCATGTATGTTGTGAGAATCCTCGTTTGCAAGGCTGCCTTCGTTTGCTGGAACGTATCAAAGCCCATCTGGAGGAAGAGAAAAAGAATTAGGATATGCCTAAAATTGCCGGCTTTCTTTCATATTTGCGAAAAAAATACGAAATTTGCACAGCAACGAAAAAGATTATTTCAATACACCTTTATAAATATAACAATTATGACAAAAAGTGCATTACAAATTGCAAGAGCTGCTTACCAGCCGAAATTGCCGAAAGCATTGAAAGGTGCGGTAGTAGCTAAGGAAGGCGAACCGACTCAGTCTGTAGCCGATCAGGAAGAAATCAAGAAATTGTTCCCGAACACTTACGGCATGCCGTTGATTCAGTTCGTGGAAGGTGAGGCTAAAGAATACGCTCCGATGAACGTCGGTGTTATCTTGTCTGGTGGACAGGCTCCTGGTGGTCACAACGTCATCTCTGGTTTGTTCGACGGTATCAAGAAACTGAACCCGGCTAACAAACTCTACGGTTTCATCCTGGGTCCTGGCGGTTTGGTAGACCACAAATATATGGAACTGACAGCCGATATCATCGACGAATACCGTAACACAGGTGGTTTCGATATCATCGGTTCAGGACGTACAAAACTGGAAAAGGAAGACCAGTTTGAAAAAGGATACGAAATCCTGAAAGAACTGGGCATCAAGGCACTGGTAATCATCGGTGGTGACGACTCAAATACAAATGCTTGCGTTTTGGCTGAATACTATGCTGCCAAGAAGTACGGTATCCAGGTAATCGGTTGCCCGAAGACTATCGACGGTGACTTGAAGAACGAAATGATTGAAACTTCATTCGGTTTCGATACTGCCTGCAAGACTTACTCTGAAGTAATCGGTAACATTGAACGTGACTGTAACTCAGCTCGTAAATACTGGCACTTCATCAAACTGATGGGACGTTCTGCTTCTCACATCGCACTGGAATGTGCTTTGCAGACTCAGCCGAATATCTGTATCATCTCTGAAGAGGTAGAAGCCAAGAACATGTCTTTGGATGACATCGTGACTTACATCGCACAGGTAGTTGCTGACCGTGCTGCTGCCGGCAACAACTTCGGTACAGTATTGATTCCGGAAGGTCTGATCGAATTCATCCCGGCTATGAAGCGTCTGATTGCTGAATTGAACGACTTCCTGGCTGCCAACGGCGAAGAATTCAACAGCATCAAGCGTTCTAAACAGCGCGAATACATCATCAGCAAGCTGTCTCCTGAAAACGCCGCTATCTATGCTTCTCTGCCGGAAGGTGTAGCTCGTCAGTTGTCACTCGACCGTGACCCGCACGGAAACGTTCAGGTTTCTTTGATTGAAACTGAAAAGCTGTTGTCTGAAATGGTAGCTACCAAGTTGGCTGCATGGAAAGAAGAAGGCAAGTTCGTAGGTAAGTTCGCTGCTCAGCACCACTTCTTCGGTTACGAAGGACGTTGCGCTGCTCCGTCTAACTTCGATGCTGACTACTGCTACTCTTTGGGTTACACAGCTTCTATGTTGATTGCCAACGGTAAGACTGGTTATATGTCTTCTGTACGCAACACAACCGCTCCTGCTGCAGAATGGATTGCAGGTGGTGTGCCTATCACTATGATGATGAACATGGAACGTCGTCACGGTGAAATGAAGCCGGTTATTCAGAAAGCACTGGTAAAACTGGATGGTGCTCCGTTCAAAGCATTCGCTGCTATGCGTGATACTTGGGCTAAGGAAACTGCTTATGTATATCCGGGTCCGATTCAGTACTTCGGTCCGACAGAAGTATGCGACCAGCCGACTAAGACTTTGCAGTACGAACAGGCAAAATAAATTGAAAGTTGAGTTCCCATAAGGGAAGTTCAACCGTAACATATCATTTAGCGAAGAATCAGGGAACTTTATGAGTGCCGGATTCTTCGCTATTTGTTGAATCAATTCTTACCGCATGGCGGTACATCTTTAGACATTCTTCATTAAACACATTGACGATGACCAAAAAATCACCCATTCTCGCGGTGAACGAAGTCGAGAAAAAGGCTTCCCGCAAGCGTTCTGCGGCAAGAAAAAACACAGGCCGGCGAACGACAGCTTCCGGTAAACCGTCGGGAAGAACCCCGCGGGGAAAAAAGAAAATCCGTCGCTGGCAGATGCCTTCCTGGTGTTATTACCTGTTGCTGGGGGGGATTGGGGCTTGTTTTGTCATCGTATTCTATTATTTCTTTATCCGTCCCTACGCTTACCGCTGGAAACCTTGCTATGGCTTGAAAGCCTACGGGGTATGTTTGCCTTACGGTTTTGAGGTGCATGGTTTCGATGTGTCGCACCATCAGGGACAGATTGATTGGGCGGAACTTCAGAAAACACAGAATTCACCGTTTCCTGTACGGTTCGTATTCATGAAAGCCTCCGAGGGAGGAGACTTCAGTGATACGGCATTCATACATAACTTTGATGAGGCTCGCAAGCATGGGTTCATCCGCGGGGCCTATCATTTTTACAATCCCAAAACAGATGCTTCTCGCCAGGCCGATTTCTTTATTCACTCCGTGAAACTGGAGTCGGGCGACCTGCCTCCGGTGCTTGATATCGAGGTGATGGGAGAGAGTGAGAAGAAACTTCGCCACGACCTGAAAATCTGGCTGGATAAAATCGAACATTATTATCGGGTGAAACCGATTCTCTATACATCTTACAAATTCAAAACTCGTTACCTGAACGACTCCGTTTTCAACTCCTATCCCTATTGGATTGCCCATTACTACGCCGATTCGGTGGAATACAAAGGGCAGTGGCGATTCTGGCAGCACACCGACGTGGGTCGTCTGCCGGGCATTCGCGAAGAGGTGGATTTGAACGTGTTCAACGGTACGCTCGACGAACTGAAACGCATGACGATTCCCTGAATTCCAGAATAACAAGAGAGATACAAACAAAAAACCCTCCGCAGGTATCCTTTTCAGGACTCCCTGTGGAGGGTTCATTTTATATAATAGAAGATAAGGGAAAAATCCCGTAGACTTAGTTAACGTGAGTTCGATATAAGAATAAATATAATTTATTGAAAAATAGGAACATAGC
>NZ_CABROP010000073.1:0-8089 GCF_902472605.1 uncultured Bacteroides sp.
GCTATGTTCCTATTTTTCAATAAATTATATTTATTCTTATATCGAACTCACGTTATTTAGAAAATAGATTGTCTTTTATAAAAAATAAAAATTTGTCATATTTACCTACTTTGATATAATGAATCGTTTATAAGAATTTTATTGTTGGATTTCTAGTTAAAATCGATAAAGTATTATGTTTTAATTGTTTTGTGCCATACTTCTTTTAAGTACATTCTTATAAATAAGAACAGAAGATAGGCTATTTTTAGGAGTATTTTATTGTATTTAATTAATTATCTTTGATAAAAATAATTTATATAAGCGCTATTGAGGGGGAGCAATAGAATCGTGTGTAGAGTTCTTTCATTTTGAGTTTAATGATAGTAATTCAAACTGTGTAGAGATGTAGCTGTATGGAATAGCTTTTTGTATTGTGTGGTTTTTAAGTGTGTGATATAATAAGAGGAAATTTGTTAGCCGTATTTATGTTTATTTATAATAAGAATGCTTATGAATAGATTGTTTCTTTTATTTATTTTGTGGATTAGTTTTGTGAATGTGCATGCTTCTATCAGTGGGGATAGTGTGAAGCCTTTTGTTGGTAAATGGGGATATTGGAAGGGGGATTGTTATTATGAGTTGGAGTTAAGTTTGTATGACATTCCTGTAAGTGGAAATTATGGAATGTATAGTGATTTTTGTGGAGATACTTCGGTGGAGTTTCCTGTTGTGGATGTCATTTCTATACAAAATAATGTGGCGAGTGTCATAGTTGAAACTTATAATGGGAAAAGTAAGGCTTTGTTGGAGTGTGACCCTATTTCTAAAAAGATTTCTTTAAAGATTTCAGGTTTTGCGCCACTTGTATTTAATCATCAGGATAAGTTTGGTTTTGTATGTATCAGGGGAGGTGACAAGGTCAATGTGCGTGCTGTTCCAGTGTCAGGTACTCCGTTGTTAAAAGCTGATCGTGGTCAGAGTTTCAAGTTTTTAGGAAAAGAACAAGGCTGGTTTAAAGTGGAGCTCTCTGAATTAGACAGGCGTGTAGGGTATATTTCTCCGGAATATGGTTTTTATCTTAAAGAGAATGATATACCAGAAGATGCGTTGTCCAAAAGCTATTCTAATGGACCGGTTTCTATTGAATTTAGTAAAAAAGGCAATCAAGTGATGATGCTTAAGACGACTATGCGTCCGTTAAAAGACGGTAGCTTCTTACCTGCTTTAGTTGAAAATTATTTAGGAAGAAAGGAAGGAAATGCATTAATATTTACTTATTTCCAATCTGGATATATTATGGAGTTGAACGTGGAGGAGATGTCAAAAATAGATCCTTATGTAATTTATTACCAGAAAGATCCTGGAATGTTTATTATGGAAGGTAAGAATTATTCCGTAGTTGATGAATTTTGAAGAATTTTCTGTGAATTAATATTGTGAAACTAATAGTTGAAATTATAGAATAATCATATTGTTAGAATTGTACACAGTTATAGAGGCAATATTGGTATAATAAATTTTAATATAAAGGGTATGAAATCGATTATATATTCTTCATCTTTTGCAAAAATATGTGTGATGATAATAGCATTGTGCTTGTTTTCGTTGTCATATTCTCAAGAAATTGATACTGGATTATATAAAGTGGATGTAAATACGAGTTTAGTCGTACGTGAAGCTCCGTCATCTCAGGCCCCAAAAATAGGCTCAGTAAAGAAAGGAGACTTGTTAGAGGTACAATCATGTGTGGACGGTTGGGCTGAAATAAAATATGATGGCCAGAAAGGATATGTTAGTGCTCGTTATCTTGTAGCCTGTACTCCTTCGGGTGAGTGTATAATTCCAGGTATCAATGATAACTTGTTTGATTCTCAGGTGTATATGTTTTTGTATAAAAAAATGCCTTTCGTAATTTTGGGATTAGGTATATTGTTGCTGCTGCTGGCTCGTACTCCATTAAGTGGTGTGTTGTTAGTGTTGATGGGAGTTTCTGAATTGTTGTTTGTGGCGGGGTGTATGGCTCCTGGTCACTCTTCTATGGTTTGGTTTGGAGATCCTGGTGAAGTTGGCTGGCTTTATGCTATATTAGGCTTTGCTTTACTGATAGGTGTATTAGGATTTCAATTCGCAGCTTTTCGTGGGCTTATGTCTGAAGTGTTTTCCGGATGTTTGTGGAGTTTGTTAGGGTATCCATTGATGCTTGTGCTGGGATTATCTATTGCTTCATTGATGCTGAGTCTTAAATTATGGTTTATTGTTCTGGGAGGAATCGGTCTTTTGTGGTTGATTGTGGCAATGAAAAATCGACTTGGAATCGTGGAAGCACTTCGTCCAACTTTGTTACTCTCATTGACATGTGGTGGTTTTCTAGCTATGGTTTGGGAATCTGCTGGGCTTCTGATTGGAGGATTCTTGATATTGTTATTAATAGGTGCAGTAGCAAATGGAGGAGATCATGCTTCTACACGTAAAGTTTCGCAGAATTTATCTCAAGTTCCTTCCTCAGGAATATCGCAAGAGACAGCAGGAGGGGATAGAGTGATATATGATGATAGTGGGCGTCCTACATTTTTGTCACGTAATCCGACTACGGGAGAGTGGCAAGATGAAGAAGGACATTTCTGGGAAGTAGAGGATAATGGTTATTCTCGTCGATTATGATTTTCTATAGTAGAATACTTTTTCATTTACATTGATATTTTGAGAACAGGTATGATTAATAGTAGGTAAGGGTAAAATTGGGTTATTTGTTAATTTGTTATTTTCAGATAGATTATGCTTGTTTTGTGCTGAGATTGGTTTCCTAAGCTTTATTCGCAAGAAAATAAGGAGAAAAAGAAGTTTTCCACGGAGGAAATCACGGTTTTCAGTGTTGTGCGTTCTTGTTAAAAGTTCTTCCTTTGTATGAAAAAGAAGATTCGCTATATATCTGAAAAAGACTGATGCGGTGGCTTTGAAGCCCTATAAAGGGGGGATTCCGATAAATAGGAATGTGAAATAGGTTATTTATGGGAATTTTGTTTTGCATTTAATCGCTTATTTTTGGAAAAAATAATCATTGAAGGAATAGATTTTAGTGGGTAACTAAAACATGAAAAACTATGAAAACAATTTTTAAGTCCTTATGCGGAGTCGGAGCTTTATTATTCATGTCAGCCTGCTCTTCCAATACTCCTTCGGCTGTAGTGGAAAAAGCCTTGGATTGTACACTGGCTGGAGACTACAAGGGGTATGTAGATTTGATGCAGTTGACAGATGATGAGGATCCTCAGGCAGAAGAAAAAGCCCGAAAAGACTTGGCTGATCTGATTGAAAAACAGGTTGCCAAGCAGAGTGATAAAGAAAAGTTAGTAAGCTATGAAATTTTGAAGGAAGAACTCAGTAAGACGGGGACTTACGCAAGAGTGACCTTCAAGGAGGTCTATAAGTCGGGAGAAGAGAATGAGACCTCTATCTATTTAGTGAAAGACAAGGAAGGGCAATGGGAAATCATGTTCTGGGGAACTGACAGACTGATGGATGAATAATGACTTTACACGCATGATGGACGAAGAATCCGTATTACAATATCGGGGAGTTGTAATGCGGATTCTTTTTTTATGCCAGTTTATGCCGGGAACCAGAAATGTATCACGGTTCCGTGCTGTTCTTTTGATGTGATTTCACAGCCTCCCTGCAATTGCGCACAGCGTTCCTGAATGTTTTTGAGGCCCAGTCCGGAGGATTCTTTTGCCGGATGTGTGGTAGAGAATCCTTTTCCATCGTCTTCGATGATGAGGTTTACCTTTCCGGATTCATAGCTTGCAGTGACATAAGCATTTTTTGCATCGGCATGTTTTATCAGGTTGGATGCGATTTCCTGAAGGATACGATATACCTGTTGGATATGTTCGGGAGGCAATGAAAGCTGTTTGATGCTTTCTTCTATATAACATTCTGTGTGGATGTTCTTTAAGGACTTCAGTTTGTCGGTATAGAGCATCAGCACCTGATACAAGCTGAAATTATTGAAGACTGGCGTTGCCAATTGATGGGAAAGGCTACGCAATTCTTCTCTGACCTGATAGAGCTGGGTGCTCAAGGACAAGGTTCCCGTTTGCTGCATCTTTATTTCTATGGAGAGCAAATCATTGCATACGCCGTCGTGCAGTTCCTTGGAAATACGGTTGTTGCTGTCTTCCAGTCCGCAGATGTATTGTTCTGTCATTTTCTTGTGCATATCGGTGAGCAGAAGTTGGCTTTGCATTTCCTTTTCCTTAATCTCCTTTTGAAGTTTCAACTGCTTCAGGTTGAAGGCTATTTTTCTTTTATGCATGCTGATGGTCAGGATGACAAGTAGCAGGACCATCACAATGAGGATACCTCCGATGGTATAGGTGCGTGCCAGATAGGCGGCTCTGTCTGCGGCCCGTTTTTCATTGATGCCGGCAATCTGTAAGTCTTTTTCTTTGAGGTCCAGTTCGGCTTCGAATCCAGACAAACGGTTGTGGAAGTATTGGTCGTTCAATTTTTCATTGGCTTTGTAAGCTTCGAGCACAAGCTGGTAGGACAGCTGGTTTTCGTGTCTTTTAGCTTCAATTTCGGCTAAGGTAAGCAATGCTTTGGGTAACAGGCCGGAAGGATATTTCCGGGCAAATTCTACAGCTTTCATGACATGATGGCGTGCCTGGGCCAAGGAGTCCGTATCATGAAACAGCATGTAGCCATACAGGTACTCCAGGTTGGCGATATTTGCTTGGTTGGAGGTAGTTGCTTTGCAGCTCATGGCTTTTTGAAAATACTGGAGGGCTTGGGAAGTCTTGCCTAAATCTCTCAATACCCGGCCGTATTGCGTATAGGCCAGGAGTTTGAGGCCGTCGGGCATTTCCGGCTGAAGCTCCCGATTTGCCAGTTTGAGGGTGTCCAGGGCGTTGCCAAGCAAATTGTTGTTGGCCAGCAGGATGGCATGGTTGCACAATTTGTTGACTTGTGCGATGCGGTAGTCCAAAGTTTGTGTATCGGTCTGTGGATAAGTAAACATTTTGCGTGAAACCTGTATGGCTTCCTCATTTTTTCCTACTTCATTGTAGAGAATGGAGATATTGGACACAATGATGGCTGCCAGGTTGTAGTTTTTCAGGCTTTCGGTAAGGACAAGCGCTTTTTCATACAATGAGATGGCATTGTCGAACATGAAAAGTCGGCGGTGTATGACTCCTGACAGATTGTAGGCTTCAGCCAGGTTTACGGAATCTTTCAGCTGTTCCAGCAATTTGATTGCCTCGGCAGCCGTATTTCTGGCTTCCGGCAACTGGTTGTTCTGCCATTGTCCGTAGGCAATCTCGTACGTGGAGATTGCTTTAATTCCTTGTAGGTGAATATACAGTGAGTCCTTTTCCGATAAATTTTCTGTAGCTGAGGCTTTTTCCCGAGTTTGGGTGAGCAGGCCGTATGCTTTTGCATAATCTCCCTTCTGATTGAGGAAGCGGGCATAATCCAGGTCGTTATTCAGTGCATAAAGTTTATCTTCCCTGTAATGCTTTTCACGGGTGATAAGTTTGTATACGGAATCCATCTTTGCATACTCCCCGTTATCGCCAAATGAATGCAGCAAGTCGGTCAGATGTTCGTGCTTGTCGCTGGCATTTAGTTGTACGCTCAGGCAAAGGAAAACTAAAAATAGAATGTGTTTCATATCGCAATCCAACCTTTTAGAAAAGCAATTCGCATGAGATGGGATACATTGGTAGCTCCACTTTTCAACAAGATGTTTTTTCTCATCGTGTCGATGGTGTTCTTGCTGAGATTGAGTTGATGGGCAATATCATCGGAAGTCAGTCCGTTAGACAACATCTGTATGATTTCATGTTCACGCGGACTGGGAATGTAATTGACCAGCTTGGCAGCCGACTGGTCGCCAACGATGGAAAGCACGATGTGCAGTGCGGTCGGTGAATAATATTTGCTGTTTTCCTCCAGTATGCGTTCAATGGCTTTCTCTATTTCGTCTATCTTATCGTTTTTGGTGACGATGCCTGCTACTTCCGCCTTGGTCAGCAGTTTGATAATCCAGAACTCGGTGTGCATGGTATAAATCAGCACAGGGATTTGGAGTGCTTTCTGCCGCAGGTAGGACAGGATTTCCAAGGCTGTGTGCCCTTGGATTTCATAGTCTATGATTAGCAAATCAGGGGTGTCATGACTCAAGTAGTTGTACAGTTCAGAATGATGCTGGCCGGTAGTTATCTGATAGTTGTGGTTGTTTGCCAGCAGTTGGCTGAGCCCTTCAGTGACAATCGGGTGGTCATCTAAAATGTATAGATTCTTCATGGGAAGCGTAATTTTAGTTTTTCTGCTTTTCTACAAAGATGGAAATTTTTCTTACGTTATGCAAGTGTAAGTGGGGAAAAGAGGCGCTGACTGCGCAGAATTGGTATGAACAGCCAGCGCAGGTAAATATTGGAGTTTCGAACTTTGGGGAGAGAATCATTGTATGTTAATCCGTTGATTTTTTTCTTGGCTATTGGGGGAGAATGTGTTATATTCGCACAGTCTAAATGCTAATGAAAAAAATGAAAACGCATCATAAACAGACTTGTTTGCTACTCTGGTGCAGTATCCAAAGTAATAAACGGTAGACCGGATGAACCGTGTTTTGAAAGTAAATGACAATTAAAATAAATAGCAGGATGAAAAGATTAGCATTATTGTGGGCTGAGTTTGACTTTTGTCTGCTATTGAAAAGTTGCATTGATTTATTAGAATGAGATTACATTGTATTTTTAACCTAAATTTTTACGAAAAATGACTTCAAACAACAAAACTATGATTCCTTTGGCATTTATTGGAATAATGTTCTTTGCCATCGGTTTTGCATTGGGAATTAACTCTTTACTGGTGCCTGTACTTCAAAGTTCACTGCAGATATCCAATGCCGCTTCTTACCTGATTATTGCAGCTACCTTTATTCCTTTTCTGTTGTTCGGCTATCCCGCCGGACTTACCATCAAGGCGATAGGATATAAGAAAACCATGTCTGTATCCTTTTTTATATTTGCAGTTGCGTTTTATCTTTTTATTCTGTCGGCAAATGGAGGCAGTTTTACCTTGTTCCTTTTGGCTTCATTCGTGAGTGGGGCAGGCAATGCCTATCTGCAGGCTTCAGTAAATCCATATATCACTATCCTTGGTCCGTTGGAAAGTGCGGCCAAACGTATCAGCATTATGGGTATTTGTAACAAGCTTGCCTGGCCGATACCGTCCATATTCATCGTATGGCTCATTGGAAAAGATGTAAACCAGATTGGCATTTCCGACCTTGAATATCCTTTTATTATTATCATCTTGGCATTTGTCATTCTTGGTATCATGGCATTCTTTGCTCCCCTGCCGGAAGTAAAGGCAGAAGGTGAAGATGCTCCGGCAGACAATGCGGCTGACGAATCAAACAGCTCGGGAAAAACATCCGTATTCCAGTTCCCACATTTATTGTTGGGGTGTGTAGCATTGTTCCTTTATGTAGGTGTAGAAACTGTATCGTTGGGTACACTGGTTGATTATGCCAATTCGATTGGACTGGCAAATGCAGCCAACTATGCATGGATAGCCCCCATAGGAATTGTGATAGGTTATATATGTGGTATCATATTCATACCGCGCTATATCAGTCAGGCTACCGCATTGAAGATATGCTCTATCATCGCAATTATCGGTTCCGTACTTGTGGTTGTCACTCCTTCTGACATCTCTATCTATTTCGTGTCTTTAATGGCTTTGGGTTGTTCACTGATGTGGCCTGCACTGTGGCCTTTGGCAATTGCTGATCTCGGTCGATTCACGAAAACAGGTTCATCACTTCTTATTATGGCTATGTTCGGTGGTGCAGTTATACCGACGGTGTATGGTTGGTTGAAAGATGCATGTGGGCCACAACAGGCATACTGGTTGTGCTTACCCTGTTTCCTGTTTATTTTATATTATGGAATGTACGGTTGTAAGATACGTAAGTGAGAATAAGGAGGGTGTGTCAAAATGATGCATCCTCTTTTTCGTTATATAATCATCGTTTTGCCATTTTTCATAGAGTATGATTTATGTTTTTCCTATGTCCATGCCTTTTGGTGGTATA
>NZ_CABROP010000074.1:0-6453 GCF_902472605.1 uncultured Bacteroides sp.
GGCAGAAGAAGTGATCCCGACATGCGTAAGGCATATTCACCGGCATAGTTTTGACCTCAGGTCAAGCAGAGTATTTTCTCTTTTGGTCGGAATGGGTGTGGTATGCAGCCTGTCCTTATGGGGAAATATCAGACTTTGGCAATCCAACCGGCAATATGCAGACGACGCCCTGAAGTTCCGTGCCATCCGCTCCTGGAGCGGATGTACTCCGGGAGATATTCTCTGGTTGAACAAGGTTTTTGACATCCATCGTGACGAGAAGGCCATCGAATGGATCAGAGAACAGGCCGATGGTTACGAGAACGAACTGAAAGCTGTTTCCGACAGCCTGATGCAGGAGAAACTTAAATTACAGGTAAAATCTGAATCCGATTGATATGGCCAGTGTGAAAGTAAAATTCAGACCTTCCACCATAGAAGGAAAGGAAGGTACCGTCTATTATCAGATTATCCAGAACCGTGTAATCCGTCAGTTAAAGACGGATTACCGGATATTTACGGATGAATGGAACGAAGCTGGAAGCTGTATCATTGTCGGTAGTTCGGAGAGAAGCAATCTGCTCCTTTCCTTGCAGGAACGCATGGAATGGGACCTGAAGCGGCTGGACATGATTATCCGACAACTGGATAACCGGAAAACCGGATATACGGCAGATGATATTATAGCTTCTTTTCAAAGCAATACAGAGGGACAGTCGTTTTTCAACTTCATGCAGGGTATCATAGCCCGTCTAAAACAGATGGGCAAGATACGCACGGCTGAAAATTATTCCTGCACCCTGAAAAGTTTCATGCAGTTCAGAGGGGACAGGGATGTTCTGCTGTCCGAAATTGATTCAGATTTGATGCAGCTTTATGAAGCCTACCTTCATGGAAAAGGTGCCGTACGGAATACCAGTTCATTCTATATGCGTATCCTTCGGGCGGCATATAACCGTGCTCAGGAAAAGGGACTGATGGAACAGCGCAATCCTTTCAGGCATGTCTATACGGGAGTGGACAAGACCGTCAAACGTGCCGTTCCCTTATCCGCCATCAAGCGTATGAAGAATCTGGATCTGTCCTTACAGCCTAATCTGGAATTTGCAAGGGACATGTTCCTGTTCAGCTTTCTATACCCGTGGCATGTCGTTCATAGATATGGCTCACCTGAAAAAGAAAGATCTTCAGAACGGATTTTTATCGTATCGCAGACGAAAGACCGGGCAGCAGCTGGTTATCAGGTGGGAAAAATGCATGCAAGAGATTGTCGGCAAATACCCGGAAGACAGTCTCAGTCCTTATCTTTTGCCGGTATTGAAATATCCTTTTAAGGATATGCACAAGCATTACAGGAATGTCATGTCCGGAATAAACAGACACCTTAAAGAAATAGCCAGACTGGCCGATATATCCTTTCCTCTGAGTATGTACTGTGCCCGCCATTCATGGGCAAGCGCAGCCAAAGGCAAGAACATTCCGATTTCGGTTATCAGTGAAGGGATGGGACATGATTCCGAGGCGACCACACAAATTTATCTGGCCTCATTGGATAACTCCGTAGTAGACAAAGCCAATGCACAAATTCTGAAAGGTCTGTAGGATTGGAGAATGTTTAGCAAAAGCATTCATTTCTTAGACAGAGGGACTCACTCTTGCGCAAAGTTATACATTTTATTGAAAATCCTGCAATTCCGGCCGTTGGATTTTCATCCGGAAGTCATTGAATTTCAACTATTGTTTAGCAATCCTACATATAATTCATCAGCAAATCAGCCTTATAGCTTGAAATCTCCCTCTGTCTAAGAAAGACGCAGACACCGGGACTTTCTCGTCCCCTTTACGCACAGAAAGAAGATGGAGAAAACGACCGGAGAAGCCGACATACAGGAGAACAGGCTGAAAGAACTTTCACCCGACTTACTGAATACCTTGCTCAAAGATCATACAACGAGTAAGGAAGGAAAACAGTGTAATATATTCTGGGCTACTTCCGATTATGAACCGCTCGGCAGAGGTTATGAATACGGATCGCAGATTCTTCCGGAGCTGATAACCGGAGAGAACGGTCATGTAGTCATGCCCCGTGTCCTGAAACACAGGGACACCCAAAGCACACGTTCCCGGGAAATGGCGGAGGTATTTACTCCGTCCTGGATATGTAATGCCCAGAACAACCTTATTGATGAAGCCTGGTTTGGCAGAAAGGATGTATTCAACCATGAAGTGACATCTAAAGACGGTACACATTCATGGGAAATCAATCCTGATAAAATTGCTTTTCCTGAAGGCAGGACATGGAAAGACTATGTACGGGAAAACCGGTTGGAAATCACCTGTGGAGAAGCTCCTTATCTGGTAAGCAGGTATGATACGACTACCGGAACATTCATTCCTGTGGAGAAACGTATCGGCCTCCTTGACCGTAAGCTCCGTATTGTCAGTGAGAATACTACGACAACGCGTGAATGGCTGGAGGCAGCCAAGGATGCTTACAGAAGCATCTATGCCTATGAATGGCAAGGCGACAGTCTTCTTCTTGCCCGTGAAGCTCTTCTCTTATCCTTCATCGAATATTACCGGAACAAGTTCGGTAAAGATCCGCAAATTAAATCTATCAACCATATAGCCTATATCATCTCCTGGAATGTATGGCAGATGGACGGACTGAAAGGTGTTGTTCCGGACAGTTGCGGAGAACGTGTGCGGATGGAACCAAGTCTGTTCGGTACGATTGAAAGACGGGAGCCGTGCGAGGGCTGTCTGAAAAATGACCTGACCAAGCACAACGGAATTTACTGCATTATCAAGGACTGGCGGGCAACGGACAAGGCAACAGGCAAAAAGGGGGAACGAATCCGATTTATCGACCTCATAAATGAAGAAACATGAGATTCACATCGTCCCTGAAACTAAAACTGATCTATGTGTTCCGTATCAATGATACGGCGCACCGTGGGTGCCTGAAGATTGGCGAGGCAACCTGTGAGGATGAAAACGTGTTCGGTCTGTCTCCTAACAGCAAGGCACTCAATGAAGCGGCAAGAAAGCGTATCAACCAGTACACACAGACGGCTGGCATCGCATACGATCTGCTATATACGGAACTGACCGTTTATAACTGTGGCGGACTTCGTTCGTTCAACGACAAGGAGGTACACAATGTCTTGGAACGCTCCGGTATCAAAAAGAAAGTATTCGATACAGTCAACAAGGCCAATGAATGGTTCATCACCGATCTGGAAACCGTCAAGCGTGCCATTGCGGCTGTCAAGGAAGGCCGGAGCTCCCTTTCATCAGCGGAAGTTACCCGTGAATATTCCCCGATTGCATTCCGGCCGGAACAGCAGGAAGCCATCAGCAAGACCAAGAAACAGTTTAAGAAAGGCAACCAGATGCTCTGGAACGCAAAGATGCGTTTCGGAAAGACCCTTTCTGCCCTACAGGTTGTTAAGGACATGGAGTTTCAGCGTACTCTGATTCTGACTCATCGTCCTGTGGTGGATGCCGGATGGTTTGAGGATTTCGGTAAGATATTTTACGACCGCAAGGATTTTGCATACGGTTCCAAGAACAACGGGGAAAGTTACGACAGTCTTGAACGGCAGGCAGAAAGTCACGGATTGCATTATGTCTATTTTGCCTCCATGCAGGATTTGCGCGGTTCTGAACTTGTAGGTGGTAACTTTGACAAGAATAACAAGGTTTTTGCTACCGATTGGGACCTGATTATCGTTGATGAAGCGCACGAAGGCACCCAGACCGAACTGGGTAAAGCGGTTATGGGAGAGCTGGTCAAGGAACAGACCAAAGTATTACGCCTGTCAGGTACTCCATTCAACCTGCTGGATGATTTCAAAGAGGATGAAATCTATACATGGGACTATGTGATGGAACAGCGGGCCAAGGTGAGCTGGGACGAACTCCATTTTGGTGATCCCAATCCGTATGCCTCACTGCCTACACTCAATATCTATACCTACGATTTGGGACGGCTGCTTCATGAGTTTGTAGATGAGGATGTCGCCTTTAACTTCAGGGAATTTTTCCGGGTCAATGAGGCTGGCGGTTTCTGTCATGAAAAAGATGTGTGGGCTTTTCTGAATCTTCTTACCAAGGAGGACAAGGACAGCCTTTATCCATATGCCAACGAGGAATATAGGAATATTTTCCGCCATACCCTCTGGATGGTGCCCGGCGTGAAGGAAGCAAGGGCACTGAGTGCCATGCTCCAGACACATCCGGTGTTCCAGCATTTCAAGGTGGTCAATGTAGCCGGTGACGGTGATCAGGACGAGGAGAGCCGTGATGCCCTGGAAGCCGTGGAACAGGCTATCGGAAAAGATCCGGATGCTACACGGACCATTACCCTCTCTTGTGGACGGCTGACGACTGGAGTAAGTGTAAAGGCATGGACTGCCGTGTTCATGCTGTCCGGTTCCTATAATACAGCCGCATCCAGTTATATGCAGACCATCTTCCGCGTACAGACACCGGCAACCATCAACGGACGGATGAAGGAGCAGTGCTATGTTTTTGATTTTGCTCCTGACCGTACCCTGAAAGTGATTGCTGAAACAGCCAAAATATCGTCCAAAGCCGGAAAAACTTCACAAAGCGACCGTAAGGCTATGGGTGAGTTTATCAATTTCTGTCCCATCATATCCATAGAGGGCTCACAGATGAACCGCTTTGATGTACCCCGTATGTTGGAACAGTTGAAACGGGTATATGTGGAACGTGTCGTCCGTAACGGGTTTGAAGACAACAGTCTGTATAACGATGAGCTGATGAAACTGGATGATCTGGAACTACAGGAATTCGATGCCCTGAAAAAGATTATCGGCCAGACCAAAGCTATGCCAAAGACCAACCAGGTGGACATCAACAGTCAAGGCCTGAATAATGAGGAATACGAGGAAAAGGAGAAGCTGGAGAAGAAACCCAAGAAGGAACTTACGGAGGAAGAACGGAAACGGCTGGAAGAACTGAAAAAGAAGACCAAGAACAGGGAAGCGGCCATTTCCATACTCCGTGGCATATCCATCCGTATGCCCCTGTTGATTTATGGTGCGGAACTGAGTGATGAGAGTCAGGAAATCACGATTGATAATTTTGCCTCACTCATTGACCCACAGTCATGGGAAGAGTTCATGCCAAAGGGAGTGACCAAGCAGAAATTCAACAGCTTCAAAAAATACTACGACCCGGAAATATTCTGTGCCGCTGGAAAACGAATTCGTGCGATGGCCCGTGCTGCGGACAAACTGAGTATTGAGGAACGAATCGAACGAATTACGGACATCTTCAGTACTTTCCGTAATCCGGACAAGGAAACGGTGCTTACTCCGTGGCGCGTGGTAAACATGCATCTCGGTGACTGTCTTGGAGGATATAACTTCTATGACACGGAGTATCAGAATGTAATTTCTGAACCACGGTTTATAGATAAAGGAGAGGTTACCGCAGAAGTTTTCTCCCCTGAATCCCGTATTCTGGAAATCAATTCCAAATCCGGACTTTATCCGCTTTATATGGCATACGGCATTTACCGGGCAAGGGCAAAGGCTTCTCTTTTCGCTGTAGAAACAGTAGAAGAGCAGCAGGCTGTATGGGACAAGGTCATAGCTGAGAACATCTTTGTCATCTGTAAGACTCCAATGGCGAAGAGTATTACCAAACGTACACTTGCCGGATTCCGTAAAGCAAAAGTAAATACAAGATATTTTGAAGATTTAATCAACCAGATTAAGAACAAGCCGGAAAACTTTATAGCCAAAGTTGCCAAAGGTCGTTCTTACTGGAAAGCCATAGACAATGACAATATGAAATTTAATGCGATAGTGGGAAATCCACCATATCAAGAGGTTGTTGATCAAAAAGAAAGTACAAACGGACAAAAGGTTAGCATAAGTATCTTTCAATATTTCCAAACTATCAGTGAACAGATAGGGAAATATACAGCCTTAATATATCCAGGCTCTAGGTGGATTCATCGTTCAGGAAAAGGACTTGAAAAATTCGGTTTGGCCCAAATGAATGATCCTCATTTAGCTCTACTTGAATTTTTCCCTTGTTCTAAAGATATATTTAAAGATGTTGCTATTGCAGATGGACTTTCCATTGTACTAAAAAACATGGAAAAGAATGAATGTGGATTTACATATAAATATTCTGTAGATGGTAAAGTGATTACTATCCAAGCTAACAATCCAGGAAATGATATGTTTTCTCTTAACCCCCAAGATAATGAAATTATAAAAAGATTAGATAATGCAATCAAATCATTCGGATGTTTACATGACTCCATACTTCCTCGTAATTTATTCTCTATTGAAAGTGATTTTGTTGAGAAAAATCCTTCTCTCGTAAAAGAATACAATGATGGTGATTATTATAATCCGGAGACAGAGATAAAACGTAAGCATTCGTTAAACTACAAGTATTGAACTTTATATACAACAATAGCGACTG
>NZ_CABROP010000075.1:0-5965 GCF_902472605.1 uncultured Bacteroides sp.
ACAACAACCCGTCGTTCGGCTACGGGGGCTACTGTCTGCCGAAGGATACGAAGCAACTGTTGGCCAACTACCAGGATGTGCCGGAGAACCTGATTCAGGCGATTGTGGAGAGCAACCGCACACGGAAGGATTTCATCGCGGATCAGGTGCTGAAGAAAGCGGGGTATTACGATTACTTCAACAACGGGGATTTCAACCCCTCGGAAGAGAAGCAGTGCGTCATCGGGGTGTATCGCCTGACCATGAAGTCGAACAGCGACAATTTCCGCCAGAGCAGCATCCAAGGGGTGATGAAGCGCATCAAGGCGAAAGGGGCCACGGTGATCATCTATGAACCGACTTTGGAAGACGGAAGCACATTCTTCGGCTCGAAGGTGGTGAACAACCTGGAGGCATTCAAGCAGCAGAGTCAGGCCATCCTGGCCAACCGTTACGACCCGTGTCTGGATGACGTGAAGGAAAAGGTGTATACCCGAGATATTTTCAGAAGAGACTAAACGGGCATCCTCTTACAGCCGCAAGCCGACATTGAATTCCATGCCATCGGCACGCAGCAGATGGGCCTTGACGTGATAGCCCACATAAAATGTGTCGTTCCCGAACGGAAGAGTATAGCGCAGGCCGATGGTCTCATAATAGGGCTTTTCAAACTCGTGCGACAAATGGCCCGTGTGGCGGTAGAGGTAATAGCCTACCCCCAGATACAAGGAAAGCTGCTTGTAGAAGACTTCATGCTTCAGGGAGAGGCCCAGGCTGTGACGGCTGTAACGGTCTTCGGTATGGTTCATCCGGTCGTAAGCAGCCACCTCATCCACATAGGGCAGGTAACCGTAATCCAGCCCTATCCCGGAGGCAAAACGCAGGGCATAACGGTACATGGCCGATGCGGAAACGTCCAAAGCTGAATACACGCGAAAGTGCCGGGTGCGATGACGGGGATCGTCCGACGGGCTGTAAAGCGAATAGAACCATTCATCCATGAGGGTATGCCCCATCCATCCCACCGACAAATCTACATACAGGTGCCGATGAAACAGGGAAAGCGTACGACAGGAAGAAGCCTGACTTTCTGAAGAGGACGGAACCGACAGCGTACGGCTGACGCCCAAGGACACACCCACGGTGTTGGAGCCTTTATTCGGACGGTCGAGGGCTGCGTTGGAGAAATGCCGGAAATTCACTCCGAGACTCAGCTCCCACTGTTTCCCGATACAAAAGGTTCCTCCCACTCCCATCCCGAAATAAACGGATAACGGGGCCCCAATCAACTCATTGTCCGGGTTCTGCAGGCCGTCGTAAGGACGGGTGGACCAGCCTATCCCATTTTCCAGCACATAATTCAGACGGAAACGTGACGTGGAAACCAAATCGCGCCGAAATGCACCATACAGGGTGAACATGCCTCCCATGCCCGACAGACGGGAGGGGTCTTCCAACCGGAAAAGACGAATATCACGAAAATCGGCGGCAAGTACCCCAAATTCAAGGGAAGGTGAACGGAAGGCATCGTCGTATGGATGGCCGGGAAGCGGCTTGAAACGAATATGGAAATTATAATAGCGCACCCCATGGCTTTGCACAAACTGACGAGCATACTCATCGCTTGTCAGCAGATAAGCACTCTCTACAGAGGCTCCTAAGGAGACCTGGTTCTGCTGGAAAGAAAAGTTTTGTGCCAGCAGGTTCATCCAAGGCAACCAGATAAGTATCCACCTGATGTTTTTCATGTAAAAGAATTAAAGTCTGGCCTAAATGTAAGTGTTTTTTAGCAAAAAAAGATGTCTAACCATACAAAGCACGCACACAATGTAAAAATTTCAAACCGAAAGTATGCTTTTTACGGCTTTCTTTCCTAACTTTGTCCCTAAAACTTAAATCAGGTATGAATTTATCAAAAGCATTTATACTTTTGCTTCTGGCTACGCCGGCATTGGCACAAGAGGGTGCCAAGGACTTCCAATACCGCGTGGAAATGTCGGGGACAGTGTCGTCGGGCACGTATGCCCCACTCTGGCTGACGGCCAACCGGTTCGGCATGGAGAGTGAGAAACCGAACAGCGGCTACCTGCGGGCCGGACTGGAATGGCACCGATCGCTGCGCAGGGGATGGCGGATAGATGCCGGACTGGACTTGGCAGGAGGAGTGAAACAGACATCGGACTTCTGGGTGCAACAGGCATATGCGGATATCTCGTGGAAGATGCTGACCCTGAGTATCGGAAGCAAGGAACGCATGGGATTCCCTTTGGAAAAGAACAGTGAACTGACCAGCGGATGGATGGCGGAAGGACCGAACATGCGGCCGATTCCACAAGTAAGGGCGGAAATCAAGGATTACCTGTCCATTCCGGGCACACGGAACTGGGTAGCCTTCAAAGGGCATCTGGCCTACGGAAGCTTTACCGACAGCTACTGGCAGAAGGATTTCTGTAGGGTGAACCAGACCTATACCAAGAACGCATTGTATCACAGCAAATCATTGATGTTCCGCTTGGGGAACAAAGAGAAACTGCCCGTGGAATTTGAATTCGGCCTGTTCATGGCGACCCAGTTCGGCGGCGACCAATACCTGAAACTGGCGGACGGAACTTCCCAGTTGACAGTGGACATGCCCGACGGAGTGAAAGCGTACTGGCATGCTTTCTTCCCGACAGCGGGAGGCAGCGACACGCCGGCAGGCGAACAGGTGAATGTGGAAGGAAACATGTTGGGAAGCTGGAACTTTGCCCTGAACTATTACTGGGGCGACTGGAAAATCCGGGCCACGCTGGACCATTACTTTGAGGACCACTCGCAGATGTTCTGGGAGTACGGACGATGGAAGGATGGACAGCTGGGCATCGAATTGTATCTGCCGAAAAACAAATGGGTATCAGCCGTGCTGTGGGAAGGCATCAGCACCAAGGACTCTTCGGGACCGATTCTGTATGACGGTTTCTGGGGCTCGTTCTCGGACCTGCAGATGAGCGGCGGAGACGATTACTACAACAACTACATCTACAAGGCATGGCAGCACTACGGTCAGGGCATCGGCAATCCGCTCTTGGCAGGACCGGCCTATAACGCAGATGGAAGCATCACCTTCAAAAGCAACCGGATGAAGGCACAGCATGTGGGTATCTCCGGCCAGCCTTCGGGCGAATGGAAATGGAGAGTCATCGCTTCGTATGCACGGCACTGGGGACGATACTCCAGTCCGCTGGATAAAGTACGAAAACAATTCAGCAGCATGGCAGAAGTGACCTACCTGCCCCAATGGACCAAAGGATGGAGCGTGAGCGCGACCTTGGGAATGGACCGGGGAAATTATTTGGGGAACAGTACAGGAGGAATGATTACAATCAGAAAGACAGGAGGACTGGGAAAATGAAAAAATGGATGTATATAATTATGGTGGTCCTCGGAATGGTCACCTCTTTGAGCGGATGTAAGAAAGCGCCCATCAACTCGGACGTGGAAGGGCTCTGGATACTGAACCAGTTCACCGTGACGGAAACAGGGGAAACCGTAACATGCGAGCGGCTGTACTACAGCATTACACGCATGGTGACGGAAGTGGCCGAGAAGCAAGGCAGCAAAGGCTATGGAGCCTACATCGGACGGACGGAGTATCGGAATAACGAAACGCAGCTGGTGGTGAAGGATTTCAAAGTAAGAAAGTCGACGGGCGACAGCGGAGAGAATGCGCCCGTGGAACAGCTGAAGCACTTTGGCATTGACAACCAGCAGGAAACGGTGTTCGACATTGTGAAGTGCAACGGAAAGAAGATGACGCTGGAATCGGACTATGCCCGCCTGGAACTTACGAAATTCTAAGAATATCCAAAAAATTTTCATTCCGACAGTTGGAAAAGAGGAAAAAAAGGTCTTAATTTACACACTACATCCTTAAACTAACTAAACAATATGAAAACAAAGTATGATTCATATAATGATTGGGTAAGCATTTTCGTGACATGTTGCGAAACTTTACTGGCGGGAGGGCTCTTTTATCTTTTCTTTGAACTGATAAAAGATACTTCATGGGATAAAATCCTAAATGTCCCCCACTACCAGGTTCTGGTAACCATCATGCTCTGCTACTTTATTTCTTCCCGGCAAATCGGGGTCATTCTTTACAAACGAAAAATCTATACCTACCAGATAGTGACCCGGGTATTCAAGACCATGGTGATGTTTATCGTCCTCTCGGGAGTGGTGCTGGAGGTAGGAAACTTCATGGATGTCTGGTCGTACTTCTACCTGTCGTATTTAGGCATCTTATTTTTCTGCATCGGTAACTTCCGGATTATCCTGCGTACAATATTGAAGAGATACCGTGAGAAAGGCCGGAACATACGGTACGTGGTACTGGTGGGAAGTGCAGACAACAACTTGGAACTGTATCACGAACTGACGGACCAAGCCTGGGCGGGTTACCGGGTGAACGGGTATTTTGACTTCCAGCCGAATCCGAACTTTCCCAAAGAATGTCCGTATTTAGGCGCTCCGACAGAGGTCATCAACTACCTGGAGAAGAACGGAAAGAACCATTATCTTTTCTGCTGTCTGCCTTCGAAGGAGCACGACATTATCCGCCCGATCATTGATTATTGCGAAAACCACTTGGCGCATTTCTACAGCGTGCCGAACATCCGTACATACCTGCACAGACGGATGTATTTCAACATGTTGGGAAGCGTGCCGTACCTGAGCCTGCGAGAGGACCCGTTGGACCAAATCGGCAACCAGATCCTGAAACGGACGTTCGACATTGTGTTCTCGCTGCTCTTCCTGTGTACGCTGTTCCCGTTCATTCTGCTCATCGTGACCATTATCACGAAACTGACCATGCCGGGACCGGTGTTCTTCAAGCAGAAACGAAACGGGCTGAACGACAAGGAATTCTACTGCTACAAATTCCGCAGCATGAAGGTGAACGCCCAGGCCGATACCTTGCAGGCCACCAAAGATGACCCGCGCAAGACCCGCTGGGGAAACATCATGCGAAAGACGAACATCGACGAGCTGCCGCAGTTCATCAACGTACTGAAAGGGGATATGAGTATCGTGGGACCGCGTCCGCACATGCTGAAGCATACGGAAGAGTACTCGAAGCTCATCAACAAGTACATGGTACGGCATTTCGTGAAACCGGGTATCACGGGCTGGAGCCAGGTAACGGGCTACCGCGGAGAAACGAAGGAACTGAAGGACATGGAAGGCCGCGTGAGAGGCGATATCTGGTACATCGAGCACTGGAGCTTCGGACTGGACTTGTTCATCATCTACAAGACCGTAGCCAACGCCCTGCACGGCGAAAAGAATGCATACTAAGACATCCAACACAATATGATTATAGCGGTTGATTTTGACGGAACGATTGTAGAACACCGATATCCAGAAATCGGCAAAGAAATTCCTTTTGCCATAAACACCTTAAAAATGCTGCAAAAGGAAGGGCACCGAATCATTCTCTGGTCGGTAAGAGAGGATGAGTTGCTCAATGAAGCGGTAGAATTCTGCCGCCAACGGGGACTGGAATTCTATGCCATAAATTCAAACTATCCAGAGGAACAAACGGAATATCCACATTCTTCTCGAAAGCTGAAAGCGGATGTTTTCATTGATGACCGCAATGTGGGAGGACTGCTTGATTGGAACAGTATCTACCGCATTATCCACTACCGCATCAAATTGGACGATCTGGTGGAAGACGTACTCGATGAAAAACTGGGAGAAGCTGTAGAAAAGAGAAAGCAAGAAAAGAAAAAGAAGCAAAGCTTATTCGGAAAATTGTTTGGATAAACATAGTTTGTCATTGTAAAACGAAATGAGGCTGTCTCAAATTGAAATATAATTTGAGATGGCCTTTTTTGTGTCTGTAAAAAAAAATCGGGCAAGCCCCAACTTCGCTCAGTCAGGACTTGCCCGTCTCCCTAATTTTTTGTATCTTAGGGAATCAAGCAATATATCCCAAAGATAA
>NZ_CABROP010000076.1:0-5116 GCF_902472605.1 uncultured Bacteroides sp.
GTCTGAACTATAATCGTACGTATGCGGATATAGGAAATATCAATCTTGATTTGGGAGACGATTTGTCGTTCGACATCAGTGATTACAAGTATCTGGAACATGAATATACAGCTTCCGGTTTCTTGCGGACGTATATGGGACTGGGAAACAGCAAGGTTTTCGGTTTCTTTAATGAACTGCGCCTGACTTATGGTTATGGTGAAGGAAAGACGTTGGATGGAGTCGATCAGAAAGCGACAGGAACCTATCAGACCACACACAGTTTGCAGATTGGTGCGGCTCCGGGCTTGACGGCTTTTGTGACCAACAACATGGCGGTGGAAGTGTCCATCAATGTAGTGGGACTGAAATTCAAGTGGGCGGAACAGGTAACCAATCAGGTAGAACGTGGTTCGTACCGTCAGAGTTCAGCGGACTTTAAGATTAATATTTTTTCGATAAACATCGGTATTTGTTCCTATTTTTAAATTGACAGATTATGCTTGTAAAAGCCTTGAAATATAGTTTTATTTCTTTCTTGTTACTGAACTTGTCTTCTTGTATTGAGAATGACATCCCTTATCCATATATTGAAGGAGTGATTCAGGAAATCCAAGTGGAAGGGATGCAGGGAGAAGCCGTGTTCAATAATCAGGCACGCACCATTGAACTGACCATTGGTGAAGATGCTTTTATAGACAGTTTGCCGATTACAAAATTGGTGGCTAATGCAGAAGCTTTGATTTATCCGGATTCAACGGCCTGTATCAAGCCTTCCGGTTTCCCTGATTTCAGCTTTTCTTCTTTGGATGAATTGCCGGCCAATGCCAATACGGCAATCGACTTTACCAATCCGGTGGATGTCTTGCTGAAAACCTATCAGGATTATTGGTGGAAGATTACGGTAAAACAGAACATTGAACGTACGATAGAAGTGGAGGATCAATCGGGCACGGCTCCTTTGCTGGACTTGAATACCCATGTGGCCATTATCTATGTGACGGAGGATGCGGATTACCGGAATATTAAAATCAATAAACTGAACCTGGAAGGCTCGAAAACCAAATTGATTCCTTCGCCCGATACCATCACGGACTTTACTCGTCCCCGTGTGTTTCAGGCGTATCGGAATGGACGATACATTTGTGACTGGACGGTGGATGTGCAGAAGTCTTCCGTACCAGCTTCGGTGGAAAGCGTGAATGCATGGGCTACGAAAGCTTATATAAGCGGCAGTTTTCGTGCGGGTACTACCTTATCGGTAGAGTATCGTGTACAGGGAGAAGAGGAATGGACTGCGTTGGACGCAGCTTCCATAACAACCACCGGAACACGGTCGTATTCGGCCACGCTGACCGGACTGACCAATGGCACCAATTATGAGGTACGTGCGCTGGCGGATGGAAGTGCAGGAGAAGCACTCTCTTTTCAGACCGAAACTATCGTGACGATTCCGAATATGAATTTTGATACGTGGACGCAGAGCGGAAAAACGTGGTATCCGAATCCAGTGGCCAACAATTTGGATGATGCACAGGCCTATTGGGCGACCGGAAATGAAGGAGTGACCATTTATAAGGAATCGAGTACGGTACCTGTGACAGGAAGTGATGCGTATCGTGGAACTTCTGCCAAATTATATACGTATGGAGATATTCTCTTGGTAGGAGCAGCTGCGGGTAATCTTTTTATAGGTACTTATAAGACGAATATGGGGACACCCGAATCAAGTCCTTCTTTTGGACGCCCGTATTCGGGGGCACGTCCCACGAAGTTAAGCGGATATTATAAGTACAAATCCATGCCTATTACTTACAATGGGACGGTTCCGGGAAATTTGAAGAATGACCAATGTCAAATTTACTTGCGGCTGTGGAATTCTGCCGATAAGGAAATTGCTTATGGAGAGTTTACGGGCAGTGAGACGGTAACGGAATACCAGAAATTTGAGTTTGACATTAACTATACGGATACAATCTCTAAGCCTGCCAAGATTACGATTGTGGCTACTTCCAGCAAATATGGAGGGGAGTTTGATGCAAACGGTAAGAAGGTCATTGGTCAGGTAGGTGACGGTAGCACATTGTGGGTAGATGAATTTGAATTGAGTTATGAATAAAGGAAGAGATAAAAATATGAAATGGTTTAGTAGCCTTTTGTTATTGTTGTGTGGAATGTGGCTGGGAGGCTGTCAGCAGGAAGACGATTTTCGCTCCTCTGCTCAGACAGGTTTCCAGATTACTTTGACAGACGAAGGAAATCAAGCCTATTCGCGTACGGCTCCTACTGAATTGGAGAAGCCAGTAGCATCTATGTTTCGCTTGCGTGTGGTAGATGCGTCTACAAATAAAGTGGCTTATGTTGGAAAATGTGCGGAATCGGTCTTGGTGAAAGAAGGTACATACAATCTGACGGCCACTTATGGAGACGATCCGGTCATTGCATTGGATGCTCCTTATTATGTGGGTACGTTGGAGAATCAGCAAGTGGTGACCGGACAGATGACTTCGGCCACTATTTCGTGTGTGGTGGCTAATGCATTGCTTTCGGTAAACTATAATGAAGAAAGTTTGAAAAAAGCCTATGAAGACTATTCGGTGACGGTTTTTGTAGGCGACCAGTCTGTCGAGATTGATTCTACAGGAGTGGAGAGCGCTTATTTTAAGGCGGGTTCTTCTGTAAAACTGGTTTTCCACGGGCATTTGGCGGGAACCGGTCAGGAAGTATCGTATGATATACCGGAACCTGAAGGTTCTCCTTTTTTTAAAATACCAGCTAAAACACATGTGAAAATTACGCTGGGTACGGATGGAACAACCTCATCGGGTGTCGGCATTTCAGTGGAAAAGGTGGAGGTATCTAAAGTATCTGTCACCGAAACATTGCCTATGGAGTTTATGCCGAAGCCTAAACTGGAATCGGAAGGTTTCGTGAACAATGAACTTTCTTTTGCAGAAACGGAGAAAAAATCAGCCGTCATTAATTTGAAGTTGTCTTCTCCCTTACAGGATATCAAGCTGAAATTCAATTCTACAGATGCAAAATTTGCAGGATTGGAAGCGGACAAGGAATATTTGTTGTCAAATGCAGACGATAAGGCAGCTGTGGAAACAGCTTTGGGCATTGCCTTGCCGGAAATCGGTGCGACAACAGGAAGCCTTGATTTTTCCTCTTTGATTCCTCAGTTGATGACAGACGCTGGAAATACGGTTTCTTCTACCATTGAAGTGGATGTAAAAGCCAATAATCGCTGGGCGAGTGAAGACCAAGCGGCCAACAGAGTGTACACTTTGAAGTGCAACAAACCGATTTTCCATGTGAGTGTATATCCGGGAAATATTTGGACAAAGGAATTTACAATGAATCCTTTGGCCGCTGAAGAGGTAGAAGCTGGAGATTATGAATTGTTAAGCCAGAAAATGACCTATCAATTTAGTGTGGATGGTGAAACAGGTTGGACGGATTTAGGTGATGATTTACGTAAAGCAGATTTACAGCCAGGAGGCACCTATTATGTTCGTGGAGTTTATCGTGGCGTGATTAATAGTGAGGCTACGGAGGTAAAAACTTATGAGGCATTATCTATTCCAAATTCAACTTTGGATGAGGGGTATAGCACAACTTATCCTAAAAACGATAATCCTTTATATACTTTTAATGGCGGATGGATTGGAACTAGAAACTCATTGACTTGTCATTCAGATGGCGTAAATGCATTTTATGTTTCTAAATCAAGTACATTACCCATAAGCGATAATGGAAGTACGGTTGCACATCTTATGACTATAGGATGGGGAGCCGGAAATACCTGTGATTTTGGAAATAAGTCTGGAAGTGTGATTAATCATGTATCTGCAGGCTTAGTTTGCGTGGGTGATTATGAGGCTTCCAATGATACTATTTATGCAAAGGCGGCTTCAATACGACCTACATCTTTGAATTTTACTTATAAAGCATCTCCATATAATGGAGATGAATATTTGGTAGAAATTGCTTTGGTTAATATATCAAATGGTATTGAGACTGTGATAGGTGATGCAAAGCTTACTTCTGGAGAAGCAGTGAGCAGTTATAGGACGAGCTCTATTGAAGTGAAATATCATGATGAATTTAAACATCTTCCGATAACTCATATTCGAGTTGTTTTTAAGTCTGGCATAAAAGAAGATAAAGATCATTTGGAGGATAAATTCAGGGATGCATCTTTCTGGGATGGATATACAAATGCTTATCTGATAGGTAGTCAGTTTTGGTTGGATTCATTTTCTTTGGTTTACGACAAATAAAGAAGAACGATGAAAAAGAATATAGTATATATTTTATTGGGAATTTTCCTGCTGGCAAGCTGTCAGCAGGAAAATAAGATTCCTTCAGGAAAAGGTTATTTGTCTGTAGAAGGGATTGAATTGCAGTCGCAAGTGGAGACGGAAGTTGCTTCGCGTGCGGTGGATGAAAGTTTGACTGTAGATTTGTATAAAGGAGAGCAATTTGTTCGTACTTTGACCCTGGAAGAGATGCAAAATAAGATTGAATTGAAGCCGGCTACCGATTATATGCTGAAAGCGTATAGTGCAAACTATGGAGAGGAATCTACTTGGGACAATGAAACTAAAGGAGAACCAGTCTATTATAAGGAGGTGTCTTTTGTAGTGACAGAAGGCGTTACAACTGCTGTGAAGGTGCAGGTGCCTATGAGTACTTTCGCGGTTTGTTTGAATTTGACGGCGGTGACGGGCGACTGGTTGCAAGGTTATACTTTTACCGTGACCTCTGGGAGCCGGTCTGTCACGCTGCAAAATGGAGAAACGGCTTATTTCCCTTATTCGAATTCCTTCAATTATCAGTTATCGATTACCAACTCGGATGGGGAAGTAAAGGAACAGTCGGGTAGCTGGGGAACGGAGGATGGAGAAACGGTAGCACAGAACACGGTGTACACCGTGACTTATAATTGGGCTACACAGTCGTTGGCGGTAGAATAACAACCAGTCATACACAATATAGAAAAACCGGATGAAACCTTGAAATCCTTCAAGTTCTCACCCGGTTTTTTATTGTAATTTTAAAATCAAGCGTTATACAAGGGACATTCAGTAAATAGTATAAAATTAGCCAACTAATTCATACACAAAGTGTT
>NZ_CABROP010000077.1:0-3928 GCF_902472605.1 uncultured Bacteroides sp.
GGCGAGCCACAGCAGGATACACAGCACCATCTTTTTCATACGCATCTGACTGTAAGGAAAATCTTGTCCTGAAAGATACGAAAAAGAAACGGTTTTTCAAAGCTGTGGAAGAAATTGGCCAGACACCTCTTCGTTTTCCCGGAAACATCCTTCTGATGTGTACGTCTCTCTTCCCGGAAACGTATGTTTCCCGAAGCAGAAACGTACGTTTTCCGGCAGGGAAACATACGTTTTTCTTGTGGGAAACATAGAAAACGCCTTGAAGAATTCCTCACTCCTTCAAGGCGTTTTCCACTTATCTGTTCCATGGAAGAAAACCCTCATACCCTACTTTTCATTTTTCAGTTCGTCATACAGGGAATAAAACAAATCTCTTAGCGAATCCAGATTCAAACCTTTGGAGAAACTATCTTCAAAAGCCATGCCAGAATAGAGATACCTGAATTGCAATGCCGTTTTATGCACATCACAAGTCGGCTTGATTTCGCCGGATTCTTTTGCTTTCTGTAGAATGTCCTCCCAGATTTTTAAGCTTGCACCAAACATCGCTTGAATCTTAATGTCTGCTTCCGGATAATATTTTAATGCTTGATACAACAGGTTGAAATAGCCTCTTTGCACATTGGGTATTCCCAATAAGCACATTTCGTTCATTCGTCTACTGGTATCTGCCAGAAACGCATCAATAAAACTTTTCAAGGTGTCCATGTCGTCCACTTCCGTAAAGCCCGGCTTGAACTCCAACACATACCTGTCGACCACGGCCTTGAACAGCGCTTCCTTGCTCTTATGTTTGAAGAAAATAGCACCTCTGGTCAGACCTGTTTCTTCTTCAAGTTTAGCCGTCGACACACTCTCGTAATTATACATCAAGAACAATTTGAATGCGGGCCTTAAAATTCGGTCAATATCGTAATTCTTCATATCAGGACGTTTTTGCAAATATAATAATTATTATCAGGGTCATAAAATTTCACGTTTTTTTATCTGTGGGAAAAGCACAGGTACCGGTACACAGGTACCGGTCAAAGTCATCACACCACATCCAGAGACCAGAGAGAGACAGCCGATTGAACCTGTAACAAGAAACAAACGATTTGCAAAACGATGTAGATGTGATTTTAAAAAACGCAAAATATGATGATTGTAATAATATTGTCCATACCTTTGCCACGAGATGATAACGGTACCGAAGACATCATCCAACCGTAAAACGGAATGTGTAACGCATAAATTAAAACGAAAGACAATGAAGAAAAAAGTAGTTTTGGCTTGCCTACTGATGGCAAGCGTGTGCGGAGTGTACGCACAAAATGTGACATTGGCTCCCGAAGCAGGTATTTCTGCCGTACAGAGATACGGATGGGGACAGGAATGGAGACCTTCTGCCAAAGTCGGGGTAGCCGCCGATTTCAATCTGACCCGCCATTTCGGCATTGAATCGGGTCTGTTTTACACTTTCAGGGGATATTCCATTTCCAACGGGGGAATCTACAGTGATGATGAGGCTACATGGATAGAGAACGTGTCGGAGACAAGGCATTTCCTGCAGATACCGGTGATGGCCCAGTTCAGATGGAACCTGAACAAGGACACCAAACTGTTTTTCGGCGTGGGACCCTATGTGGCTTTCTGCCTGAAAAACAAGTTTGACAGCAATCCTTACTATCTGAAGGGAAACGCTCCGGGAATGCATGAACAGTATTATGACGGTTTTGTGTATGGAAAGGATGCCTGGGGAAATGACAACCTCTACCTTTACGATGAGGCCCGCCGCTTTGACTGGGGTGTATCTTCCAATATAGGTATTGAAACCCATCACTGGTATGCCAAGCTGCAATATGACCTTTCCTTGGGCAAAGAAGGCAAGAACGACGTGATTGGAGCCAACTATCACTCGCTGACTCTTTCCGTGGGATATAAATTTGGCTTATAATCATTCTTACTTTTCTCAATGTAAAAGCTGTATGATTGTTTTGCAGCCTGCAAATGTATGCTCAAAAGAAAAGCTACATGCGATATGCGTTGTCTGTCTTGGCAGGATATGATTATAGATTGACAAAATGGATGGCTATTGGCATAAACTATACCGGCTATCAGATTGGGCATAGTTTTGATTTTAAGCATTCGTGCAACATAAAATTAAGCCTTTTATTTTAGACCGGTCAGCACGCGAAGTAAAGCTTTCATTCCTTCCAGACGATACCGCAAAAGGGATTGATTATGCACTGCAATCCAACCATGGAGTTTGATAGAAATATCTAAAAACCCAATGATACTCAAATAGAATCTGATAGATATAAAACCTCAGTATCAATCAACATTGGAACTTACAAGAATTGATTGACACAATAAAGCCTCCGGAGGGATATCTTACCGGGGGTTTTGTGTATTGAATAATCGAGCTCTCTCGTTTACTGCCTCTTCCAATGCGGTACATTAACCACAAGAACTGCCGCGGCACAACAAAGTAGCTGTACAAGACACTACAGACAAGTCGCTGCATCTCAGATGCGAACACACCAGCAAGAGTACACTGGCACTACCAACCTCGATGAGGCAATTCTCGTAAAATGAAAAAAGCTATTGATTGTAGATTATTTTATTCATCTTATAAAGCGATGAATCAATTTTTAGAGTTATATTTGAGACTATCAAATGAATAATTGATAATAAAATTAGAGTTACTACTTTGAGTAATTTCTATTTATAACGAAACGAGTGCATGCTGAAAAAAATAAAAATAAGTACCGAGCTATAAAATAGTAACATGGAAATAAGACTTATTACTTCTAACAAGAAACAATTCTTGGATTTGCTGTTGTTGGCAGATGAGCAAGAAAGCATGATAGACAAATACCTGGAACGTGGTGAGATGTTTGCTCTCTATGATGATGGTCTTAGGGCAATCTCTGTGGTTACGTGTGAAGGAGGAAGTATCTACGAAATAAAAAACATAGCCGTTTATCCCTCTTCCCAACGCAAAGGATACGGGAAACGACTGATCGATTATCTCTTCAGATACTATCAGGGGAAATGTTCCGTCATGTATGTCGGTACGGGAGATACGCCTTCTGCTCTTTCTTTCTACGAACATTGCGGCTTTCGCATCTCACATCGACTGAAAGACTTCTTCATAGACAATTATGACCAACCTATTTATGAAGACGGGAAACAGCTTACCGACATGGTGTACTTGCGGAAAGATTTCCCTTGATTCATATTTTAGGAAAACCCGAGATACAGAAATGAACTTCTTTTAATCTTATGATTCTCCTTCATATTGGAATCGACCTGCTTCGCACCAACAAAAATAGCGAAAATTGTTACAGGATAGTCCACGCTATACCACACTCTAAAAAAACACTAATTTTACAATAAAAAGACAGGCATTGGAACACTTTTCCGCCTGCTTCTTTTATATTTGCCATTATACAATAAATGATACTTTCTCACTCCACACAAGATGGAAAATTTCAGACTTAAAAACAGATGGATGTATGGAGGCTACATCATCCTGTGGTGGTTCCTCGGAGGACTGATATTCTATTTCCTCCTGAACCTAATCACCCAATCCCCTAAGGAGGAAGCAGACTTCCTGTATCCTTATTCATCCTATATGCTGAGCGGAATTCTCGTCAGCTGGATGCATAGTCGCACTTATTACGCCGTAAGGAAGGAGATACTGCAAATACGTACTCCACACGTTCTTCTGAAGACGCTGGTCTTACACGATATCGTACAAGCAGTACATTATGACTCCACCCAGTTCAATGTGCGCCATGGGTGGTACAACGTACGCCTGACCCTCCAGAAAGAAAAGAAGGTCTATCTGTATGCGAAAGATGGGGAAAAACTCATCGCGCTTCTACTTTCACTTCCTGAATGTTCCGCAGCTCGTCACTGAAGTTGACACCAATCCGATAGA
>NZ_CABROP010000078.1:0-3647 GCF_902472605.1 uncultured Bacteroides sp.
AACACTTTGTGTATGAATTAGTTGGCTAATTTTATACTATTTACTGAATGTCCCTAAAAAGAAATTGTTGACTTTTTAAAAACACGATATTATATATAGGTATACCACTGCTGCTGGAACCGCCATCAGCGTGCTGTCAAAGCGGTCGAGCATACCTCCGTGTCCCGGGAGAATGTTTCCCGAATCTTTTATTCCCAAAGTACGCTTCAGCAGTGATTCAGTCAAGTCACCCAGCGTACCGAAAACCACTACCGTCAGAGCGAGTCCAATCCATACTCCCAATGACATGAATGGAAAGAAATGAGCCATTACTACGGCCGCAATCACACTGAATATACCTCCTCCAATCGAACCTTCCCATGATTTTTTGGGTGAGATTCTCTCAAATAAGCGATGTTTCCCAAACAACATCCCAGTACAGTAGGCTCCTGTATCATTTATCCAAGTAAAGATGAAGATGGATAAAGGCAGTATCGGGTTATACTGTACACTGTTAGGGGAAGGAACGCCCGTAGAATGATAGGCCAGTACGTTCAGCATGGCGAACGAAAGTGCAATATACACTTGGCTCATCATGGCATACGCCCAGTTGTTCAGCGGATTCTTCTTTTTCAGATAGAGTTCGCTGACCAGCAGGTAGAGGATCAGAAATAAATACGGTATCAAGACCTCGGTTTGTCCTGGCATGACACCCAGATAAGCGAAACCAAAGAACAGGAATATACCTGCCAGCATGCAGATGGGTTTGTTGATTTCCACATCCGGTTGCTTGCTGACAATGGTTCCGAATTCATGTATGGTCAACGCACTGATGAGTGCGAACAACAGGGTAAAAGAAATAGGGTCCCATAGGATGCATCCTACCAGGACGCCTACAAAAATTACTCCTGTGATAGCACGTTGGATAAAGTTGTTTTTCACGTTGTTTTATGTGTTAGCAAATAAGTTTTCTTTCATTTTTCTTCTGCAGTGGGCTGAGGCTCGTCAGTAGTAGGTTTGTCTTCTGGCTTTTCCTCGGTCTTTTCTGCAGGTGCAGATTCTGCGGTCTGTGACTTATTCTCCAAACGTTTGGCTTCTTCAGCCTGTTCGTTGGCTGCCATGATTTCTTCTGAACGTGAAGTCCACGGACGTTTGCCGAAGATGTGTTCTACGTCCTCTGCAAAAATCACTTCCCGCTCTATCAGCATCTGAGCCAGCTGGTTATGTCCTTCACTGTGTTCCTTCAGCAATTCTTTGGCTCTGCTGTATTGTTCATTAATCATGTTCTGTACTTCCTGGTCAATGAGCTCGGCAGTATGTTCACTGTACGGCTTGGTGAAGCTGTAGTCTTCGTTGCTGTTATAGTAGCACAAGTTCGGCAGTTTGTCGCTCATGCCTGCGTAGGCAATCATACCGTATGCCTGTTTGGTCACCCGCTCCAAGTCGTTCATGGCCCCGGTAGAGATATGTCCGATAAAGAGTTCTTCGGCCGCACGTCCTCCCAAGGTAGCACACATTTCATCCAGCATCTGTTCCTTGGTGGTAATCTGCCGTTCTTCTGGCAAATACCAGGCAGCTCCCAAGGCACGTCCTCTCGGTACGATAGTTACCTTGATTAATGGATTGGCATGTTCCAGGAACCAGGAAATCGTGGCATGACCTGCTTCGTGCAGGGCGATGGCCCGTTTCTCGGCTGCCGTCATTACTTTTGTCTTCTTTTCCAATCCGCCAACGATACGGTCTATCGCAGCCAGGAAATCATCTTTTCCTACGCTTTTCTTTTGGTGACGGGCGGCAATCAGGGCTGCTTCGTTACATACATTGGCTATATCTGCTCCGCTGAATCCCGGAGTCTGGCGGGCCAGCAGGTCTACGTCTACAGTGTCGTCCAGTTTCAGAGGTCTCAAATGTACGCCAAATACTTCTTTCCGTTCGTTCAAGTCCGGCAGGTCTACATAAATCTGACGGTCGAAACGGCCGGCACGCAGCAAGGCCTTATCCAGGATATCTACTCGGTTGGTAGCAGCCAGGATGATGACTCCACTGTTGGAACCAAATCCGTCCATTTCTGTCAGCAATTGGTTCAAAGTATTTTCACGTTCGTCGTTTCCTCCCATGCTTGGGTTCTTTCCACGGGCACGTCCTACGGCATCAATTTCATCGATGAAAATGATGCACGGAGCTTTTTCTTTGGCCTGACGGAACAAATCGCGTACGCGGGATGCACCCACACCCACGAACATTTCCACGAAGTCAGAACCGGAGATGGAGAAAAACGGTACATCAGCTTCTCCAGCTACAGCCTTGGCCAGCAAGGTCTTTCCAGTTCCCGGAGGGCCTACCAGCAAGGCACCTTTAGGTATTTTACCTCCCAGTTCCGTGTATTTTTGCGGTTGTTTCAAGAAGTCTACGATTTCCTGTACCTCCTGTTTGGCAGCTGCTTGTCCGGCTACGTCCTTGAAGGTGATGCGGTTGGTCCCTTTTTCAAAAAGCTGTGCTTTGCTTCTGCCCACGTTGAATACGTTCGATGCGCCCCCGGCACCTCCGCCGCCTCCCATGCGTCGCATGGCAAACATCCAGATGGCAATGAGCACGACAAAAGGTAATACATTCCAAAGAATCAGGCTGAAATAGTCACTTTTCTTTTCGTATTGGATGGAGCCTGTGAAATTTCCAGCCTTCGTTTGTTCGTCCAGAAATTTGTCCAATGCTTCCATGGAACCAATCTGTACATTAACGGCCGGACTTCTTCCTACTTTGGTCGCATCTTTTTTGAATACGTCCACAATGTGCTCCGGCTTGATATACATTTCTATAGTATTATTGTCGTAAGCCACGATTTTGTCTGCATATCCTTTGGAGACCATATCCTGGAATTCCGTATAGTTCACTTCTTTTGAGGCGCTTCCTTCATCTCCCGAGAAGTAAAGGAAGGCAAAAATCATGGCTATAATGATGTAAAGCCACGTCAAGCTGAAACGTGGCACATTGAGTTTAGGTTTATTATTTGTATTATTGCTCATAATTTTCTTGTTTTATTAGTCTAAATCTGGTACACGAGTTAATTTGGCATCTGCCCACAAGTGTTCCAAATTATAAAAATTCCGTACTTCCGGTAGGAATACATGTACAATGACATCACTGTAATCCATTGCTACCCATTGGGCATTTCGCTGTCCGTCTATGCCATATGCTTTGATTCCGGTTTCTTTTCTCACGTGTTCTTTGATAGAATCTACGATGGATAAAACCTGGCTCGGTGAATTTCCTTGGCAAATGATAAAATATTTACAGATGGTATCTTCTATTTCAGTTAAATTGACAATGACAATCTGTTTTCCTTTTTTTTCTTGAATCCCTTCAATGATTTTTTCTATTAAGTTTGTTGTTTCGTTCATTCTTTTGCGTATTCCTATATTTATAAATAAAGTTTTTTTAGTGTAGGGCAAATATACTTGGTTTTCCGTATATCAGAAAATTTTTGCTTGAAAGAAGCTGTAAAAAGAGGAAAAATATGTTTTTGAGAAGAAAAAAAGAGCCAAATGCTTTGCATGTTCCAAAAAAGTTGTACCTTTGCAGCGTCAAACAAAAAACGACAATCGTTCTTTAGATATTGGGCTATGGTGTAATGGTAACACAACAGATTCTGGTCCTGTTTTTCTTGGTTC
>NZ_CABROP010000079.1:0-3570 GCF_902472605.1 uncultured Bacteroides sp.
GAGAACAGACAGCAGAGAATGGGTACACCGTATCATGGGAAGTCTTGACCGTATGTTGGTCGGGATCGAGAATCTGGCGGTCGGAAACCGTCCCGTGCTGGGCGGCGAACGCTATCTGACCGACAAGGAAGTGTCGGCACAATTAAAACTGAGCAGACGTACGCTTCAGGATTATCGTAATGAAGGGAGAATATCCTACTACCAGTTGGGTGGTAAAATCCTTTACCGGGAGAGTGATATTGAGAAAATGCTTCAGGAGAATTATCGGGAAGCATACAAAGTAAACCGTATTTAGTCTGCGTGTATAACAATAGCCGACAGACAGGCTGGAATTATCCGCCTACTGTCGGCTATTGCTTTTTAAGACAGGAATTTAACATTTCAGATAGGAATGATTTTTGCCAATAATACAAACAAAAGGAGCAGCATTTTCTTTTACAGCTTTTGTTATCAGATATTTTCGCAGTCGGTCTGCCGGATAAGTATCCAATAGGAATGCCAGCGCAAAAATCATTTCCACATTATAAAAATTCTCGTAACAACCGTCTTTCTGTTTGATACGTTTTTCCACTAACCCCGGATTTAATGTACCTTTCTTATAAACAGTCCGGACTGCTGCTCTGAAAGTTGGTGCAATTACGTTAAAGAAAGAAATCAGTTCCGGCTCGTTCATCCAAATTTCAGAAGGATTGATCGTTTGTATAATAATATTTCCACTTTCATTGATTGTTATTGGTTCCCTTTTCATATACTGGTCTGTTTTTTATCGGTTTGACTGCTGCTCTTTCTTTTCTCCATTAGTTTGTCCATATCTTCTGAGATCTTATCATCAGTAACCCTGGCATATACCTGAGTTGTCTTGATATTTGTATGCCCCATCATTTTACTGATACTCTCTATTGGAACACCGGCAGAAAGGAGCAATGTTCCGAACGTATGTCGTGCCTGATGATGGCTGAGTGTTCCTTTGACTCCTGCCAGTACCCCTATCTCATTAACGGCATACCAGAGCATATCCCGATTAGGAAGAGGAAATACCGGTTTCGTATCATCCGTGGTATTATAAAGTTCCAATATCTGCTCGGCAACCGGATGAAGTGGTATAAAGGATTCAACTCCGGTTTTTTTGCGGTTAATGCGGATATAACGCCTTCCTTCAGCAGTCTTGCCGATATGATGGGGATAAAGTTCCTTCATATCCACGTATGCTAATGAAGTGAAGGCAGAGAAGATAAAGACACGCCGTGTGAGTTCCTGCCATTTGTTGGGCATCGGACGTTCCATAATCAGTTGCAGCTGGCTCCGGCTGATATGGTTCAGCTTGGGGGCTTCCTTCTTTTCGTAAGGAACATCAGCTATCGGATTGAAGCGTAAAATTTCCCTGTCAACAGCTATATAAATCAGCCTGTTCAGCCACGTCATACAATGATTTATATGAGAAGCCTTGCGGCCTTTTGACTTGACAAACTGTTTGAAACCATAACCGAAATCTTCCGTAATGTCCTCAAATGCTATATCCGTCATTTTTAGTGTGAGCAGATATTCGCGTAAGTAAGCCTGTGTACTTTTAGACTGCCTGTAACTGGAGGTAGACCGGATTTCAACTGAACGGACTCTGAGCCGTTCACGTTCCTCTTCTCCGGCCTGAAGAAGGTATTCCGGCACTGTATTGGCCTGTGTAATCTCATTTTTAAGCAGTTCTGCACTGACAACACCTTTTGTTTTCAAGTACTTTTCATAAGTCTGTTCCAACTTGTTGCGGAGTTCAATCAAACGGTTGTTCGCTCTTTGCTCCCTGATTTCCCCCTTTTCGGTATTCCAGTCCTCGGGACGGCAATATATCCCTGTGGAAAATACACTGCTCTTGCCGTCTATGGAAATTCGGCACATGACGGATGTGGTACCGTCTGCCTTTACTTTATTGCGGTTTATGTATGGTAATATTGAAAATGTGCTGCGCATAATCGTATAATTTATTTTATTGGTGATACTTATTATCAGAGTACAAGTTTCAAGTCTTTGGTAGCCTCTATATATTTATCCATGTCTTCAAAAAGTTTCTTCGGAGTCACCCGCGCATAAATCTGGGTAGTAGAAATGTCTGAATGCCCCAGCATTCTGCTGACCGTTTCTATCGGTACACCGTTTTCGAGTGTGATCAGAGTCGAAAACGAGTGCCGTCCCATATGATAGGTAAGCGGACCGTCTATTCCGGCCATAACCTTCAGACTGGACAGGTTCCACATCAATGCACCGTGTTCTATGTGTGGGAACAGTGTCTTTCGTGATTTGCTGCGGTATTTTTCGATAAGCTCTATTGCTTCCGGAAGCAGTTTGACACGGCATAATTTCCCGTTCTTTCCTCGCTGGTATTTCAGCCATAAAGCTCCGCTGTCATCCTTTACAAGGTTTGTTTCGGTTATGGACACTACATCAATATAAGAGGTTCCGGTATAACAGGCGAAAAGAAAAAGATCTCTGGTAGTAATATGCGACCAGCGGTGTTCCTCTATTTCCAAATCACGGAGTTTTTCAAAATCCTCACGGCTCAATGCTCTCGGTGGCTTCTCCAGTTTCTTTGGCAAAGTGTAATGTTCAAAATGATATTTGTCAGAATGTCCTTCCTTAAAGGCTATACGACAGACCCGTTTAAGTAAAGCCAGATAATGGCGTACGGTTTCAACACTTAGTCCACACTTTATGACCACATATTCCTGAAACTCCCTTATGAACTGCTCGTTCAACTGTCCGAAAGCAAGATCGGAAACCTTATAACGGCTGGATATGAATTCGGCAAGTCGTTGCCGCGTATAAATGTAATTGGGTATCGTTCGTAATGAATATTCCACACCGACAAGAGATTTGACTTCTTCTATGTGGCGGTCAAAAAGTTTGAGCAGAGTCATGCGGCTGTCCATTCCACCTTGAAACAGATTTTTTACTGAAACGGCATCGAAATCGGTTTTCCGTTCTGCAAGGGTATCAAATGCTTTGTGTATGGAAACAAGCAGCCTGTCTATTTTGGCATTGGTTTCCACCGCTTCCTTACTTTTGCCGTTCAACCGGCTTTCCCTCGGATTCCAAAGTTTCTCACTGCAATTCAGTTTACAACTGAATTGCGCTACACTACGGTTTACCGTAATTCTGCCCATAATCGGAGTTTTTCCGTTCTTGTCTGTTCCGCTTCTTTTAAGGTAAAGCAACACCTTGAATTTTTCAATCTTCATACGCTTACATTTTTTGTTGTAAAACTACAATTCTTATAAGCGTTCTTTGATATGCAAAATATTGCAAATCAGCGAGAAATTATCCGGTATCAGATTACTTGATTTGCTCACCGTTACCTATATTGTTCAGGTAACTGGACAGCTAACGTTTTGGTAACTGAAACCGCTCAATATTCTGCGCTTCATTGCTTTTTCAACTTTAAGCAAAATAATGAATATCTGCTTATTTCCAACACGTTACGATTTATCTGTTCAATCTTGTTAGCTCTTGCTTTTTACTTTATACTCCATCAGGCACGTCACTCCTTCGCCTCGCTGATTACGCTGGAAGCCGGAGTGCCGA
>NZ_CABROP010000080.1:0-2509 GCF_902472605.1 uncultured Bacteroides sp.
GGCTTGTTTACGGCCTTTTCGGACTGAGTGCCGACACTCCGGTAGGAGTTGCCGTAAACTTCTTCTTTTATGATACAATTAAAATTCTCATACTTTTGTTCTTCATCAGTGTGTTGATGGGCATCGTCAACGCTTATTTTCCGATAGAGCGTTTGCGGAACTATCTCGTCACACACAAGATGTACGGGTTGCAATACTTGCTGGCGTCACTCTTCGGAGCCATCACCCCGTTCTGTTCGTGTTCATCCATACCGCTGTTCATCGGCTTCGTGAAAGGCGGCATCCCTTTAGGGGTCACCTTCGCCTTCCTGATTACCTCCCCGCTGGTGAATGAGGTGGCTGTGGCCATGTTTCTCGGTTCATTCGGTCTGAAAGTGACACTGATTTATGTCATCAGCGGGATTCTGCTGGGAGTGATAGGCGGTATCGTACTCGGCCGTATGCGTCTGGCTCCTTATCTGAGCGACTGGGTAAAGCAGATACAGGCCAATTCGTCTGCCCAGGCCGATGAATGGGAAAAGAACCGTACCACCTTTATCAAACGACTCCCGACCATTGTCCGTGATGCCTGGAAGATTGTCAGCGGTGTACTTATATACATTCTGATTGGTATCGGTATCGGTGCCTTCATGCATGGTTTTGTGCCGGAAGGCTTCTTCCAGCAATACATGTCGAAAGACAACTGGTATGCCGTGCCTCTGTCTGTGATTCTTGCCGTACCGATGTATGCCAATGCCGCAGGCATCGTGCCTGTCATCGAGGTGTTTGTGGCAAAAGGTATTCCCATCGGAACTGCAATAGCTTTCATGATGGCGGTTGTCGGCCTTTCCCTGCCGGAAGCCACCCTGCTGAAGAAAGTAATGACCTGGAAACTGATTGGCATATTCTTCGGAACGGTGGCGTTCTTCATCATTCTGTCGGGCTATCTGTTTAACTATGTACTGTAGATAAGATAATAATTGGAAACATCCTATTTTAAGTCGAACCAATAAAAAACGGAATAAATGAAAGTATTGATTCTTTGTACTGGAAACAGTTGCCGCAGCCAGATGGCTCACGGCTTTTTGCAGTCATTCGACAAAAGTTTAGAAGTATATTCAGGTGGTACCGAACCGGCAGCCCAGATAAATGCCAAGGCTGTGGAAGTGATGAAAGAAGTGGGAATAGACATCAGCTCGCATGTGCCTACACACGTCAACACTTATCTCGATCAGGAATGGGATTATGTAATCACCGTTTGCGGTGGCGCCAATGAAAGCTGTCCTGCCTTCACAGGAAAGGTCGGCAAACGTATGCACATCGGCTTTGACGATCCGTCACATGCTACAGGCACGCCGGAGTTCATCGACTCGGAGTTCCGCCGTGTACGTGACGAAATCAGAAATGCTTTTGCCCGTTTCTACATCACGGAAATCAGAAAGGAAGAATTGCCGAAATGTGCTTGCGGCGGAAACTGCTAAGAAATAAGGATATGGAGAAAGAGAAAAGAATGGCCTTTTTGAGCGATTCCAGACACAATAAGATTTTAATCGGATTTAAAATCGGGTTACATGAGTAAAGAATGACTCTTTCTTATCGGTTTGAACATAGAAAAATGCATATATCAAAAAAAATACCAATCATCGGAATGGTGGTAAAGTCGTATCCGGTGGTCGGTTTCATTTCTTTGCTTTTTTATTGCTTATTATCCCTGTTCAAAATGGGCAAATGTGAACAGTTATTTGTTCAGAATCTGCAATTGGTTGTCGCCCATTATTCTCAGGCCCTTAATTAAGCATTTAATAATAAGTCTCATTTTATAGTTGTTTTTATGTTTTACAACACAAAAGTACGCATTGTTTGTTATATGGAATGTTGTATAACATATAATTTTTCATGAAAAGCCTGAATACTTGATGTATGTCAACGAGATGGTATAAACTGGTAATTCTAAAAGGTATTTCTCTTTAACGGAGTCTGATTGAGAATCTGACAGTAGGAAACCGTCTCGTACTGGGCGGCGAACGCTACCTGACCGACAAGGAAGTGTCGGCACAATTGAAATTGAGCAGACGCACGCTTCAGGATTATCGTAATGAAGGGAGAATATCCTATTACCAGTTGGGAGGTAAGATACTTTACCGGGAGAGTGATATAGAGAAAATGCTTCAGGAAAATTATCGGGAAGCATATATGAGTAGTAAATAAAAGAAAGGCATAAAGGCTGTGTGCCGGTTTTGATAAACCGATGTCACACAGCCTTTATGCTTGTATGATGAACGATTATACATCTTCAGGCATGGGGATGACAAGGATAGAGTCACTGCACCGGATTCCGTAGAATACGTCACGAACCCGCCCCTGCTGAGGTGTCAGAATACCCTTTTCTACCAAATCTTTTATATCGCGGGCTGCTGTATCTGGTGATACCTTTACACGTTTTGCCCAATTCTTAGTCGTCAGTTTGCCGGGATGACCGTCCAAATATAAATTCAAGACTTCACGTTGTCGTTCGGACAGGACTGTTTCG
>NZ_CABROP010000081.1:0-2431 GCF_902472605.1 uncultured Bacteroides sp.
TATTTTTGTTTGTGCTGACAGGAATCATACTACCTGTCAGTTTGTCCGCACAGACCGTAAGCGGAAAGCTGATTGATGAAAACAATCAGCCGTTGCCTTACGCCAATGTAGTGCTGCTGTCACTGCCTGATTCGGCGTTTGTGAGTGGAACCGTCAGCGGTGAGGACGGAACATTCACGCTGGAGACAACCTCGCAAAACCAGATTGTAAAAATATCCTCTATCGGATATAAGACAGTATATAAACCAACGGTTCCTGCTAATATTGGTATCGTCCAACTTGCTTCGGATGCACAACTGCTGGGTGAAGTGGTTGTAAAAGCCGACTTACCCAAGATGCAACTGAAAGGAGATGCTATAGTGACTACCGTGCAGGGTAGTATCCTTGAAAAAGCAGGAACAGGAGAGGATTTACTGAACAAGCTTCCGGGGGTATCAGCCGATGATGGAGAAGTCCGTGTGTTTGGTGCTGGTGCTCCGGAAATTTATATCAACGGTCGTAAGGTGCGAGACAATTCCGAGTTGAATCAGCTTTCTTCGGATAACATCAAAAGCGTGGAAGTGGTAAACAATCCCGGTTCACGCTATGATGCGACGGTAAACGCTGTTATCCGTATTCGGACCAAAAAGCCGCAAGGTGAAGGCTTTGGTTTCGATAACCGTTTCTATACCGAATATCGCTATGACTGGACAGTGCGTGATATATTTGATTTCAACTATCGTAAAGGAGGCTTTGACTTGTCGGGTATGCTTTCAGGCAATGACAGACGAAGCGAAAACAACAAGCGCATCGTACAGGAAACTTTTCTCGACCGTACGTGGAAACAGGAATCCCAATTGAACGACCGGGTGCACATTCAGAACCTGTCTGCCATGCTCTCTCTCAATTATCAGTTTAATGAAAATCACTCGTGGGGAATACGCTATAATTTTGACCGTTCACCGAAATTCCATGATGAAATTAATATGCAGACCAATGTGGCACAAGATAATATGCCTTATGAGAAAAGCAGCAGCATCGGATGGCAGAATCATGAAAGTTTCGGTCATACACTGAACACTTATTATAACGGACAGGTAGGCGACTGGCACATTGACTTTAATGCCGACGGGATTTGGCAGGACAATAGGATAACGCAGGAAATGCTGGAAGAAATTATTCCGGCAGACGGTGAACGGAAAGAACAGACTGTTACCAGCGAGAGTCTGGATAAAAATACACTGTATGCTGCCAAGCTGGTAGCCGAGCATCCGCTGTGGAAAGGCAATTTCTCGCTTGGCGGTGAATACACTTACACCAACCGGTTGAATAATTATCGGAATGTAGAAGGAATTCTGGATGATGACGAAAGTCGTATCCGTGAGAATAGTTTTGCCCTTTTTGCGGAATATGGTTTCCGTATAAGTCAGTTACAAGTAAGAGCCGGAGTTCGCTATGAGCACTTGGCTTCTGATTATTTCGAAGAAGACAAGCGCATTGATGAACAGAGTCGTACATACGATAACGTGTTCCCTTCTGTTTCACTTTCTCTTCCTGTCGGTAAGATTCAGTTGCAGTTGAGCTATGCGGGTAGTATATACCGTCCATCGTACTGGATGCTCCGTAGTAACACAACGTATATCAACCGTTATACTTATGAAAGCGGAAATCCTTTGTTAAAGCCTTCTGTTATAAACAGGCTTTCGTTTAATGCTTCATACAAGTGGTTGTATTTCAATACGCGTTACATTCACGGTCGTGATGCAATCCTTCAACTAAGTCAGGCTTATTCGGATGATGATCCAACTATTTCTTTGTTCAGTTATTATAATAGATATAGTTCAGATAAGTTATATTCCAGTTTGACGCTTGCTCCTACGATTGGTATATGGTCTCCTCAACTTACGCTTATGTTGCTTCAGCAATGGTACAAGGTAGATGTCCCCGGTGGCATAGATAATTTCAATAATCCTATAGGTTCGTTTTCGTTCCGTAACCACTTCAGTTTGCCGTCTGATTTTGGTCTTGATATAGATTTTGGAGCAGATACTCCTGGAGATAATGAAAATGCGTATGTATCTGAAGGCTGCTGGTATGCTAATGTGGGTTTATATAAAAGCTTCTTTAATGAACGTCTGAGTATCAGGCTTCAGGCTGATGATTTATTCAATTCCAGCGCTGCCAAAACTGTTTTGTACAGTGGAAATCGTGTGATGATGCTAAAACAGGAAGTGCATCGCAGTATCGCTTTGACTCTACGCTATAAATTCAATACAGCCAAGAGCAAGTACAAAGGTACCGGTGCCGGAGAAAGTCAGAAGAACCGTATGTAAGAATCAGCATCGTAAAATTAATATTGGAACTCTCTTAAAATGACAGTGGGGCAGCTTTAATTATATTAAGGCTGCTCTTTTTCTTTAAATAAAAAGGTGGATATAATCCAAATCAGCAT
>NZ_CABROP010000082.1:0-1981 GCF_902472605.1 uncultured Bacteroides sp.
CAGAGCATCTGCCTTACAAGCAGAGGGTCGGCGGTTCGAATCCGTCAACGCCCACTTCAAGCTTCGCAACACTGCGGAGCTTTCTTTTTTTAACTCCTCTTCCTATATGCAAACATTGATTTTAGCCGATAATCAGACTATCACCCGTTACGGTATGAAAGCTATTGCTTCTGAGTTGTTGCCGATGTGTAAAAATGTGGAGGTGAGCGACTGGAGGCATTTGGCTGAAACGCTGAAGGCGTTTCCGGAAGCTTGTGTGGTGTTGGATTATACGCTGTTTGATTGTACGGCAGAGCAACTGTTGGTGTTGCATGAGCGTTTCCCGAAAGCAAATTTTATTTTGTTCAGTGACCAGCTTGGGACGGCTTTTGTGCAGAGAATGTTGTGGGCTGGACCGGTGTTTCATGTGTTGATGAAGGATGCGGCATGGGAAGAAATCAAGCAATGTTGGGAAAATGTGTGTAGTGGTCGTCAGTTCGTTTGTCGGAAAGCGTTGGATTTGTTGGATGGAGATGGGAAGAAAGAGACGGATAGAATTCTTCCGCTGACGCAGACGGAAAAAGAGGTGCTGCGTGCCATGGCTTTGGGGAAGAGTACGAAGGAGATTGCCGCAGAGCGTTTTCTGAGTGCCTATACCGTGGCCACTCATCGGAAAAACATTTTTCGTAAGTTGCAGGTAAACAATGCGCACGAAGCGATTCGGTATGCGCTTCGTGCGGGCATTGTGAATCCAGTGGAATATTGTATCTGATGTCTGCTTCTTAAAGAGGATATTCTTCAAAAGCATACAGGGCGGTGGATAGATAGCGTTCGCCAGTATCCGGTAGCAAAACCACGATATTTTTTCCGGCATATTCCGGTTGTGAGGCTACTTGGAGAGCTGCAAAAGTGGTTGCACCTGCAGAGATTCCTGTCAGTAATCCTTCTTTCAAAGAAAGTTCACGACCTGTACGGATGGCGTCATCGTCAGCTACACGGATCACTCTGTCCACCACTTTCGGGTTATAGGTTTTGGGGATAAATCCAGCTCCGATACCTTGTATTTTGTGCATACCCGGTTTGTCGCCAGAGAGTACGGCCGACGAATCCGGTTCTACGGCGATGATTTCAATGTGGGGGTTATGTTGCTTCAAGCCTTCACCTACTCCGCTGACAGTTCCTCCTGTTCCTACTCCTGCAATGAATACATCGACTTTTCCGTCAGTGTCTTCCCAAATTTCTTGGGCAGTAGTAGTTATATGGGTGCGAGGATTCGCAGGGTTCTCAAATTGTTGAAGGATGACGGCCCCGGGTGTGTTGTCACGCAATTCGTTGGCTTTTTCGATGGCTCCGCGCATGCCTTTGTTGCCTGGGGTAAGTACCAGCTGGGCTCCCATGGCTTTCAGCAGGTTTTGTCGTTCCACACTCATGGTTTCAGGCATGGTCAGAATGGTTTTATAACCTTTTACGCCTGCTACCCAAGCCAGTCCGACTCCTGTGTTTCCACTGGTCGGCTCAATGATGACAGCGCCCGGTTTCAGGATGCCTCTTTCTTCGGCGTCTTCAATCATGGCCAGTGCAATACGGTCTTTTACGCTGCCTCCCGGGTTGAAATATTCCAGTTTAGCAATGATACGTGCTTGTGCCTGATGCGCCTTTCCTAAATGAGAAAGTTCCAGTAAGGGGGTATGCCCAATCAGTTCTGTAAGTTGTTTCTTGATTCGTTCCATAGTTATTCTTTTTTGTTTGGGGCAAAGATAAGGGGAAGTTTAAGAAGTGGAAATACCCTTTTTGGGGTATATTGAGGCATAAAAAAAGAGAAACCTTTTGGGTTTCTCTATTGGTTGCGGAGGCCTGACTCGAACAGACGACCTTTGGGTTATGAGCCCAACGAGCTACCAACTGCTCCACTCCGCGATGTTATTTCTTGTTTGTTTGAGGTTGATACCTCTTTTTAGTTGCGGAGGCCTGACTCGAACAGACGACCTTTGGGTTATGAGCC
>NZ_CABROP010000083.1:0-1968 GCF_902472605.1 uncultured Bacteroides sp.
GCTATGTTCCTATTTTTCAATAAATTATATTTATTCTTATATCGAACTCACGTTAAATTAGCTCAATGGTGTGAGGCGGTTTATCAGGGAGATGCCGCAAAGGCCTCTGAATTATTGAAGAGTCGCTATAATCCGCAAGATACTACTCCTTGGGAAGCGACTTATCGGGATACGAATTTCGATTTGATTGTACGATTGTTCAGATGAGCAATGGCTTTATAAGCTGTTTTACAGTCCAACAATAAGTTGTTGTATAAAAAATCTCCTTCTTTTGCCTTCAGGTTTAGAAAGCCAAGGCTAAAGAAGGAGATTCTTGTTTTTAAAGTTTCCATCTGTACGATTGTATCGTTTGAGACTGTTCCTCTTTAGGATGATTTCAGCCGTTTTCTTTTCCAGAAGAGCCGGATAAAACGCCCTCCGGTGGCAATGAGTGCCAGAGAGAGTCCGGTATAGAATACGGCGATGAAACTTTCCGGCAACAAATGTGCCTTGCGGATGGTGACGCCCATCCCAATCATGAATGCCATGACAATCCACCCCTTCACATCAAAGAAAGAGAAGGGACAATGCCTTTCCCGCTTTCCCGAAGTGATACGCTGCGTATGCTTGCGGTAGAGCTTGTGGAAAACCATGCAGAAGAACAGCAGGAACACCAGACTGGCCTCACAGACCTTCAGGAGCCAGTAGTGCGTGTCCGTAATCCAGCAGGAGAGGCCAATTTGCAGAATGTTGAGGCCTGCCACCAGCCACACCACGCCAGCCGTCACCAACAGGGTATTGGAAGAAACTCCGTACTTCATCTTAGCTTAGAACCATTTGATTTTTCGGAAAATGACGAATGCGGCTGCCGATAAGAGAATCGAAAAGCAGACAATCAGGGCAAATGCATGGGGCAAGCCTTCGATGTGAATATCCACGTTCATACCGTAGAAACTGGCAATCAGCGTAGGCACCATCAGGATGATGGAGAGACTGGTCATGCGTTTCATGATGGTGTTCACGTTGTTGGAAATGATGGACGCGAAGGCATCCATCGTGCCTGTGAGAATGTCGCTGTAGATGTTCACCTGGTTGTGAGCCTGTTTCAGCTCGATGAGCACGTCGTCGGTCAGTTCTGCGTTCTGGTAATCCTGTTCATTGAAAATGTTCTGCAGCTTGCCTATCATGACCTCATTGCCACGGATGGACGTGTTAAAGTACACCAGACTCTTCTGCAGGTTCATCAACCGGAGCAAGTCCTCGTTACGGATGCTTCGCTCCAGTTCCTTTTCCGCACAGTTCACCTCATTGTTAATCTGTTTCAGGTATTTCAGGAACCACACGGCCGAAGAGTAAATCAGCCGCAGAATCAGTTCATATTTGTTGGGCACGTTGATGCCCTTGCGCTGTGTATGTTCAATGAAGTCGGGCAGCATCTCCGTAGAGTAGTAGCACACCGAAATCACCAGTTCATTGTTCGTGATGATGCCGATGGGCACTGTGACATACGGCACCTTCGAATCGGGTGTCTGCATGGGGATACGCAAGATGGTCAGCAGCCAGTTGCCTTCCGTATCTGTACGCGGCCTTTCGTCCGTATCGGCGATATCGTTCAAGAAAGATCGGGGAACTTTCAATTCATCTTGCAGGAAGCGGAAATCCGACTCATCGGGACATTCCACATTAATCCAGCAGTTGGGCTGCCAGCTCGTTTTTTCTACGAAACCTGCTTCACAAAAAAGATACTTTCTCATGTTTCTGCTCCTTTCCTTCGTTTTAAGCCCGGAGGAGCATCTTCAGAGTAAGCTACAATCTACTCACGACACTCCTTCAGGAAGTGGTTAAAATAATAATAATACGTTCGCGAGTAAGAATCGTCCATATTGTTTCGTTTTAGGGTATAAAAAAAGTTCGTTTTTGGTAAACGAACTCTCAAGCTCTTCAGGTTGGACTTGAACCAACGACCCTCTGATTAACAGTCAGATGCTC